>CBINGZ010000003.1:0-211416 GCA_966250335.1 uncultured bacterium | reverse complement strand
TGGAGCTCTCGGAGGAGGACGCGCTCCACTACGCCGAGGAGTCGACCACCGGGATGAACTCGTCACAGGAGATCAGCGGTCCCCGGCAGGTCATCTCGATGGAGGCGGTCGCCGTCGTTCTGGACCCGGTCGAGTAACGACCGCGACATCCCTTCCCGCGTAATCCCACAGGCGTGCGTACGAATCGAAACATTGGCGTCTCCGGCACGAAGAAGCCTCCCCGTTCATCTATCCTACAGGCGGGGCACGGCGACATGCAGAGCAGCGGAGATCGCATTACGACATACAAGGTTGAGATCCCGAGCGCCGGGCTGACGGCGGGCGTCACCACGCTCGTTCTCTCCTGGCTCTTTATCGCCCTCTGGGATCTCCTCTTTCTCGATGAGGCGGCCGACCCCACCGGGTACGGCATTATCCGCACGCTCGCGCCGCTGGCCGGTATGATCCCGATGGCGCTCCGGCTCCTCCGTCCGGAGGATCTCGACAGCGACGAGGAGGCGTATACCACCTTCGTCCGCTTCACCACGCTCGTCTGCATCCTTGCCGGGCTGTTGAGCATCGGGGATCTGATCATCCCCTCCGCCGAGGAGACGACCCGCGGGATCTGGTGGCTCGTCTCCTCCCGGATGTTCAGCCTCTTCGGATATGTCGGGACCCCTCTGATGGCGGACTATCTGCTCCGCCTCTACCGCTACCGCTCCAAGCTCTCCGTCCCGAAGCTCGCCCGCTTCTATACGCAGGCCCTGATCGTCGTGACCGGCTTCTTCGGCTGTATTCCCTACGTTCTGGATGCCGACGGGATCGAGATGATGCTGGAGATCACCTACGGGGTCGGCGGGATGCTGGGGCTGATCGGGCTGGTCCTGAGCGCCCGCGCGAACTGGATCGTCAATCTGCGGAAGAAACGGAAGTTCAAGCTGGTGGGGCTGGCGCTCCTTGGTGTGATCGCCGCCTCCCTCTTTCTCGGCATCACCAGCACCTCCCCGTCGCATCTCGCCTTCTATTCGTTCGCTCCCGGCATACCGACCCTGACCTTCGCCGTCGGGCTTTCGATGCTGCTGACCCAGGCCGTCACCCTCTTCAACGCGCTTCTCTCCATTCCCACGGCCAACGCCATCGACCGGCGGAACATCGAGGTCGACTCGCTGGCGAACTTCGCGCGGCTCCTCACCGGATCGCTCGACATACGCACCCTGACCGACACGGCGATCGCCATCGCCTGCGACGTCACCGACAGCGAGGCGGCATGGATCGAACTACGCGAGGGAACATCGCGGGAGATCCTCTACGGCACCTCCCCCCGGCTTCCGATGCGGATTGCTAACCTCCTGATGGGTACACGGGTTCTTAACAGGGGGACGATCGGAGAGATCGCGCACGCGCACCGGGCCGTGGAGATCGTCGGAGGAATCCAGAGCGCCCGCTGGCCGGTCGAGGGGGAGAAGGAGGGAGCCCGATATCTCCGATCGGTCGCCGCCGTCCCGCTCAGCTCCGAAAACGGTCCGATCGGCACCCTCTATGTGGCGAAGCAGATGGCGGACGGGTTCGACAGGAAGCATGTGACGATCCTGAACGCGGTGGCCGACCAGATCGCGCTGGCGATCGAGCAGTCGCGGCTGATCCGCACATCGTTCGAGCGGGAGCGACTGGAGCAGGAGATGCTGATCGCCCGCGACCTGCAGCAGCGGCTGCTGCCGAAGATCATGCCGGAGAGCATCTTCCATGAGATCCACGCCGAATCGGAGCCGGCGAGCATGGTGGGGGGGGATTACTACGATGTGATCGCCTTCAGCGACCACACCATCGGCGTTCTGATCGCCGACGTATCGGGGAAGGGGGCGAGCGCGGCGCTCTACATGGGGATGGTGAAGGGAATCGTCCAGGCGCTCTCCGGGACCTGCGCAACTCCGAAGGAGTTTCTCACGAAAGCGAACCTTGCGCTCTACGGCAGCATCGACAACCGCTGGTTCGTCACGATGACCTGCGCCCAGATCGTCGACGAGCGCCGGGTGCTCCGGATAGCGCGCGCCGGCCACTGTCCCACGCTCCTGGTCCGGAACGGTCAGGGGAGCTACAGCAAGCCGCGCGGGATAGGGCTGGCGATAGCGACGCCGAAGCTCTTCGACGCGAATCTGGAGCTGGAGGAGGCGGAGTTCGCCCCCGGCGACTACGCTGTCTTCTTCAGCGACGGGCTTACGGAGGCGGCCAACCCGGCGACCGACGAGTTCGGATACGACCGGTTACGGGACGCGGCAACGAGAGCGGGGGCCGGCAACGTCTCTCCCAGGGAGATGCGCGATGCCATCTTCGACGAAATCTCTACATTTACGGAGGGCGCCCCCCCGGCCGACGACAGCACGATCGTCATTCTCCGGTGGCGATAACGCTGCACAGAAATTTTCCCTGATAGAAACATTATGAGTCAGTTTGCGATAACGGTACGGGAGAATCCCCCGGCGCAGATCATCGATCTCGAGGGCTACCTCGATGCCCATACTGCGCCCCAGCTTGAACAGACGTTCCAGGAACTGCTGAAGGATGAGGCATACAACATCATCGTGAACTTCAGGGACCTCGTCTACATCTCCAGCGCCGGGCTCGGCGTCTTCATGGCGTTCATCGAGGATGTGCGGGGGAACGAGGGGGATATCAAGCTGGCGGGGATGTCCCCGAAGGTCTTCAACGTCTTCGATCTGCTCGGGTTTCCGATGCTCTACGAGATCTACGACGACGAGGCGCAGGCGCGGCAGAAATTCATCGAGAACATCTCGGCGACCGAATAGTTGGAAGCGATGTACGATACCAATGCGGACTACACTCTTCGATTCCGGCAGATCATCCCAAGCCGGACCGAGGAGCTGCACGGCGTGCGGGAGGTCGTGGAAAGCGAGGCCCTGAAGTTCGGGTTCGACGCACAGACAGCCTTCCACCTCGCCCTTGCCGTCGACGAGGCCTGTACCAACATCATCAAGCATTCCTACGAGGGGAACCCGGCCGAGACCTTCGATCTGGAGATCGCCACGTTCGCCCGGAGCTTCATCGTCATCCTCACCGACCGCGGCAAGACCTTCAACCCCAACAGCCTCCCCCGGCTCGATATGAAGCGCTACTTCGAGCAGATGCGTCGGGGCGGGCTCGGCGTCCATATCATCCACCTAGTGATGGACGACGTCGACTACGGCGCCACCAGCACCGGCCATGCCAACCAGCTCAGAATGATCAAGAACCTGAGCCATGCATAAGGGATGCGCCCGTCGCGGCATCCCCTCCCTTCCCTCGACCTCCCCACACTTCAGTTGATACCCGATCTCCGGACGCGATCGATCGCTCCGGCGCCCCGTCGTGAGCTTCCCCGAGGGCCGCGCGGGGCCCGGCGTGCCGCACTCTTCCGGACGGGAACAAACCGGCCGTCATCACATGTTTCTGCTTCCAGTGTTTCGATGCGGAATCCGCTTCTGCCCGGCAGCCCCTACGGGAACGGCAGAGATGACGGGGAACGCGTGATCCTTGGCATGAGGGATGGAACGGGAAGGGACCGCCGGAAGAGATGAACGACCCTTTTGAGCACCCCGCTCGAACGCCCCCGCTTCACCGGGACCACGACTCCATCACCCGACCGATCGCGAGAAACCGCACGAATTTGACATTGTTTTATTGGAGAAAAAATCCCATGAGATTTTTTCTCACAATCCGGAACGTTTCCTGAAAAGGCGATGTTGTTAGAGCCGAGGACGATGATGAATCTGCGAAGGCTTATCCATCGCCTGACGAGATGATGAACAGTGGACGACACGATGACGAACGACGCGGAACGACACAGTGGAAGCGTCCTCGGCAAATCGCACTGGCGAACGTAATTAAGAAAGAAAAATAGAATCATATTAGCTGCTTAGGAGGCTAGAATCATGAAGAACGCGAAATCAAGAATGCTTTTAGCCCTTGCGTGCGCAGGAATATTCGCAGGGGGAACCGCATATAACGCTTACGCCCAAGAGGCACCATATAACGCTCCGATCCGCTTCGGATTTTTCGGCGGCGCCAATTTCAACATGGTCGGCGCCGGTGCACAGCGTCTGACGAATATCCCCGGCGGACCTGCATTTACGCAGCCCGATCTCAACGACGGCACCGGTTGGGGATTTTATTTCGGCGCAATCGGCGAATATAATTCGAACGATATTCTGGGCGCCCAGCTCAAGCTCAGCGTGGACGACCGCAGCGCAGTTCTGGAGGACAGGGAGAACGGACGCACATTCTCGACGAAGATGACGTATGTCACGATCGAGCCGATGGTCCGGTTCAATATGATCGCTCCTGGATTCCATGTCGCCGTCGGACCGCAGCTTGCCGTGAATCTGGCAGCCGACTACGATTATACACCGTCGACCGACGACGAGCTTGCCCGCCCGCTTGAAGGGGAGCCGCTCAACAACATGAACAACGTTGCATTCGGCATCGGCGGCGATATCGCCTACGATATGAATCTCGGCTACAGCAACACGGACAAGACGAAATGGTATATCACGCCGTTTATCGGCGCCAGCTATATAGTCGACCAGAAGAAGACCGATTTCCCGAGCGATCAGGATACGTTCGACGACACCTGGAGCACGGTGAGCATTCATGCCGGAGTCGGTGTGAAGTTCGGAGCCGTCGGACAATAGTCCACGGCTCCCCCCCTCCGGGGATTTCCGGATAGAAATTCCGAGGAGGCATTCAACAACACAGGTTACCAGTTGCGGCGCGACCGCTTGATTTCACAAGCCTTTATGTTTAGCGGTCGCGCCTCATTGCAGTCAAGTTTTCGATTCTGAGGAAATAACCCATAGGAGCATAGAACAATGAAACGCTTTCAATCGATACTGCTGCCAGGCGCCCTTGCCGCTCTGCTTATCGCAGGCCAGGCCGCGCAGGCACAGACGACCCAGATATCCGGTTATGACGGTGCAAAGCTTCGCTTCGGCGTCTTCGGCGGCATGAATTTCAACTCCCTCGGTGTCGGTGGTCAGAATGTGATCGAAGTTCCGGGCGGCGGATCGATCACCCAGCAGGACCTTTCCGACGGCACGGGAATCGGACCTTACGGCGGCCTTCTGGTCGAATACAACACGGGCGACATCATCGGCGTGCATTTCCGCGCCGGCTACGACGACCGCAGGGCGACGCTCTCCAACGACGGCCGTGAGTGGGATACCCGGCTCACCTACGTCTCCTTCGAGCCCGGCCTCCGTGTCAACCTGGCATCTCCGGATTTCGCGCTGACCGTCGGTCCCGCGCTGAGCGTCAACGTCGGCAAGCAGTTCGATTACACCCCGGCCTCCGGTGACGGCGTCGCTGCCGTCGAGGACGGCGAGCTTCAGAACGTGAAGCCGGTCACCTTCGGCATGTGGGGCGGTGTCAGCTACGACATCCACCTGAACAGCCGCGGCGTCAGCCCGCAGTGGTACCTGACCCCGTTCTTCGAGGGTAGCTGGATGGTCGACCAGAAGAAGGCCGACTTCCAGGGCCAGGACAACCTGGACGACGTCTGGAGCACCGTGACGGTTCGCGGCGGCCTTCAGCTGAAGTTCGGCTCGGCCCCCGAGAAGGCCGCCGAGGAAGTGGTGATCACGGAAGCCCTGCCGGTGATGGACATCTCGCTCCGCACCCCGCCGTCGGGCATCGTCGAGAGCCGCATGCTGAACGAGTACTTCCCGCTCCGCAACTACCTCTTCTTCAACACGGGTAGCACGGAAGTCCCGGGCAAGTATATCAAGGTGGACGGCGGCCAGGCCAGCACGTTCGATGAGAAGGCGATGGTCGACATCCCCGGCACGGGCGATGCCGCAGCCGCCACCCGCTCGCAGCGTCAGATGAGCGTCTACTACAACGCGATGAACATCTACGCCGATCGTCTGCGCGACAACCCGGGCACCACGATCACGCTCGTCGGCTCCGCCCCGAGCCAGAGCGACGCCCTTGCCATGGCCGAGTCGGTGAAGAGCTACATGGTCTCCACGTTCGGCATCGATGCCTCGCGCATCATGACGAAGGGCCAGCTCCGCGCCCCGAACGCATCGGGCACCCGCGCCACGCCGGCTGAGGATCTGCCGCTGGTCGCCGAGGAGAACATGCGTGTGGAAGTTCATCCTTCCGACCCCTCGCTCCTCCGCCCCGTCGAGATCCGGAGCATGCAGGAAGAGCCGGGCGACAACGACCTGGTGATGAATGTGACGACGGACGTTCCGGTCGCAAGCTGGACGGTGACGATCAACGGTGAGGGAGCCACGAACACCTACGGCCCGTACTACGGCCCGATCCAGCGGATCAACGGCAAGACGATCCTGCAGGACCGCTCGAACGGCCAGTACACGGCGAAGGTGACGGCGATCACCCAGGACGGCAAGACGGTGGTGAAGGAAATGCCCTTCACGCTCTACAAGCGCGAAGCCCCGGCCGTCTCCGGTCAGCGCTACTCGATCCTCTTCGAGTACGACGACTCGAAGACCGTTCAGACCTACGAGGATTTCCTCCGCAATGAGGTAGCCCCGAACATCCCGAACGGATCGACAGTCTACATCCACGGACACACGGACAAGATCGGCGAGGAGAATCACAACATGGAGCTTTCGACCGGTCGCTCGGTCGACGCACAGCGGGTTCTTCAGGAGGCCCTCCAGTCGCTCGGACGCACGGTGACCTTCGACGCCTACGGCTTCGGTGAGACCGACTATCGCGCTCCGTTCGCGAACACGACCCCGGAGAGCCGCTACTACAACCGCACGGTGGTTATCGACGTGGTTCCCGGCTCGTAAGCGGCAGAGCAGGATCACAGAACAATTGAGCTGAAACTCGGTTGCTCCTAATGCGCAAAGAGCCGTCCCGGAATTCGTTCCGGGACGGCTCTTGGTTTTTGGGGGAAGGCTATCCGCTCTTACAATCCTCTTCCTGTAAATTCCTGAAGAGAGCACTCCCTGGTTTTTGAGGAAGGAATGATCAGCCGGTCTATCAACGCTCTTCTCATATTGGCCCCCAAAGGGGGCACCGATTTGTAGCAAGACGCCCATAAGTTTTCTTCTAAGCGCCGAAGGTGCGTACCATCCTTCTTTTTCGTAGCAAGGAAGAATGGTACGCACCTTCGGCGCTTAAGATCATGGAGGGATTGCCGCTGCTACACATGGTTCGCCCCTTCGGGGCTGGAAGAGGGAGGCATCACAACGGCAGTGAAGGTAGACTCCGGAAAAGAGGCCCCCGCACAGCAGAATCGCAAACCGGCTAGAATCGGAAGCCGAAGCCGACCAGCATGTCGATATGGTCGACGGTGAAATCGCTGTCGGGGAGGACGCTTCCGGAGAATATCGGGTTGAGGGCGATATCGTATCCGACCTCCGCCTGAAGCTCCAGGTTGTGGGTTACTGCGTACCTCGTCCCCAGCGCTCCGCGGAGCGCCACCAGGTTTCGGAACGGCTCGTTGGTCAGGAAGCTTCCCTTCATCGGTATGCGTGCCCCTCCTTCCACCCTCCCGGACGACTCGATCCTGTTGGCGACCGTCGCCAGCGTGATATCGAGCCCGCCGTCGATGTAGATGCTACGCAGCCCCGCGTTCTCGAAGGCGACCCAGTCGTAATAGATGTTCCCCTGCAGGCCGACCAGCAACTGGAGAGTCTGCCCCTGGAACGTCGTCTCCATCCTGGCGGTATCGGCCTCGTAGTTCGCGATATATCGCATCATGCCGATCTCCGTCGAGAGCCCGAGCTGCATGCTGAACGGGATCATGACCGCGATCCCGATCCGCGACCCGACGCTGCTCCGCGCTTGCTCGCTCCGGATCTCCCCGGTGCTCTCCGCCGAGGAACCGATGAAGATGCTCGGGAAGGTCCCCCGTGGGTTCGAGATCACCGGCCCTCCGCGAAGCCCGACGAAGACGCCGAGCAGACCGTCCCAGTCACCGTGGTCGCGCGTCATGGCCCTGTCCGGGCCCTGCGCGAAGAGGAGACCGGAATGGCATGCCGTGAGAAGAGCCAGCAACGGGAGAGCCTTGAGAAACCTCTTCATAGTCCGTCGAGAAGAAATGGTGAAGGAGAGAACCGACAGGTCTGCCCCGGCTTCAGTATGTGACGAGCGGCAGCGTGGCCCCCGCCCCTTCGTAGGTGCGCGAGGAGTCGTCCAGAATCAGGAGCCCGAACCCGTCCAGAGTATCCTGGCTGAAGAAATAGCCCCCCGGTCCGTTGGCATCCTCCAGAAGAATGTTCGAGCTGCTGTGCCAGTAGTAGTAGGGGGAATGGGTCAGCGAGAGGTTGGTGTTCCGCGGGATCACGAGGCTGCTCCTGAACTCGTCGGTCTCCCGGTAGTTCGCGATGATCCGCAGATCGCGGTTCGAGAGGTTTGCGACGCGCGGGGTGAAGATCGTATTCCCCGGAACCGACTCGTTGTCGATGATATATTCGGCGTTGATCGCGTACTGCACGCTCAGATCGACCGTCGGCTCTATGCCGGCAGGACGGCTGTCCCGTCCCGGCGGCGCAAGAATCCTCCATTGATGACGGAACACCCCTTTCGCCCCAAGGGGATAGGTGATATCGGTCCTGGCTTCGAGCGTGTCCAGGACCTCGTCGTTGCGGAAGAGGATCACCGGCGAAAGAAGCCGATTCCTGAAGGTCGTCGACTCCAGAACCTGATCGAACACGACAGGCGTACCCGATTGCTCCATGCAGCCGATCAGGATAAGCCCGGCAAGAAAGGCAAACGCCAGTTGTCTCATGATACGATCATTCGAACGTGAACTGAATCGACCATCTACCCCTCCAGTTTTTCCCGGAGCATAGTGGAAACAAGCTTTGGATTCGCTTTCCCCCCTGTACGTTTCATTGTCTCCCCCACAAAAAAACCGAAAAGGTTGGTCTTCCCGCCGCGATAGGTCTCCACCTGCTGCGGGTTCGCCGCCAGGACCGCTGCTACCGCTTCCTCCAGGAACGAGAAATCGCTCACCTGCACGAATCCCTTCTCCTCGCTGATCTCCTTGGCCGACTTCGGCGAGAGGAGCATCTCCGCGAAGATATCCTTGACGTTCTTGGAGGAGATCACGTCGGAGGCGAAGAGATCGACCAGACCGGCAAGGCGCGCGGGCTCCACCGGAAACTCTCCGATATCGATCTTCTGCTCCGAAAGGATCCGGAGAACCTCCGTCATCATCAGATTGCTCACCCCCTTGAACCGCTCCGGACCCGGCGCGGCGAGCGCGGCGCAGACGGCCTCGAAGTAGTCGGCAAGCGCGCGGGACTCCGTGAGCACCGCGGCATCGTACGGCGGCAGAGCGTAGTCGGCGATGAACCTCTTCTTGCGCGGAAGCGCGAGTTCCGGCAGGGAGCCGCGGACCTGCTCCAGCATCTCGTCGGTGACGATCACCGGGACGAGATCGGGCTCGGGGAAGTAGCGGTAATCGTGCGCGAACTCCTTGGAGCGCATCGACCGGGTGACCTTGCCGGCGGCATCCCACAGACGGGTCTCCTGCGCCACCGTCCCCCCCGACTCGATCAGGGCGATCTGACGAAGTATCTCGTACTCAATCGCCTTCTCGACGTTCCGGAAGGAGTTCATGTTCTTCACCTCCGCCTTCACCCCGAACTGCTCCCGCCCGCGCGGACGAACGGAGATGTTGGCGTCGCAGCGGAGTGCCCCCTCCTCCATATTGCCGGAGCAGATGCCGAGGTAGGTGACGATCCCCTTGATCTGCATCAGATAGAGATATGCCTCGCGGGCGGAGCGGATGTCCGGTTCCGATACGATCTCGATCAGCGGCGCTCCGGCACGGTTCAGGTCGACCAGGGTGTTTGCGATGTCGAGGTCGTGGATCGACTTCCCCGCGTCCTCCTCCATGTGAATCCGGGTGATGCCGATCCTCTTCGAGGAACCCTCCTCCAGCTCGATCTCCACCCGGCCGTCGTAGCAGATCGGATCATCGAACTGCGATATCTGATATCCCTTCGGCAGATCGGGATAGAAGTAGTTCTTCCGCGCGAAGCCGTTGAGGCGGCGGATGGAGGAGTCGGTCGCCAGCCCCATCCGGATCGCAAACTCCACGACCCGCCTGTTGACGGTCGGAAGCGTGCCGGGGTGCCCCAGGACGACCGGATCGGTGTTGGTGTTCGGCGAGGGCCCCGACTCCACGGCGGCACGGCTGAACGCCTTGGTCCGTGTCAGAAGCTGGGCATGCACTTCAAGGCCGATGACCGGCTCGTAACGTTCGATGATCTCGGGCGTCAGATCGCTGACTGATATATCCGCCATTGCCGGGAATGTTGAATCATGAAAACCGCGACCGTATGCTCACGGAGGTTCGGGAGGGCGGGCCGGAGTGCCGGGGCCGCCGGGATGTTCGCGCGGAAAAATAGGAAAGGTTCATCACGTGATCTCCCGCGAAACGGTAATAATGATAACCTCCTCCCCTTTCCTATCTTCCGTCATGGAATCGACGACCAATGGAAGAATCATCAGAAGCGTGGACCACGGAACCCCGGAGTACGAGGAGACGGTTGCGCTCCGCCACGAGGTGCTGCTGAACCCTCTTGGAATCACGCTCACCCCCGAGCAGCTCGGCGCCGAGGGCGACGACCTGCACGCCGCCTGCTACCAGGATGGAGAACTGGTCGGCTGCCTGATCCTGACACGGATCGGGGAGAACGAGGTGAAGATGCGTCAGGTGGCGGTGGCGACCGGCATGCAGCGCCGCGGGATCGGTCGCGACCTGGTACGATATTCCGAGGAATACGCCCGCCGTCACGGGTACGGGATCATCTCCCTGAACGCGCGTGAAACCGCCGTCCCCTTCTATCTCGACCTGGGATATGAAGTGATCGGGGAGAGGTTCGAGGAAGTCTCCATCCCTCACTGGAAGATGTTCAGGCGGATGGAGTGAGCCGCTCCTTACGGGTCGATCCGTTGAGCGGACGCGGGCCCGCGATTGCATCTGTGTCGCAGTTTCATCTATCTTGTTGCGACCAGAACCGGCCGCGACTCTTTCGTGGCCGGGGCGACGCCGATGAAGATGCAGCGTTTCGCTTCCGGCGGACCCTTTCCGCGCACGACACCATTTCAGCCGCCCGCGCGCGTCGCACAGCCGACCGAGACCATAGCCCCCGACCTGTCGCATCCGTACACCAAATCAGCAGAGGAGCTGTTCATGCCGCTCACGCAGATCCCGATCGCCGCCGACGACACCACGGTGACGATCACAGTCCAGTTCACGCCCGGCGACGTCGGCGCCTATTCCCTCTACCTCTGGAACAGCCAGGGGACACAGAGAACATTGCTGAGGGAGGGAATCAACACCGACGACATATCGGATAACGTCGACCTGCAACCGCCGAACTCCCAGTATCGGAACAGAATCATCGACTGCATAGCTACCGTCATCGCTCCGAACCCGGCGCCCGGCAGCCAGTTCGCCATCGACCTGATCGTGACACAGGGCGGCACCGAGAAAGGAAGGATCACCGATCAGGGTGAGATCGGAAGCAGCTCGATCACCACCCGTCTGGCGGCTCTACTCGTCAACCAATCGTAAGGAGACCGGTTCATGAGATCACTACACATCTGCACCGGATTCATCCGCGCCCTGACGACGGCGGCGCTCGTCGCAACGGCTCTCCATGTTCCGGTCCGGACCGCCGCCCAGGAGGCCACGACGGCCGACGCCCGTCTCAATTTCTCGATCCCCGATATTCCCGCGTTCAAGATCGTCGACGATGATCCCTCCACCATCATGAAGCCGAGCAACCTGCGGGAGGTGACCGTCGCCGTCTCCAACTTTCTGCTCGGAGGGCGGGTGCTCCCCGGATCGTTCGCCGCGGAGTTCGCCCCCATGATGCTGATCGAGGGGGATTCGCTGAGCCTGAAGGAGTACGACAGCACGTCGTTCCTGAACAGCATCCGTGTCTCGCTCGCCACTCAACGCCTCTCCGCGACCACCGGAAGCACGCAGGCAAGTTTCGGATTACGATTTACTCTGTACGACGACTCGGACCCGAGAAGCGACACCGAGTATATCAGGAGGCTGAGCGATATCGCGCTGAACATCAATCGCGTGGCCGCCGCCGACCCGTCGATGTCGCTCCCTCCCACCGAAAGCGTATCGCGATATTCCAACGTGAACGACATCGCAACCCTGGAGGCAGCGCTGGAGGATGCCCGGTCGGATTACAAGGACACCGCCTGGAACAACAATATCGTGGAGTTCGCCCTCGCCGTGAGCGGCACATCGGCCGACTCGCTGCTGGAGGATATCATCGGAACGGGAGTCGGCGGATGGCTGGTGGGAGGGTTCGGGATCGGCAGATCGGCGCAGCTTCAGGTGGGGGCCAACGCCCTGCTGGGACGCGATACGCTCGGGAAGATGAAGGAACTGAACCTCTCCCTCTCCGCCAGACTCTACGCGGGATGGAATGAACTGAAGTTCTTCGCCCAGGGACAGTACACCTCCCGAACCACCTTCCCCAGCTCGAGCTTCCTCACGCTGGGAGGGGAGGTGAACCTGGGTCAGTCGTTCTGGCTGGAGTTCGGAGTAGGATATAATTCGGAGGCGGAGGGGAAGTCGAACTTCGTCCCGAAGTTCAATCTTCAGTGGGGACTCCCGGAAACGGCGCCGACCGAGAACTGATCCTCCGCCGACAGCAACATCGCATATCGACACACATATTCATCTTTCAGGAACGATTTCATGTTCGGACTCCAGGTACTCGATATCGGCCTCGGGCTCGTCTTCGTCTATCTGCTCCTCAGCCTGATATGCACCGCCGCCAGCGAGATGTTCGCCGGCTGGACGAACAGCCGCGCCGACACGCTCGAAAAGGGGATCAGGCATCTTCTGAACGACCCTGATCTGGATAAGGCGTTCCACGATCATCCTCTCATCAAATGCATTTCAAAGGATGGCAAACATCCCTCCTATATCCCTTCCAGAACGTTCGCGCTGGTGCTGATGGATATCGTCTTCCCCACAACCTCCGGCGCCTCCAGGACGGAGGCCGATCTGCGCGCGGCGATCAGCAAGATGCCGGAGGATATCCGACGGACGCTGACGGTGCTGCTGAATGACGCAAGCGGGGATATAAGGGCGCTGCACGACAAGATCGAGGTGTGGTTCAACAACACCATGGACAGAGTCTCGGGGTGGTACAAGAGGAGCGCCCAGACGGTCACGCTGGTTCTGGCGCTGATCATCTGCGTGATCGCCAACGCCGACACCATCTCCATCACCAGGGCGCTCTCCAACGATCCGGCACTTCGCGATGCGATAGTCGCTCAGGCCAAGCAGTACGCGGCACAGGCGCCCGACACGACCGCCGCCGACAGCACGAACCGCCCGAGCACCCGCATCAGGGAGAGCATCGGCGAGCTCGAGGGGCTGGGTCTGCCGCTGGGATGGACCTCCGCCACGATGCCGCGGGGGGCCGAAGCGTGGTCGCTGAAGATCATCGGAATTCTGCTGACCACATGCGCCGTCTCGCTCGGGGCGCCGTTCTGGTTCGATATTCTCAACAAGATCATTCAGATCAGGAACGCCGGAAAATCCCCCGACGAAACGTCGAAGCCGCCGGAGGCGCAGCCGAAACGAACGGAGGAGATTCCGCCGAAGTAACGGAACACACGGGGGAAACGGGGACGCCGGTCGTCCCCGTTTCATTTCCGGCGCCCCCTTCCGGGCGTCTGTACACAACGATAAATATCACGTGCGGAACGTGCGCTATCTTTGCCCCGTATCTCGATGTCATCACTGTACACCCACAACACACCATGACGACTATTTCACGTTCCGACATTTATGGGCGCGTCCATAAAGGGCTGCGCAAGGCCATGTTCGATCTCGCTTATGAGGCGGGGAAGACCGATTACACCGATCCGGGAGAATGGGCCAGACTGAAGGCCCGCACCGCCGACGTCATCCATTTTCTCGAGCGCCACGGTTATGTGGAGGACACATATCAGCTCCCGATGATCGAGGCGAAGGTACCGGGTATCACGCAGGTCGACGCCGACGAGCATGAGGAGGTCCACCGAGAGCTGGAGGAGATTCAGGGAGAGATGGCGCGCATCGACATGATCGACTCCCCGGAGGAGCGCCGGGCGGCGGGAGAGGATTTCTATCTGATGATCAACAGATTTATTTCCGGGTACCTGCAGCATATGAACCGCGAGGAGGTCGAGCAGGCCCCGCATTTCGTGGAGCACTGTACACCGGAAGATATCCAGCGGATGACGGCGGCGATCGTCGCCGGGAACTCGCCCCAGGAGACGATGCTCATGCTGCGATATACCATCCCTGCCGTCGATCCGGTGGAGCGGGCGTCGTTTCTCCGTCATATCCGGCAGACCGCGCCGCCGCCGGCGTTCCAGGCGGTCATGAACCTGGTCGAGCAGGTGCTGAGCGGAAACGAGTGGCTCCGGCTGAACGAGGATATGCGCTGAGATAGTCTCGGAACAACACATTATGAGAGATGGCCGCATCGATGATGCGGCCATCTCTCGTTCTTCGATATTCCTTGTGATCGAACGTCCTATCCCAGTTCCAGCGTCGTCGTTCCGAAGACCGTGTCGAGCGCGACCTGCGGGGCTCCCTTCGAATACATGCGGGCCGTCTCGAAGACCGGGGTCAGCCCGTACTTCTTCACGATATCGGTTCCCGGTTCGTTGACGTCCGGCACATCGATGAAGAACTCGGCGTCGCCGGCGCGGCCTGCAAGCGTTGTGAAGAGCGCCTCGGCGGTCTCCGCGTCGTCGGCGAAGAGGGGACCGATCTTGTAGCCGTAATGGCAGGGACGGAGCATCCCGTAACCGATCAGCGCGCCGTCGTCGTCGAGCGCGGCAAGGGCGTGGGCGCCGGGCTGGGCGATCCACTCGCGCAGGAACGAGGTACGGGGGGTCGGGAAACGGGCGCTGTCGTAATCCCTGACCGTCTCGAAATCGACATCGGAAAGGGGGACGATGCGATGGGGCGCGTCGCCGGCGGGGATCTGCGTTCCCACCCCGCGATAGCGCACATTGCGATATGCGTGCCCGAACCCGTCCCGTATGTAGTTCTCCTCCTGCTCGATGACGCCATCCAGTCCGATATTTCTATCCCCCAGATGCTCCAGCGCGGCGCGCCAGAGCTTCATGCCGTATCCCTTCCCTCTGAACCCCGGCTTTACGATATAGAAGCCGAGGAACCCGAATGAATCCTCATAGGCGACGGCGGAGATGCAGCCTATCGGTTCACCGTCGAGTTCTCCCAGGAGGAAACCCTTCCCGTCGGCTGCATGAAAACAGGGGCCATCCCCCAGACCGGGGTTCCACCCTTCGCGCGTCGCCCATTCGACGGCGATCTCCGACACTTCGTCGGCGGTCATCGTGCGGATCGTAAAAGTGCTGTCGGACATGATCTTCTCGATATACGGTTAATGGGAATCTCTCGGGACAAATGTACGAAGTCGCCGGCCGGAACGGAGTGATGCCGCTCCGGGAGCGGCTCCTGCCGGATAGTAATATCGGACGAACGGAGGCCCGTCCGGACTCATCTCTCCGCCGCGAGCACGGCGGCGCGCATTCCGCTCCGCCCTTCCGGATCTTCGGCGTTACGGGTCTCCAGCACGGGGAACCCGAGTTCCTCCAGTCGCTCCAGCAGGTAGCGCGTGGGACGGCTTCCGGGGAGCAGGCCCCGCGCGGGGTTCTCGGTCCCTTCGGCATAGTTGGTCACGATAAGGCGCCCGCCGGGGTTCAGATAGTTCGTGAGAAGATGTTCCAGATATCCCTTCTCATGCTCCTCCGGCACATATACCAGCTCGGTGCGGACGAAATCGAAACGTCTCGGAGGAGTCCATTCGAAGGAGTTGGCCGTGTAGAAATTGTCGGCGTATGCGGGAAGCCGTTCCTTCGCCAGCTCCACCAGAGGGGCCGAGAAGTCGAGTCCGAACGGTTCGATCCGCACTCCCCGTTCGGCTGTCCAGATCAGCGAGCACTCCAGCAGATAGCCGTTGGCGCAGCCTATATCGAGGAACGATCCGTCATGATCGAGGCAGTCGGCCACGGGGCGGCGCAGGACGCTCCAGCGCTCGAAAGGGCCGGACATCCCCGATCCCTTCCACGGTTCGGTCGCCCGCATGTAGGCGGTTTCAAGGACGTTGCGGGTGTTGTCGAACCAGCCCTGGAGATCGTCGACGGGGGTCATGAGAATGATCCTTCGATGTGAGGGGGCAATATAACCGTTACGGCCCGACGGGGGATGATCCCCGCCGGGCCGTGGCCGGTACGTCAGCGATTCTCACGCCGGTCTAGTTGTTCGTCGGGCCGGTCGGGACCGGGTTCGCGGGGTGGGTGACGTTGATATCGGTCCCCACGATCGCCGCGATCTGCTCCGGAGTCGCAACGGGGCAGACGCCGGTCGGCATGACCACGCTCGCATAACCGCCGCCGCAGCCTCCGTAATGGTCGTGCACGATCTGTGCAAGATTCAGTTCCACCAGAAGTTTGACGAGGCTGGCGGCCCGTTCGATCTCCAGCCAGGTCGAATCGCCGACCACCTGATCCGACCAGTTGATGAAGTTGAGCGTCCCCACCGCCGTGTAGTTCCACGTCCCCCAGCTCGATATGTACTTGCCGATCCAGGGGATCTTCGTGAGCAGCTCCATGATGGTCTGGTTCGGCGGCAGATGCGGCACGATATCATCCTGATACTCCCACCGGGTATCGGTAAACATATCGTTGTAGGCGAGCGCGAAGTTCGCGTCCCCCGGATGGGGCCCGGCGAACGTATGCACGGCGGTCACGGCGATGCTCGTCTGCTTGGCAAAACGCATCGCAGCGAGAGGCGCCAGGGCGCCCCCCTTGCTGTGACCGGTGATGTAGAGGGGAAGGGTTCCTCCTCCGGCCGAGACCGCCGCGGTCACCGCCGGCAGGATCGAGGGCCAGAGATCGTCGACGGCGTCCCAGAACCCGCTGTGGACCTGACCGGGGATGCCGGCCACGCTCATCGGCTCGGCGTAGAAATCGTTCAGCCAGTCGAAGAAGCTGGCGGGGTCGGAGGTGCTCGGCGGCAGCGTCCCGCGGAACGCCAGGATCACGCCATCCGCCGTCGTCGCGACCAGGCAGGCGTTGATCTTGTCGATCCCCGAGGTGAAGGTCTGAACGGCGGCCGTGCTGCTGAAGCCCGCGCCGGTCACATAGATATCGAGCGGCTGGAACGTTCCGTCCGGAAGGATGCCGTAGGCGGCTTCGCTGGCGCAGAGAAGACGTCCGTCCAGGGTCGGCGCCGGGGGAGAGGATGTGCTCATCGTGAGTCTCCTTCAATCGGTTGGTGGAGAGGATACGGGGGGGCAGGCGAAAAGTATCACTATCGATAGGTATTCGCAAGGAGAGAGAATCGTATATCGAGAAGATGATCCGGGCCGATCCGATCCCCCCGGCCTGCATGAACAGGGGCAAAAAACATCGGGGAAAGATGCGGGGTCGTCGCCGACCGCACACATCCTTCCCCGACCTGGTCAGAGGCATAGGCCTGCCGTTGGATCTCGCGGATTACTCCACGACCACCATGCGGACCGTTTCCTTCATCCCGTTACCTTCAAGCTGGACCATGTACGTTCCGGCAGGCCAGCCGTCGGTGTCGATGGAGATGGAACGCTGACCGCTTCCGCTCCCGGTTTCCGTCCGGAAGAGACTACGGCCGGTCACATCGGTCACCGATACGGTAACCTCTACTCCCTGATCAGGCGTGAACTGAAGGGTGAACGGCTTGCCGCTCACGACCGGATTCGGGAAGGATCGCACCGCGTCGGGACCGGTGAGATCGATAACCTCCTCCGTTCCGTCGTTGTTGATCCGGAGGAGTGACTGGCAGAGCAGATGATCCCAATCGACCGACACGCCCGTCGACATGACCGGACGGATCTCCTCCAGAGTGGCCACACACGGCATCCTGCACGGCTGCTGATACCAGAATTCGGCGGCTTCGTCGGGGGCCCATGGCTGCTCGCAGCCCGTCCTTCCCAGTCGATCGGTTTTGAGGAGATAGAGATCGAGTTCATCGGGCCAGAGATATTCGACCTGTCTGGTGTTGAGTCCGCAGATAACGAAGCCGCCGTGCATCTGGGAAGCAGGATCGGGGAACTGGTCGTCATCCATCAGGGAATATCCGATATCATTCAGGTCGGCGTGGTCGCCGTAGACGATAGCTCCCCGGTAGCCAAGGTTGAGCGGGGCAAGCCAGAGCAGGAACGCATCGGTGCCGACCTGGCCGTTGTTGGTCTTGCCCGTCAGGAACACGTAGCCAATGGCGCCCAGGCCCGGATGCGAGAATCCTTTCGTCCGTTCGACAACATCGTAGGCGACATCGACCTGCAGTCCGCGATCGCCGATCGTCCGCTCGGCAAGCCGGGTGCACGGTTTCGGCCCCGACTTCACGACGTAGATATCGGACGGTCCATAAAAATCGGACTCGCCGGCATATACCATATTGCCCGCCTCGGCGCCGACCGTCAGTTCGGTCACACTGTGGAACACGGCATTTTCGTAGACGCCGCCGTACACGCCCACGGTCGGTAACGCCACGGCGCCCGTGTTGCCGTTCACACGGACTGCCCATGCTGCACAGTTCTGAGTATAGCTGTAGGTGCCGCCGGCAGCCACGATATCTCCCACGGCAATATTCCCCAGACCGGCAGGGGTCTTATCGGCTTCCACCAGATCGGTGAAGAAATCATTGCATCCGTATCTCGGATATCCGCCGAACTCGCAACCGTCGTACGTCTTTGACCAGACGATAATACCGAAAGGGTCGGTCCGGAGCAGATATCCGTCCTGATTCCGCCCCCCCTGGCACATCAGAGCCGTATGCGTCCATCCTGCAACAACGATATCACCGGGGTTCGCTCCGTTCGCGTTGCCGTGCTTGGCTATAATGAGATCCCGCGGCTCATCGTTCAGCAGCGCGCTGCCGTAAACATTCGACCACCAGAATGTTCCGTCGCATCTGATCTTCAGCAGGAATATATCCGTGAAGGTGGAGGGAGCAGGTTCCATGGTGGTTCCGGTGATGATGAACCCATCGGGCACCTGCTTTACGCTGTATCCGATATCGTTCGTCCCCTTATTACCTATATCGTAACGGAACTCCCACAAGCGCACACCGGCGGCGTTTGTTCTGACGATATACACGTCCGTGGCTCCGCACTGGTTGAACGGCAGGGTCTGCGTCGTGGCTCCCACGGCGATAAATCCGCCTCCGGCGCAACCGGGAGTCTGGACAACGGGCGTCACACCGTTATACCCTATTTCATCGCAGTCGGAGGAACCGTAGTCGTACTCCCAGGCATACTGTGCCGAGACAGGCGTCGCTCCGATCACCGCGGCGGCGATAGAAGAGAGCAGCACCGTCGAAAGCGTTCTTGCACGCGCACCGAAACTTACCATGGGCTCGTTCTCCTGAAGAGAGTTGATGGGATATGTGGCGAACGCGGCATGAATGACGGCGGGATCGTGGGGGGCAGGAAGAGAGGTGTTCACGCTGCCGATCCGTAGGCCGCTCTACATTGATTCGCGATACGTTCACCTTGTGGGTCGAACGTAGCATGCGGCGATCGGAATAGCCACGGCCATTGAGCAAAGCGGCAATGCGATTGAGCGGATGAGGATCTTGATTGAGCGGATCGGACCATCGGCCCCGGTATCTTCGCCGGGGCCGATGCGATCACGATAGGAAGTCGGGCGTTCTACTCCCTAGGGAAGCACTCCATGAGCGCCCCTGTGGAAGAACCGCCCCGCGACCATTCTACTCCACAACCACCACGCGTATCGTCTCCTTCATGCCGTCTCCTTCAAGCCGTACCAGGTAGGTGCCGGCGGGCCATCCTTCGGTCAAGATCGTGACCGAGCGCTCGCTGTACTGCGTCGTCATCCGCAGAACGTTCCGCCCGATCATATCGGTGACGGAGATCTCTACATCTCCATCCCCCATCGCCATGAACTCGATGTTGAACTCCCTGCCGCTCACGACCGGGTTCGGTATCGTGCGCGCTCCGGCGGCGGCCTGGGCGGCTTCCTCCGGCTCGCCGGTCACGGCGATGCGCGGGAAGTTGGTGCTGGCGCAGTATACGTGATCCCAGTCCACATCGGCCTTGATCGGGACCGACGGATAGAACTGCACCACGGGAATCGCACACGGTGTCTGGCAGCTCTGGTACCAGAACTCATTGACATTGGCCGGCTCCCACACCCGCGAACATGCCGTGGTACCGAAGCGACTCGTCTTGATGAAATAAAGGTCGAGATCGAGGGGAGCAAGCAACGGAGCCTGCGTGTTGAGACCGCAGATGGCGAACCCGCCGGTGAGCGGTGAAAGAGGATTGGGCCGCTGTCCGTCGTCGATCAGCGAGTACCCGATGTCGTTGAGCCCGTTGTTGTCGCCGAACGTGTATCCGATGGGAGCCAGGGGAACCAGCGTCGCCCTGTTGAGATGGAGGAGGAACGCGTCGGTCCCCATCTGGCCGTTGTTCGTCTTCCCCGTCAGGAACAGATCGAGATGATTGCCGATCCCCCCCGCCGAGAACGCAGCCTTGCGTTCGATGATATCGAAGGCAATATCCTGACTCCAGGCCCCTCCGTTCAGATCGCCGATCGACCTTTCGGCGAGCCGGACGCAGGGACTCGCCGCCGACTTCACGACATAGATGTCGTGAATGTTAGCCACGCCCGAATTGAAATCCGCCGCACCCGCGAAGAGAAGGTTACCGGCCTCGGCGTCTCCGGTCATCTCCATGACGCTGGTGAACACGGCGTTCTCGTTGACGCCTCCATAGATGGCGGTATTATTGGCGATGACCCCTCCGTCGACGTTGACCCGCATCGCCAGAGCCGCCTGATTCTGCGTATAGGCCCAGGTGCCGCCGACCGCGACGATATCCCCGGCGTTCCCTCCCGTCACGTTCTGCTTGGCCTCGATCAACGACATGAAGAACTCGTTGCAGCCGAAGGTACCGGGCTGACAGCGTCTGTAGACATTATGCCATACCGGTATTCCCATCCCCGGCGCCGAGGCTCTCAGCAGGAACGGATCCCAGCTTCTGTTCGGGGGAGGCGCGTTCGGGAAGATCACGTCGGGAAAGTGAACGAACGGCGCGCCCGCACATGACTGAGGATCCTCCGTCCATCCGCAGACCACGAAATCTCCGACGGCCGAACCCGGCGTCTGTCCTGCATATCCCGACACGATAACCTCGCGCGCTTCATCCTCGGCGTTCTGATTGCCGTAGACATACCCCCACATGACGTTCCCCTGGCAGTCGACCTTCAGGAGGAAGACATCGTTGTTCACATTGTTCATCTCCTTGGTCGTTCCCACGATAATGAACCCGTCCGCCAGAGCCTTGACGCTGTACCCGATATCGTCGTCGTTCTCCTGATCCGATGTCACGATCTCGTAGCGGCGCTCCCATACTCGGGCGCCGGCCGCGTTCGTCCGCACCAGATAGACGTCGCTGGGACCGCATGGGCCGCTGGGACTCCCGGTCTGTTTCGTATATCCCACAGCGATAAAGCCGCCTCCCGCACAATCTCCTTCAGCCACCAGCACCGGTTCCACTCCGTTGAACCCCGATTCGGCGCAGTCCGCGGAACCGTAGTCGTATTCCACCGCGAGCTGTCCCGCCGCCCTCTGCGAGCCGATCAGCGCAACGACTGTCGACAGCAGCAGAGCCGAAAGCGTTCGCAAACGCACACTCGACTTGATCATGGTAACGTTCTCCTGAATAGTAGGTTGATGAACGTGGGGTGAGCGCAGCACGGATAGCGGTAAGATCACCGGACACAGGGAACAGGCGCCTACAGCGCCGATCGGTAGATCGTTATAGGTTGATCCGCGATACGTTCACGATATGATTCGAACGTAGCGTGCGGCGTCCGGAATAGCCATCACCATTGAGCGAAGCGGTAAAGCGATTGAGCGGATGACGATATTGATTGCGCAGATAGGACCGTCGGCCCCGTCGAATATACCGGGGCCGATATGATCACGATAGAAAACCGGACGCTCTATCGCCTTGGGAAGCACTCCATGAACGCGTCCTTCCTGCGGGGGGAGACATCGACCTGCGAGCCGTCGGACATCACGACGATCCCGGTCTTCCCCTTGATATATCGTTCCACGTGTCGTGCGTTGATGATGTGCGAGTTGTGGACGCGGCAGAAGCACTCCTCCGGAAGCAGCTCCTCGAATTCACCGAGCGTTCTGGAGACGAGGAGGGTGCCGCCGCTGTCGAAATAGAACATCGTGTAGTTGCTCCGCGCCTCGCACCTGATGATCGTCTGGGCGGCCACGAAGACGAAGCCGTTGGAGGTGGGGAGCGCGATTTTTTCCGACCCCATCGGCCGGGAGACTGGGACGCGGGGATGCGTCCCGAGCGCCCGTCCCCTCCGCTCGGCGGAGCGGGCAACGGCGACCCTCAGCTCGGCGGCCTTGGTCGGCTTCAGCAGATAGTCGAGCGCCGAGCACCTGATCGCCCTGATCGCGTAGCTGTCGTAGGCGGTCACGAAGATCACGTCGAAATCTATCGTATCGAACGATTCAAGCAGTTCGAAGCCTCCCCCGCCCGGCATCTCCACATCGAGGAAAACCAGATCGGGAGCGTGTCGCCCTATCTCCTCGGCGGCCGTCACGGCGGAGTCCGCCTCGGCCACCACCCGCACGTTGGGGCAGTGACGGGAAAGCATCAGCGAGAGCGCCCGGCGTCCCCGGCGCTCGTCATCGACGATAATCGAGCGAATCATAATATCCCACCCTCCTTTCATCGGAATCGTTCATACGTGACTCTCCGCCCCGACCATCTATCGGGACATGCATCTCCACCCGGGTCCCCCGCGGGGTTCCGTCGTCGGCGTACAGATCGGTGATCTCAACGTTGATCTCCCTCTTCCGGACCGCGTTGTAGATCTCCAGGCGTCGCCCCGTCAGCATCATTCCCATCGATCGATGGGTCGCGCCGCCGCCGGGCTTCAGCTCATGGGATTTCACTCTTCCAATGCCGTCGTCCTCGACGGTGCAGACGATATATCCCTCCCGCTCACGGATGGCGACGGTGACCTTTCCCCCTTCGGGCCTGGGAAGCAGGCCGTGGCGGATGGCGTTCTCCACGTAGGGCTGTACCAGCATCGGAGGGATCCGGATGGAGAACATCGCGCCGGGAGCATCGATATCGATCGAGTAGTCCAGCCTGCCGTCGAACCTGAGCGACTCCAGTTCCAGATAGATCGTAAGATACTCGACCTCTTCGGCCACCGTGATCGTCCGGCGACAGGAATGGTCCAGCACAATCCGTACCAGATGCGCGAACTTCGCCAGATATTCCGCCGCGTCGTCGTCGCTCCGGTCGAGAATCAGCTGGTGAATGGAGTTGAGCGCGTTGAAGATGAAATGAGGGTTCATCTGCGCCTGCAACGCCTGCAACTGCGACTCCAGGATCTGCCTGCGCAGCTTCTCGCGCCGCCGCACCGCCGCCACGCGGTAGTGAAGTATCAGCACGACGGCCAGCGTCAGCGCGGCGCCGACGATGATCCTGAACCATATCGTCATCCAGAAGGGAGGAAGGACGCGGAGCGATATGCTCACCCCGGCTCTGTTCCAGGCCCCGTCGTTGTTCGAACCCCGGACGTGCAGAACGTATTCGCCGGGGTCGAGATCACTGTAGCTGACGTATCGTCTTGAGCCACATTCCACCCAGGTGGGATCGACCCCCTCCAGCATGTAGGAGTAACGGTTCTGCGCGGGATTTGTATAGTCGAGCGCGGCGAACTCGAACGAGACGAAGTTGCGCGAGTAGTCGACCTCGATCGCCGCGCCGTCGAAGAGTTCACCCGCGACCACGCTGTCGAAGACCCGGAAGGAGGTGATCGCCAGCCTGGGAATGTTGGTGTTGTCGCGGATATCCTCCGGCCGGAACCTGCTGAGACCGTTCAGTCCGCCGAAGAACATCTCGCCGTCCGATGTCTTGTGGAATGCCTTGAAGGAGAACTCGTTCCCCTGCAGTCCGTCCGCGGCGCCGTATGTGCGCAGGACCCTCCGCTCGGCGGGGGAGTAGAGAGCCAGTCCGTTGCTGGTGCTGACCCAGAGCCGCCCCCGGCGGTCGCTCAATGCGCCGAAGACGGCATCGCTCGGCAATCCCTCATTGGTGGTGACCGAGGTGAAGTCGTCGGTCTCCGGATGATAGCGGCTGAGCCCGCCGCCGTAGGCCCCGACCCAGAGGTTCGAGTCCGAATCGAAGTTGAGCGACCAGATATTGTTGCCGCAGATCCCCCGTGGACGGCCGGGATCGTGACGATAGGCGATGAACCGGCCGGAGGCGGGGGACCAGCGGTGGAGCCCGTCGTTGGTACCGATCCAGAGGGAGCCGGAACGGTCCTCCCCCATGCACCAGACGCGGTTGTCGGCGATGCCGTTCGTATCTCCCGGCGTCGAACGATATCTCCGTATGATTTTTCCCTCCGGACCGAAGAGGAGGATCCCCTCGTTCTTGGTCCCGGCCCAGAGGAGTCCATTTCTATCGCGATACATCGACCAGACGGCGAGGGTCCTCCCCCCCGCTCCGTTCCCGACGCCGACGTATGGAAGGAAGCGATCGTGCGCCGGGTCGTATCTTCTGATGCCGTCGTTGGTGCCTGCAAGGAGCGTGCCGTCACGCTCCTCGTAGATCACATTGACGACGTTTCCGGCCGGACCCTCGGAAACGACCGTGTCCGTATAGTATCGTATCCACCCTCCGCTCCGTTCGTCGAGCCTGTTCATCCCCTCGTCGGTGCCGACCCAGAGCCGTCCCCCCCGGTCCTCGTGGACGGAGCGGATGCGGGAATGGCTGAGGCTGCCGGGATCGGAGGGATAATGGCGATAGGTGACGATCGTTCTGGCGATCGGCATCAGCCTGAAGATGCCGTCCTCGGTCCCCACCCAGTAGATCCCCGACCGATCGCGATAGAGTGAGGTGATGTTCCCTCTGATGATCGGCTCGGGAAGCGATACGGCCGCCCCCCTGAGAGGGAGAGGGATGAAATAGAGTCCGCTGTAGCCCGGATTGAACGGGGAGCCTCTGAGCCACACTTCCGCTCCCGGTTCGATCCTCAGATACTCCGCCTGCCTCCCCTGCCGTTTCAGCATATCCTCCACGGGGAAGAGATTATCCGATATTCTTATATCGGACCGCAGGATATAGCTCCGAACCGTCGCCAGCGAACAGGAGGCCCGGAAGACGACGGGATCATCGCCGATGAAGCGTGTTCCCGCCGGATGGTTTCCCGCGCGCACGACCGTGAAGCGGGTGAACCGCCGTGTCGTCCGATCGAAGCGGCTGATATAGATGTCTCCGCCTCCGATCCAGAGAGCGCCGGAGGGATCCTCTTCGATGAATTCAACGGAGTCGTGGGCGAGCGTGGAGGGATCCGATGCAATGGAAGAGAATCGCGTGAAGTCGTCCGATTCCTTCCTGTAGAGATTCAATCCCTGCGGCGTTCCCACCCAGAGATCCCCCTTCCTGTCCACGAGGATGCAGCCGATCGTGTTGCCGCTCAGGCTGTGCGGGTCCCGCGGCCGATGTCCGTACCGACGCACCTTTCCGGTCGACCGCTCCAGCCTGTTGAGGCCGTGGAAATAGGTCCCCGCCCAGATCGCCCCCGAGGAATCCTCGGCGATCGATGTAATGACGTTCACGGAAAGGGAGGAGGAATCGAACGGTCTGGGTCGGTGAACGATAAATTTATAGCCGTCGTACTTGTTCAGTCCGTCCCTTGTCCCGAACCACATGAAGCCGCGGCTGTCCTGCATGACGCAGTGAACGAAGCTCTGCGAGAGCCCCTGTTCCGGCGTGATCCGTTCGACCCTGAACCTCTGCGCCATCCCCGCGACCGGCAGACCGGCGGCCGCGCAGAAAGCGCCCAGGGCGACCAGAACGATATCGATCCGACGAGCGATCATGGGAAGGGATAACTCCGGCACACGGTACCCGCGGCGACCTCGGAACTTCGGAATGCGACAGGCCGTCATCACCCGCCGACACGACGGAACGAGAAGGCCCGCGACAGGTTCACATCAGGAAAGAAGGTCGGGCGATACGGGGTGGAAACGACGAAGCAGGCAAGCGCATACGGACTTCGTAACCACGTCCGACCGTTGACCATACCTCGTGGCGCAAGGTTACGGAAACGGAGGAAGAATATCAAAGCATGATTGAAATCACAGCCCCAGGAAGAGACTCCGCAGGTTCGAGGAAGGGGGCGCCCCTCTCACCCCTTCTCAGCCACGACAAAACAGTAGTCCCCCGCATCGCCGCGATATTCCCTGACGACGCTTTCAATCCTTCCGCTCTCGATATCCTCCCGGAGTCGCGCGCAGCCTTCCTCGATCTCCGCAGGGTCGGCGAGCGAGGCGAAGGTGGAGATGCCGCGCCGCACGAGCGGGTCCAGGTAGATCTCGGGCCTATGTTTTCCGCTGTAGAGGAAGAAGTCGCGCAGATCCGGCCGGACATCGTAGGGGACGACCGCCACGGTCTCCAGCGACGCCTTCCGGAGCGCCGAGGTCACCGTTTCCAGAGAAGGGAGCTGCGCGCACGACGCGGCGATCGCCCGCGGGAAGTACCGGGCCAGCCAGTAGCTCCCCGTCTGCTCCGGCAGCGATGTAAAGATGACGAACCGGCCGCTCCGCAGCACACGAGCGGTCTCCGCGAAGGCATCATCGAGCGAGGGGAAATGATGGATCGCAAGAATGCAGGTCGCGCCGGTGAAGGTCCCATCCTCGAACGGCAGGCGGTCGACGCTCCCCACCTCCCACCGGATCGCCGTCGATTTGGCGGAGGCGGCATCGATCATCGTCCCCGACTGATCCACCCCGGACCAGCGGCCTCCAAGCGAGGCGAGGGCAACGGTGTAGTTCCCGGTTCCGCAGGCAAGATCGAGGTAATCCCCCTCCCCCGGACAAAGCTCGCGGGCAAGCTCGGAGACGATGAAGGGGTCCGCGCGGCGGGTGATGTCGTAGCCGGTTCCGATAGTATCGTAGAGAGGTGCGGGTGTCTGCATGGGGGAACTTAGGAAGAATCGGGGAGACTGCTGCTCACAGGTCGATCGTAACACACATCGACTGATAGATCGGAAAACGCGGGGATCAGGCCGATCTCGCGCTGAAATTCGGGTGCGAACGTATCTCACAACCACGGCGAAAACCACGGTTGCGATTGCTCGATTATTACCAGCCGAGGCGCCGGCACCTTCCGGATTATTGCAGGCTGAAACACCGGGCCGGCATGAGGAGATCGGATATCATGGCCTGCTTCGGAGATATCGGTGCAGGCAACACTAGGATAGAAGTATGGAAGGCAAGGAGGTGTCCGGAGAATCCCGGGAAAAGCAGGTTCGGAAATGGACAGGAATCAACACAACAATGCGGGACCGGAGAAGAAGCGGCCCGCATATTCATCGAATCCGATACGACACAATCAATTAACTCGGGCCGTCAATCTCAACCGCATCGACTCGAAGATCGGTGATCACCTCCGGGCAGACGACACATGCCGCCGGCCCCGATTGAAGGAACCACCGGCATTGAGGGCGGATAGAGCATTCCGGGAGGAGCGATTCCGCGTCCCCCTCGATCGTTTCCATGACGGTGTCGATCACTCCGCAGCGGCTTCCGGTCCATTGTCCGCAGCCCGATTTCGCGCAGGTTCCGGCGAACCTGAAGCGTTTTTCAGGAGTTCGTCCCTCATGTGCGATGCGGACGAACTCCTGATCCACGATGATTCTGCTGCCGGAGAACGCGACCTGGCCGGTCGGCAGAACGATGCCGAGGAGAATTGCTCCATCCTGACAGGTCGAACTCGGGCAGAGGATTGGTTCCGCGTCCATAGGTTCGGCGGCTTAACCCTGCATCTCGTTCACGGCCAGCATCGGGATCTTGTCGATCTTCTGGGTCCTGATCCAGATTCCCATCCAATCCTTGCGTGGGAAATGCGTGTGGATATCCCCCTTCAGATCGATACGGGCAATCTCTCGCATGACGACCGACTGAATTTCCTTTGCGATGGCGGCCTCAACGGCGGCGGGCAGTTTCAGCCCGTCCAGCTTGATGATGAATTCGCTCCCTGTCTTTGTCGCCATGATCCTTCCCCCTGCTATCGACGCGTCCTGTGCGGAATTATCCGAAGCGATCATCGTCGCGCCGTTTCACGACGACCGCCCGGTGATACCGAGTAGATGTCCGATTCACGAAGCTCTGTAGAATGGAGGTCTGTGGAGTGATACCGGCCCGCAGCCGTATATCTCATGCCCATCGCATCACGACATCCCCTCGACAAGGAACGAATATAACACTCTGTAATACATCGTGTCAAGAACGAGAAGTGATATTCTCCACCGGGTGCTACGATTCATTCCGCATCGTAGTTCCCTTCGTTCACTATAGGTCTCCAGATATCACACTGCTTTCCCGATCGAAACGATTTTCGCATGTTGCCCACGTCAGCTCCGGCTGAAGCTCCCCTGCTTACTATCTCATCTGCAATCAGCGGGTTCAAAGATTCCGACAGACCGATCTTCGCAGAAGCGGACTCCTTGAAGACAAGTGTTGACAGATATCGAGCAGCGTATGATCGTATCAGGTGACACAAACTTTGATCGAAAGATTCGCCTTGAGACGTTTACCTGGCTGAAGGATCAGGTTACATTCCATGGCGATATACTCCCGCGCTCGGTTCTGGAGAAAGGGTGTGTGATCAACGGCGAGCGGATCCCTCTTATAGGACCACAAGGGATCTTCAAACCACGACTCTGCGCATATCCCATCTCGATCACCACTTCTCCGAATAGTCCCTACGATGACAGGCTCAGCCTTGACGGTCTTCTTCAGTATCGTTATCGCGGAACCGCTGCAGAGATCGGACACCGGGACAACATCGGACTTCGCGCCGCCCTGATGGATGGAGTGCCTCTGATCTACTTCCACGGTCTTTCGCCAGGCCGCTATCTGGCCACATGGCCCGCATTCATTGTCGGCGACAACCCCGCAGAACTGACGTTTACCGTGGCAATCGATGACGCGGCCACCGTCGCGCCTTCGCCGGATCTCTTTCTTGTCAGGGAAGATGCGACGGCGCGACGGCGATATGTGACGACCGTTGCCCGACGGCGCCTTCACCAGCAGAGTTTTCGGGAGCGGGTTCTAACGGCCTATAATCAACAATGCTCTATCTGCCAGCTTCGTCACGGCGAGCTGCTCGACGCGGCTCATATCGTTCCCGACCGCGATCCGGAGGGTGATCCGATCGTCAATAACGGTATCGCACTCTGCAAACTTCATCACGCAGCATTCGATGCGTCGATCCTCGGGGTCTCGCCCGATTATGTCGTAGAGATCCGGGAAGATATTCTCATGGAGAAGGACGGCCCGATGCTTGAACACGGACTGCAGCGATTGAACGGATCACGACTGGTGTTGCCGAGAAAATCCATCCACTGGCCCGACCGCGATCGGCTTGCAGAGCGGTATGAGGTATTCCGACATCTGTAAGCAACCGGAGGGCCGACTCGATTCTCAACCGGCACTCCGCTCCAGATAACGCTTCAGCGTCTCCCGCACATGCCGCCATTTCCGGGTACCTCCCTCGCGCGACGTCTCGTCGAGGGCGCCGCGGTGACGGACCAGAACCGTTGTTCCCATCCCGCCATGTCCGCTTCTACCAACTCCACGATCACGCACTCGGGAATGGATACTTCCTGTGTCGATCCCTTCCGTTCGGCGCGATGGAATGCTCGTTTATTTCCTATGGATCCAGACCGACACCATATCTGTCAAAGATATGTCCAAGATTGAACCGCCCGGCCACCGGCGCCTCCGTATCAGGCCCGAACCAGAGAGGATCGTGTGTAGTGCGATGAATCCGAAAGCAGGGAGATCCCTTCGGCAGCTCCACAAGCGGAAGATCCAGGCCGGCGATGTAGTCGAACAACGTCGGATCGGGTGATCGCTTCGCCATGCTACGCCCCGAATGCGCGTACGACGTCCAGCACTCCCTGCAGCTCGCCCGCCCGCAGGGCATCGATCAGCCGCCTGTCTCCTACCGCCTCGTCGGTGTCGAGCAGCACCGCAAGCCTGGTCCAGGGGCTGTCGACGTTGAATGCGGTCAGGACCTGCTTCAGGCCGTCGATCGTCCCTTCGGCGGAGAACTGAAATGCCGGGAACCTGAGATGCCCCGAGGCGCTCGGGATGGCGAGAAGCGCGCCGCTCTGCACACGCTTCACGACGGCCTGCTTCGAGATTCCGAGCAGGTCGGCAACGTCCGACGTTTCCAATGCCCCACCGGCCTGTCTGAGCAGATCCTGTTTCATATCGGCTCCGCGGATGATCGCGGCGGCCATGGGGTCGAGCTCACGGACGGCGTCCTCCAGATCGGCGCCCATCGAGAGAAGTCGTGCCAGACTGCCCGTGTCGGTGGGGGCTTCCAGGGCGTGCTGAAGGTTTGCCTCCCCGGCATCGGAGAGAGCATGCGTCACGGCCCTCATGATGCGGGTGATGAGAGCCCTTCGCACGAAGTCATCGCTCTGCCAGAGGACCGCCATGCTTTTGAACGCGTCCTCCAGCGAGCTTCCGATTCCACCGGGTTTCACGGATTCATCCATGGAGCTGCTTCCGGAGATTTTCTTCCCGATGTTCCGGTCCTTGAGGGGTTTCCTCAATGCTCCAGCCTGACCCGGGTTCGCTTCTTTCCTGATAGTCTGTCGCATGCTGGCTGCCGGCTCATTGGTTGTCGTATTCTCTCCAGGCTCTATGTAATACAACGACAACTCACCACCGGCATTGCAGAAACCAGACCGAATTGCTGATCTTGCGCCACAGGAATCAGTATCTCCGTCGATATCCTCAATTCCTTATACATCCCATGAATATTTTCGACAGCATCCAGACCACCCTCTCCGAAATCGAATCCACCGACAACGTCCGCATCCTCTTCGCCTGCGAGTCCGGCAGCCGGGCGTGGGGCTTTCCCTCGGCCGACAGCGATTACGATGTGCGGTTTCTCTACGTCCGCCCGCTCGACTGGTATCTTTCGATAGATCTGGAGAAGCGGCGGGATGTGATCGACAGGCCGATCAGCGACCTTCTCGACGTCAGCGGCTGGGATCTGCGCAAGACTCTTCAACTGCTCCATGCCTCCAATGCCACGCTGCTGGAATGGCTGCAATCGCCGATCGTCTATCGCGAGAAGAGGGAGATCACCTCACTGCTCAGAGCTGCGGCGGCGGATGTTTTCTCACCGAAGGCGGCGTTTCATCACTACCTGAGCATGGTCCGCAATAATGTATCGCGGCATCGAGGTACAGGAGCCCTCAGCGGCAAGGCGTACTTCTACATCCTCCGTCCCCTTCTTGCATGCCGATGGATCATGACATGCGACGAGCCGGTACCGATGGAGTTCGGGAAGCTCGTCGATCGCACAATCTCCGACACGGCTCTGCTGGCGGAGATCGAAAGATTGCTGGAACGGAAACGCGCCGGTATGGAGATGGACATGGCGGAGCCGATCCCGATCCTTCAGGAGTTCATCGCACAGGAACATGAAGCCGCCGAAGCCGCGGCGCCGACGATCGGTGTGGGAAGGCAGGATCTCGGGCGCATGAACGAGATCTTCAGACGCGGAATCGAGGAGGCGTGGGGACTTCCGGCAACGAGCATCGGATAGAACAGGAGGCTCCCGACAATTCCCCTTTTCCGGATAACCGCAGCGACTATATTCGCCCCCGTCGCATCCTGCACAGGAGGATGCGCGGCTTCTACGATATTCCTCCAGATAAAACCTGACGACCGATGACAAGCATGAGATCAGCCGGTTCGAGCCTCATCCTTCTGGCTTCCCTTGCACTCCTGACAACGGGCTGCGGCAGCAGGACGGTGGAGCCGGAGCCGGGGTTCACGGGAATCCAGCTCACCAATGCGATCGGTCAGCCCACCGGTACGACCGGCGACGCATCGGACGACTGGCGAGCGATACCGGAGGTGGGGTTTACGTTCAAGCCGGCATTTCCGAATCCCACGGTCTCGGAGATCATGGTCCACTTCTCCATCGAACAGGCGAGAACCGTGAAGCTATGGCTGGAATCATCTCCCGGGAAGCTGGAGCGCGTCCTGTACGAAGCGTCGTTGAACGCCGGAACGCATGGTCTGGACGTCGACGTCTCCGATCTGGCGCCGGGGATCTATCGGGTCTTTGCTTCGGTGGAGTACGACCAGCGGGTCTATACGACGTACGGAGATATTGAAGTTCGGCGATAGACGCGGGGCCGGACGCTCTACGGTCGGTGTTCACGATTGCCGACGCACCATCTCGTTGATCCAGATTGGAGCAAAAGGAGAGGTACACCCCTTGGAAACCGGGTAATCGCGATATATCCCGAGTTTTTCCCCGATAGCGAGGGCACGCTCACGATGCTCCGGGAAGTGAATGCCGATCCCCGCGAGGCAGGAATTCATCGTCCATTGCACTTCCGGAGGAGCGCTCCCCATTTCGGACTCGAGACGGTTCAGGAGTGCGGGGATATCGAGTCCCTCCGGACTCCGGGCGACTCGCCCCGCGGTCAGGCTCCAGCCTGCCCGAGCGGCCCAGGGGTTGGCATCATCCATCCATACCTGACGAAGCGACTCCCTCTCGGGATGATCCTTGATGACATATGAGTACAACCAGTCCGCGACGTGCGCAAAGTCGATCGACCGAACCATCGCATCCAGCTCATCGCGAGAAATACTCTTCGGCTTGATCACCAGGATCGCCAGGAGTCGGGCATCGATGTTTCCGGTCTCCCAGAGAGCGAGAGCCAGCTGGTGGTTGGTCTTGATCTTCGCGGCAACCTTGCGGATATCGCCGAGCTGAACGCCGAATTGATTGTCGTGAGCGCCGTGTTTTTTGTTGTGGGCGCGGACTTTTTCCTTGCCGAGGGATTCGAGTTCTGCGAGTGTATGTTCGAGGGTCATTGTCATGGTTGGAGTACCGGTTGATTCGGATCGGCGGCGCGGGGGCCGGATTTGCAAGTTAATATATGTTCAAGCCGGGAATCTTTATCTCATCAGGTCTACTTCAGAATCTACTATCTACAAGGGCATGCGACCCGCTATGAGCACATGTCGTTGGTGCGCAGCCTCGCCCGGCAGCACGACTCAAGTCGATCAATGCATCAAGGTATGCGTTCAATTATCTAAATTCGCTCCATGAAATTTTATATCGGTGTCACAGATAATGCCTGGTTCTCATTCCTCGCCGAGCGCCGCCCGGAGGATCTGAACTTCTGGCAGCCCGGAGGCGGTTCAGAGTTCAAAGTTCTTGCGCCCGGGGAGCCTTTTCTCTTCAAACTCCATGCGCCGCTGAATTACATCGTGGGCGGTGGGTTCTTCGTACGTCACTCGCAGCGCCTGCCGGTGTCGATGGCTTGGGAAATGTTCGGTGAGAAGAACGGCGTCGCGAACTTCACGACCTTCCTCAACAAGATCCGCGCATACAGGCGACGCAAAGGGGATCTGGATCCCGATCCGAAGATCGGCTGCATAGTGCTGACCGAACCTTTCTTTTTCCCGCGTGAGGAATGGATACCGGTCCCTGAGGATTGGAGCAACTCAATCGTACAGGGAAAGGGATATACTACGTCGACGCCGATCGGCGCCAGAACGTGGGCTCAGGTACAGGATCGGCTTCTGAGGCTTTCATTCACGACTGCCGAACGATCTGTTCAGCCGGAGATCCTGGCCGAACCGGCCGGGATGTATGGCGCTCCATTCCTGATGCGCGCTCGTCTCGGTCAAAGCGCCTTTCGGGTTGCAGTGATGGAGGCATACCACAGGCGGTGCGCTCTTACCGGTGAGAAGACACTACCTGTGCTCACCGCGGCTCATATCAGACCCTATGCTTCGGAAGGACCTCATAAAGTGAGCAATGGGCTTCTCCTCCGATCCGATATTCATCTTCTGTTCGATCGCGGCCTGCTCACCGTCACCCCGGATTATCAGGTGGAGGTCAGCGGCAGGATCCGCGAACAGTACCAGAACGGAAGGATCTATTACGCGCTTCACGGGAAGGAGATCGCCCTGCCCGATCTTGCTCAGGAGAGGCCCGACAGAAGCCTCCTGGAGTGGCACAATCAGAATGTCTTCATCGGCTGATTCGGAACCGGTCGGTCGACATTGTTTCCGGCGCTCCTCGAACGGGGTTCTGTATGCAGCAGCAGAATCTGATAATCGGGAGAGGATAGCGCGGCGCGGAGAATCATTCATTCACCTACAAGTTTACGGAGAGCTGGGGCGCCGCCCCCCTCCTTGCACACGTCCCCCCACACCCCTAGTTTGCACCCGCTTATCCCCGCCTCCGGGGGCCTAACTCATAACCTGCTCGGTCCAAGTGTATCTATGCCCGCCAATCGCAACTACTGGCTCCTCAAATCCGAGCCGGACTGCTACTCGATCGATGACCTTCAGCGCGATGGGGCTACCTGCTGGTCCGGGGTGCGGAACTATCAGGCGCGGAACTATATGCGCGATCTGATGAAGCCGGGGGATGGAGTCCTCTTCTATCATTCGAGCGCGCAGCCGCCAGGTATCGCAGGACTCGGGGAAATCGCGCGCGAAGGGTATGCGGATACCACGGCGCTCGATCCGAAGGATGATCATTACGACCCGAAGGCCACGTCGGAGAACCCGATCTGGTCCATGGTCGATGTGAAGTTCGTGAAGAAGTTCGGCGAGGTGATCCCGCTGAACGAGCTGAAGTCGGCGCCGGGTCTGGAGAAGATGATGGTGATTCAGAAGGGATCACGCCTCTCCGTCCAGCCGGTGACCGAGGAGGAGTGGAAGATCGTGACGAAGATGCGGAAGTGATCGGACGGAACACCGTCGGGTACTCCTCGTCTCCAGAATTCGGGAACTCCTCCGCCCCGTGACCGCGATATGATCCGCGGCGCGGCCCTGCTTCTATCCCTGACAAATCTCCTCCGGACATGAATATACCTCGACTCACGATACGGCCCAACAGGGCAGGCGTTTTTTTTATCGCGGCGCTCTCGCTCCTCTGCGCGTCCCAGGCCACGGCCCAGGGACTCCGCAAGGGGACATTCGCGCTGACCAACGCCCGGATCGAAACGGTCACCCGCGGCGTCATCGAACGGGGAACCCTCCTGATCCGCGACGGCAGGATCGAGGCGGTCGGAACCGATGTGACGCTCCCCGGCGACGCCGAACGGATCGACTGCGCGGGACTGACCCTCTACCCCGGCATGATCGACGGCGGCACCCAGCTCGGACTGATCGAGATCGGCTCGCTCCCGGAAACGCGCGATGACGACGAGCTCGGCGATATCACGCCGCAGGTCGAAGCGCTCACCGCCGTCAACCCGAACTCGGTGGAGATCCCGGTCACCCGCGTCAACGGCGTGACCACGGTGATTACGACGCCGAACGGCGGACTCCTCCCCGGAACGGCGGCGCTTATCTCCCTGGCGGGATATACTCCCGATCAGATGTATGCGGGATTCAGAGGGGTCGTGATGAACTTCCCCCCCACGGGACGCAACGGCTGGTGGGATCAGCGGTCGGAGGAGGATATCGAGAAGGGGGCGAAGAAGGCGAAGACCCGGCTGAAGGATCTCTGGGACCGCGCGGTTCTCTATGCCCGTATCGACTCCGGCTACCGCGCGACGCCTGCGCAGGAACGGCTTCCGGAATATGTGCCGGAGATCCAGGCGCTTCTCCCGGTGGTGCGGCGCCAGATGCCGCTGATGATCGAGGTGAACACGGCGCGGGATATCGATTCAGCGCTGGCATGGGTGAAGGCGAACAATGTCCGCGCGATCTTCACGGGAGTGGAAGAGGGGTGGCGGGTGGCGGACAAGATCGCCGCGGCCGGCATCCCCTGCGTCGTGGGACCGATCCTGAGCCTCCCGAACAGACCGGCGGACCGCTACGACAAGGCGTATGCCAACGCCGGACTGCTCCACGCGGCCGGTGTGAAGGTCGCGATACGATCCGGCGAGACCGCCAACGTCAGGAATCTGCCGTTCCACGCGGGGTTTGCGGCAGCCTACGGCATGGGACGTGAGGAAGCTCTGAAGGGGGTGACGATCGTGCCGGCGGAGATCTTCGGACTCGAGAAGGAGATCGGCTCGCTGGAAGTCGGGAAGCGGGCGACCCTCTTCGCCGCCGACGGCGATCCGTTCGAGCCGTCGACGACGATCCGGCGACTCTTTATCGACGGTTACGATATTCCTCTGCAGAGCCGGCAGACCGAACTCTATCACGAGTTCCTGGACCGGCAGCCGGGGGCGAGGAAGTAGATCTCCCGCGACTCCGATCCCGGTCCCCCGGGAGATAGTAAGGCTTCAGAGAGACGTCGAACAACGAAAAGGGCGAAGAGTACGATACTCTTCGCCCTTTTGCATTCCATCGGGTTATACAGGCGATATATCAGCCGCCCCCTCTTATCCCTCCCCCGCTACCGCTTCCCCTTCGGCCGGATCAGCGACTCCCACCCTCTCCGGCGGCAGCGTCACATTCAGCCGCGGGAGGTGGAAGGTCTTGTAGTAGGCGCTGAACCGCAGCTCGATCGCCTCCAGCTTGCTCAGGTCGATATCCTTGTTGAAGATCTTCGACTGCTGGTTCTGGCGATAGTCGGGGACGATCTGCAGCTCCCAGGTCGTGAAGGGACTGTACCTGATCCTCTTCAGGTCGCCCCGCTTGTCGAAGTTCTGCTGGATCGCTCCCTCATGCTCGTAGTTCGGTCTGGCCTCCGAACCGGTTCCCTCCAGCGCGTAGGAGAACTCGATGGAGCGGGGCTGCTGGTAGCAGGTCACGATCTTTTTGTCGTGGTTCAGGAACTCCGAGACGCCGCGATGATGGAGCACGCAGTAGAAGGGGGAGCCGTCCCTGGTCGTGGCTCCGCGCAGGAAGACGCGCGCGTTGACGATCCGCTGGAAATAGATGTTCGCCCTGCTGTCCACCGGAACCTGCAGCAGTATCCGTTTGGTCTCCTGCAGCGCGGCGAACTGCCGGGGATAATCCTCCCGCTTCCAGACGTACGGCGAGCCGGAGAAGTCGCTGAACGCCGGCTCGCTCTGGCTGCTCATACCGATCGAGATCTTATCCCAGAGGGGAACGTGGAACTTGGTCTTGAGAATCTCGGCGGTGACGTTCTCCGGAACGGCCGGGAAGGTATGATCCTCAAGCGACCATATTCTGTAGGCGCGCCGCTCGTCGTAGATCCGGTTCAGCGCCAGCTCCAGCGCCATGTGGAGATTGGCCTCCAGACTCGTCCGGACATCCTCTCCCATGACATGCTCGGGATCGAAGTCGAGCTTCTCGAGCTGGGTGGTGAGGATTCCGAGGTTCTTCTCGTGAAGATCGCGCTGGAACTCCAGGTCGCGGCGCTGCGCCTGAACCTCGGCAAGGTGCGCGAGCAGATCGAACCGGGTCTCCGACGTATCGAAGTAATCGGTGAAGATATGCTTGAACTCACGCGCCTTCTCGTACTCATCCAGGAACTTGACGATGAACGCCTCGAAGGCGTTCCGCTGCACCTTCAGCTCCAGCTTGGCCGTGTCGAAGATCAGCACGCCGGCCTGGACGTCGAGAATATCGAAGGTGTACTTGACCGATCTGCGGGAGTTGAGGATCTCCTGATATGCCTCCACTTTCGCGGCGAAGTCGGTCACGCTGCCGATGAACGCCTTCTTGTCGTCGCCGACCGCCTTCCATTCCTTGCTGTCGAGCAGCTCCTTCAGGTCGGCCTTGATGAGGCTGAACTCGCGGTTCCAGATTCCATCCTTGAGGCTCAGGATCTCCCCCCATGAGGCGGCCTTGAGCGCCTCCGTGTAGAAATCCTTCACCTTCCCCACCATCGTCATGATGCTGCTGGCGGCGCTGGCGAAGTTGATGACCACACCGGCGGCCATCCCCACGAACTGGAGCACGTCCCAGATGCTTACTTTCTCCTTCTCCCGGATCTTCGCGTCGATCTCCTCCTTCAGAGCATCAGGCATATGCTCCAGCACATACTGGAAGTTCATGATCTTGAGATCGAGCCCGCCGATCGCCAGCTTGATCTTGCTCTCCTTGTCCTGACAGTAGAGGATGCTCCCCGGCGTGGAGGACTCCCCCGTAAGATGGGCGATATGCGTCTTCAGCTCCGCGATGGAACTCTTCAGCACCTCCTTCCGCTCGCTGATGGTGGCGGCGGTCGCCTGGTATTTCTTGAACGACTTCTCCTGACTCACGATATGATTCAGTGAGTTCTCGACGAACGTGGCGTACCGCTCGATATCGGTGTAGATGCAGACCGCGGCGTTGCGGTCGGTATCGCGCTCGAGCGTGAGGAGGGCGTTCTCCGACTGAAGATAGATCCGCTGACGGTTCTGCTCCTCTTCCGATGCGTTCGGTCCGGCATTTCTGAACGAAACCGTCAGAATCATGAGCCAGCGAAGGATGATCGCCGCCTTGTCGTTATCCCCGTTCAGGGTGGCGGCCGTCAGGTTCCGCTGGAGCATGAGGAGATAGGGATAGGGAATATCCCGATACGATGCGCCGCTCATATCGACCCTTCCCGTCTCGGAGGAGCCGTCGGCGCCGCGCGAGGCCGTCTGGGCGGCCGGAGAGGTCCGGAGACCGCTCGGCCCGTAGCCGCCGTTCTGCCCGCGGTTCCCGGAGCCGTTGCGGAGCTTCAGCTTCTTGTGCGTTCCGTCGTAGTGATCGATGTAATCGTTGTTGACGCCGAGATTGTCGAAATGATCGACCGAGACCCAGAAGGTCGTCGAGTTCTTGGTGTTCCAGTTTTCGTCCCATTCGGGCTTCTCATCGTATGTCGACCAGTCGATCGTCGTCGTCTTGACGCTCCCGTGGTAGAGGAACTTCGCGCCAAGTCCTCCATCGACGCCGCTGCCGGGGGTGCCGTGACCGCCCGATTCGCCTGCCGCCCCGCCGGCGCACTGGTTGGCTGCAATCGGGGCTTCGGGCTCAAGCAGAGTGCGAATCCTCACCTTCCCCCCCTTGCCGCCGTTCCCCGGCCTCCCGGCCAGGCCGGCGTTTCCACCGTTCCCGCCGTCCGCCCCTCTGGGGGCCTGATGTGTAACGTAGAGATAGGCGGTCCAGAAGTCATGGTTGCCGATTTTCAGGGTATCCCCCCCCCATCCGTAGACGGGAACCGAGACGAAGCGACTGCCGATCTCCTCGGTCTTATAGCCGACCACGATCTGTTTCGGCGTGTTCGGTCGTGCGCGCTCGGGAGGAGTCTCCCCCTTCCAGCCGTGTCCGCCGTCCTGTGCGCGGCCTCCCGCTCCCCCCTTGCTGTTCAGGGAGACAGCTCCCCCCTTGATACGTCCCGCATGGATCGTGATATCGCCGCTATCCCCTCCGGGCCCGCCGTCCTGTCCGTCGAAACCGTTATCACCGTCGTAGGAATTCTTCTTGAGCCCGCCGGCGCTGTGTCGATTGTTGGGAGCATACCCCGTCCCCGTCGCTCCGCTGACGTCGACATTGCCGCCGCCGCGGTCCACGACGATCTGCGCCGCGTAGATGGTGAGATTCCGTCCGGGATTGAGGAATCCCTTTTTCACGTACACGGTCGATGCATAGATGACGTGATGGTATCCTTTCATGAAGTCCTTCTCGTGCAGAGTGAACTCCACCTGTCGGATCGTCACTGTCTTGGTCGCCTCGTCGACGACCACGCTGTTTGCGATGGTAGACATGGTTGACGGTAGTTAAGACGTGAGGGAAGTGTAAGCCCTGCCTGGCGGCAAGGTCTGGGGAGAGAAAGGCGGAACTGTACGGTGGCGCCGGGTTCTCCGAGTGTGCGGCGTCAATATAAGCATCGTAACACCATAAAACATCGATCGCAATCGTATCGCAGTCAAATCTTATATGATATCTGTTGAAAACAATGATCCGAGATAATTTTTCCTGTAAAAACGAGGGTTGGGGAGAATTATCGCCGCATAAAAAAAATGCCCGCGAAGAATCTCCCGGAGGGATATTCCGACGATGTGTGCAAGGAGTCGGGGGGACAATCGGGGGACAAAATTCCAGCCGACCGTCGGAGCCGTCGTCACCGACACCGGGGAATCGGACCGATCGGAATTATTATTCATATCGGATGATCTACATCCTGTTGTGAGGTTCGGACGGGCTCGATCGTTATCTTCACGGAGTGTTCTCATGGAGGAAACCGCCGGTCGGCCGAAGGGGTCCCGAACGTCGTGATCGGGGCCGATCCCCCTCCCGGAATCGCGGCGCCGGAAAATATTCGCGGTCCCCTCTTTCCTCCGTTACGGAATCCTCGTATCATGGGATCGTTAGTGCGGTGTGCAGTCCCCTCCAGGTCGTTTCGCCCCCCCGACCGCTGCTCCCCTGAACCGGTTTCGACGCTCGTCTCGCTTTCCAGTCGACTCTACGCGGCCCTACATACTCATCTCTTTTCGGAATATCGCTTATGCGGACTTCCAACCTTTTCACGACGGCAGCCCGGCGCGGAGCGGCACGGCTGATCGCGATGTTTCTCTTCATCCTTCTGCTCGGGACGGCTTCGGCCGCCGCGCAGGGGCAGAGCGTTCTCAGAATCGTCGCCCCGAACGGCGGCGAGACGGTGGTGATCGACTCCACGACGCGGATCAGATGGTTCGCCAGCGGGATCACCGGAACTCTCACCATTGAATATTCGGCCGACAGCGGCGCCACCTGGAAGTTCGTCGATACGGCGGTCGCCAGAGTCGGTATCGACTCGGTCGCATGGGTCGTCCCGAACATCCCCACGAAGCTGGCCCTCGTTCGTATCAGCACGGCGGACGGAGAGCGTTCCGGACGTTCGATGCGGACCTTCACGATCGCAAAGGAACCTCTGAAAACCCTCCGGGTCGTCTACCCGAACGGCGGCGAGACGGTGGTGATCGACTCCACGATCAGGGTGGTCTGGAACGCTCAGTACGTCACGGGAAATCTGGACCTGGAATATTCGATCGACAGCGCCAAATCGTGGAATCCGATCAAGAAGACGGCCGCGAGAACCGGCAACGATACGATACTCTGGAAGGTGCCGAACCAGCCCTCCACGACCGCCTTCGTCCGCGTGTCGACGGAAGACGACCAGGTGACGGCCCGTTCCAACAGAGCCTTCACGATCGCCAAGGAGCTGCCGAGGACGCTGCGCGTGATCCAGCCGAACGGCGGTGAGCTCTTCGGGGCCGACTCCAGCGTCCGGATCACCTGGCTTTCCACGAACGTCGTCGGCGATATCAGGGTCGACTACTCGGTCGACAGCGGCAAGAGCTGGAAGCCGATCAGGACGGTGACGGCGAAGGGAGGAGCCAACGACACGACCACCTGGAAGATCCCCAACGACACGACCTCGCGGGGAATGGTGCGGGTGAGCACGGGGGACGGCGCGGTGAGCGATGCCTCCAACGGCGTCTTCACCATACGGACCAAGCTGAACCCGAACATCAGGCTGATGGCGCCGAACGGCGGCGAGCAGTTCACGGCGGACTCCACGATCAGGATCATCTGGAGCGCGCAGGATCTCACCGGCCTGATCAACGCAACCTACTCCGTCGACACGGGCCGCACCTGGAAACCGATCATGGGCTCCCGACAGGGCCGGACCGGGCTCGACACGATCGTCTGGAAGATCCCCAACGACCCGTCGCCGGTCACGATGCTGCGGGTCGGCAACAACTCGGCGCGCGATACGTCCGACGGCTCCTTCACGATCATCGGCCTCGCCGACTCGCTGACCCCGACGATCACCGTCATCCGTCCGAACGGAGGGGAGGTCTTCAAGGTGGGAACGGCCGAGAGCATCGTGTGGGAAACGAAGAACCTGACGGGGCAGCTCAACCTCCACTACTCGGCCGACAGCGGCAAGACGTGGAAGATGCTGTCGGGACGCCCCTCCGTGTCGGGGGGGATCGACTCCACGCAGTGGATCGTTCCGAATGACCCGACGACCAGAGCGCTGCTGCGGCTCACGCTCGCCGGCTCCGGCGGGGGAGGCGGCGGTGGCGGGAACACGGGACTGGTCCGCGATCTCTCGAACGCCGTCTTCACCATATTCGGATCGCAGATCGATACGACGGCGGCATACCTGCAGCTTCTCTATCCGAACGGCGGCGAGCGGCTGAGCGCCGACTCGATCGTCAAGATCCGCTGGAAGGCCAACAATCTTCAGGGGAAGCTCTTCCTTGCGTACTCCGCCGACGGCGGCCCGTGGAGGCTGATAGATTCGGCAGACGCCCGGCAGGGGAACGACTCGCTCACATGGTCGGTCCCCGATATAGCCTCCACGAACACCCATATCATGGTCTCGACGGCCGACGGGCTTGTAAAGGATCTGACCGACAACGGGTTCCGGCTCATCTCGATCGGGACCACGGGGGTGAAGAGCCGATCGAACGTCCCCGGCGGACTGACCCTGATCGGAAGCTTCCCCGATCCCGCTTCCTCCTCCACCGAGATCCGCTGGACCCAGAACGTATCGGGACACGTGCTGCTGCGGATCTACGACCTGAACGGACGGGCCGTGCAGAACGTGGACATAGGGGAGCGCGAGGCAGGGGAGATGCGTGCGGTTCTGGATGTGAGCAAGCTCGCTCCGGGGATGTATGTCTACGAACTGATGATCGGCGCCGGCAGCCTTCGCGGAGGGCTCCGGGTCGACCGCTGATCGCCGATCGATCTTCTTCCACGAACGGACCGGGGCCCAGCTCCGGTCCGTTTTGTTGTGTATACGGCGAACGGGAGCGGTTTCCCTTCCCGTCTGAAGCCCGGGATGAGTAGATTCGGAACGGTCATGCCGTCGGAGACGGGCGGCGGGAAGGCGTTCAGGATTACGGGAAACGCATCAAACTCAATGCGATATACAGCGATCGGTCTTACGGCGGTTCTCCTGCTCGGCGCGGGAGCAATGTCCGGGAATATCAATTCGAGATACGTTTCCGGCGCGGCGCGGCACGGAACGCGCGTCGGGGGGCTCGATACGACGACGGGCATATCGCGTCCGGAGTCGGACTCGGCTGCCTTCAGATATGTCTACACGGTCATCGGCAGGTACGTCAACGATCACTCCCTGATCCGTGTCGACAGCCTGTGGCATCTCTTCTACACCGACGGGAGCATGTCGATCCGCCCCTGGCTGAGCCCCGGGAACGAGATCAATATCGAACATGCCGTGAGCCCCGATCTGGTCAACTGGACGCAGCAGGAGACGGCGCTGACGATCGGACCGGAGGGCTCGCTCGACGATGAACATCTCTATGCCCCGAACGTGATCGCCGCGGGGGGGAAGTACTACATGTTCTACACCGGCAACGATCAGGGATTTCTTTCGGGTGAACATATCTTCATGGCGGTCTCCGACGACCTGAACACCTGGAAGCGGACCTCCGGACTCCCGATCATGCTCCCCGATTCGAACCGGGTCGCCTATGCTCCCGCAACGGACGGGAACGTTCGGCCCGTATCGTTCCGCGATCCGTTCATCCTCCCGCATACGACCTACGGCTACATCTGCTACTATGTGACCCGGCTCAAGGAGGATAAAGGGCGTCCCTCCAGCGGTCGTGAGTTCGCCTGCGTCGCCGCCGCCACCTCTCCCGACCTGATGACCTGGACCGATCGCGGCCCCGTGCTGACACGCCGCACGGAAGGCTACGACTACGCCTCGACGTACGCGCATCCGGAATCCCCCTGCGTCGTCAAGCGGGACGATCTCTACTATCTCTTCTGGAAGGGGGGCGCCGGAACCCGCTACGTGATCAGCGACAACCCTCTCGACTTCCACGACCGCGACGAATATTTCCTGGCAACCTCACACGCCAGCAAGGTGGTGGAATGGGGGGACTCGTGGTATATCACATCGTGCAGCCGCTGGGTTCACGACGCCACCCACACGCTGAGCGACCGGACCAAGGGGCTCTTCATCGGCGGCCTGGAGTGGAGGGGAAGACATCCGGCAGTCGTCCCCTTCTCTCCTCCTTCGTCGGGATCACGGTAACGGCCCCGACCGCTTCAATCGAACCACGATACGTATCACGGCGTGACGACCAGCCGCGCGCTCCGTGTCCCCGATTCGGTCAGCAGCCGTACCAGATAGCTTCCCGCGCTCATCCCCCCGATATCGATCGCCAGAACGGTCCGGCCGCCCATGAGCCGGCCGTTGAACGGCGTTGCGATCGTTCTTCCCAGCAGATCGGTCACGACCAGCGTCGCGACCCCCGGCGCCGGCATCTCGACCTCGACGGAGGCCCGATCCCGGGCCGGGTTCGGATGGAGTGCGAGGATGCGCGCTCCGAGATCGACTCCCATTCCGTCGTATTCCTCCATGGGAAGGGCGCTCACCGCCGGAACGCGAGGAAATTTCCAGACGAATATATCGGTCGACCCAGCCGATGTCAGCGTATCCCCACCCAGCACGATCGTCTTCTCGAACGATCCGGCTCCGTACACGACATCACCACGAACAACGACATGATCGAGCCTCGCACTACGATAATCGCAGAGGTATCTCGCCCATTCCACTTTTCCTCCCGTGTCGAGCTTTGCAAGGAATCGGTTATCACGATTCTTCTCCGCCGTGAGGATGATCCCGTCGAGATCGAGGGTTTCCCCGAACAACCCCAGGATGTAGGTCTCCCCATTCTCGTCGAGTACGATGCGGTCTCCCTCGGCAAGACCTCTTCCTCCGAAGCCCCGTATCCACGTAAGCGTGCCGTCCGCCTCATACCGTGCCAGGAACACGTCGCGATTCCCCGTTCCGACAAGGGTGGTGTCATTGAAATCGGCCATGAACTCAAAGCCTCCTGTCACGATAATATTATCGCCCCGGTCGATTGCAATGTCGCCGTAACGCTCTTCCGCCGCTCCCCCGACCTGTTTCGCCCACTGAAAGGTTCCATCGGCCCCGTACTTCGCCGTGAAGATATCGTCTTCCCCCTTGCTTATCAGGGAGACGCCGCCGAAGTCGATCGTATCGGGCAACGCGCCGTGGATGAGAACGGCGCCGGAGTCGTCGACCGCTATTCCTCCAGGGTAGGCGTAGGGACCGGCCTTGGCACTGGAGGCCCACACCACTCCGCCGTCGGGACGATAGCGGGCGATGAAGAGATCGGCTATCCCTCTGCCGATCAGCGTGTCCGTCTCGAAAACCGCCTGATCGACGAACATCCCGACCACATAGATATCACCATTCGGCCCCACCCTGATCAGCCGCCCATGATCCCCCCAGTCTTCTATGATCGTGGATCCTCCTGCCGAGACCGCCCACGCGAGCGTCCCGTCGGGACGATACTTTGCAACAAAGGCATCTACCCCTCCGGCGCTCACGAGCGAGACGTCATTGAATTCCGCGGTATCGCTAAACATTCCCGTCACGTAAACATTGCCCGAATCGTCGAGATCGATTCCGGTGATCATATCCCCTGAAACGCCTCCGGCGCGCCTGGCCCATATCACGGCGCCGTCGGGGCGGTACTTGATAATGAAACCGTCGGCTCCCCCGGGACTGTTCAGAACGATATTCCCGACGGTCATCTCATAATTAAATCCCCCCGCGATATAGATATTCCCGGAGTCATCCATAACCATGCCGCCGATCTGATCTCCGCCCAGGCCGGGCGGATGCACCACCCACTCGGCAGTGGAGTCCGGCGTCTGGGCTTGTGAACAGATCGCCGCGAGAGAAAACAGAACGGACAGGAGAAGAGAACCGAAAAAAGCCTTCATGGGGATTATCAGGATGATGTGTACTTCTTGATTGATCGTTTCTTCGCCGGGATTGCCCGCACGGATGGAGAAACGAGGATTCCGGAAAGCTGCGAAGCACCCTCAGTAATTAATCAGTAGTGCCCCGGCCGCCCCGATCCGGCATCTTTGCCGCAGACCGAGGTCTGTCCGGATCGGCCGGGGATAATCGGGATAGGAACCGCACGACATGCCGGCAGGGCCGGCGGGTGCGGCTCCCTTCCCGCCCCGGTCGTTCCATGCTGTTATGGGGCAGGGAAACGAGCGTTGCGGGGATACTTCCCTCCTACCGACGTATCGCGATCGTTCGAGCGAACGACTCTTCTCCAGAGCGGATCGTGAGAAGATATGTGCCGGACGTGAGGTTCTCCAGCGGGATGCGGAGAGTTCCGGCGCCCGCCTCGCGACGCTCCTCACGGCTCAGGGCCCGCTCGCCCCGCATATCGTAGATCGAGACTTCAACGATTCCGGCCGCGGGCAGGGTGAAGGTCGCCGTCGCATGGTCTCCGGCCGGCCCGACGACGACCGCTATCGATCCAGTGGAACCGGGCGCCCGCTCGACCGAGGTTGACGACATCCTTCCCTCATAGGCTCCGATCGAGGGGGGATCGGCGAACGGCCGCGCGTTGTGGTCCAGTGCGATCTCCGGGAACGCCGTCCCCACGCCGATCGCCGGGGAGCCGGGCCTGAGCGAGAGATCGTCCGGCGGCGAGGTCAGCATCGGATCGCGACGGAGTATCGACGCCGACTCAGGGACCGGCAGCGTCGGTCCGCCCCATGACGGATTATCGACGTTGTACCAGAGGTTGCTGGTGAACCTGAAGGTCTCCGGCGCCGTGTTCGGTCCGATGTTGAGAGTCACTCCGGCCCCCGCATTGTTGACCACCACGATATTGTTGGCGAAGATGTTGTCGCCGCACGGGAGGAATCTGGCGTCCGTCGACTCCTGAAGAATACGGATCGCCCAGCGGCTGGGGAGATAGATCGTGTTATTCATCACAGCGCAGTTCACGGCTCCGACGAAGGCGATCGGAGCATCGGAACCGACGAAGGTATTGCCGTAGACCAGGACCCGCGCGGCCTCATAGTTGGCGTTCAACGGGCGGAAGAAATCAAGGCCGGTGGAGCCGCCGATATTCAGCGAACGCTGTCCGGCGTTGACGAAGCTGTTCCGTGTGATGATGATATCGCTGGTTCCCCCCTTCGACTGGATTGCGTTGGAGCCGGCGCGCTCGAAGCTGTTTTCGATGAAGCTGCCGTAGTGACATCCCACCATATCGATCATGCTTCCTCCCGCCGCGCCATCCATGAACCGGCAGTTCCGCACCTCGAAGCTGTCCACCCCCGACATCTTCAGCAGATCGTTGTTGCCGGTGGCGCTGATGCCGCGCCATTCGCATCCTTCTATCACGATATGATGCGCCGGTGTGCCGAAGCTGCCGCCGTCGTCGATGTTCAGTCCGTTGCCGGTCTGCTGTTCCATCACGAACCCGATGATCCGGAGATATGCCGGGTCGCTGAGCTGCCAGGCGTTCCCCCCGCCGCGCACGATCACTTCCCCTTCGGCCATGACGGTGATCCACCCCTCGGCGGTTCCCTGAAGGTTCTCGATATGTTGTCCCCCCGCATAGACCCCCGAACGAAACAATATCGTATCCCCCGGAAGAGCGGCCGCGGCGGCCTGGAGCAGACCGGGATAGGCGCCGCCGGCACGAACTTCAAGGGTCCGCGCGGTCGCGGCGGCGGAGAGGAGAAGGAAGAGAGGGAGAAGGAGTCGAAGCTTCATGCGGGTCTCCTGAGATGGAGTGAGCGTTGATACACGGGGGGACCGTAAGTTAGAACCGCCCCGCGCTGCAAAGCAACCGCTCTCCCCTGTTCGACGATCCGGGCATAATCTCGTAACGGGACGGCCGCGGGGGTTGTCTGCGCGGTCGACGCTCAACATATTGTTCCGGCACAGGAGGTACCACATGCGACCCGGTTTCACGATCCTGCTTCTGACGGCTCTTCTTGCGGCGGCCCACGCCGGCGTACAGGCACAGATCGTTCCCGATCTGAAGATCCGGCATCGGGCCGATATCCCGTCGACCTGCGGCGAGATGACCATGACGATGAAGTATGATGCGTTCGAGCGTCATTACATCTACGTCGCCGGCAAGGAAGGGGGGCTGCGGATCTATGACATCCTGAATATCGATGCTCCCGTTCTGGTCGGCGCCATCCCGATCGATTCGTTCGAACACCTTGAGGTGATGAGCGTGGACCAGACCGGGAACTACCTCCTTCTGGCGCTCGGGAACCACTTCGGCGACGGACAGAGCCCCGGTGTGGCGGTCGTCGACGTGATCAATCCCTACTCGCCCGTCGTGACCCACGTCTGGACGCTGCCGGAATCGGGGGGCGGAGCAGGAATCATCAGAGCCGACGGAGACTTCGTCTACCTGGGAGCCATGAAGCACGGACTGGTCGTGCTGGGCATCTCGACCAGAGGGAGGCTCGAATTCCTCTCACGCTTCGTCCCCGATATCGACTACCCGACCCCGAACCCCAACCCCGACCTCTACAACGCCCGCGGGCTCGCCGTTCGCGGAGACCTGGTCTACCTCTGCTACGACGCCGGAGGGCTCAGAATCATCAACATCGCCGACAAGCAGAATCCGGTGGAGACCGGACGATACTCCAACCCGATCATGAACGGTCTGCCGAGAGCGTACAACAATATCGTGGTGGAGGATTCCCTTGCGTATATCGCGGTCGACTACTGCGGGATGGAGATCGTGAACGTGGCCGACACGGGCCATATCACCCTGACCGGATGGTGGAACCCGTACGGATGTCCGAACAACAACTGGTTCACCAGCCCGGTCCACGCCAACGAGATCGCGTTCGACAGGGAACGGAAGCTTCTCTTCATCTCGACCGGCAAGAGCGACATGGTCGTCGTCGACGTGGCCGACCCCACCTCCCCGGATTCCGTCGGGGCGTACGGCGGCACGGAGAACGACAGAGGGTCGTGGGGGATTGCGCTGCATCGCGACAAGATCTTCATCTCCTACGTCTGCGCGCTGATCCCCTTCGCCTCCAACTGGACGGGAGTGACGATCCTCACCTACGGGGACGACGGTGCAAGCGCAACCCCGGTGCCGGCCGTCGAGGAGTTCGCTCTCTATCCCTCTCCGACATCGGATCGGATCACCCTGCACGGCATCGAGAGCATCCCCGAGGGATCGATCCTCCTGACCGACATCCTCGGCCGGACCTTCATCCCTCCCTTTATCCGAACATCATCATCCGGAACCGAGATCGACGTCTCAGCCCTTCCCGCCGGAGTCTATGCGCTTCGGGTCCGAACGAAGGAAGGAATGCGCTTCGGGCGGTTCGTGAAGAGGACGTAACGGACTCCGAATCAATTACTACGGTTCTCCCCATGAAGGTCTCCATCCGCCCCCTTACCCGCTCGGACGCCCCGGCCTACCATGCCGTGCGGCTCCGCATGCTTCGGGAACATCCCGACGCATTTACATCGTCGTACGAGGAGAATGCGGAGCAGCCGCTCTCATGGGCCGAGGAACGGCTGGATCATGGGCCGGACGCGCCGGACGATTTCCTCCTTGGCGCGTTCTCGGAATCGGGAGAGCTTGTCGGAACCGTCGATCTGACGAGGAGGAGGCGAGGGAAGGAACGACATGCCGCGCATATCGCGGGGATGTACGTGGTGAGGGAAGCGGCTTCGCAGGGGATCGGACGCGCGCTGATGCGGGCCTCTCTCGACCGGGCCGCCGCCCTTCCGGGACTGGAACAGATCACCCTGACCGTGACCGCCTCCAACGAACATGCCGTCAGCCTCTACAGGTCGCTGGGCTTTATCGTCTACGGCATGTACGAACGCGCCATCAAGGTCGAGGGACGATATTATGCGAAGGCGCAGATGGTGCTCTACCTGCGGGACGCGGAGTAGGAACCGGACGACGCTCCGCTACACCTCTATCCGCCTGAAGTGGGCGAACGGGTGGTGCGACTCCTCCAGCCCGGCCAGCGGCGTATAGTTGCAGCACGCCCCGAACCGCTCCCAGAGCGCCAGGACCGCGGGATTGTTGTGCGCCTGCTCCACGGCCGCCTCCGATCTCCATTCGAAGATCTCGATCAGAGAGCCGTCCTCCGCCTGCATGATGACCGGTTCCCGATCGGTGACCAGTCCCTGCGCACGGAGGAGCGGAAGGTGATCGCGGACGCAGTCGAGCAGCTCCGCCGTCAGGCCCTCGTTCGGCCGGTAGACGGCGATCACCATGCGGGGCTCGGAAGAGTTTCCGGTGCGTGACGTCATTATCCTGAGGGTATGGTTGAACGACAAAGAGGTATCTATCGCCGGTCGGAGGAGGAGGTTCGGCGAATATGCGAGCCTGATCTCTGTTTTCATGATCCCCCCGGCATCACCCCCTGTATAGATCATCCTGCGCCACGATCGGCGCCGTCCCTCTCCGATCCGCCGAAGCTGGAAACCGTCGCCGCACGGAAGAGGGGGTCATGTTATCGATTCATAACATCGGATCGCAGCGCCGATCCGGAGGATTAACTTGTCGTTCGTGCAGCCAGTGAATATCGATCTCTCCACTCTCAGCATGAACAGATCTTCGGCGACCGACGACCCCGGCCTTGAACGCCGTTCCAGAGAGGCGGAAGGCTCGGAACGGAGACGAATCGCCGCAACGGTCCGCAGGGCGCGGGCTCGTCTCGTTTCGGGCGGGATCGGGGGAGGGAAGGGAGGATCGATCCGTGCCGGCGACCTGTGGGGCGGACTCGCCGCCATGCTCGTGGCGCTCCCCTCCTCCATCGCCTACGGCGTGCTGGTCTACACCGCGCTGGGACCGGAGTACGCGGCCCAGGGGGCGCTGGCCGGCATCCTGGGGGCCGCCGCGCTCGGGATCATCTCCCCGATCATCGGCCGCACCGGAGGGCTGATCTCGGCGCCGAGCGCCCCCGCCGCCGCCGTTCTCTCGGCGCTTGTCGGAGTCTATCTGTCGCGGCTGGAAGGGGGGACGTTCGACCCCGCTCTGATTCCGCTCCTGATCCTCCTCACGATGCTCCTCTCCTCCGGCCTTCAGATCGTCTACGGTCTGATCGGCGGGGGACGTCTGATAAAGTTCATCCCCTATCCCGTCGTCAGCGGCTATCTCTCCGGCGTCGGAGTGCTGATCGCGATCGGACAGCTCCCCCGCCTCTTCGGGCTTCCTCCGGGAACGAACATCTTCGAGGGGCTCATCATTCCCGATCTCTGGAAATGGGAGGGACTGGCGGTCGGCCTGGTCACCATGACGATCATGGGAGCCGCCCCGCGGCTCACCGACAAGGTTCCGGGGCCGGTGCTCGCCCTGCTCGGCGGATGGATCGCCTATCTCGTCATCGGACTCTTCTCGCCGGGGCTGTTCGAGCTGAACGGGAACCCGCTGGTGATCGGCCCCATCGGCTCCTCCGGCACGTTCGTCGAGGGACTCGGGGAGAGGATCACATCGATCTTCACGCTCGATATCCCCTCGGTCAGAATGATCGTCATCCCCGCGGTCACCCTCTCCGTCGTTCTTTCCATCGACACGCTCAAGACCTGCGTGATCCTGGATGTCCTCACCCGGCGGCGACACAACTCGGATCGCGAGCTGATAGGACAGGGGATCGGCAATCTCGTCTCGTCGCTCATCGGCGGGATGCCGGGGAGCGGCACGAGCGGTCCCACCCTGGTGAACATGACCAGCGGCGGCTCCACCCCCTGGTCCGGGGTCTTTGCCGGGACCTTCGTGCTGCTTGCCTTCCTGCTGCTGGGGGGATTGATCGCCTGGGTTCCGATCGGCGTCCTGGCAGGTATTCTGCTGGTCATCGCCTGGCGGATGTTCGACAGGTCGATGTTCCGGATGCTTCGCTATCCGATGGGACGTCTCGATTTCGCCGTCACCGCCATGGTGATCGTCACCGCCGCGACGGTCGACCTGATCGCCGCGTCGGCCGTCGGCATCGGCCTGGCGATCCTTCTCTTCCTGCGTGATCAGATCCAGAGCCCGGTCATCAGGCGGAAGTCGGATCTCTGCCGGGTCTCCTCCAAGACACGTCGCATTCCGACCGAACGCGCGGCGCTCGACAGGCTGGGAGATCTCGGCATCGTCTGCGAGCTTCAGGGGAATCTCTTCTTCGGCACCGTCGACCAGCTCGTGAGCCAGCTCGAACCGGAGCTGCGCGGGGCGCGCTACATCCTGCTCGACATGCGCAGAGTCCTCTCGATGGACTCCACGGCGATGCGTCTGTTTGAACAGATGCACGCCCAGCTCGCCGAACATGGCGGCCGTCTCCTCCTGAGCCGCATCCCCTCCGACCTGCTCGACCGCCCCTATTTCCATCACCACCTCACCCGCCTGGAGGGAGCCGACGGAAAGGAGGATATCATCATCTCCGAGAAGGCGGGGGACGCTCTGGAGTGGATGGAGGAACGTCTGCTGGAATCGGCCGGGCTCTCCAGGGAGAAGGATGACCGACTGCTGGAGCCGACCGACTTCGAGCTCTTCAACGGACTCGATCGCGATACGCTCGACAGGCTCTCCGCCTCGCTTCGTGAACTCTCGGTGAAGCCGGGGGAGAAGGTCTGCGGACGTGGAGATGAGGGGGATGAACTCTTCCTGATACGGCGCGGGAGCGTCCGCATCCTGCTGCCGCTGAACGCGAACAAGAGTCATCATATCGCAACAATCGGAACGGGGGATTTCTTCGGCGAGCTCTCCTTCCTCGATCGCACGGTACGATCGGCCGACGTCGTCGCCACGGTGAGGACCGATCTTTACATCCTCTCGCGATCTCTCTTCGAGGAGCAGATCGAATCGGACGGAGGGGAGTCGAGCGGAACCAGGGTCATGGCCCGTCTCGCTCTCGCCATCTCCGAACGCCTCCGCCGCACCAACGTGGAGCTGCAGGCGATCGAGGAGCATTGATCCTGTCGGGATATATAGCTTCCTCTACTCGTCGGTATGATCGAAGATCTCGCGCGGGGCGCCGAACTCCCGGTGCCAGCCGACGTACGGCACGTCGGTGGCGCCGATCGCTTCAGCGGTCACGCTCCACCGGCCGTTCCTGTAGGTCAGGAGCGCACAGATCCAGTCGTCGAAGACCCCTTCCTCAACCGCTTCCCGGTAGATCGTGTTTCGATAATCAACCGGCCCGCCGTCGGCCCGTCTGGGGGTTCCGCGCATGAACGCCCACTCTTCCCTGACCTTCAGCCACTCCACCTCGAATATCACATCCTGAGCCAGTTTCTCCTCGACCGACGCACGGAGAGCGTCGAGCACGGCCTTCCGCACCGGGTCCTCTCTGCCGGGAGTGTAGACCCGGCCCGGGTCGGGGGGCGCCGGCTCGGCCAATGGCGCCGCCGTTGAATCGCCCCCCCTTCTTTCATCGGCCGCCGGCTCGCGATGGGACCGCTCCCCCGCTTCGCCGCCGCACCCGATGACGAGGACCGGAAGCAAGATCAAGCCATATCGGGGCGCCATATCAATCTTCATACGATATTTCATTGCCTGTGCTCCTCGCGTAAACGACACTGCGCAACAGGGATCGACACCCCCTCGACCTGACACGCGGACAGCCGCAAATATAGATGAGTCGTCGTTCGCCACACGCCGATTCCACCCCGGACGAGGGGGGATCGGCACAACATCGCGCCTCGATCATGTGTTACGACAGTTTGTTAGTATATCGAAATTGCGTACTATGCGAACCGTTCATGCTTCTCGTATCGATAAGCGGTGCCGTGTAGGTTAACTGATCCGAGCGGTTGGGTGTAGGTAGAGAAGCGGTTTTACAATCTGAAGCTGCTCGCAAGAGCATTAGAACCAGAAGACTTCGCTGCCACCGTCTCACCGAAGCGTATCGAGTTCTCGCTTCCCCTGTTCTCCCTCTGGGAGAGGAGTGTCAGTTATGGCTATCAAGTTATACGTGGGCAATCTGTCGTTCAGCACGACGGACGAGGATCTGGCCCGCATGTTCGAGTCCTCCGGCACCGTCCAGTCGGCATCGATCGTCATGGACCGTGAAACCGGCCGTTCGCGCGGCTTCGGCTTCGTCGAAATGGCAAACCGCAGCGAAGGCGAAAGCGCCATCGAGACGATGCACGGCAAGGAAGTCAACGGTCGCACCCTCACCGTCAACGAGGCTCGTCCTCGCGAGGAGCGTAGCGGCGGCGGCGGTGGTGGTCGTGGCGGTTACGGCGGCGGCGGCGGTCGCGGTGGTTACGGCGGCGGTGGTGGTCGTGGCGGTTCGCGCGACGGCGGCTACGGCTCGCGCGGCGACGACAGCTACGGCAACTCGCGCGGCGGCGGCCGCGACTGGGACAGCAACAGCCGCAACTACTAAGCCGTCCCCGGCGGACCGGTATCGCAGACGTATCGCAGGCGCCCGTCCATCCGACGGGCGCCGCGCGTTTAGGCCCTCATCCCCCCCTGTTACCGCTCGATAATGCCGTCACGGGAAGATCCGTCGTATGTTGGGTCTTCCGAAGAATAGGATGAACGGCAGATGATGACCGAACACGATAACCCTTCCGCTCCCCGGCACGGTATGGAATATGCCGATACCATCGATGTGATCGTCTTCGACCTTGGCGGCGTTCTGGTGGAACTGACCGGCGTGGAACCCCTCATCGCCTGGATGGGGAACACGATGACCCCGGAGGAACTCTGGAAAACATGGCTCGAATCCCCTACCGTCCGCGCCTTCGAGAGCGGACAATGCTCGGCCGACCTCTTCGCGCGCGAGCTCGTGGCCGAGCTGGGGCTTCCGGTGGCTCCGGATGAACTCCTCGAGCATTTCCAGGCCTGGCTCTCCAGCAAATTCGCCGGCGCCGATGAGCTGATGGCCGAACTGGAGCCCCGCTACACGCTCGCCTGCTTCTCCAACACCAACGAACTCCACTGGCCCGTCATGCGCGACGATTACGGCCTGGGACGACATTTCCGGCACTGCTTCATCAGCTACGAAATGGGGCGGCTCAAACCGGACCTCGACGCGTTCCGGCATATCACGGAGGTCATGGAAACCCCTGCCGAACGCATCCTCTTCCTGGACGACAACATCATCAACGTGGAGGGGGCGGTACGGGCGGGACTCAGAGCCCACCGTGTCGTGGGGGTGGAGGGAGCGCGGCGGCGGCTCGTGGAGCTGGGGATGCTGGCCGACGGGTGACGACCACGGATAGCGGGGCCGATGACGGCAGCCAATCCGACCACGATACTATCTCCGTGCATTCGGAGTGGTTGACGAGGTAAGTAACAGGAAGGCCCTGCTTACCTTAGGACAACCATCGCAGCAAGGGACGGAGCAGGCTCCCCCCCCTACCCCGCCATATAAATAATCGCAATCGACGTCAACGCCCACACGACCGCGGTGGCGATCAGCGAGGGATCGCGGGCGACGACCGAGACGGGGTTTTCGGCGGTCTGCATCTTCTCGTCCAGATAGAGGTAGCGGAAGATTCCGTACATCACGATCGGGACGGTGTAGATCAGTTTGTCCGTGTTGAAATAGCTGACGGTGTGGTCGTCGATGGTGTAGAGCGCGTAGCTCATGATGGAGCCGGCGACCGAGACGTTCATGATCAGCCGCACCAGCTCCGGCGTGTAGTCGTCCAGCACCTTCCGACTCTCCCCCCGCTTCAGGTTGTTGATCTCGCTTCGCCGCTTGGCGACGCCGAGGAAGAGGGAGAGGAACATGGTGCAGGTGATCAGCCAGGTGGTGACCGCCACGTCGATCGCGTAGCCGCCGGTCAGCACCCGGATCATGAACCCGGCGGCAATGATGAAGATGTCGATCAGCACCACATGCTTCAGTCCGAACGAGTAGCCGAGATTGAGAACGGCATAGACGCCGATCAGAAGCATCGCCTTCCACGGCAGCATCATCGCGAAGGCGACCGCCACCCCGAACACCACGGCAAGCTGCACCAGCGCCGACCCGACGCTCACCCGCCCCGACGCGATCGGACGGTGCCGCTTCTTCGGATGCTCGGCGTCGGCCTTCCGGTCGACGATGTCGTTGAGGATGTAGACCGACGAACTGACGAAGCAGAAGGCGAAGAACGCCAGAAGCGCCGGCGCCACATACTCCTGCTCCAGAAGGTTCTTGCTGTAGATCAGAGGAGCGAAGATGAACCCGTTCTTGAGCCAGTGCGAGGGGCGCATCAGCCTGATGCGGTCGCGAACCGATGAGCCCCCGCTGTTCCCACGTGCCGACTGAATCTGTGACATGTACCCGGATTTCGATGCGTGAATGCTGCGTTGCCGCCAAGATAGAAACTTCGGAGCGAGCGATCGCCGACCGTTTCCGCCCCTCGCCCGGACCGAAGGCCCCGGCGGGCTCAGAACATCTCGAACGCCACGCTCACACGGGCGGTGACGGCGATCTGTCCGGGAGCGATGGTGGAGCCGCCGGCCCCTCCCCCCGCCTCCTCGGTGATGGTGTTCTGCATGGCGCCGCGCCTCGTGACCGGGATCACATCCCAGACGGTCCCTTCACTGATGGTGACCGGCTTGCCGATCCTCATCCCCAGCTCCCTGGCGAGCGCCTCCGCCTTCTCCTTTGCGGCGCGCGCGGCCTGGGCGCGAGCCTCGTCGCGGTGTTCGCGCAGCTTCGTGGTGCGGAACTGCGCCTGCCCCACATAGTTCACCCCCAGCTTCAGCGCCTGGGAGAGAAGCTCGTCGAACTTGGAGAGATCGCGCAGGGTGACGGTAACGTTGCGGGTCGTGTAATAGCCGAGGAAATCCCGTCCCTGCTCGCGGTACTGATATCGTGGCTCGATATTCAGGAAATCGGTCTGGATATGCTCCTCCTTGATCCCCATCCGCCGGACGAGCGCCAGCAGATCCTTGATCTTCTGATCGTTCTCGCTCCGCGCCTCGTTGATATCCTTGCTGGAGGTCTCGATCCCGAAGTTGAAGACCGCTTCATCCGGCACCACCCGGATCTCCGCCTCCCCCGTCACCTCGACGGTCCGACGGTCGGAGGCCGCGGCGCTCCCTCCCGAGGGGGGCGTTGCGTTGTTGCTCGGAACCCTGGTGGGAACCCGGATCTGCGCGGAGGCAACGGTCATGCCGCAGAAGAGAAGGGCAATGACAAGAAGAACGTTCCGGTACTGCATGACGAATATTCCTCGGTAGTTGAGAAAAGTCTGGTTCGTAGTTCGGTCGGAATCCGACCATCAGTTGGACGCAACCGCCCGGGCCGTGTGACGAACGACGCGGCTCGCGAAGGCCCGGGGCCGCCGGCGCGCCCCCCGGAACTCCCGAGGCGCCGACGATCGCGATATGTTCTTCCGACCGGCGGGGCCTGACGGCAACGCGGGCGAAGCCGGCACGAGCGGGGGAGGGGCCCCGCGAGCTTGAGAGGAGAGAGGAAGGCGACGGATAGAACTTTATCCCCTCTCTCAGACAACCGAACGGCGCCCCTCTCCAGGATGGGCGCCGTTACTTGTTACGATATATCCATGACGAGATCGGGCGCGATCAGAAGACCGGAGTCTCCTCGTAGACGCCGAAGACCTCCTCCAGCAGCCGGCACATCTCGCCGACGGTGACGTAGGCGCGGGCGCAGTCGAGAACGCGGGGCATCATGTTCGTGCCGTCCTCGGCGGAGCGGCGGAGCGCGGCGAGGGTTTCGTCGACCCGCTCCTGATTACGGCCGGCGCGCATCTCACGCAGGCGTTCGACCTGTTTGACCTCGACCTCCTTGGAGATCTGAAGGATCGGAATGTCGATCGATTCCTCCTGTTCCACGAAGTCGTTGACGCCGACGATGATCTTCTCCTTCGCGTCGAGCTCGCGCTGGTAGCGGTAGGCGGCATCGGCGATCTCGCGCTGGAAGAAGCCGGCCTCGATGGCGGGGATGACCCCTCCGAGCGCCTCGATCTTCTCGAAGTACGCTTCGGCCTCCGCCTCGATCCGGTCGGTCATCGCCTCGACGAAGTAGCTGCCGCCGAGGGGGTCGATGGAGTTGATGACGCCGGTCTCGTAGGCGATCACCTGCTGGGTGCGGAGCGCGATCTTGACCGCCTTCTCCGACGGGAGCGCGAGGGTCTCATCCATCGAGTTGGTGTGGAGCGACTGCGTTCCGCCGAGGACGGCGGCGAGTCCCTCAAGAGCAGTCCTTACGATATTGTTCTCAGGCTGCTGGGCCGTGAGGGAGCAGCCGGCGGTCTGCGTATGGAACCGGAGGATCCAGGAGCGGGGGCTCTTTGCGCCGTACTTGTAGCGCATGCGCCGCGCGTAGATCCGGCGTGCCGCGCGGAACTTGGCGATCTCCTCGAAGAAATCGACATGCGAGTTGAAGAAATGAGAGAGGCGCGGAGCGAAGCTGTCGATATCCATCCCCCGTTCCAGGCACGCCTCCACGTAGGCGAACCCGTCGGCCAGGGTGAACGCCAGCTCCTGCGCGGCGGTGGAGCCCGCCTCGCGGATATGATAGCCGCTGATCGAGACCGGGTTCCACTGGGGAGCGTTGTCGGTGCACCACTCGATCATGTCGGTGATGATCCGGACGGAGGGGCGTGGGGGGAAGAGATATTCCTTCTGTGCGATATACTCCTTCAGAATATCGTTCTGCAGGGTACCGCGCAGTTTCTCGAAGCCGACTCCCTGTTTCTCGGCGACCGCCAGGTAGTAGGCGAAGACCATGATCGCCGGGGAGTTGATCGTCATCGAGGTGGAGACCTTGTCGAGCGGGATGCCGCTGAAGAGGATCTCCATATCGGCAAGCGATGAAACGGCCACACCGCAGATGCCGACCTCCCCCTCCGACATCGGATCGTCGGCGTCGCGTCCCATGAGGGTCGGGAGATCGAAGGCGGTGGAGAGACCGGTCTGGCCGTGTTCGAGCAGGTATTTGAAGCGGGCGTTGGTATCCTCCGGCGTGCCGAACCCGGCGAACTGGCGCATGGTCCAGACCTTGCCGCGATACATGTTCGCGTGGATACCTCTGGTGTAGGGGTACTCGCCGGGGAAGCCGAGCTTCTCCATGTAGTCCCGCTCGCTCCGGTTATCCGGCAGGGCCATCAGCTCCACCTCGTTCCCGGAGAGGGTCGTGTGCTTGAAGCCCGTGGTCTTCGCACGGGCGGCCTCACCTTCCCACTTCTCCCTCGCGGGGCCGAAATCGAGCGAAAGCTGATCGCCGGCGCCATTGCCTGCATGGCCGTTCGTCGGCGTGCCGTTCATCTCCATGATGATCACCTGTTCCAGTTGAGTGAATACTTTTCAGAAGGTTCGGAAGATACGAAGGATGAGGGAGGCGGGAAATGTCGGTGTGTTGCGCTTCGGGGGGGTGGCGCGCGAGGGCGGGGGAGCCGCCGGGGCTCTCCGTTCAATGCCGCAAGATCAGACCGCGGTTCTCCGCTCCAGCCGGTTGAGGAATCTTCTTCCCTCGTCGGTCATGGTATATCGCGATCCGCGTTCCTCGCGCAGATAATCATCATCGGGGCCGGCCGAAGACGCTTCCTCCAGATAGCCGTGGAGCAGGAGCGAGGTTCGTATCTCGCTCCGCTCCCTGTCGCAGAAACCTGCCTGCGACGCATCGCGTTCACGCCCCTGGAGGAGCAGGCGGATGAGGGCGAGTTTATCGTGGAATTCCATAAGATCCCTGTTCGTATTCAATCCGGTATCAGGTAGAGGAACAGTTCCAGAGTGCCGGTGGTGCCCCTACTCCCCCCACGGCCCCACAAGATCGACGCAGGAATCGTGTCCGGCGAAGATCGCGCGCCATTCGTCGGCGGTTCTGCTGCGGATCGCGGCGGAGATCGTCTCCTTGACCTGAGCGGCGCGCTCGCCGTGGCTCAGGCCGTCGTCGTCGCCGAGATCGTGGAGGCCGGTGAGCTCGCGGAAGCGGGACCAGAACTTCGGCTCGACCGCGGCGACGGCAAGGTAACCGCCGTCGAGCGTACGGTAGAGGTTGTAGCAGGGGAACCGCCCGTTGTGCAGGAAGGTGGCGGGGGTCCGCTCCTGCACGCTCGCGGGGTAGTAGGCACGCTGCGCCTGGTCGACCGCATCCTGCAGGTAGCACCTGTTCTGGATCGGCTCCTGCTGCTCCTTCTGCCGGAGAGCCGTGGCAAGGACCGTCATCGCGATGTGATATGAATAGAACATCCCGGTGACCGGCAGGAAGGGGGGGGCGACGATGTCGTCGCGGCGATCGAGGATATGCATCTTGAGCAGGTTGCTCTGCGCCAGCGTGTTCAGATCGTGCGCCGAATGGTCGTCGCCGGGACGGAACCCGAGCCGCGTGAAGCAGACCCCGGTGAACGACCGGGCGATATCCTCCTCCGTCAGCCCCAGCTTCTCCTCGACCCTGGGAGGGAAGCCCATGACCACGGCGTCGGCCGAGGCGATCTCACGGTGCATCGCCGCCACGTCGTCGGGGTTGTCGAAGTCGATCAGGCGGAGATCCTTCGCCTCCTGGAAGACGTTGTAGACCTCGGTGAAGGCGAGGTCCCAGCTCCATTGAAGGAAGGGATCGCGGCGGCGGCGGTCCTCGTACTTGATGACCGTCATCCCCTGATGGGCAAGGAAGTATGCGGCAAGCGGCCCCGGAAGCCGCCAGGTGAGATCGATGATCTTCATGCTTGATGTTTGATGAGTGTTCGCGCGGAAATTACGCATCCGGTTCCATGCGCCCGCCGACGGCGGGGAGGAATTCGCCCCCGCTCTCCGGGGATCGACGATTCGCGGATCGGAGCCGCCGCCGTCACCGGGCTATTTCATATTTTCACATCCGCCGCCGCAGGCGGTCCCTTCTCCCTGCTTCTCTCCGGCCCCGTTGTCGGGAGGAATACGGGACTCTATCGTTTCCAGAGAAGTCCGATCCTTCGATTCCCGAATCGATCCCAATCATTATCTATCGCACTATGCTTCGCATCGTTCTCCTCATTCTCTTTGTTCTTGCCCCGGTGACGACCCTTGCCCAGCGCGACACCAGCCAGATCATGACGAACCCCGTCATCGCGCCGGAAGGAACCGACCAGTCATCCTCCTTCTCCGGCTCGTCGGAGGTCTCCAGTTCAAGCTCAAGCTCGGCCACCGGTACGGGCTCCGGTCCGATCTCGCGCAGGGAGCATATGATCTCGATAGATCTCATCAGATCGATCACGACCTTCAACGCCGGCTACCACACCTTCGTGACCCCCACGCTCGTCGTCGGCGGTCAGATCGGGTTCTCGAACGGTCTGTTCAATTTCAACAACACGGCACAGACCTTCAGCGGCGACCTGCGATTCTTCCTCTCGACGAAGCGCGAGAGGATGACATATCTCGCGGCGGGACTTTCCCTCAACCATTTCAACATCGGCGAGCCCGACGACGATCTGGACGCCGACACCGGAAGCTTCTCGCGCATGGCGATCGGCGTGGCGTACGGCGCCTACATCAGGATCTTCAGGAACGTGATGAGCTTCAGCGAGATCGGCGTCGACTACGGGTTCATCGGATCGGAATATTATTCGATGGTGGTTCCGGGAGTGTTCGCCTCCGCCTCCAAGGGGTTCACCCCGTGGTTTCACTGGGGACTGGCGTATGTGTGGTGAGTTTCCGGCGTCCTCCGCCGGGGCGTGGGATGGTTCCGGCGAGTCGGAACCGCACACGGTTGCATCGGACAACGTTATATATGACAAAGGGCCGGATCTCTCCGGCCCCTTCCATATCCGACATCCCATCGGGCATCCAGAGGGCGCCTAGAACAACGCGGCAACCCCCACCTGCAGATATCGCATCGACTTCTCGTTCTCGTCCGTGCTCAGGAGATTGGAGAGATTGTACTTGGCGCCGACATCGAGCTTGAGCGGTCCCAGTCCGATATCGACACCGGCGCTGATCGCGACTCCCAGCTCGCCGTCGCCGGCCGACTTGTTGCGGAAGTCCGCGTCATCCAGCTCCTGCGCGCCGCGCACGAAGGCGTAGGTGCGGCTGACGAAGGTGTAGGTCCCCTGCAGACCGAGATACGGCTTCAGGGGCCCGAGCGGAAGCACCGCCTCGACACCGGCTCCGATCGGTATCAGCGACGTGCCGACCTCGAAGGTTGCGGCGACCGTGCTGTCCTGGGTGTTCACATTGAAGTCGGTGAGGGTCAGCTCCTTCGCCTGGAAGTAGACGTAGGAGAGATCCCCGCTGAACCTGAGCACCTCACCGAGCTCGAAGCGCGCCTTTCCGGTCACGTAGAACCCGATGGTGCCCGATACATCGTCATACGTAATACTGTCGCTGCTGAAAAGATCCGCCAGCTCCCCCCCGGCCTGCTGAAGGTTGTCCCCCGCCGCCGCCACGCCGATCCCCACCCCGAACTGAGCCCGCGCGCCGCAGGTCGTGACGACCGCGAAGAGCGCGATACAGAGTCCCCGTCTGATTATGCTGTTCATGTTCCTTCCCGTTTCTGTGTGTGTTGTCCGCCTGAAAATACATAACCGCGCTTCGTCCCGCACACGTTCGTCAGAGACGCCGAACCGGTCGGCAGGTTTACGACGCGTGGAGGCGATCGATCGGCGACCCCCTCCGTCATATCAACATCCGACCGACCCGGATCGATCCCGTCACCTCATCGTCCCCGTATGTGACAATCGAGCGGATCGATCCTGACAACATCGGCTCGCGGCCTCCACGATATATCGGATCAAGGGAGAAGGGCGTTCACGAAAAACCCCGCCGGGGATCGCATATCCCGGCGGGGTTCATCATTCAAACATCACATTAAGAGATATCAATCTCCACCGACGCGCTACTTACCTGTTGCTCACCGGCGTCTCCACCACCACCGACACCGTGCGGCAGTAGAAGCGTCCTTCCGGCAGGCTGTTGTCGTAGAGCAGCGTCGACTCGCCGACACCCCGGGCGTCGGCGGCGGAGAGGCCGAGCGCGCGGGCAGTGCTCTTGGCGCGCTCGTCGGAGAGGCCGCGGTTGTACTCGCTGTCGCCGATGCGGTCGGTGTAGCCGGTGATCGTCGCCGTCGCCTGCGGGCTCATCCGCCCCTTGATGAAATCGCCGATCCGCCTGTTCGCGGAGTTCAGATCGGCCCTGTCGAAATCGAACAGGATCAGGCTGTAGCGGTCGATCTCCTTGTCCGCGATCCTCTCGGTCCGCTTCTTCTGGATCGTGATCAACTCTATCGGAATACGCTGCGTCTGCGTGGTCGTCTCCTCGCCGGAGACCGCGGCGGCGTTCAGCGTGTAGTCGATCCGGTTGGAGCCGGCGGCAGTGGAGAGTCTGTTCCCCTCGGCGTTGATATCCCAGTCGATCAGCTCGGGGACGCTCTTCCCTCCCGTGAACTCCTTCGAGAGACCGCTCGGCTGCTTCGCCTCCAGCCGCCATCCGCTCACCTCCGACGCGGCGGTCACCACGGGACGGAACCGGATGACCGGCGGCGAGACGGTGCGCAACGTATCGGAGGTGACGACCGGCTCAAGAATCTGCCATGTATCGGATTCGATCTCGACACGACGGTTCTCGGCGATGCCGTCCTGCTCGTTCGCGTTGGAGGGCTTCGCGGGCAAACCTCGCGATGCGATTCGTATGCGGTCGGGAGGGATGCTCCAGACACCGGTCAGATACTCCCTCACCGCCTCGGCGCGGGAGTTCGAGAGATCGAGATCCCCCTTCTCCCTGCCGACATCGGAGTTGCAGCCGGTAAGGGTGATCTTCGCCGTGGGATGTTCCATCATCCTTCTGCCGACGATGTTCAGGATATGATAGTAGGTCGGCAGCGTCTCGACGTTGTAGAGATTATCCACCCTGAAGCCCGACGTCTGCGTGGAGGCAAGACGGGTGTAGCGGGAGGGAAGATCGGACGATCCATCCTCGAAGAAGATGTAATTGAGAAGGGGACGAAGCGATGTGGAGACGAACTCCTCGGCGCGCAGGGTCACCCTCGGCACTTCCGTTCCGTCATCCTCCACTCCCACCGCCTCGACCGTCGCCGATATCGCGCTCGACGGGGGGACGACCGGAACCACGGGCTCCTTCGGCGGAGCCGGGGTGACGGGCACATCGGCGATGACCGGCGTTCTGTCGCGCTCGGGCGAGAACCTGACCCCGACGCCGATCCTGAGCGCGTTCCGCTTCCATGCGATGCTCTCCGCAACATCGGTCAGCCCGAGCGAGAAGAGAAGCTCCGGCTCCAGGAAGAGAGTCCGTTTACCGTTCAGGGGGAAGGTGAGTTTTCCCCCCGCCACGATCGCCGCCTCGATGCTCGATGCGTCGGGGATCACTCCCCCCGTGTCGTTCCTGATCCGCCGTCCGTTCTCGAACGTCCCGATATCCTCCGGCTCCAGCATCGTCTCCTTCTGCGAGAAGTTTTTCGTCAGCACATACCCGACATGCCCGCCGAGCTGGAGCGTGAGGGACGATCCCAGTCTGTAGCCGAAGAGGGGCTCGATCGCCACCGAGGAGAGGTCGGCGTCGACGGAATGCTCGAACTTTGCCGTCCCCGGTTCGTTCCCCAGGATCACCGTCGTCTCCTCGACCGTGCTGAGAACAGCCCCGCTGGAGAAATATCCCACGCGCAGGTCGAGCAGCAGGTTGCGCGAGAAGGGGTACTCGTAGAAGACGCCGAGCGTCGGTCCCACACCCGACCCGCTTTCATACCTGGGACAGCAGCTCGGGATGCCGGGAAGCTTCGCGAACTCCGCGCTGTGGAAGTTGATGTTGAGATCGACGAACCCGCCGAAGCCGGGACGAGGCTCATCGTCGATATCCGCAGGTTGTGTCAGGACGGCCTGCGCCGAAGCGAGAAGGAATATCAGCGGAAGAAGTACTGAACGATTCATGGAGACCTGAACTGTTTGGATACCGTGAAGAGTGGAGGGAAAATAAAAGAAGTCCCGATATAACGTACGCACCCGATTCTCCCCTTATCCCCGACCGCTCATAAAAAAATCGACCGCCCCGACTCTGTAACCGCACGGCCCGCCGTTTGTGACCGCTTGCCGCTACCTTGGTATCCGTGATGACGAACGCGGAGATATGCCGATCATGAACAGATTCCAGGCTTCCAACGCCCCCCATCCCCAACCTCAGGGTTGCATGGGGCCGTTACATTCGCTAACATTCTCCCCGGTGGGTCGCCTGTCACCATACTGTGCCTCCCTTCTCTGCCTGCTGGCGCTCGCCGCGGGAGGGGCGGAGGCGCAGGATCTCTCCGATCTTTCCAAGGTGGAGCCGTTCACGATCAGCGGGTCGCTGAGCATCCAGGGGCAGCACTTCCACGCCCCGGCCGGTCCGCTCGGGAACCGTCCCGATCTCACCGGCTATCTCTCCTTCTCCCCCACCGTGGCGATCTACGGCGTGCAGATGCCGTTCAACATCTATCTGACGACGAGCGAGTCGCAGTTCCGGCAGCCGTTCAACGAGTTCGGGGTCAGCCCCACCTACAAGTCGATCACGGCCCATCTGGGATACCGGAGCGTCTCGTACTCGAACTACACCCTCTCCTCCGAACGATGGCTCGGGGTCGGAGGAGATCTGCGCCTCCCCTGGCTCCGCCTCTCGGCGATGTACGGCAGACTCAAGACGGCGGCCGAGGAGGATAGCGCCACCGGCGCCCCGCGGATCTACAGGCGGAACGGTTACGGGTTCAAGATCGGCTTCGGAAGCGATGCGAGCTATGTGGATCTCAACTATTTCCACGGCAGGGATGACAGCACATCGCTCCCCCCGGAGCGGGTCGGCTCCATCGTCCACCCGGCGGAGAACACGGCGATCGGGCTCGCGACGCGGTTCGGTCTCTTCGAGGGGGCGGTGACGGTGGAGGGGGAGATCACCGGCAGCGTCTACACACGCGATCTGGCGGCGCCCGAGATCGAACTCACCGACGTGCCGGAGTTTGCCCGGAGTCTGATGCATGTAAACTCCTCCACCAGGGCCAACCTGGCGATGCGCGCGGGAGTCGGCTATGCGGGGAGGCCGTTCAGGATCTCGCTGAAGTACGAACGGGTGGAGCCCGATTTCCAGTCGATGGGGGTGGGATATATCTCCGGCGACCGCGAGGATATCACGATAGCTCCGACGGTCATCCCGATGAAGGAGCTCCGGCTGAGCGGATCGATCGGCATCCGACGGAACAATCTTCTCAACACCCGGCTCACGACCACCAACCGGCTGATCACCTCGGCGGGGGCGTCGTGGCAGCCTTCGGCCGATTTCGGCGTCGACCTCCGCTACGCCAACTACGCCTCGAGCTCCTCCGACGGCCGCGTCCGGGTGACCGACACGACGCGGATCGAAAACGTCTCGCAGACCATCAGTTTCACACCGCGATATACATTCGGAAGCGAGGAGGAACGCCACACCCTCTCCCTGGCGCTGATGCGCCAGATCTACGACGATCGGAACCTGCTGACCGGGACGCTGACCAACAACAACTCGTCGAGCGCCGTTCTCAGCTACAGCACCACGCTCGGCGACTACGGGGTCAACGCCTCCACAAGCTGGTCGCGGGCGGAGACATCGACCTACGGGAACACGAGCTACAGTCTGACGGCGGGGGTGACGAAGGACTTTCTGGAGAAGACCCTCTACCTCTCGCTCAACGCTTCCCTCACCTCCGCCGTGACCGAATCGGCGTCGGCCACACAGCTCTTTCCGATGATCGGCGCCAGCTACAGAGTGAGCGAGCACGATGCGTTCACGCTCAGTTCGCAGGCCAGCTTCAACTCCCGTTCCAACGAACTGACGACGGAGTTCAATTCCTCACTCGGATATACACGGACCTTCTAGGGATTGTCATCATGAACAGAACACGATACGGTTGCAGACGATTCTCCCGCATCTCCCTGGGCTTCATCCTGGTTCCGATCCTCATGCTGCTGGCGGCCGGAGCGCACGCGCAGACCGACCGTATCCAGTTCGATCAGATTGAGATACTTCCGTCCCGGGGAGGAACAGCGATCAGTCCCTATATCGAGGACTGGATCAGGGAGAGATCGGTGGAGGTGACGCTCGGGTTCAACTTCCTGCCGGGTGAGAACACCGACCTCGACGTTGTGCTGCACGCGGTGATCAGGAACTCGAGCGGGCAGATCGTGGCGCAGTCGCAGCCGAGGCCCGGCACCTTCTCGCTCAACATCAGGACGATCGCCGCGAGCCTCTTCTATACCGCCCGTGGGAACGAGTTGAACTTCCTCCACTCGAACCCCGCGCAGCGCGATCTTGTCTTCCAGCCGGGGTTCAGCGAGTCGGGCCGGCTGCCGGCCGGGATGTACGGCCTGGAGCTGACGGCCTGGAGCGTGGATCGTACCACGATGATCCGGCAGAGCCAGATGTCCGGGGTCACGACACATCCCTTCGAGATCCTTCCCGAGAGTCAGGATCTGGTAGTGGAGGTGGAAGTGGCCGAGCGTTCCCCCTTCTTCTCCGACTGGGCCCGGAATCCCGATGCCGTTCTCGTTCATATCACGAACCGATGGAGCCGTCCCTACCGCGTCTACATGGACGCGCGGATCACCGAGGGGAGCACGACGGTGCTGGAGACGAACCCGCAGGCCGGACGACGGCTCACGCCGATCGACATCCCGGCCACGCCCGAGCATACGCTCCACACCCGCGACATCCCGTTCCTGGCGCCGGGGATCGACCCGGCCGTCCGTTCCGATATCTTCACCACCGGCGCGGGCTACGCCGACTATCGCGCGGGAGGACGCTTCCCCGAGGGACACGACTTCAGGCTCTGCGTCCAGCTCCGCGATTTCGTCACCGATGCGATCAGAGGGGATTACAGATGCAGCAGTCCCTTCACGATAGATTACCCGCCGCCGCCGGAGCTGCTCGAGCCCGAGCAGGAAGCCGCATCGACGCCGAGCCTGCCGACGTTCCAGTGGGATCACGACGTGAACGCGCTGGTGACGCCGAACGTCCGCTACACGCTGGAGGTGATGCAGGTGCCGGAGAGCGGTCGTACGACTCCGGATATCTTCGCCACGCTCGACCCCGCGCGCGGCTTCATCGAACGGGATATCATATCACGATCCTTCGCGATCACCATGCCGCGCACGCAGCTGGTGCGGGGGCGGCGCTACGCATGGCGCGTTCGCGCAACGACCACGGGGCTGCTCCCTCCGATGCGCTTCGGCAACGAAGGCTACAGCGAGATCCGGACGTTCACCTACGGCGACCCGCCGGAGACCGCACTGATCCAGCCGCCGATCCTTGAATCGCCGGAGCCGGGGACACGGGTCTCGCTCCCCGAGCGCCTGGAGTGGTCGGATGTCCGGCTGCGCAGCGGAAGCCTGGCGCGCTACACGCTGAAGATCAAGGAAGTTCCCTCCGGCGTAACCGCCGACTCCGCGTTCATGGAGCGGGGAGCGATCTCACAGTGGATGGATGGATCGAGATACGAGATTGCGATGGGAACCGATCCGTTCCATCTGGAGAACGGCAGGACCTACGCGTGGCAGGTGCAGGCGTACGACCCGGTGGCGGGCGATCCCTCCCTCTTCGCCCGTCGCGGGCTCAGCGAGATATGGACCTTTACCGTCGGCGGACGGGACGGCGAGGAAGGGGGAAGCAGCGACTACACCGTCATGCTCCAGTATCCCGGCCAGGCCGACCGCATCCCCGACGCGAACCCGCCGTTCGTGGCCGACCTCATCATCGACCGGAGCGGACCGAAGCATATCACGATACGAGTCGAGGAACTCGACCGGGTCGGCGGCTCGCCGAGAGGAACGCCGGTCGTCTTCGCGCGGGAGGCGACACTCTCCTCCTCCGGCCCCGTTCTCTTTCTGAACAGGTTCGGTCCCGGCGGGGACGGATCTCGTGTTCCAATCTTCAGTGAAGCGTTCACGACGACTCCCGGCAACGTCTACCGCTGGACGCTGGAGGTCCGCTCGACCGCCGGCGGCGCCGTCGAACATCACAACAGCGCCACCTTCACCGCCGCGCCGATCGCTCACATGATGGAGCCCCACGACGGCCGCGAGGTGAACCCGCACGGAACTCCTTCTCCCACCATGACATATCGCGTCGACCGGCCGAGGATCGGAGCAGCCGGGTTCGCCCCCGGGACGCCGCATCCCTTCACGATGCGCCCGGTGATCAGGCTTCGGAGCGGAACCGCCGTCGAGTTCGAGACGACGCAGGAGCTCGCCTTCACCGGGATCTCCTTCAACGGTTCGTTCGCCATGCCGCGCCTGGGGGATGGGAGCTACCGCTGGATCGTGGAGACGAAATCGGGAGAGCGCACCGTGGCGACCTCCGAGCCCGCCGACTTCACCGTCGCCGGCGCCGGAACATGTCTGAACAGTTGCGCCTGCGTCGAGGCGATCTACCCGGCGAACAATTCGGCGTCGATCCCCTACGAAGGGGCCCCTCGTTTCTCGATAGGGTTCCGTCCGCGGGTCAACGCCGGCGGGGTCACCAGGGGAACGGTCCGTGTCTGGATCAGGCGGGGCACCGAAGGGGACGCGGAGACGACCAGGCGCGAGCCCGATTTCGTCGGCCGCTTCACCGGCGCCGACATGCGGGCGCGCTCCGCTCCCTCGCCGGAGCTCTCGATCTTCGACATCGACCCCAGAAACGATCGCGGCGAGAGATTGACCCTGACCCGTTCGACGCACTATCTCTGGACGATCCAGGTGGAGTACAACTCCGCCGGCATCCGCGAGGACCGCACCGCCTGCACGGAGACCGGGGCGACCAGCCGCGTCAGCTTCTTCACGACCCTTTCGCCGACGGCCGAGGTGCCGGCGTGCAACCCGCCGATCACCAACTTCACACATCCATCGGGTCCCGATGCGATCTCCAATGAGCTGCGGATCGGCGGCTACACGCTGACGCTGGACCGCGCCTCCTGCACCTTCGGGGGCGAGGGACGGATTACCGGGCGGGGAACGGTCAGGACGCCGACCGGCACATGGGCCGTGGAGTTCACCGACCTTGAGGTCAACAACGAGAACCAGGTCACCGGCGGGCGAGCCAGCGCCCGCACGCGCGACGATGTTCCCGCCACGATACAAGGTCTGATGGGGCAGGCGAACCTCAACTCCGATCAGATCAGGCGGATCAACGAACTGTGGCACGGCGGCGGAACGCTGCTGGAGGCGGTGACGGGAGAGAAGAAGGTTCCGCTCGGATTCAATATCGATCTGGGCCCCGTCTCCTCCAGCTCCCCGACCGGCTGGGCGTTCAAGGCGGCGTTCACCAAGATGGTCTTCGAACCGACGCGCGCCTACTTCAACATCGTGGTCGGCGTCAGGATGCCGGTGGAGACGAGCGGCGGCGAGTCGACGCAATGGGTGGGGCTGCTGGGACAGGATATCCCCTTCTGCGCCGCCGAAGGCTCGCGCTGGCGCGCGGCGATCCGCTACCTCGAGGACAACCGTTTCGGCTCCCCCGCCATGACCGACTGGGAGTTCCTCATCAAAAGAAGCCAGGAACGGGAGATGCCGGTCGATTACGTGATGCAGCCGGGGGACGGCACGGGAATCATCTGGAGCGAGCGCGGGTTCGAACAGCTCCATATCGAGATCGGCGTCCGCATCCCGAGAAACATCCTTGTCCCGCAGCGGGAGGATACGAGCACCCATCAGATGCAGGATATTCCGGAAGGAAGCGACGGAAGCCGGGTGACGCTGAGCGGCGTCTTCGACATCATGCGTGAAGGCCGCGCCCTGCCGGACGACGGCGACCGCCCGCGCGACCCGCTGGGGGGAGGCTTCTACCTGGTAGCCGACCTTCCGCAGAGTCGTATCGCGAACAGTGATTTCAAGATCGCGGCGCGTGATATCACCCTCGATCTCTCCACGAGCTGGTCCCCCAGGGCCGACGCGGGAGGGACCTACACCATCCCCGGCATGGGAAGCTCCGCCATCCCCACACGCGGGGGCGCCTTCACGCGCGAGGCGAACTGGACCGGTCTCTTCATCAAGGAGGCGACGGTCGTGATTCCGGAGATCAACATGCCGATCGGCATACGGAACGCGTTCAGCTCCAGCCCCCTCAGCTTCACCGCCTTCGCCGCCCCGATGGCCGAGGCGCGGCTCGGGGACGCGATGACGATACGGCTGGACACGATAGATTTCACGATCGACCGCGGGAACTTCACCCGCGCCAGGATCATGAGCAGCATGACCTTCCCGGGGGCGATCGAGGGGCGGATCGGCCTCGATATCGCCTACCAGCAGATCCCGGAGACGGCCGACCGCCGCTCGATCAACGCGTTCCTCATCAGCCTGAACGCCCGTGAGGACGTCAACGTCAGAATCACCGAATTCATCGCCTTCAGCATCAGGCGCGGCTCGCAGATGAACGTCACCTACACCGACAGGCCGGTGCGGGACAGCGGCAGCAACTTCGGGTTCGCGTTCGATATATCGGGAGGGATCAAGTTCGCCAAGAGAAATCCCGACGGCGGGGATGCGATCGCCATCGGCGGGATCGACTTCGAGCATTTCAGGTTCGCCACCGACGGCCGCGGCCTGCAGCCCCCCAGATTCACCCTCTTCGGCGTGCCGATCCCGATGGACACGGCGGCGAGCAGATCGGGAAGCTCGGGTGAACGGAGCGAAGGGTCGGGAGGCTCCGGAGGTTCGGGGGGCTCGGGAGGATCCGGCGGGAGCGGCGAGCAGAAACGGGTCGGCGGGTTCCCGATCGGGCTCCGCAGTCTCGGTATATCGTTCCACGGCGAGGGGGCGCAGATGGGGCTGGAGGCGGTGCTGACGGTCGCCCTGACCGGAGAAGGGGACGGCCCGACGTTCGGCGGCAGCGTCGGTCTGGCGCTGGATGGGGCGCTCGCAATGCGCGACGGCGGCCTGCAGTGGCAGGCGCCGACCCTGCGGCTTACCAGTCTGAGTATCGATTTCCGATCCGATGCGCTCACCATCGCCGGGCAGGTGGAGTTCTACGAGAACGATCCGGTCTGGGGGAACGGCTTCTCCGGCAGCCTTGAGGTCTCGATGGCGAAGATGTTCCAGGCGCGAGCCGACCTGAAGCTCGGCTCGCGGGAGGATTTCCGCTACTGGTTCATCCGGGGAGAGTTCGGCATCACGATGGAGACCACGCCGATGTCGATAGGGCCGGTCGGCATCTTCGGGTTCATCGGCGGCGCCTATCAGCACATGGAGGCGACGGAGATCCGGAACGAGGCGGGCGCGGTTGTCGATGTGCGATATACTCCCACGGCGGAGAACACCTTCGGCATCATGGCCGGCGTCCATATCGGCGTCAACGGAAAGCCGAGTTCGTTCCATGCCAAGATCGTCCTCACCGCCAGGTTCCGCAACGAACGCCTGAGCGAGATTGCGCTCGACGGCCGGGGATGGTTCATGTGCGATCTGGAACGGGAATGCAACGGGGCCGACGACTCATGGGCGCAGCTTCATATCGGATTCGACTTCGACAACAATCGTTTCCTGGCGACCCTGGCGGCGAACATATCGCTTCGCCCACTGATCGTGGTGAGCGCCCCGCCGGGAAGCATCGAGATATTGTTCGAGCCGGGCAACTGGCATATCTACGTCGGTCGCGGCGGGTTCGACTCGCCTGAACGACGGACGATCAGCGCGACCTTCTTCCCCGATATCGCCAACGTCATGGCGCAGTTGTACATCATGGCGGGGGATCATATCGCGGTCGATATCGGCGGCATCAGGCTCACCGGCGGCGGCTTCGCCACCGGCATCGACGTCAGCCTGAGGGCGGGGGGACAGTTCCTGATCTTCTACGGCGAACTCTGGGGGAACCTGCGCGCCGAGATCGCGATCATCAACGTCGACGAGATAGGCTCCTACTGTCTGCAGGGGGCCAACGGATGGTACGCTCTGGCGAACTTCAGGCTGGGGCTGGGCCTCGCGGTCGGCATCGACGTCGATCTCTGGTTCGTATCGGGTCGCTTCGAGATATTCCGTGCCGAGATCGGTGTCGATCTCCTGATCGGCGGCCCCGGCCCGACCTTCGTCGACGGTGATGCGCGGGGATCGTTCTCCATCCTGAACGGTCTGATCTCCGGCTCCTTCCATTACCACATGCACGTCGGGGACGAGGTCCCTCGCGAGTGCCTGACCGCCGCGATCGACGGCCAGTTCAGGATGCCGGAGCCGATCGTCTCGGTGGCCCCGGCGGAGAACGCGAACAATGTCTCGGTCTTCACGACGATCGGGCTCGGCTTCGCGCTCCGCGAGAAGGGAGAACTGGAGATGAGACGACGCGGCGAACGGGTGCGTGCCCGGTTCCGGCTCCATCAGCCGCTGGAAGTGGTCGCCGCCGACGGCTCCCGCGTGAACGGCTCGCTCCGGATCGCCGGCGACAGCCTGAGCGCGGAGTGGTCGACCGAGGATGTCCTCCTCCCGCAGACCCGCTACACGATCACAGCGATCGCAATCGCCGAGGAGTACAACGGATCACGATGGATCGAAACTAAACGCCAGGTGAAGACATGGAGCTTCACCACCGGAGAGAGACCGAGGGATATCTACGACGGAAATATCGTGGCCTACACATACCCTCTTATCCGACAGCGATACAGCTACGTGGAGGGACACGAAGGGAAGCACTACGTCCAGGTGAAACGGAACATGGACTACCTCTTCACCAATATGCCTCCCAGCCAGACTCTGATCGCCGAGTACACCGATCAGAACAGGGTGAAGCAGGAAGCCCCGGCGCGCTACGAGCCGTTCCGCACCGGCTGCGGCGGAACAATCGTGATCGACGATCCGCCGGTGACGACCGGCACGAAATATCATCTCAGGATCATCAAGCGGACCGACCGCGACTACGGGAAGACGAAGTTCTCGGACCCACGCGCGGGGCTGACCAGGATCAATCTCAGCAACTACAAGCGGATGAGCGCCAGCAACCTTGCGCGGATCAAACAGCTCGAACTCTCCGGAACCGACGTGGCCTCCACCACGAGAGAATCGGAATACTTCCGGACCGAACGCCGCGAGGGGAGCGCCGAGGCGAGAGTGCTCCGCAACGGCCGATACACCGACTCGGTGATGTACGACTGGTTCTTCGGCGTGGGACGCTACGGCACACCGCAGGAGAAATTCAACGCGGCGACAGCCTCGTACACCGTCCGCCTGGGGAGCTTCATCGGCTTCCGGGTCACGTCGCCGGAACCGATCGACGACGACCTCTCCGGTATGGCGCTCCTCCGCAATCCGATCACCGTGGACAAGAACGAACTGCGGACGAACGGATCGGTGGAGAGCTGGAAGAGCAGCCTGTCGGAAAACGACAAGCTTGCGCGTGACTACGGCAAACTGGTTTCGCTGGTCGGAGCGACCGACGCCGCGAAACTTCGCTCGCACGTTCTCACGAGCGACTCGCGGCTCCGGTACCCGCTCATGACCTACGTGGATGTGAAACCGGAATGGAGCTTCAGCCCCTCCAACCACACCTACTATCAGCTCCGCCCCGACGAACTGCGGTTCGAGGAACGGACGCCGACGACCGGCTTCACACTGGCCGGCATGACCCTGGGGCTGATCGGAAGCGGGATAGGAGGATCGGGGACGGGAGGAATCGGCGCGGGGATCGGGTTCGCCGGGACGATCGGCGGATCGAGCGGGGGCTACGTCGAGGAGGTCGTCATCAACCCCCTCAACGCGTCGCAGGATCTTACGGCGCTCACATGGAGATATCGCAACGCGCCGTATGCCTGGGTTCCCGAAGGGCCGCTCGGGTTCCCGATTCCGCTTGCCTCGCTTCTCTCTCCGACCACGGTGGAAGCGCTGCGGAGAGTCGGGGAGCGCCGCCTGGTCCAGACGCCGTCAGGACGGTTCGATCTGATGATGATCGCCAAGACCAGGAACTGGAGGACACAGACGATGTGGGAATCGGGGTTCGCCGGCGGCTACGTGGGCCGGCAGGATGCCCTCCGTCTTGAACAGATATCGTCGACGGGCCGGACGACCGGCATCGACTTCGGAGAAATATCGTGCGGAAGCGTCGGGACGATTCCGAGTTCCACTATTCGTCTACAGGTGCCGTGATGAAGAGAACCATGAACCGCGCAGCGGCGATCACCCTCCTGATCGTCTCGCTCATGACGATACATACGGCGACGGCGCAGGAAGGAGGGAAGAAGATCGCGATGCAGGGAATCTATGATCGCGGCACGATACGGCTCCGCTGGGCCACCGGAAGCCCCGTGACCTGGGGGCTGATCCGGAGGAACGGGATCGAACTCTGGAGACAGGGGTCGACCGATTCCGCGGGGTCGATGGTCGGCGGCCGTCCCCTCAGGGTCTGGAGCGAGGAGGAGTGGCGGAGGAACATGAGCGAATCCCGCTCCGCCGCGCAGGTCGTCACCCTTCTCCGCGACGACGAGAAGGAACGGCAGGGGCTCAGCGAATGGGCGGAAGCCGACCTGGAGCAGAACAAGCTCACCTCGCTCCTCCTGATGGCGGAGTTCGATTTCGGGATCGCGCGCGGGCTTGCGCTCGCGTTCGAGGATTCCGGAGCAACACCCGGGGAGATCTATCGATATCAGATCCTTCTTCCCGACCCCGTCATGAAGGATACCCTGCGAGCCGAGGTCTTCGTCCGTGCCGAGGAGGAGCCGTCGCTCCCCCCCGTGTCGGGATTGAAGGCGGGGACCGGAGATCGATATATCGATCTGTGGTGGACCCGGACGCCGGTGCATTCAGGCTACCAGGTGGAACGGCGGGAGCGCGGAGGAGAGAGATGGAGCCGGCTGAACAGAAGCCCGCTGATCTTCGCCGACAACTATCCCAACCAGCAGCTCTACCGCGACTCCGTGGCAAACGGAGGGGTCTACGAGTACAGGATCATCGGCACCGACGCGTTCGGCAGGGAGTCGGAACCGTCGGCGATCGCCGAGGCGCAGGCGCGCGATCTGACGCCGCCGCAACCGCCGTACGACGTGAAGTGGGAGAAGACGACGAAGGGAGCACGGATCACCTGGCGGCTTCCGGAGAACGAGCCCGACCTGGCCGGGTTCGGACTCCTCCGGAGCAACGATCCCGAGGAGGGATACAGGCCGGTCCACGCCGAACTCCTCGGCAGAAGGACGACATCGTACGACGATACGATCTCCGCCACCGGCACCTACTTCTACAGGCTCGTCTCCTCCGACTCGACCGGCAACGTCGGCGCCATGTCGGTGCGCGCGATGGCGATCATCGAGGACTCCCTGGCGCCCCCCGCCCCAGGCGGCCTGACGGCGACCGCCGACACGAACGGAGTTATCACGGTGCGATGGAATCATCGCCCCGAGGGAGATGTGGCGGGCTACAGGGTCTATCGGATGGTGACCGGAGGATCGGAGCCGGAGTTCGTGCCGCTCAACCGTGGCGCGATGCCCGACAGCATCTTCACCGACACCCTCCTGGCGACCGTCCGCGACCGGTTCCAGTATCGCGTGCGGACGGTCGATTTCGCCGGCAACTACAGCGAGCCGAGCACCCCGGTCGTCGTGCAGTTCCCCGACATGCTCCCCCCCGTGAAACCGATCGTGGACGATTACTCGACGGCGGCGCGGAGCGTCAGAATACGATATGTGAGCGCCAGCCTCGACGTCGCCTCCTACGAGATACGTCGTACCTCCCCGGGGGCGGGGATCGCGGAGACCCGTTACCGCTCCACGACCCGGGAGTGGATCGACAGCGCGGCCGAACACGGCGTGGAATATCGCTATACGATTACGGCGACCGATTCCGCGGGGAACGTCTCCCCTGCCTCCGATCCCCTCTTCGTCAAGCCCTTCTGGACGATGGAGATGAACGCCCCGGTAGCGCCGCGCGTCCAGGCCGAGGAAGGAACCGGTCGTGTGAACGTTGGGTGGAACTTCCCCGCCGGCGCGGGCTGGAGTGTGGTCGTCTTCAGGAAATCACCGGCGGACGCGACATTCCTCCAGCTCTCCCCCACCCTGACCGAAACATCGTACATCGATACTACCGCAAAGCCCGGCCGGAACGAGTACGCCCTGAAGTTCTACTACCCCGAACAGGGAGGCACCCCTCTGGGACTTCCCGCCGGGGTCGAGATTCCCGAGAAGCGGTGATCGATCGGCCAGCCGGTTCGCATTCATCCGGTCCCCGGAATCGACCGCATGATATGTATCCGGCCCCGGAACCGGCCGGTTCGCATCCATGCGGGCCGCCATCGACCGGCGTGTATTCTTCCGGCCCCGAAGGGGCGAACCGTGTGTAGCAACGATATTCCCCATCAATCTTGAGCGCCGAAGGTGCGTACCATTCTTCTTTTCCGCGGAAGAAAGAATGGTACGCACCTTCGGCGCTTGAAAACATTAGGATATCGCACCGGGCTACAAATGGGTGCTCCCTTCGGGAGCCGAAGAATAAGAGGTTCGAACGAGATCCCTCCAACGAGATCCCTCCAACGAGCATTTCGCGGTGCAGCGGGAAGAGAACAGCTATCCGGCGCGTTCCTCCCAGTCAATTTCTTCGAGCGCCTTCATCACCATATCGTCGATCGATACGGTGTGCGACTCGTACCCGGCGAACCAGCAGATCGTCAGTTCCGATCTCCGCTCCGGATCGCCGGAGCCGACCGGCCGGGGGGAATAGAGACGCGCGACCCAGGTCAGCGGCGGGAGCGGGCTCGGGAGCGGGCCGGCCGCGACAGCCTCCCGCGCATCGGGCATGATCGTTCGCGCATGCCCCCCGGGATCGGCGGCGATCCGATCGCTCACATCCTCCATCATCTCCTCCGAATCGTCGTCGTAGGTCGGCCCGCAGGCGATCCCCGCCAGGTGGACCGTACGGACCCGGTTGAGCTGGTACCGGCCGCGACTTCCCTCCACTCTGTTCATAACGCCGCCTCCAATGCTTTGATCCTTACCCGCTCCGCCTCCAGCTTCTTCCCCTGAGTCTCCAGCGAGCGACGGAAGAGGCCGACGATCTCGTCATCCTCCGGCATCATCCCGAAGGCCCGCTCCAGAAGCGCCTCGGCGCTCGCCGGGTCCCCTTCCATCAGCAGCCGCTCCGTCACCTCGATGACGGCCGTGCGGAGCCGTATCTCGAACTCCTCGCGCGCCGCCTCGAAGAACATATCGTAGAGCCCCGGAAAAGGGACTTCTCCCCGCGTCAGCTCCAGCGCGCGGAGCAGCGGAGCATGCGCCCGCACCGGGATCCCCCGGCGTATCTCGTGCGTCGCCTCCTTCAGCAGCGCGTCGGCCTCCAGCAGATCGACGACGACGAGATCGGGGTTCAGCCTGGGGGTATCGCCGGCGGTGAGGAGGGCATCGTGCCCCAGCGCCTCGCGCAGCCGCAGCACCCCCATGCTCATCGTCTTCCGGGCCCGCTCAGGGTCATCCTCCCCGCCGGAGGCCACCCGGCAGAACTCGCGGTACGACAACGGCTCCTTCAGCATCCTGTCGATCGTCATCAGCCCCAGCAGCGTCTTCAGACGGGCGCCCCTGATCCTCACGCGCTCCTCTCCCGGCTTCTCGGTCTCTATCGTCCCGACCATGTAGATCCTGAGACGATGTTCGTTGCGCGGCCTCTCCTCCGGGGAGGCGTCGACCGGCATTGCGGCGACGCGTGCGCGCCATTCCTTCAGCTCGGCCGGATCGAGCAGCGCGCCGTGCTGCTCCAGCAGGGGGAGCATGCAGGCGGGGAGCTCCCGTTCGGCAAGCCAGCGGAGGGAGGCGGTCAGGGCGTCGTGAAGATCGTTCGCCACTCCCCCTCCGATCCCCTCCGAAGCGTGCGGCCACCCCGCGATCCTCACCAGACGGATCATCTGGCTCAGGCCGATGATACTCGTGGTCGTCAGGATCTCCCGCTGAAGCATGTCGGACACGCACGCCGCATGAAGGGGCTCGGCGCTCCAGTCGCCGGCGTCGCGGATCGCGAGGATCGCGCGGGCCAGAAGCGAGTCGTCGTCCGGGTTCTCCCGGTCGGCGTTATCGACCGCGTCGGCGCGCAGGAGCGCAAGGGCCTCCTCATCACTCCCGGCAAGAAGGAGATGATCGGCCCTGTCGAGCCGGGGGAACGCCTCCGGGAACCGCTCGATCATCCGCGCCGCGAACGCGCGATCCCCCCGGAAGAGTCCGATCCTGATGGCGCGCACCCCGGCGCTTACCCGGAAACGGGGGAGCATCGGCTCCGGGGTCTGCTCCAGCAGTCTGTCGAACGCCGCCTCGATCTCCGGGAGCGGGGTCCCGAGCGCCGCGCGGGCATAGAGACGGAGCACGCGGCAGAGAAGGACGTTCCCCAGCATCCCGCGATCCCTGAGCTGCGGGATCACGTCGTCGAGCATCCGGAGCGCTTCCCGCATCCGGCCGAGCCCCATGAAAAGCGCCGCCTTCCGTGTCCGCAGCGTGATCAGATCCCCCTCCCCGGTCGCCTCGATCTGGGCGAGGAGTTGAAGCCGGCTCCCGAGCTCGCGCTGGGAATGGAACGACCAGAGGAAGAGGGGGGCCACCGTCCGGAGCGCCGTGCGCCGGATCGTCTCCGGCGTATCGGGATTCGATAGAAGATCGCGCAGCCTGGGCTCCACGTACGCCAGCCCGTGGTCGGTCCCGCCGGGAACCCTCGACGTGGCGACGGCTGCCAGGGCTCTGACATATCCCCCGGTATGCCGCAGCCCGGGATGCCGCTCGACCAGATCATCCAGCTCCCCCTTGATGGAGCTCTCCCGCTCGTCAGCCGCACGTATCGTGTGGCGATACGTAAGGGCATAAATCCGATATTCCAGAAGATTCTCCGGAAGCGGCTCGGCGGTGAGCGCCAGCAGCTCCCGCACCCCGGCGACGAAGGTCTCCTCGTAGGAGGCCCGTTTCGTCAGCAGGAGACGCGCATCGAGAAGCGTGATCCTGATCCCCCTCCCCTGCTCCGGGGTCCAGCCCCCCGTGTACCGCTCGAACAGTCTCTCGGCGGCGGCCAGCAGCTCAAGGCCGAGCTTCCAGTCGGGGGTGGGATCGAGCGATCGTATCGTAAGGATGATGGCATGGATCACCCGTTCGACCTCCGACGCCGGGGCGGTCACTCCCCCCTCGCCGAGCATCTGAAAGGGGAGGAGGGAATAGATCGGGCTTCCGGAGCCGACGATCTCCAGCAGCCTGTCGGCCGGCGCCGCGGCGTCGCCGCTGAAGAAGCGGTGGACCAGCGTGTGGGTGAAGGCGAGCGGGACCGCGCCGGTGGGGCGCCCGTGCAGGGGGGGACCGGAGGCCGCGGACTGGGCGATGATCCCCTTGAACAGAAGGATCTCGAGGTATCTCGTCTCCCCCAGAAGCTGCAGCGCCGTCTCGCGGGCGAACACCTCGCCGAGCGACGCAAGCATCCCGGCGGCATCCCGCTCCCTCTGCTCCAGATGGGCGGCCATCCCCTGCGACAGCAGCCGGACGCTGGCGCCGAGCATCGTCTCCAGGGTCTCCAGATCGACGTTGATCTCCCAGACCCCGAGCACGTCGTCGCGGGTGATCGCCCCCCTTTTCAGGATCCCCCGCAGTCCGGACCGCAGAGCGAGGGCGTTGCCGAGCGTGGTCCGGTGAAGGATGTCGACGACGCGGGGGTCCGGCGCCCGTTCGAAGAGCGCGGTCCAGAGCTCCGTCAGTTCCTCCCGGGTGAACCCGTCGAGCTCGATCTCCTCGACCAGATACCGCTCCAGCAGCGGCCTCACCGGCAGCATGCGGGGACGGGCCAGGCAGAGGAGGGAGATCGGCTCGTGGGCTATCCCCTCCAGAATTGCCCCGAAGTCGGCGGTCGCCCCCTCCTCCAGCAGATGGATATCCTCGATCACCAGCAGGGTGGGGCGCAGCCGCGCGATACGCCGCAGCGCGGCGGTGACCCCTTCGATCGTCTCCTCCGGGTCGTTCCGCAGAAGGCTGCGCCCGGCGCCGGAGAAACGGAGCGCGCGCGCCAGAAGCGGGGCGAGCGACGTGGCCGTGTCGGCGTAGAGTTTCACATGGACAACCATGCCGCCGGCGGCGGCCACCCCCGGGGTCAGTTCCTCGAGAAGCCTGCTCTTCCCCACCCCCGCCTCCCCCAGAATCAGCGCGGCGCGCAGATCATGCGCCTCGACGGTCCCGTTCCAGAACCGTTCGAGCGCCCCCTGCGCCCCCCCGCGTCGCACGAACGGCAGGGCCCCGTGATTGAAGAAGTCGATCAGTCTGCGCATTGCGGAGGGTTTTTCGGATTCGTGACGTTTTCGGTCTGATTCGTGACGACGGCGGAGACGTTCGTGATCGTGTACGGCTATCTTGATCACCGAAATGTCGCACGATCCCTGACCCGGCGGGGAGCAGGCCGGGATCGGCCCCCAACATACTCAGGCGTTGCACAGGTCTGCTCGTATCACTGTGTGGCGCGTTAACCGGCTGCACCTCATGATGTCCCGGACGACCCGGCCTACCGAGACCGAACCGAACGGCTCGACGTTCTGCCCATCGTGCGGAACCGTCGGGTACGGGGACGACAGCTACTGCGCCTGCTGCGGTGACCGGATGATACGGGGCTGCGGCAGTTGCGGCAGCCGTATCCTTCAGCCGCTCGCCAACTACTGCACCCGGTGCGGCGTTCCGCTGATCGATGCGGGGAACGACGGAGGGAAGATCGGAACGGGGCTCTGACGGCGCATTCAATAATGCAGAATCCCTCTCCCCGGCTGGAACTTTGACGGGGGTTTCCGTGTCCCTGAACGATATGAACGACGGAGGATGACATTCCGCTGAAATACCGGCGGCGTTGCTTCGTTGTCATGCCGACACCTTTTCATGTGTTGAAACACATACATACGCACAGGCAGATTCACCTACAGGTTATAGAGCGATGTCGACACCATTGGACAGTTCGGATATGCAGAAGGACCGGCGGGAGTTCCTCCGCTCATGTTCCGGTTTCCTGGGGGGGCTCACGATCGTGGGGGTGGCGGCGCCGCTCTTCTCCGCCTGCGAGCCGACCAACAACCCCTCCGGCCCACCGGGCAACGGAGGGAACAACAACGGCAACGGAACGCAGTTCGACGTACGTTCGCTGACGGCGGACGGACAGGGGCTGGTAACCCAGTCGAAGGGAACGGACGGCTACCGTATCCTGATCGTCCGTATCTCCGCAACCGACTACCGCGCCCTTTCCATGCAATGCACCCACGAAGGGTGTTCGGTGAACGCTCCCGCCTCGGGAGAGATCACCTGCTCCTGCCACGGCTCGAAGTTCGAGCTGACGGGGGTCGTGAAGCAGGGCCCGGCCGCCTCCCCCCTTACCTCCTACCCGACGACCTACGATGCGTCGAGCGGTCGGGTAACCGTCACGATCACTTAACAGGGACGTATATGAAGCGTTGGCTGATCATCATACCGGCTGTTCTTCTCATGGTCGCCCCGGCGACCCTCCCCGCACTCCCACGATTCGCTCTTCTGAGCGGAACACGCTGCTCCGCCTGCCATTTCAACCCGACAGGGGGAGGAATGCGAAACGAACTCGGCTGGAGCTCCATGAACAGAGTGGGGCTCATCAACCCTGACAGTGTCGGTCTGGGATCGATGTTCACCGCCGAGACGAACACATATCTTGAAGGGATGCTCTCCGTGGGGCTCGATCTTCGCCTCCAGTCGGCCAAGCTCGGGCGGCCGCCGAACGCGAAGCGGAAGATCATCCCGATGCAGCTCACCCCCTACCTGGCGGTCATGCCGGCCGAATGGGTCTCCCTCTACGGCGGATACAATGTCGGAGAGAGACGTTATCCGGGACAGGGGGCCTTCGAGGCCGCGGCGCTGATCCAGCCCGGCGTCACCGCTCCCTCGATCCGCGCGGGCTACATTCAGCCGAGTGTCGGAATGCGACATGATGATCACACGATGTTCATCAGGCGCGAAGTCTCGATGAACGGAACGCCCCTGCTGCCGCCGAACTTCAGCGAGATCGGCGCGGAAGTCAACTACGAGGGGCTCCACTGGCTGACGGTGAACGCCGGGGTCTATTCGGCCCGCAACCTGGCGCTGGCCGAGCCGACGGTCGACGAGAGCAAGCCGTCGTATCTGGGACGGATACAGCTCTGGCCGCAGTGGCTGGACGAAGGGATCAACGGGCAGCTCGGCGCCTCCTATTACGGCAACGGCGAGTTCATGATGATCAACGGGTTCGGCGGGTTCGGTCTGGCCGACAAGGCGACCTTCTTCGTGGAGGGGATGTACTCCAGGAACTCCGCCGACCGCCAGCTCCGGAACTGGACGATCCAGTCGACCTACCAGCTCCGCGAATGGCTGGCGATGGAATGGCGCTACGAATGGGGACAGACGGAGGACCCGGTCTTCGGTCTCTTCCACTCCCAGGCGATGGTCGCCGGGCTCCAGTTCTTCCCCTTCCCCTATCTGGAACTCCGCCCCGAGTACAGATTCTTCGAGAACGAGGATTACAGGGCGGGACAATGGACCGTGCAGCTTCACGCGTTCTATTGATCCCCCCAATCAACCATGGACAATATGAGGAAGGGAGCGGCATCGCTCCGCCCCACACCCCGGTCAACCTGAACAGATACAGCATGCGATACACTTCGAACTACGCCTTGCGACGGAAGATCATCGGAGCGCTTTTCGGCCTTGTATTCCTCCTTCCGGTCATCTCCGGATGCGATTATTACACGATGAAGGAGAAGGGGAATCCCAACCCGGTCGATCCGGGAGGGAACAACGGAGATACCCTCGCCGTGAAGGTGGTGATCTCTCCGGGCACAACGACCCTCTCTCCGGGGAGGCAGCAACAGTTTACGGCGACGGTGACCGGTTCAACCAACGGGGGAGTGACGTGGTCCATCGCCTCCGGAACCGGCTCCATCGACGGAGGCGGGGTCTACACGGCTCCCGCCGCCATCCCGGCCGAGACGATCGTGGCGGTGATCAGGGCAACCTCGATCGCGGAGCCGCGGGCGATCGCCACGGCCGTCGTCAACGTGGTCAGGGGATCGACGCCGGGGGATACGACGGGAACGGGAGGAAAGGATGAGGTCTGCTTCGAACGGGATGTGATGCCGATCCTCCGGTCGAACTGCGCCATGAGCGGCTGCCATGCGGCGCCGGGACAGGAAGGCTACGTCTTCACGAGCTACGAGACGATCATGAACTCGAGAGGAGATGACGACGATGAGGACGAACCGGCGATCGTTCCGGGGAATCCGGGGAGGAGCGAACTCTACGAGAAGATCACGGAAGATCGCGCCGACAAGCGGATGCCCCCGCCCCCCAACAATCCGCTGACCGCAGCGCAGATCGAGACGATCCGGAAATGGATCGCCGAAGGGGCGAAGAACACGACATGTGAAGAGAACGGCAACGATTGCGATACGGTCGGCGTGACCTTCTCGGGGACCGTTCTGCCGACCCTGCAGAACAACTGCCTCGGCTGTCATTCGGGCCCGCTCGCCCCGAAGGGAATCCGCCTGGACAGCTACGATGCGGTGAGGAAACAGGCGGTCAGCGGCAAGCTCTACGGCGTGATCAGCCATTCGCCCGGCTTCGTGAGGATGCCGTACGCTCCCTACGGCGGCGCCAAGCTGCCGGAATGCACGATCGCCAAGATCAAGGCATGGATCGACCGTGGAGCCCCGAACGACTGACGAACCGACACTTTTTCAACCAACTCATACTCTGAACACTATGAACAACCTGAAGAGATCCATTCTGGCGGCCGCGCTCCTGGCCGCCACCATCGGGGCGACCGGGGCTGCTGCCCAGGCTCTCTCGGTGAACGCATCGGGAGCCAAGAAGGTGACCCTCAGCGACAAGGTCGGCAAGAACCAGTTCTCATGGTCGAGCGATGCTCCGCTGGAGAAGATCAAGGGGACGACCGAAGGGGTGACGGGGTCGCTGACGGTCGACCCGAAGAACCTCGGATCGCTCAAGGGGACGATCTCCGCGCAGGTCAACACCATGAAAACGGGGAACGCCACGCGCGACGGACATGTGAAGGGGGCGCAGTGGCTGGACGCCGGCAAGTATCCGACGATCACCTTCACCGTCAGCTCGGTCAAGGATATAAAGGTCTCGGGGAACTCGGCGACCGGCACGGCGGTGGGAAGCTTCGCGATGCACGGCGTGACCAAGACGATCTCGGTTCCGTTCAAGATCACCTACCTCGACGAGTCGGCGAAGACCCGCGAGCGCGCGCCGGGCGATCTGGTGACGATCAGCGCGGACTTCAACATATCGCTGAAGGATTTCAACGTGGCCGGCACCAGCGGAACGATCGGCAGCAAGGTCGGCGAGACGATCGCCGTCAAGGCACAACTGTTCGGCGCCACGGGACTCTAGAATCAACAACGGTCGGAAGCGGGCGCACGATCGGTCGCGCGTCCGCTTCCGACCACTTCATCAAACAGAGGGAGTCATGAACAAGAGAGTTGTGGGATCGGTGCTTCTGCTCCTGGCGCTCGGGGTTATGATCTACTGGGTCGCGAACGGCGCGTATATCTGGACGCTGACCCAGGTTCAGGTTCCGGTGACCGACGAACTGTTCGGCACCACCTCCATGGAATGGAAGGATGAATTCCGTCCGGGACTGCTGCCGGTGCTGGGGCCGGTCGCGGGGGTTCTTCTGGTCGCCGCGATCTTCTTCTTCGTGAAGGCGGAGAAGCCGAAGAAGATCGGCTCCGCCGCGTAAGCCGGGAGGGAATCTGAAGGATCATCCCTCCATGTGCACCATCGAATCCCCTCCCCCCACGCACGAGCTGAGATAGGCGCGGATCTCCGCCGCGGTCGGCATACGGAGCGCCGCCCGTGCCCAGGAACGCGCCTCCTGCGCCGTGATCGACCTGACCCGCAGCTTCAACGGACCGAGCTGCGGAGGGGAGACCGAGAAGCGCCGGAGCCCCAGCCCTATCAGGATCCCGGTCGCAAGGGGGTTGGCCGCCATCTCCCCGCAGAGGGTGATCGGCACCCCCGCGCGCTGCGCCGCCAGGATGCTTGTGCGGATCGCCTGGAGCACGGCGGGATGGAATTCATCGTAGTAGTGCGAAAGGCTCTCGTCGCTTCTATCCACGGCGAGCGTATACTGCGCCAGATCGTTGGTGCCGATCGACATGAAGGAGCACTCCCCGGCCAGCGTCTCCGCCGTCAGCGCCGCGGCCGGCGTCTCGATCATCACCCCCATCGGCATATACTCATCGAATGCGACATTTTCCGAACGGAGCCTTCCCCGGATCTCCGCCACCATCCGCTTCACCTGGCGTATCTCCTCCACCGAACTGACCATCGGAAGCATGAGCCGCAGGTTCTTCATGGTGGAGGCGCGGAGCACCGCTTCAAGCTGTCTGCGAAGAATCTCTGGTCGCGATAGAAGCAGTCTCACGCCGCGCAGCCCCAGCGGGTTGGGGTCTCCCCCTTCGAATCCCCCCAGCAGCTTGTCGCTCCCGATGTCGAACGCTCGCAGGGTCACGGTCAGCGGGTAGGCGCGTTCGGCGAGCTGCGTGTAGTAGTGGCACTGCTCCTCCATCGTCACATCGCCGGCACGTCCCATAACGAGATATTCGGTCCGCATGAGCCCGATCTCCGCCGCGCCGTTCTCGGTGGCCCCCTCGATCTCGTCGATCATATCCAGGTTGGCCGCCAGAACGATCCGTTCACCATCCTTGGTCTCGGCGGGAAGATCGCTGATCATCCTGTACCTCATTCGTTGTTCCTCGAGCATTTCCTTCCGCTGCCTGAACTGCGCGGTCGTTTCCGGCGACGGGTTCACGATCACCTTCCCCGTATAGCCGTCGACGATCATCGGGTCGGAGGTGTAGACATGGCGGAAGAGATCGTGGACTCCGGCCACCATCGGCACCCCGAAGGCGCGGGCAAGGATCGCGGAGTGAGAGTTGATCCCTCCGGCCTCCATCACGAACGCCTCCACCCTGTTCCGCGCGTGGATCACGGTGTCTCCGGGGGAGAGCGTCGGAAGAACAAGCACGGCGCCGCCGTGGAGGGGATGGGGAGCGGTGGTCTGTGAGAGGGAGGAGATGAGATGCGCCTGCAGCGATCTGATATCCTCTGCCCGTGAGCGCATCGTCTCGTCGTGTGAATCGGCGAATCGCGCCGCGATCATATTCGTCTCGACGACGATCGCCACGTGGGCCGTGGTCTTTCGTTCTCTGATATGTCCGGTCACCCCGTCGGCCAGCACCGGATCGCGCAGCAGCATCCGGAGCGCCTCGAAGATCTCGGCGCGGTCGCGGACCTGCTCGCGCGCCATCTGTTCGATCTGCTCCAGCAGCAGGTCGGCCCCCTCGATCGCCGCCAGGAACCGCTTCACCTCCAGCTCCACCTCGATCTCCTCCAGGACGCGGGGCTCCGCCGTCATTTCGATCTCGACCGGAAGTATGACATGGGCCTGTGCCATGGCGATCCCCGGCGAGGCGGGGATCCCCGACAATGTCGTTTCCGATCGGGCCGTCCCCGTCCGGATCTGTCTCTTCTGTATCATCATCTCTTCCTGTTCAACGTTCGTGTGCCGGCCGCGCCGGTCAGTGTATCTCGAATACCAGGGTCGGAATATGAAGTCTCGATTTCCGTCCGGTGACCGCCATCAGATCGGTGATCTTCTCCTTCGACTCGCTCGCCCGCTTCAGCAGGCGCTCCTGCTCGGCATGGAACTCTCCGGCCGACGCCCGATAGGTCGCCTTGATGCTGCCGAACCGGTTCTCATAGGCGACGTTCTCCGGACCGCCGGAGAGCTTCCAGGAGGCCGGATGTCGGATCGTGATATTCTTGACGATCCGCTCGTCGGCATAGATCCTGATCGGATTCTTCCGCTCCTCGGTCTCCACCTTCGTCTTTCTGCTCGACGACGGGGAGAAGAGGCCGCCGGTCTGGAAGATCACCTCTTCCGGAGTCACGGTAACCAGATTGTCGATGGTATAGTTCAACCGGATGATGAGCGGCTTCCCGTAGTCCTCCCTGTTCACGATCTCGTGCGAGGTCAGCCTGATGTCACCGTCGGAGTAGGTGAGCATCTCCTTCATCAGCTTGTCCACCTCTTCCGGCTTCATATCGTTCAGCGATTCACGTACGCTGAAGGCGTTATCCCCCAGAAGCATCTTCTCCTCCTTGACCGAGATATTGCCGTCGTCGTCGATCGTCAGGTCGTAGTTCTCCTGGATGGTGTTGTCGGCCAGGATGCCGTAGGGGACCTGCACGAACCCGTTGTAGCCCTCCTTGTTGATCTTGAGCGCCGTCTGCCCCTGGAAATATTCGGGGATATGGGTGATGGGAAGATTTCTGATCCAGGGGAAGACGACGTAGAACCGGCCGTCGATCGTGGTGCCGACGGCGGGGAGATAGAACTGGTCCGGCGAGATATAATTGCTGTCGAGGGCGCCGTCGAGGGCCGAGTGGATCAGGAGGAAATCGGAGGCGATCCCCGCCTTCTCCAGCATGGCGCGGGTAAGACCGGTGATCATATACCAGTTCCCCTCCCCCCGCTTCAGCACGTCGGCGAAGTTGTCGGAGACAAGGGTGCTGCCGACCTTCACGTTGCGCTGCACATGGCCGACGATCGTGTCGAGTTTCTCCAGATCGTTCTTCTTCTCCCTGATCACGTCGTCGACCGTGGAGCCGACCTTCCCCGACCAGAACGACTCCTTGTCGACGAAGTACGATTTGAACTCCGTGGAGAACTCCGTCCAGTCGGCCGGGGTCGTGTAGCTCAGCCCGCTCCCCATCGAAAGCTCCGTGACCATGAACTCCAGGTAGCGCCCCAGCTCCTTGCGGTACGGGGAGTAGACCTCCTCCTCCAGCGGCGGAACGTTCTTCTCCTCGTAGAACAATGTCGTCTTATGATTCTCCGGATCGCGGATCAGTCGGTAGGGGATCGACTTCCCCGGCGCCACCTCCTTGAGCTGCACCCGCCACCACTCCGGATAGGCGTACTCCACGGAGACCCGTTCGCACGGAACGGAGAACTGGAGGGCGATATCATGGTTCGTGGAGCGACTTATCGGATAGGTGAACTGCCGCATGTCGTACGCCTCCTCGATGATCGTCCCCTTCTTCACGTCCGGGTAGGCGAACTTGTAGACCTTGGAGCGGTCGGAGGAGGTCTCCACCTTCAGATCGTCGATGCCGAAGGCGCGTGCCGTGCCGTCCGGGTTGTAGACGTGGATGTAGATATCCTCCAGCTTGTTCCCCGCCTCCTCCTCCACATGGAACGTCGTCAGCCAGTCGGCGTCCGGCTTCAGGACCAGATAGCGGAGCTTGCGGATCCTGTTGAAGTTCCAGTCTCCGGAGCCGCCGCTATGTTCGTACACCTGTTCGGAGTTGAGGAAGACGCCCTGGTACTCCCCGTACTTCTTCTCGTACTCGGCCAGATTGAGACGCTTCGCCAGGGAGGAATCCTTGATCGCGGTAATGCCCGACTCCCGTTCCTGCGGCCTCAGATAATTTATGCGGCCGGTGCTGGAGCAGGAGGCCAGGGCAGCCCCGGCGAGAAGTATGACAAGAGGTCGATTCACGATATGCTACTCCTTCGTTAGAACGAACATGTTCTTCTTGCTTTTCAGGAATTCTTTACAGAATGCGATATACTTATCCTTCGCTTCACCTCCCATCGTCTTCTCCCCCCGCTCCATTTCATATCGCAGCTCGATACGTCCGGCGGCACCGCCGGCGGCCGACGCGGAATAGCGGGCCGGAGCGCCGTCGCCGATCGTGACCGCATCGGGCTTCAGCTTGTACCCGGCGACGTCGAGATCGATCTTCACCGCCACGATCTGCCGCTCCTCATGATAGATGCCGAGCGTATCCCCCTCCCGCTTCAGCACCTCGGCGTCGACGATCTTGAACGGCATCTGCGGCAGATACGCCTTGGCCGCCGTCGGGATGACGAACTCATGCATGTCGGCGACGGCCGAGAAGGTGATGGTCGTATCGCTCTCCGATTCGAACGTGAAATAGTCGAGCGAGAGCTTCTGGAAATGAGAGGTGATGAGATTGGAAAGATAGTTCTCCAGGTCGAGCCCGGTCAGCTCGGCGCGGGCATGTCTGGCGTACGCCAGATAGTCGTTCCGCAGCACCACCGTCGCCTTCCCCTTGGCGGGGTCGGCCAGCGAGGCCCCGATCGAGAGGTCGAGGGAGGGGGTTCTGTTGGGGGCCGCGATCGTCTTGCGGTGGGGATTGCGCGAGTCGAGAATCAGCGCGTAGGCGCCTATATCGGACTGCGGCAGATTGCCGAACTCCGTGTACTTGTGCGTCGGGTCGAAGAACATCGTCTTCCCGCCATCCTCGTACGCGTAGATCATGTGGTTGAACTCCGTCACGTACGTCCCCTTGAAGAGAGGGCTCGGCTCGGTGGAGACGAGCGCCATGTTCGCCTGGATACCGTGCTTCCTGGCAAGGGTCGTGACCAGATGCGCCCGGTCCTTGCAGTCTCCGTACCCCCTTTCCAGCACAAGCGAGGGGGGACGCGGGACGATGGCGTTGATATCCCCTTCGTCGGCGATATATCGGATTGTTTTCTTGACGTAGTCGTGGATTGCGCGAAGCTTCCCCAGCTTCGTCGGGGCCTTCGCTATCTCGTCGGCCAGGATCTTCTCGTGCTTCGCGTCGAGCGTCGAGATGGTGTCGAGATAGGCCAGATACCAGTTGGTGAACTCGGTCAGCGTCGTCGGGTTCAGCGATCGATCCTTCTGCTTCAGCTTGATCTGGATCGCCGCGTTGAAGCCGTTGAACGGGAAGTAGGGGAGCTCGGAACTGTGCGGAACCCCGGTGAACGTCAGCACCGTCCGGTCGGCGTCGTCGCGCGAGATCTCGTAGGGGAGATTCCCGCGCGGGAAGAAGAACTCGAAATCGACCTTGACGTCGTTGGGGTGGACCACCACCACGCGGTATCCGGTCAGGGAGTCGTGGTTCGGCACGTAGAGCACCGGCATAAACGCGATATGTCGGTACGATTTTCTGTAGCCGTAGGTGACGACCTCGCCGGTGTCCAGATCGTCCGGGAAGACCAGCCGGTGGATCTTGTAGCCGGTGATGAAGAGATCCTCATCCGATCCATGCTCGAACGGCATGCTGCGCCGCGTCAGGACGTTATCCCCCCACTCGCCGTGCATCTCGCTGATCGTCTCGTAATACGATTCGTAGACGGTGAAGACATGCCGGTCGGTCGATCGCTGGGAGAGATACTGGTGCCTGATCTTGAACTCGGCGTTCAGCGTGTACTCCCCTTCCTCCTCCCCCTCCTCCACGACCAGCGTCGTCTCCTCCTCGCGGAGCACATCGGGCTGATGGGCGCAGAGACCGATCGGAACGATCATCAGGAAGAGAATCATCACGATCGAGAGTCGCGTGGTCGACGGTTGCGGCGTCGGCGAATGCGGCGTCATGGGGCCGGACTTCATCATGGGAATCGAGTCGTACGAATAAGTGATCCGGAGTGAACGGAGAGATCTTCCGGAAGGAATAGATGACCGTGAAAACATAGCGGAGGGGCAGCGGGAAGATACTAACTGTCCCCATGCGACGCACGGCCGTTGCGCCCCCCGAGCGCTTCGGCAAGTCTGCCGTGGATGCCGCCGAATCCGCCGTTGGAAAGGACGACGACCACATCCCCCGGAAGCGCCCGCTCCCCCACGTGACGAGCGATATCGGCCGCTCCGGGGAGAAATTCAGCCTCCACACCTCGTGAACGGAGATCATCGACCAGGAGCGCCGGGTCGAGCCGATCGTCGGGAGGGAGCTCCTCCAGACGGTCGACCTGGGCAAGGATCGCGAAATCGACGTCGGAGAAACATTCGGCCAGCTCGCGCTGGAAGACCCGCCGGCGGGTCGTGTTGCTTCTGGGCTCGAAGAGCGCCCACATCCGCTCGCTCGGGTGCCGCAGCCGCAGCGCCCGCAGGGTCTCACGGATCGCCGTGGGATGATGGGCGAAATCGTCGTAGACCGTCACCCCGTCGTGCTCCCCCTTCCGCTCCAGACGACGGCGCGTGTTGACGAACGTGGAGAAGGCCGCGTCGATCTCCCGGTAGCCGACGCCGAGCCGGACGGCGATGGCGGCCACCCCGAGAGCGTTCCGGACGTTGAACTCCCCCAGCAGGGTGGAACGGAGCCGCGCCATCCGGACACCGTCGCGCATCAGATCGAAGCCGGTGAACTCCGGGCCGTAGTCGATATTCTCCGCCCGCCAGGTACACCCCGCCCCCAGACCGACCGTCTCCACCGGCGTGAAGGCGTTCCTCACGACCGACATCGCGTTCGGATCGTCGCCGTTGACGACGATCACTCCGTTCCCCGGCACGATATTGACCAGACGGCGGAACGCGAGAAGAATATCGTCCAGCGAATTAAAAATATCGGCGTGGTCGAATTCGATATTGTTGATCAGCAGGGCCGTGGGGAGATAATGGACGAACTTCGAGCGCTTGTCGAAGAAGGCCGTATCGTATTCATCCCCTTCCAGCACGACGATGTCGCTGGAGCCGTCGTAGCGCCACCCGGCGCCGAAGTTCCCCGGAACGCCCCCGATCATGAAGTTCGGCGAGAGCCCGGCGGACTGAAGCGTCCAGGCCATCAGGGAAGAGGTGGTGGTCTTGCCGTGGGTGCCGGTGAGAACCACGGAGGTGCGCCCCTGGATCAGCTCGCGTTTCAGCAGCTCGGGGAGCGATATGTAGGGGAGCCGGCGGTTCAGCACCCCCTCCACTTCGCTGTTCCCTCTGGACATCCTGTTGCCGATCACCACCAGATCGGGGGCCGGCTCCAGATTCCCCGGACCGAACCCGTGCATGATCTCGACGCCCGAATCGGCGAGAAGATCGCTCATGGGAGGATAGACGTTGTCGTCGCTTCCGGTGACGACATGCCCGGCGGCACGCATCATGAGGGCAGTGTTGCCCATGGCCGTGCCGCAGATTCCGATAAAGTGCAGATGCATCGTACGAATTGTCGAATCGTGTTCCCCGCGGGGGGATCTCCTGTGTGCTTCGACCGGCGTTCATCTCATGATCCGCCGGGCGGCCCCTCTCTCCGTTCGGAAGGGGAGGGCCGTAAGATAGGGGCTGCGACCGTTCCTGCGGAATCGTGGGTCCGATCTTCTACGCCGACTCGACGGCGATCTCCCCCGCGACCCGGCCGCGCCGGGAGAGGAAACCGGCAAAACGATAGGGGACGGCGACCAGAATCGCCCCGATGACCAGCCGGATGCTTTCGGCAACCGCCGTGGTATCACCCCACCAGAATATCCGCTTCTGGAATTCCGAGAAGAGACCGAGCATCCCTTCGCCGCCGAGCTCGGGATAATCTCCGAAGCTTTTGATCGCCATCGCCAGCAGTATCGGCAGTGCTTCCCAGAGGAGCAGGAATCCCACGATCGAGAACCCGACGGCCATGAGATCCTCGATCTGAAGAGGAAGGTCGCCTCCGCGGAACGGGCCGGGATCTGCTTCCCTGTTCTCCGATTCCGCTTCCTCTCCGGCATCGCTCGTTTCCGGCGACGAAGCGTATTTCCACGAAATATCGTAGAAGGTCGATGCAACGATCGACTCGGCCCCCAGCAGTAGTACCAAACCGACGATCAGATTGAAGAGGAGCGGCATTATACTGATGGCGGCGAGAATCGGTTCTCCATCTGAAAGCCAGATGATCGCGCCGAAAGCCTCGCCAAGGGAGGGGAAGCTCTTGAAGAGCACGAACACTCCCGTCATTCTCAGACACACCAGAGCGAACGCGCGGGCCTTCATGGCATGATCCTCGGTGTACGAATCCGCTGCCAGATTCCGACGAGTCCATTTCCGTTGAGGAACAGCACAAACCCTAGTATAACGGGAAGAATCTGCGCCGCCAGTCCCAGGATGAAACTACCGCGCCTGAACTCGCCTATGAACACGAAGCCCGACTCGTAATAGCTGGAAATGAATATGGAGACGATATTCACGACCGCCTCAATAAAACGGGGCAGAGAATCCACCAGCAACCACATCCCGAGTATGGAAAATACTGCCCCCTGTACCCGCTCCATGCGAAGACGCGAGGTGCTCTCGACATCCTTCGTTGCATCGGAACCCGTTACGATTTCGGAGGACTCGTCGACGACGTCATCATCCTGCCCCCCATCTGACTCATCGGCCTCATCGTAGACATACTCTCCGTCGCCGTAGTATTCACCATTGTCGGTAATCCGGTTGAAGACACGATCGACAATCCAGTTGGTACCCCATATCAGCAGGGCGGATATCAGGAACGCGATGCCGACGGCGACGATGGTCGTCACCATGGCAGAACCCGATCCTCCTGGAATGCTCCCCATGAGGAAGACCGAGGGAGCCAAAGCTATGGTGCTGATGACGAGCAGAACCCCACCGATTCTGATGCCGAGAAAGATGTAATCGCGAGGCAGCATGAATGGTCCTCCGTGGTAGAATAATTCAGAAATGAACCGACGTGAAGAAGGAAACCCCTCGGGCGCGCAGCGGAAAAATCACCGGCCGCCGGCCCCGGAGCAGGGGTTCAAAGATAACCGACCGATCGCGATCTACAACCTGAGGAGCGCCGCGTTGAACCCTCTGCTCCGGAGGAACGAGACGGCGCTGCCGGTTTCCGGACCGGAGTCGGCGCGGCAGATGATCTCCAGGTCGCGATACGGCTCCAGTTCGTCGAGTCGTTCCTTCAGCTCTTCGTACGGTATCGTCAGGGCGCCGGGGAAGGGAGCAGGCTCTCCGTCGGGCTCCTCGCGCAGATCGAGGAAGATCGCCCTCCCCTCCTTCAGCCGTTCGGCGCACTCCTCGGGGGTGCGGCTCGGCGACTCTCCCTTCTTTCTGTCGAAGAATCTGGCGATCAGGAGGATAAGGATCAGGGCGATCAGCAGAACGATCGTGGGATCGGTGGTCATCGTATCTCTCTCCGAAGCGATATCTCGTGGAACGTATGATCGCCGGCGCGGGCCGACATGAACGCGCGGGCGCCCGGAACCCCGGACGCCCGCGAATATACTCGCTCCGCGGTCACGCCGCCTCCTTCTACAATGCGATGAGCCAGCTCCCGAGGTTGTCGGCGACGGTCATCCCCAGCTTCCGTCTGATGCTGGTGCGATGCGACTTGACGGTCGGCTGCGAGGTGAAGAGCAGTTCGGCGATCTGCTTGGTGGAAAGGTTCATCTTGATAAGAACACAGATGCGGAGCTCGGCCGGGGTAAGGGTGGCCGCCCGCTGTTTGAGCGCCAGGATGAAATCGTGGTAGATCTGCTCGAACTGCTCGGCGAAGACGCGCCAGTCGCGCCCCCCGCCGACGGCCGAGGAGATCTCCCTCAGAATCCTCGCCGCCAGTTCCCCGCCGGAATCGTGCCGGCGGGCGTACGGCGCCAGAATATCCTTCAACGATTTGAATGCCTCGTTCCGCTGTGTAAGCTGAAGCGAGATCGACAGCAGTTCCTGCGTCTTTCGCTCGGACTCCCGCTGGAGCCTGTCGACCTGAAGGCGGAGGAACTCGCGATCGCGTTCAACGCTCATAAGGATCTGAAGCAGTTCGGCCGCCGCCGGGGTCTCCGGCCCGGGGTCGATCGCTGCCGTCGCGTTCGAAGAGCTATGTGCATGTTTCATAAAGTCCTCGTGATATATCGCCTGCCGAACAATATCGTCCCCGACCTTCACCCCCGCAAAGGGAAAGGGGGGATCGGGACCACTACAAAACCACTACACCCGGTGCCGCGGGGAAGTGTCCTCCCGTAAGCGCGGCGAACGTCCGGCCGGGACGTCCGCTGCGCTTCCCGAAGGGAATCGTGATGAGGCGCGGGCGACCTGCGGGGTCACGGGGGAGCTCGATCCCGTTCGCCGTCGGCCGCCCTGCCTCATCCTCCTCGTCGTGCGACTAATCGGTGACGACCACCCTGAACGAACGGCTCTCGCCGCCCAGAGCGATCTCCACGATATAGGAGCCCGCGCTCCATCCCTCGGTGGGAACGGTCATATCACCGGACGATACACCATCCACGGTTCGCGCATGGACAACCCTGCCGAGCAGATCGGCCACGCTGACGCGGACCGTCTCATCTCCCGCGCCGGTCACGGCGTCGGCCGTCAGATCGATATTGATCGTCTCGCCGCTCCGGATCACGTTCGGGGCCACGGTTGCGCCGATCGACGGGGTCTCTTCCCCGCCCGGCAGCGCCTGCTTCGCGGGGATGCACGATTCCTCGGTGAAGAAGTGGTCGATCGCCTGGTGGGTCAGATCGTACTTCGTGATCGAGGCGTTGAACTGCCTCATGGAAGAGCGGACCGTCTCCCGCTCCGTGGCGACGAACGGAACCGACTCCTGGCAGCCGCCGCTGTTGTAGGCGACGTCGGTGCGGATCAGATAGAATCCGTTCGGCTGGTTCGGATAGGGGTTCCCCTCGGTGACGAAACCGTCGTCGGAACACATATGGGTGGAGATTCCCAGTTCCTCGTCGATTCCCGGGATGATGTAGGGATCACCGACGTTGCGGAAGAGATACCTGGTGGTGCCGAGCGCCGCACCGGTCACGGAGTTGATTTCCGTGTGCGTGACGTTCTCCGCCAGCGGGGTGACGAAGTCGGTGCTGCCGGTCATCATATAGTTGCCGTTGGCGGTCTCGTAGATGTCGAAGCCCTGCTCACGATAGGTTCCCGATCCGTTGAAGGCGTCGTAGGTGTTGAACCAGGTGAGCACGCCGGCGCTGGTGATCTTCATGGCGAAGGCGTCGAGGCCGGTGCCGGGGAGTCCCGGAGGGGCGTCGTAGATCTGCATCGGCCCGGTGATCACGAAGTTGCCGTTGACATCCTCGCGGACCGACTTGCCGATGCCGTAGCGGTCGCCGTACTGGTTGGAGGGGCCGGGGTCCCCACGTGATGAACCCGAAGTTGTTGGTACGGATCACGAAGGGAGCCTTGTCGAGCCCCGCGATCCGGCCGCTCGGGTTGGTATATCCGGTCAGGACGAAGCCGCCGGCTCCGGCGAACACCGGCTGCACGGCGAACCCGACGTTCGCCTCGTCTCCAACCGGGGGAGGGGGAGCGCCGAACTTCCGTATCCAGTTGACGTTGCCGTTGTCGGCCAGGCGCATCAGCAGAACGCTCTGCCCCCGCGACTGGCCGCCGTCGGCATATCCGACAACGACAAAGTTCACCTTGTTCGGCTCTCCCGCCTGATCGGGGACGACCTCCACGTTGTATGCGACGTCGTCGCCGAACGTTCCACCGTACGCCTTCCGCCATTGCGGGTTGCCGTTCTGATCGGTCCTGATCACCAGAACGTCCTTGGCTCCGGTGGCGGCTTCATGCGTTGTTCCCACAACGATATATCCGGTGGTGACTCCGTTTATTCTGATTTCGCGGACGGCGAACGCCATGTCGTTGTAGTTCTGGTTCGGAACCCCGCTCAGCAGCAGTTTCGTCCATACGAGCCCGCCGGTGTTCGTTGTCTTGCTGAGCAGGACTTCGGTGGCGCCTCCCCAGTACATGGCGTATCCCGCCGTGATATATCCCTGATCGGCCGTCTGGCGGACGGACTGTGATACCGCCGCATAGGTGAACCCGTCGTCGTAGGTCTTCTGGAAGGTCTGCGCCTGCGCGCCCTGAATTCCGATGAATCCCGCCGCAGCGACAAGAACCACTCTCCGTAACGGAGTTCCGAGGAAGGTGAGGTGATCGAACATGGTGCCTCTGAATGAAGTGTTGGAAAAAATGCGGCCTCCGGCCGCGTTGAACCGTAGCCGAACCGACGCCGCGACACACGGCCGTGGGAGCCGCCGCGTACGGTCAGGAGAAGAGGGTGACGCGCGGCTGCCGTGGTGTGGCCGGCGCCGTGGTCCTACCCGAGAGTCAATTGGATATCGTCCTCCGATACTACGGAGGGGCTTGCAGTGTCGTGATGTTCATGGGTGATCCGCATGACGGCCGGGAGGTGTCCGACCGCCGTGACCGGCACGGGATCTCCTGGGAAGATCCTATACCGATGAATGAAATATCATGGTGCGAAACTATGCTGCCGAAAAAGCGATTGCAATGAACAAGGGGTTGTATAAAGGTAGTACGAGGCAAAATTGTCGGCTCCGTATCCGACGGTCGGAAGGCTACAGCGCCAGCAGGAGACTTCCCAGATTATCCGACCCTCTCATACCGAGCTTCTTGCGAATCCTGGTGCGATGTGTCTTGACGGTCAGTTCCGAGGAGAAAAGAAGATCGGCGATCTGCTTGGTGGAGAGATTCATCTTGATGAGAACGCAGATCCGGATCTCCGCCGGCGTGAGCGAGGAGGCCTGCCGCCTGAGCGCCTGGATGAAGTCGTGATAGACCTGCTCGAACTGCTCCTGGAAGACCTGCCACTCCTTCCCCCCGCCCGTTGCTTCGGCGATCTCCCCGAGGATCTTGGCGGCCAGCTCGTTCCCCCCGTTATCCTTCTCGTTGTAGGGGAGCACCGTCTGTTTCAGCGCCTTGAGCGCCTCGTTCCGCTGGGTCAGCTGCAGGGCGATCGCGGTCAGCTCCTTCGTCTTCTGCTCGGACTCGCGCTCCGCCTGTTCCGCGCGCAGCCGGAGCAGTTCGCGCTGGCGTTCGGCGTTCGCCAGGGAGTGACGCAGATCGGCGGCGGCCACGGCGCGCACCCGCTCGGCGCTGAAATATTCCTCCCGAAGCCGGGCGTATTCGTAGTGGAGCTCGTAGGCCCGTTTGTAATCCCCCCTGGCCAGATGGAGCTGCGACATCTTTCCCACAACCCCTATCCGCTCCAGCGGAATATCATTCTGCGATGAGATGGTCTCGGCCTCGCCGAGCAGACGTTCCGCCTCGTCAAGCTCCCCGGACTTCATGAGCATCATCGCCAGATTCCCACGAACGACGGCACGCATGACCGAGAAGCTTCTTCTGTCCGCGATCTCCCGCGCCTTCTCGTAACACCGCCGCGCGTCGTCGTTTCTTCCGGCCATCTCGTAGGCGGTCGCAAGAGCGTCCAGCGCATTGCTCATCTCCAGACGATCGGAAGGAGGAGTAAGGAGCCTGATTCCCTTCTCGATCGATGCAATCGCCTCGGCAGCACTTCCCATCGTGACGTAGCACATGCCGCAGGCGATCAGCGCGAAACTCATCCCTTCCTCATTGCCGTATTTTCTGCTCAGTTCCATCCCGCGATGGTAATACTCGAGCGCCTTCTCCATGTCGCCGAGTTCGCCGTAGACGTTGCCGACGTTATGGAGGGAATCGATCTCCCATCGATAAAGCTTCTGTTCATGCCGCATCTGGAGTGCAGGGAGAAGGTAGCTCAGGGCCTGCTCGAACTCCCCCAGCCTCACGAGCTCGTTGCCGATCAGATCGTTGACCTGCGAGAGCGTGGAAGGATCATCATCATCCATCAGCAGTTCACGCGCTTCGATGAGATATTTCATGGCCCCTTCCTCATCCCCGTACTGCCTTCGGGTTCTCGCCAGTTCCGCCAAGACCTTGGCCCTGAAGGCGGGGGGGTGCAGAAGCCCGACGATCTCCGCGAGCTCTCCATAGTATCTCAGATGCTCCGCGGTCTCTTCCAGACGGTAGGCCGCACTGCCGCAGGCGATCAGCGCCTTGGCCTGCTGGTTCGCCAGTTTCAGCGCGATGGTTCGCTCAAGGATGGTTTTTCCGAGAGCGAGCATCTCCTCGAAACGGTCGTCATAGAAACTGAAACAGCGTTCAATCTCCGCATCGATCTCCTCAGCGGTGTTCGCCTTGATCGTCCGTGCGTTCATAGATCCTGGTACTGGTGAACAGGTGACCGGCATGGGCATCGGGGCCGTGCGCAGCGTACGGCGTCCGACACCTTCTCGTAACCTCTCGAGCGTTGATGTGCGGTACAATAGCTGAGGGAATAAGATCGCATCACGGTATCGACCGAGTCAAGCGGAAACCTTATGATCCGCCACCATAAAATCACTACACCATATCGGAAACCGGCGGGCGTGCCGTCGCCGTCGCCGCGGCACGGACCACACCGGGCGGGCCCACTGCTCGCGAATCGGCGGCAATCCGTATCATAGCAGGAGACGCCTCTCGATTCAGACATGGGATATCAGGAACATGCAGCTCGACTCCCTCAAGGCCTCCCCCCATACCGCTTCCTCGATCGAGGAGGCGTACGCCTACTGCGAGCGGATCACGCGGGGACATTACGAGAACTTCCCGGTGGGATCGCTCATGATCCCGAAGGAGCTTCGCCGGCACGTCTACGCGATCTACGCCTACAGCCGCGCCGCCGACGACATGGCCGACGAGGGGGCGATCCCGGCCGAGGACCGTATCCTGCTGCTGGACGACTGGGAACGGCAGCTGAAGGAGGCATACGCCGGCAACGCCGATCATCCGGTCTTTATCGCGCTGGCGAACACCGTCAGGGAACGGGGGATCCCGATGGAGCCGCTGCGCGATCTTCTCCGCGCCTTCAGGCTCGACGCGCGGAACCAGGGGTTCGAGACCACGACCGATCTCCTCTTCTACTGCTTCCATTCGGCCATGCCGGTGGGACGCCTGATCCTTCATCTCTTCGGGTTCCACACCCCCGAACGGCAGGCGCTCTCGGACAAGATCTGCACGGCGCTCCAGCTCGCGAACTTCTGGCAGGATATCTCGGTCGACGTCCCCCGGGGACGGATCAATCTTCCCAGAGAGAGCATCACCTACTTCGAATACTCGATCGAGGAGCTGCGCGCCGGGGTGTTCAACGACAGGTTCAGGGAGGTGATGGCCTACTACGTCGATCTCGCCATGAACCGCTTCCAGGAGGGCTATCCGCTCCTGAAGAGCATCCCGGACCGCCGCCTGCGGACCGAACTGACCCTGACCTTCCTGGGGGGGGTGCGCATCCTTCACAAGATCAAGGCGCTCGACTACAACGTGCTGGCGACCCGCCCCACGCTGACCCTGCGCGACAAGCTCTGGATCATCTCCAAGGTCGGCGTCACCTGAGCCGCTGTCAGGCCGGGGCCGCGCCGATGGTTCTTACCTTGAGGGCTTCTCTCATCCCGGGCGGCGATGAACCGGCGGCATACGCTCTTCGTTATGGATCATATCTCCCGAAATGGAGGGCTCCCGCAGGGAGCAGCAGTACATAGGCACGACGGGCCCGCTTCGTACGTTTATCCCATGCACCGCGTGGGAAGACGAACTCCTTTTCCGGAATCCGATTTTGCGTATATCTTTCCGCGCCTGTACTCTGGAACAGCACGAACGATGTCGAATCTGGCGCTCATAGAATCGGAACATACCACACTGGTCACCCAGCAGGCGAAGACGAGTTTCTACTACTCGTTCTCGCTGCTGCCGCGTGACGAGCGGATCGCCATGCATTCGGTCTACGCCTTCTGCCGCTACGCCGACGACATCGTCGACGAGGAGGAGGCGGAACCGGGGGAGCCGGAGGGACGGGTCGCGCGCAAGCATGAACGGCTGAACTGGCTGAGAAACGAGGTGGAGCGATGCTATGCCGGGGAATCGCGCCATCCGATCATGCTCCCTCTCTCGGCGGTGGTCAAGCGGTTCCAGATCCCCAAGCAGTATTTCCTGACCCTTCTGGACGGGATGGAGATGGATCTGGTCAGGAACCGGTACCGGACGTTCGAGGAGCTGCGCGAGTACTGCTACAGCGTCGCCTCGGTGGTCGGGCTGATCTGCATCGAGATCTTCGGGTACAAGTACGAGGAGACCAAGGAGTACGCGGTCAACCTCGGGATCGCGCTCCAGCTCACGAACATCCTGCGGGATATCAAGTCGGACGCGGCGCGCGGCAGGATCTACCTTCCGCTGGAGGATCTGGAGGCGTTCGGCTACACCGAGGAGGATCTGATGGCCGGCCGCTACAACCTCCCCTTCATCGAGCTGATGCGGTTCGAGACCCGGCGCGCGCGCGAGTTCTACGGCAGGGCAAGGGCCGCGCTCCGTCCCGACGAGCGGAGGACGATGTTCGCCGCGGAGATCATGGACGCGATCTACTACCGGATGCTGGAGAAGATCGAACTGAACGAGTTCAACGTCTACGCCCGGAAGATCTCCGTCCGCTCGCTCCATAAGATCTGGATCGCCGTGAAGCTCTGGCTGGTGACCCGCGTGCTCACCAACAGAAAGACCGTCAGCGAGTAACTTCAGGATATATCATACTTCGAGTCGCCATGAAACAGCATCGTCTTCTTCCCCTCTGCCTCTCCCTTCTTGCGGCGGCCGCGACCATGATCGGATGCTCCGGCAAGGGAGCCGACGTCATCGATCCCGGCAGCAGCGACCGCAAGGAGGTCGCGATCATCGCCGTGGAGAAGACGGGGGGGGCGGAACTGATGCGCTTCAACGAGGCGACATCGGCCTCGATCCCCGACGACTACCAGACGGCCAACGGCGAGGCGCTGGGGAAGAACGTCGACGCGATGTACGCCGCCTACGACAAGCTCTACCTGCTTCACCGCGCCACGGGAGAGATCACCGTGCTCGACGCGAAGACGAGGGGGAAGCTGGCGGTGATCGTCGGCTTCCCGAGCGGCTCCGAAGGGGAGCTCTGCGGCATGGCGTTCAGCAACTCCACGAACGCCTGGGTGGTCTGCCACGGCTCCAACCAGGTCTATCTGGTCGATATCGAGACCTTCAAGTTCGTCCGGGGCTATCCCCTCCCCGGCAACCCGACGTCGGTCGGCACGGCGCAGCGCCGCGTCGCCGTCGGCATGGTCATGCCTGACGGAAGCTCGCAGGTCGCGGTCTTCAACAGCAACGCCAGCCCGAACTATCCGATCGAGGAGACGCTCCATTTTCCGACGCCGATCGTCCATATCGTCGGGACCCCCGACGGCGCGAACCTCGTCTTCCTGAGCGCCGGAAACCAGGCGGGAGACGCCAAGCCGACCGTCTATTACATCCTCACATCGGACCTCCACATGGATATGGAGACGCCGATCGAGGCGGGCGCGCTGACGGAGCATATCGGCGATCCGCCGACCTACGCCGCCTTCACGCGCCAGAACGTGTTGTACGTCGCCACCTCGACCGGGCTCGCCCTTGTCGACACGCAGCAGCGGATCACGCTTCCGGGATGGGTGCCGGGGGATTTCGATATCGTGGGAGCCGATCCCTTCTCGTCGTTCATCTATCTGCTCGATCCCGCGTACGGCGGCCTGCGGCGGATAGCGCCGGACGGCAACGAGTACGAGACGATCCAGATCTCCGACCCGGTGCGGGCGGTGGCCTTCCTCAACTCCAACGTGTCCCAGTAGGCCGGGCGCTTTTCTTCGTTCATGCAGCCATTCACGATCACCGAGCGCGTCCGCTGGATCGACTGCGACGCCGCGCGGATCATCTACTACGGCGCGTACATCAGGTTCTTCGAAATAGCGGAGACCGAGATGTACCGTTCAGTCGATCTCCCCTATTCGGCAGCCTTCCAGACTCTCCGCTGCTTCCCGATCCGGGCGGAGTATCACTGCGACTACAAGTCTCCCGCCCTTCTGGACGATCTCATGGAGATCTCGATCCGGATCAGCCATTGGGGAACGACATCGTTCACGATCTCCTTCCGTTTCGTCAGAAGCGGAACCGACACGGTGCTGGCGCAGGGCTACTGCCGCCTGGTCACGGTCGGCATCGACGACAAGAAGAAGATCCCCATCCCGCAGCTTCTTCGCGAGAGGCTGGCGCGGTATACGGTGATCGAAGAGGGGCCGGCGTCGATCCAGGAATGATCCGCATCGTATAGAGTTCGCGATCGAGCGAAACGAAATCCGCCGACGGAGCAATACGTACGGCGATCGGTCGACTATTGGTTGTAACCACCACTTCTTGCAAGACCTGAAACTCCGATCGGACCTCATGCTGGCAATAGAGGATGAGATTCGCAGGAGAGGACTTACCCAGGTTCAGGCGGCGAAGCTCTTCGGTGTGTCACAACCCCGCATCAGTGAGCTTGTCCGCGGCAAGATCCGGCTGTTCACCGTGGATAATCTGGTTACGATGCTTTCCACGGCAGGGTTGACCGTGAAGGTTGCCGTTACGGCGGCAGAGGAATCGGGTGGGATGGAGAACGGACACCCACATCACATGCCTCGTCATGAAGACTCGCTCGTCTGATCGATTCGTCGAAACCGACGACATCCTCACGGCTCGCCGGGGAAGCTCCGGAATCGCATCGACTCCAACATGTCGTAACTTGGTCGTTGCTTCCTAAGTAGATAGCTTCGCGCCTCATTCCCTGAAGGGGCGGCTCCCCGCTTCTCTTCCCCGACACTCACGTTTCCAGGCACTCCAATGGTCGAGACCCCTCTGGCTGTATCGTATCGCGGCGGACGGATCGAAGGGATTCATCACGGCTCCATCGCCGTTACCGATCCGGCGGGACGGCTCCTCTACGGCGTCAACGACCCGCTCCATAGAACCTATCTCCGTTCCTCGATCAAGATGATACAGGCGATCCCCGTCATCCGCAGCGGCGCGGCCGACAGGTTCGGGTTCACCGACAAGGAGATCGCAGTCTGCGGCGCCAGTCACGACGGCGCCGGCTATCACGTCGAGACCGTCACCGGCATGCTTGCCAAGATGGGACTGGAAGAGAACGCCCTCCGCTGCGGCGCCCATCCCCCGCACGACCAGGCGGAACTGAAGCGCCTGCACAGGAGCGACGGCGAGCCGAGCCCCCTCCACAACAACTGCTCCGGCAAACATACCGGGATGCTGGCCGCATGCCTCGCCAAGGGATGGCCGATTGAAAACTACCTGGCGCTCGATCACCCGCTCCAGCAGTGGATTCTCGACCTGATCGCCGAGCATACGGGGATTCCCCGCGACGACATAGGAACGGCCGTCGACGGCTGTTCGCTCCCCACCTTCTACGTCCCCCTCATGGCCGCCGGCACGGCCCTTGCGCGCTTCACCGACAACGCTTCCAAGGGGGATGAAGCCTCCTCGCGGATCATGAAGGCGATAGCGGCGCACCCGGAAATGATCAACGCAGTCGGCGGGTTCGACACCGAACTCGTGCGGGCAATGGGAGGGAAAGGGATAGCCAAGCAGGGGGCGATGGCGATCTTCGTGGTGGGAGCGGTCACCGAGGAGCACGGACCGATCGGTATCGCGTGCAAGCTGGACGAAGGGGATATGAAGCCGATGCCGGCGGTGATCATGCGGGCGCTGGAAGGGATCGGGGTCCTCTCCGAAGGAGAGAGCGGGAAACTGGAGGAGTTCAGAACGATCAGGCTCCGGAACTGGAACCGGATCGACGTGGGAGAACTGCGCGCCGAGTTCGATATCCGCGAGCACTCGAGATAACGCGAGAGCCCGACACCGGGACCGAACCTGAAGGAGACCCCGACCGAAGCCGCCCCGTTTCCGCGAGGCGCGCGGCCGGGGTCAGTTGTTGCTGGCCCCCTCCTGAATCCATATCGCAATCCCACGCACCTGATTCTCCGTCAGCGGAGGATCGGTCACCGCCGGATGGAGGACGAACCCCCGCAGGACATGCCTGAGGAGGCTCGAGGTGGAATCGTTCGGACGGACGAGCCCCGCCCTCTGGAACAGATCTGCATGCGATAGAAGACGAAGATTCCCCGCCATCGTGTAGTCGTCGTGGCACCCCGCGGTGGCGCAGCTCAGATCGAAGAGCGGCTGGAGGTGCGCGCTGTAGCTCACATCCCGGTCGGGGAAGATGATCTCACGCGGATCGGTGACGAAATCGGAACACCCGACCCCGACGACCGCCGCTGCAAGCAACGGGAAGATGATGCGGCTGTAGATTCTCATATCGGAACGTTGGCATGGAGCATCACGAGATCGTGCAGACGGTCTCCCCTCTCACCCGATCAGTAGCTCTCCGACTCGTTCGGGAAGCTGCCGTTGCGGACATCCTCGGTGTATCGTTTCGCGGCATCCCCGGCCCGTTCGGCGAACGATTCGTAGCGCCTGACGAACCTGGGGTGGAAATCGACGGTCAGCCCCAGCATATCGGCATAGACGAGGATCTGGCCGTCGCAGTGCGGGCCGGCGCCGATGCCGATCGTCGGAATCTTGAGCGATTCGGTCACACGGCGCGCAAGGTCCGCCGGAATCTTCTCCAGAACAAGGGCAAACGCTCCCGCCTCCTCAAGTGCGGCGGCGTCGCTCAGGATCTTGTCGGCCTCCTCCTGCGAGGTTCCCCTGGGACGGTAGCCGCCGTACTGATGGATCGACTGCGGCTGAAGACCGAGATGCCCCATCACCGGAATCCCCGAGGAGGTCATCCGCCTGACCGTATCGGCGTATTCCACCCCTCCCTCCAGCTTGACGGCGCTGGCGTCGGTCTCCTTCATGATCCTTCCCGCGTTCCTGAACGCCTCGTCCGGGCGGACCTGAAAGGTCATGAACGGCATGTCGGTGACCACCATGGCGCGACGCACTCCGCGGGTCACCGCCCTTGTATGATAGATCATCTCGTCCAGCGTAACAGGGAGCGTGGTCTCGAACCCCTGCACGACGTTCGCCACCGAATCCCCCACCAGGATCACGTCGATCCCGGAAAGATCGAAGATGCGCGCCATCAGCGCATCGTACGCCGTGAGCGACGAGATACGGATCCCGTTGCGCTTCATCTCCTGAAGAGACCTTGTCGTTACTCGTCTGATCTCCGCCATGTCTGGATCTGGTTGCGTGATTGTTGCGCGGCGACCGGCCATCAACGGCCGGCAGCCTCCCCCGAATCGACCGGCTCCTCCTCCCGATTCCCCTCGAACGTCTCCGCGAACCCCGCCCGCAACGCCTCCGCCACCTCATGGAACGAAGGAGAGGAACCGCCGAACACATCGTTCAACGTCGCCGTGCGGGAGGCGAGGCGCGCCCGCAGAAGATCGCGGCGCGAGTCGTCGGTGTAGGCGCTGAGGAAATCGACGATCTCCAGATGGGCATCCCCCATCAGGATCGACCCGTGCTGCAGCAACGTCCCGCCGTAGCGACGCTGCGCGGAGCCGACCAGCTTGCGGTTTTCATCGGTCCCGGGGGGACTCCACGTCAGCTCGCTCAGCGCCGAGACGCTGAAGCAGCTCGCCGACTCGTCGAGCGTGTAGTGGGATCTGAACTCCGGCTGCGCCCTGTTGAACTCCACCCCGGTCGCCCCGAGCAGTTCGAGCCCGCGACGGAGCGCCCGGTTGATGCGGGCGTAGGTCTCGTGGATTCCCCGTCCGTCGCTCGGCATGGCGACGGCATAGGTCGCCTCCTCCGCGTGGAAGACGGCACGTCCCCCGGTGGGACGACGCACAAGACCGTAGCCGCGCCGCTCCAGTCCCGCCGTGTCGATCTGCCCGATCTCCTGTCCATACCCCAGCGACAACGTGAAGGGACGCCAGGAGTAGACCCTGAGCCTCGGAATCCCATCCCCCTCGCAGGCCAGCGCCATCTCCTCGTCGCGACGCATGTTCTCGTCGCCGGAAAGATCGTGATCGACTGTATGGATCCAGGAATGCTTCATGCGGAGAGATGCCGGGGAAGGATCATCGAAGGGAGAGATCGGGCACGGTCGATCCCGACGGAAGAGATCACCGGAACGCCGACCCGAAGTTAGCCCGATTCGGGCGTGAACCACAACGGCAATGAGGGAACGGTCGTGTAACTTTTCGAGTCACACGTGTCAAGATGTGGAGCCTGCGCCGAGAACATCCTGCAGCCGAGGAGTGTTCCGCACTACGGGGCCCGCGCCTGGAATCGCCGGGACCGTATCGAGCGGGATCGATTCAACATCTCTACAACGACAACGACTGCCGATCTATCAATGGAGAGGATGGAATGAAACTGAGCCTTATCCCCCCCCTGCTTGCCTGCGCCGCGCTGCTGGGTCAATGTTCGAATCAGATCATAGTACCGGAGGGATCCGACCCGAAGCCGGTCACCGAACTCGGCAAGACGGAAAAGGAGGTAGTGAAGTCGGGCAACGAGTTCGGGTTGAAGCTGATGCGGACGCTCAACGCCGGGGAAGCCGACAAGAATATGTTCATCTCCCCGCTGAGCGTCTCGATGGCGCTCGGCATGACGCTCAACGGCGCCGCCGGCAGCACGCGGGACGATATGGCCCGGACGCTGGAACTGGCCGGACTGAGCGACGAGACGATCAATGGATCATATCGGAATATTATCGACCTTCTGGAGAACCTGGACCCTTCGGTGAAGTTCCGGATCGCCAACTCGATCTGGTCGCGCGAGGGCTTCCCGGTGGAACAGACCTTCACCGACGTCAACAGGAAGAGCTTCGACGCCGAGATCTCCTCCCTCGATTTCAACAGGCCGGACGCGGCGCGGATCATCAACTCCTGGGTCGAGGGGAGCACCAACGGGAAGATCAAGGAGATCGTGAAGAGCCCGATCGGCAGCGATGTGGTCATGTACCTCATTAATGCGATCTACTTCAAGGGAGTCTGGACCACGCAGTTCGACAAGAAGCAGACACGCGAGGCTCCCTTCCGGGGCCCGAACGGATCGCAGTCGACCTGCAACCTGATGTACCTGCACGATTCGCTCCGCTGCGCCGAGACCGGACCGGTCAAGGTGGTGGAACTCCCCTACGGCAAGACCGGCTACAGCATGGTCGTGGCGCTTCCGAACGAGGGTGTCGATATCAACTCCCTGGTCGGCACGCTCACCCCGGCGGTCTGGTCCGACTGGACCGACGCGCTGAAGCGGCAGGAGGCGGTGATCCAGCTCCCCCGGTTCAAGGTGGAGTACGAGGTCAGCCTGAACGATGCCCTGAAGGCTCTCGGCATGGGGATCGCGTTCGGCGGCGGCGCCGACTTCTCCCGCATCAGCCGGAGCGGCGGACTTATGATCAGCGAGGTGAAGCACAAGACGTTCGTGGAAGTGAACGAGGAAGGGACCGAGGCGGCGGCCGTCACCTCCGTGGAGATGGTCCGCACGTCGCTCCCGATGTATTTCACCATGCGATGCGATCGCCCGTTCCTCTTCGCGATCCGCGAGAACTCGACCGGGACGATCCTCTTCGCGGGGAAGATCATGCGTCCGTAAGAGCTTCCCAGATCCGAATCGATAGTATGAACACAACGACGCCCGGAGCGAATCTCCGGGCGTTGTTGTTTATTCCGCTGAAGATGGCCCGTACGGGGCATCACGCACATTTATCGCCGATCCCGTTATGAGAACCTTCATGCAACCGCTCCTTCTTCTCGTGCTCCCGGTCTGGGTCGCCGCCGCGGGCTGCTCGCGCGAACCGGTCCCCAGCAGCCGTCAGGAATCGCCGGCGACCGCCGACAGCACCCCCCTTCCGGCCGACGACACGTTCGGGTGGTCACTCTTCCGGACGGTCAACGGGGCCCAGCCGGAGAAGAACGTCTTCATCTCCCCGGTCAGCGTCTCGATGGCGCTCGGCATGACGCTGAACGGCGCCGTGGGGGGGACCCGCGACTCGATCGCGACGGCCCTCGGGCTGCGCGGGATGACGTCGGATCAGATCAACAGATCGTATCGGAGTATGATTGATGCCCTGACGGGCGCCTCCGACGTCGAGCTGGCGATCGCCAATTCGATCTGGCTGCGAGACGATTTCAAGGTCTTGCAGGAGTTCATCGACGTCAGCAGGAAGCAGTACGATGCGGAAACGGCGACGCTCGATTTCAACGACCCGAAGGCCGCCGGGAACATCAACGAATGGGTGGGGGAGAAGACCAAGGGAAAGATCCCGACGATCGTCGACCCGCCGATCGCCGACGACGTCATGATGTATCTGATCAACGCCGTCTACTTCAAGGGGAGCTGGTCCGAGAAGTTCGACCCGAAGCGGACGACCGACGCCCCCTTCACCCGGCTCGACGGCTCCACCCTCCCCAGCCGCCTGATGTATCGTGAAGGAAGAACCCTCTACTCCGAGACCCCGACCGAGCAGGCCGTCGACATCCCCTATGGCGACTCCCTCTACAGCATGACGGTAATCCTGCCGAAACAGGGGAGCGACGTGAACGCGCTGATCGCCGGCCTGACGCCGGAACGCTGGAAATCGATCGTCGACGGGCTGAAGGAGAAACAGGGAGAGATATTCCTTCCAAGATTCACGATGAGCTACGAGATCACCCTGAACGACGCTCTCTCCGCTCTCGGCATGGGGCTCGCCTTCACCGACCGCGCGGAGTTCAACGGCATTCGTGCCGAGGGAGGGCTGACGATCAGTCGCGTGCTGCACAAGTCGTTCGTGGAGGTGAACGAGGAGGGAACCGAGGCGGCCGCCGTGACCTCCACGGAGATCAAGACCACCTCCATGCCGATCGGGTTCGTAGTGCGATGTGATCGTCCCTTCGTCGTCGTGATCCGTCGCCGCGCGGGGAATGTCCCCCTCTTCATCGGCAAGGTGATCTCCCCCGAGGCCCCGGCGAACCGTTAAGGATCACCGCCGTATCCCGGAGACCGACCGCAGGATATGCAGCACACCGGTATATCGGCTCCCGAAGGGAGCGCCGATATGTAGCCACGGACCATTCACACATTCCCAAGCCCTGAAGGGGCGTACCATTCTTCCGGTCATGGATGAGGAAGACGGACGCCCCGTGAAGGAGCAGCCGATGGGCCTTCACGGGGCGATCCATACGGGTGGGCCGGTCGCGCATGGTCGTGCCGGGGTGGCAACACTCCATGCGCAGACCCTCCTTACCCGTTCATCGTATAACGATCGATCACTCGGTCACGACGAACCTTACGTTCTCGGTCGTCGCGCCGTCGTCGAGCTGCATCAGGTAGGTCCCGGCGGCCAGTCCCGCCGTGTTGAACTCGATCGTCACCTCGCCCCCCGCGTTCGGGGTCAGCATGGTGCGGACGACCTCGCCCAGGGCGTTGACCACCGTCACGGTGACCGGCTGATCCGACTCCGGAGCATACGACATCGTGATCGTCCCGCCGCTCCTGACCGGATTCGGGAAGGAGCGGATCGTCATGCCGGGGAGCGGAGGATTCCCGTCGTCGCTCCCCTCGGGGCTCATCTTGACGAGGCTGAAGCAGACCTGGTCCGGCCAGTTCTGCGTCTTTTCGACCATGGTCCAGTTCGCCTGGAGCTTGATCGAGCCGATCGTCGGGGTCAGACAGTTCGGAACCCACGCCGGAGCGACGTTCCCCGGAGCCCAGTTGCGATTGCAGGGGGTGATCGGACGCCCGGTGTTCCCGTTGTTGCGGGTCTTGATGAGATACATGTCGGCGGGATCACCGACGCCGATCGGATCGCTCCATCTGGTCCCCGCAATGACGAATCCCGCCGTAACGGCTCCGGCGGCCGTCACTTCATGGAGCGAGAACCCGTCGTCCGGCAATGCTCCGAAATCGCCGTAGAGACGGCCCGAGCCTACGTTCGGAGCAAGCGGTGTGGCGCCCCCCGGCGGCATGGTGAGCAGGAACGCATCGGTCGCCCCGTTGATGCCGGCGTTCGTGGTGAAGCCGGTGATGGCAAGGTCTCCCGCCGCCGCGATCGGCATCGGGTTCCGTACCTCCACGATATCGTGGGCTCCTTCCCAGTCGACTCCCCCCGCCCCGTCGCCGATAAGCTGGTCGGCGAGCTGGACGCACGGGTCGCCGGTGGTCTTCACCAGGTAGACCTCGTTCCCCTGGTTCGTGGAGAAGCCGGCGATGGCGACGTTCGGGAACTCGGCCGCCGACTGAAGCTCGACCACGCTGTTGAACCACTCGTCGGTGGCGAGCGGGCCGCCGAAATCGGCGGCATTCTGCAGAAGCGGCGCCACCGGTGTGATCGCCCCGTTGGTTCCATCCACACGGACGACGTAGCCCTGATAGATAGCGGTGGGAACGATCGGGACCGGAGCCTTCCGCGCGCCGACGGCGATGATATCCCCCACTACCTGCAATCCGCCCCCTCCCGTCGCGGTCGGGGTGGCTTCGGTCAGCCCCAGGAACCACTCGTGCTCCCCCTGGTGGTACGAAGCGTCCCAGAGAAGAAGCCCGGTGGCGTCCGTGCGGAGGATATAGCCATCCTCATTCCCCGGCGTGGTGGTGTTCGTCTGGCCGGCCACGACCAGGTCGTAGGGATTGGTGGTGGTGAACGAGGCGGCCTCGATCACATCGGCGCCGGTCTCGTTTCCGGTCCCCCCGTACGTGCTGAGCCAGACGAACTTGCCGTTGCAGTCGATCTTCAGCAGAAAGACGTCGTAGTTCCCGGTCGCCAGATCGGTGGTTCCGGTAACGATATATCCGGTACCGTCGGAAAGCTCCACGATGCTGCGGCCGAAATCCTGTCCCCCCACGTTGGCAAGGTCGTAGGTGAACTCCCAGACCGACGCCCCGGCATTGTTCGTATGAACCACGTAGACGTCGTAGTTGCCGCAGGCCGTCCCCCCGCCCAGCTCCGAGCTCCCTACCGCGATATATCCTCCCCCGGCGCAGTTGACGACCGGCGCCACGCCGTGCTTGCCGTCCTCGCGACACGTATTGCTGCCGTACACATACTCGAACGTCTGCGCCGCGCCGGGAACAACGCCCGCCGCAAAGAGGATGATCGCAGATGCGACCGATCGTACATGAGCTCCTGTCCGTTTCATGACCCCTCCGAAATAGTTATGCGAATGCGATTATGACATACCTCGTGATCCGATCGGGCAGCGCGCGGCCCGGCCCGTGCGGATGTCCCGTTCCGTCATGGGCGCGGTCGAGCGCGTATCGGTCACGAAGCGCGACCTGTCGTATATCGATATGGGTTGTGTATCGCGGACGGTGAGGGGTTCCGTCCGCCGGGCGGCGAATCATGGAGCGTCATGGGGGGGAGCGACGACATCCGTGGGCGGCTGCCGCTGTCGCGACAATCGCACTACGATCCGTCACGGCACAGAGCGGCCGTACGCTTTCCGTGGGAGGCCGTCGACGCATGCGGTATTCTCCGCGAATGCGCGCGCGGCGTCCCTGTCGGGCGATGCAGTTGAATCTCGATTCCGGTAATCAGGCGTGCAGCCGGTGGTACATCAAGGGGAATGATGCGACACAGCTACGGCGCGAGTAATCCTCTCAATGCCGTTCTGTACCTCGGTCACAAAGTACTGCGACAAATAGATCGCAGCAAGTGATTCTTAATGAATTATTCGTAATATTTCTCGTCCTGCGATAAAATGCGAATTTCGCGGCTTCGCCCGATTATATCGTTATCATGAACGTCCCCGATACGCTCCTGCCGTCCGAGGGCCAGATCCCCGGTCCCGGATAGAACTGCGGCCGCTTGGTGAAGTAGTGCTCGTCCAGCACGTTGGCGACGTTCAGCCGTATCTGAAAACGTTCGTCCAGACGGATCGTGGAGCTGATGTCGAGCAGCCCGTACGCCGGCACAAGCCCCACGGCGCCGCTCGCCGAAGGGGCCGTCGTGTTCAACGGATCGGCGAACGACTCCGACGTGTAGCTGTAGAGGATGCTGAGGCTGATGTCGTGATAGTTCAGGGTGATCCCGTTTCTGCTGATCCATTCCGGCACGCTCTCCACACGGTTGCCGTCGATATTCACGTTGACCTCGCCCGAACGTACCGTCGCGTTCCGGTAGTGCGCATCCATGTAGGAGGTGGCGGTGTGGAGCGAGAGCCCGACCGACCCCGCCAGCGTGAAATCAGCCTGCAGGAAGAGTTCGACTCCCTCCGTCCGCGAGTCGCCGATGTTCGTTCTGAAGAGGGAGAGATTCCCCGCCGTATCGGTGCCGGCGAGCGTCCCCAGTCTGTTATCGTACCGGAGATGAAAGACACCCAGATCCCATGTGAGGAACCCCCATCCCCCCCGAAATCCGGCTTCCAGGTTGTAGCCGTCGGCATCCGCCAGATTCTTGTCGGTCCGTTCGTAGATCGACGCGGGGATGATATCCTTGAAGATCACGGGACGATATGCCTGCGACCAGCCGGCGTAGATCTCGATCTCCGGAATCGGGTTGTACTGCGCCCCCAGACCGAAGAGAGGGAACCGATGCTCGATCCTGGTCTCCAGCTCCCCGTCGGGATAGTAGGTGATATCTCCCGTCATATCGGTCTTCCCGATCTCCACCCTGGCCCCCGCGTTGACCGAGAGATCCTTCAGCAGTCCCAGCCGGTTCTCCAGAAAGAGAGCGATGTTGTCGGTCTTGAAATGAAGATCGCGCGTCCACCCCGGTTTCGTCAGCGTGAGGTCGAAGTCGGAGCCTGTCGTCCCGGTGCCGAGCTGGCGCCGGTGGAGATCGTTGATCATATACTGGACTCCCGCCGTCACCACGCTCGTATCGCCGAACAGAGGGTACGATTGCAGTCCCCGCAGTTCTATCGTATAGCTGTTGAAGTTGTCGACATCGACCTGCCGGGCGTTGTAGTCCCCCGTCGCGGTCATGATCGTGTCGCGAATGTTGGCGGGGCGGTCGAACATCACGCTGTTCCTGGAACCGAGCACCGCCGACGCCGTCAGGTGGAGTCGGGTTCCGTCGGCCGGCCTCCAGTCCGCCGAGAGCGAGGGGATGTTGATGTCGGGGTTGTAGTAGCTGCGGGAACGTGTGGCAGCGCGCGGGTCGGCATGGAACATGCTGTCGGTAAGGGGACCCGGAAGCTGGACCGTATAGTTCGAGCGGGTCCATTCCGCCCTGATCCCCAGCTCGTCGGCCGGATCGAACTCCAGCGTGACGTTCTGGGCGTCGTAATCGGAACGACTGTTCTTCCTGTACCCTTCCGAGGTCTTGCCGTTGATCCAGGCGTTGTATCGTACTCCGCCGATCTTCCCGCCGATCGCGTCGAACGTGCTGAGGAGCCCGAACGATCCTATCGTGTTGACGCTTCTGAACGAAACGGCCCGCGTCGTGTCGGGAACGCGGCTCACGTAGTTCAGCATCCCTCCGAACTGCGCCCCGTACTCCAGCGATCCCGTCCCCCTCACGATCTCGATCCTCTCGACCGCTTCCATCGGAATGTTGTAGTGGCTGGCGGGATAGCCGTACATATCGGAGTTCGTCGGAACCCCATCCTTCCGGATGTTGAGCTCCCATCCCCGGTGAGGGTCCAGCCCCCGCATCGAGATGTTCACCTGGTTGCCGGTGCCGTCCATGTCGTAGACGAAGACGCCGGGAATCCTGGAGAAGAGCTGCCGCCCGTATTTTTCGGTGAGCGCCGCGTCCTCTTCATCCAGATGAACCACTTCGCTCTTCTTGCCGGAAAAGATGTATGTCCCCTGTATCGGCGAGAGCCAGACCGAATCCCTGGCGCTCCTCGGGGCGGTGACGATCACCTCCTTTGTGCGCACGACAGTGGTATCGGGCAGATCCTGGGCCGCCAGAGGGAGAGGAAGAACGATCGAGAGGATGGGAAGAAGGAAGCGGTACGACCGGAAGCGGCGCGAGGGAGCATCTATAGTCATCATCAGCCAATACGCATCGGATGGGAAGGAGAAGCCCTCTGCCATCAACACGGGGGATCGGAAGTCGGAACTACGGGGCTCTGGAGTGAAGTAGGTGTGGAACACCTGCGCAAAGGTTACGTCGGGTCGGTCATCCCGTCGTCATCCGCCTGCCGTTCGCGTCGAAGAAATGAACCCGTTCGGAGGCGACCCGGAGACGGAGCGCGTCGCCGTATTTCACCGAATGGTCGGGATCGACCGAGGCGACCGCCAGCCCGTGACCGGAGGGAAAATGGATGAGCGTCTGGTTGCCGAGCGTCTCGATCACGCTGACCGTCACCGGGAACCCGAGCGGGTCCGATTCATCGGTGATCGATATATGCTCCGGACGGATCCCGATCGTCGTCGCGCCGTCGAAAGCCCCCGGCGCCGATCCCATCGGAATCGTGAGCCCGCCACGTTCCGACTCGACGAACCATACCCCCCCCTGATCGCGCCGGAGCCCGCCGTCGACGAAGTTCATCGCCGGCGTCCCGATGAACCCGGCGACGAACCGGTTGGCCGGGGCGTTGTAGAGCTCCAGCGGCGAGGCGATCTGCTGCACCTCTCCCCGATCCATCACCACGATCTTGTCGGCCATCGTCATCGCCTCCACCTGGTCGTGGGTCACGTAGATCGAGGTCGACTTCAGCTCGTGATGGAGCTTCTGAAGTTCGGCGCGGGTCTGGGAACGGAGCTTGGCGTCGAGATTGGAGAGAGGTTCGTCGAAGAGAAAGACCTTGGGGTTCCTGACGATCGCCCTGCCGAGCGCGACCCGCTGACGCTGGCCGCCGGAGAGGGCCTTCGGCTTCCGATCGAGGAGCGTGTCGAGTTCCAGCATCCGGGCAACCTCCGCCACGCGACGGTCACGCTCGTCGCGCGCGACCTTCCGCATCTTCAGTCCGAACTCCAGGTTCTGCCGGACCGACATGTGGGGATAGAGCGCGTAGTTCTGGAAGACCATCGCGATATCACGATCCTTCGGATGGACGTCGTTCACCACGCGGCCGCCGATGCTGATCTCTCCGTCCGAGGCCGTCTCCAGCCCGGCGATCATCCGGAGCGTGGTCGACTTGCCGCATCCCGAGGGACCGACGATGACCAGAAACTCGCCGTCCGGGAGTTCGAAGGAGACCTTGTTGACCGCGACCGTGCCGTCGTCGAAGCGCTTGGTGACGTTCCGGAGAGAGACGTGAGCCATTCGTTGGAAGGTTTGCGATGACCGATCCCCCGCGATGCCGCCGTTCGGCCGCGGAGCCGCGCAAGATAACCAGAGGAGCGGGATGATCGAACACGATTGATGGGGGAAGGAAGGGGCGCACGATCGGCGGCGGGGAATCGAGCGGAGGGGTCGGGGAGATGTGGTGATCCGATCGAGGTCCCGGGCCGGCCGTCCGGATCAGGCCTGTGGGGCCTGATCCGGACGGTGGCGCATCGCGGCCGCGGCATGGGGCATTACACTCTCCCCGCGCGGACCACCGGGATCTCCTCCCAGCAGGTGGTGTATCTGGGTGATCTATGTTCCTGTTTCATTCTCCAGTTCTGGATCTTCCTGATCGCGGTGCCGATCGCGGCGCTCTGAATCGCCCCCCCTCCCCATTCGGCGTTGATCGCATCGATCGCCTTCATCGCTCTCCCCCGTCGCTCCCCTCCCGCGCAGAAGAGCCCGACCTGCGCGTCGTCGCTCCTGACGATGCCGCTCAGGACGATCCCGGCGCGGTAGTAGCGGCAGCCTTCACGATAGATTCTGTCGAGACATGTGTGGGCGTAATCGATCACAAGGAAGGGGTCGTCGGTCGGTTGCGGCATGGCGCGTCCCATCGAGCCGGAGTAGCGCGTTTCATCGTAATGGGAGCCTGTGCTGATGAAGACCTGGAGATATGCGGCGGAGCAGCGCTGACGGCGGAGCTTCTCCACCGCTTTCGTGGCGAACCAGGCGACCGCCTCGCGCAGTTCGCGGAGCGTCTCCAGGCGTCGCCCGAACGAGCGGGAGGTAAGGATGCTCTCTCTGGTTCCGACCGGAAGCCGGTCGGTTCCGACGCATGGAATCCCCCGAAGCTCCATCGCCGTCCGAACGCCGTTGATCTTCAACACCCCCTTGATGGCCGCATCCGCGGCGTTCCTCAGATCGAGAGCGCTTCTGATCCCCTTCTCCTCCAGACGTCTGGCCGAGCGTCGTCCGATCCCCCAGACCTTCTCCACCTCGGTCTCGGAAAGGATGATCTCGATATCCTCTCTGTCGGTCAGAGCAAAGACTCCCTGATGCTGCGGGATGAACTTGGAATATCTGTTGGCGATCTTGGCGAGCGTCTTGGTGGCGGCGATGCCGATCGAGACCGGAATCCCCGTCCCTCGAAGCACGGCGGCACGGATGGCGCGGGCATGGCGGAGCGCTTCCTCGACGTTTCCCCATCCCGGCAGATGGAGGAATGCTTCGTCGATGGAATAAATCTCGATCTCGGGGACCAGATCCCCCAGAAGCGTCATGACGCGGTGCGACATATCGCCGTAGAGGGAATAGTTCGAGGAGAAGACATGGACCCCGTGCTTCCGGAAGATCGGCTCCGCCTGGTACGCCGGCGCCGCCATCCTGACCCCGAGCTCCTTCGCTTCGTTGGAGCGGGAGACGATGCAGCCGTCGTTGTTGGAGAGGACCACGACCGGTTTTCCCTCCAGCGAGGGGTTGAACGCCCGCTCACAGGAGACGTAGAAGTTGTTGCAGTCGGCGATGGCGATAAGAGCTCCGGAAGCGCCTTCCCCGCTGCCGCCCCGTCCGATATGTCCGTTCACTCCCCCCATCCTTCAGAGTCTGTGAATGACGGCGGTGACGATCCCCCAGATCTTCAGGTCGGTCCCCTCGGCGACCCTGATCCGGCTGTACGCGGAGTTCTCCGGCACCAGCGACACCCCGTTCCCATCCACCGCCAGTCGCTTGACCACCAGCTCCCCCTCCAGCGCGGCGATCACGATCCGGCCGCTGGAGGGCTCGAGCGAGCGATCGACGACCAGGATATCCCCGGAACGGATGTTCGCATCCTTCATCGAGTCCCCGTCGACGGTCACCAGAAAGGTGGTGGAGGGATGCCTGATGAGCAGGTGGTTGAGATCGAGCCGGGTATCGATATAGTCCTCCGCCGGCGACGGAAATCCCGCTGAAACGGACGCCAGAAGATGGGGAAGCCCCAGCTCGGGAATCTCCCCGCTTCGATCCGCCGCATACAACCCCTGACCGGAGACCACCGGACGATCCGATTCCATGACCCTCATCTGCTGTGTCGTTCGATGTACGAAACTACGGAATAGTCATCATATGAACACCATGCCTGGTGAAAATATTCCCGGGGTTGTGAAAAAAGGAGATCCGGATAGGTGGCTGGGGATGGTATGAAGAATTTCGGCTGATTTCACATAAGGGGCGAGAAACCGGTGTTCGGATGGAGCCCGACGGCAATGGTGATCAAGAGAGCGGAAGGATCATCGAAGCAGAGGGAATTATAGAGAAGTTATCAGAGTTACTAACGTTATGCTCACGGGGGATAACTTTAGTAATATCGATAACTTTCCTATAATTGATCTATGAATCCAGAACTGAATCCCTATGCTCCCGGGGCGGGAACTCGTCCCCCCGAACTGGCGGGGCGTGATGCGATCATCGAGCAGGCCCGCATCGCGCTTGCTCGAACACGCGCCGGACGGCATGCAAAGGGTCAGATGCTGCTGGGACTACGGGGGGTCGGCAAGACGGTCCTGCTCAATCGGATCGACGAGCTGGCGGATCAGGAAGGGTGCTGGACGATCCTCATCGAGGCGCCGGAGGGGCGCCGGCTCGCCGAACTCCTTATCCCCCCACTACGCCGACTCCTTATCAGAATGGATCGCGGGGAACGGGTCACCGATCTCAGCAGAAGGGCGCTCCGTACTCTTCTCTCGTTTGCCGGAGCGCTGAAGATCGGCGTAGGACACTTTGAGCTCGGAATAGGTCCCGAGATCGGAACTGCCGACTCGGGGGATCTTGAAGTCGATCTCGCCGAGCTCTTCGTGGCCGTCGGCAGGGCAGCCCAGGAGGCGGAAACCGCCGTCGTTCTGATCATCGACGAAATGCAGTATCTGACACCGGAGGATCTGAGCGCGCTCATCGTCGCCATCCACAAGGTGACGCAGCAATCGCTCCCCATCATCCTGTTCGGAGCGGGACTCCCCGAACTGGCCGGGCTGGCGGGGACTGCAAAGTCGTACGCGGAGCGTCTGTTCGACTATCCTCCCGTGGGTACTCTGGCGCCGGAAGATGCCGGAGACGCCATCAGGGAGCCGGCACGGCGTATGGATGTGGACTACACCGAGCCCGCGCTCGAATCGATTGTGAAGACGACACAAGGGTACCCGTACTTCCTTCAGGAATGGGGAAAACATGCGTGGGATATCGCCGACAGCTCACCGATCGCCGAGCACGACGTCGAAGCGGCCACCGACATAGCGATCCGTCATCTCGACGAAGGCTTCTTTCGTGTGCGACTCGATCGGCTGACGCCGCGTGAGCGCCACTACATGCGGGCAATGGCGGAACTCGGCCCCGGACCTCATCGATCGGGGGATATCGCAAGACTTATGAAGGTGTCGGTCAGCCAGGTGGCTCCGCTTCGGCAGGGGTTGATCCGGAAGGGGATGATCTACAGCCCGGCCCACGGCGATACTTCGTTTACGGTCCCGATGTTCGATGAATTCCTGCGACGAACCATGCCGTGGCCGCTGGAGGATACGCAGGGGGGATAAGCTCCGGGATCGATCCCAAGGTCGATCCTGAGCCCCTCACACCCCCTCTCCACCACCCCGGGAAAGCATCGTTCCACGAGAACAACATCCCGCACAAGCCTTGCGATATCACAGCATTATGATATATTAGCGGCCCTGACGGAACGACCACACGTCGAATTCCAGATCCGTCGCGGGAGTATCGACCATGCAGACGCTCGTTCAGAAAACCGCCCGACCGTCACGACAGGCAATCATCAATCCTCCGCAGGCGCAGCCGAACGCTCCCGTGAACGACCGTGAGCCTTCCCTCGTGCCGGAACCCCCGAGCCGCATGAACGCTCGGGGAGGATCGCCTCCCTCCGGTTCCGATCCGGGCGGGCGTCCCCGGAACATCGCGGGACGATCGTTCTCGCACGACTTCGGAGAGATTCCGATCCACTCCGGACCGTCGATCACCCTGCAGACCAGACTCACCCTCGGCACACCCGGCGATATCTACGAACAGGAGGCGGATCGCCTGGCGGAGAAGGTCGTGCGGAGCGGCGAACCGGTTCTGCAACGGAAATGCGCGTGCCAGGGGGAATGCGAATGCGGGCACAGGGAGTCGGCGACGGAACCGGAACGGCTGCAGGCAAGCCCGCTCCCTCCCGGCGGCGGACGGACGGCTTCCGTCCCCGAGGCCGTTCACCGGACGCTCCGCTCCCCCGGCGCTCCGCTGGAGGGAGGGACACGGGAGTTCATGGAGTCCCGGTTCGGACACGACTTCGGCCGGGTGCGGGTACATACGGGAGAGAGGGCGGCGGAATCGGCGCGATCGGTCGGAGCGCGAGCCTATACGGTCGGCTCGAATATCGTCTTCGGGAAGGGAGAGTTCTCCCCTTCATCCGCCGACGGCAGGCGACTTCTGGCGCATGAGCTGGTTCATACGCTGCAGCAGAACGGCGGAACCGACCTTCTGCAGCGATCCCCCGCGGGGGGTACGAGCGACCCTCTCTGTACGACGTTCGACGCGAAGGCGGCCGGGAAATCGGTCTCGACCCTTGCGAACGCGCACAAATCCGATTCCGCCGTCGAGAAACGGCAGGCTCTCGTCCTGGCCCTGAAACCGGTCCTGCGATGCGCGACGGAGACTCAGCGGAGGGAGGTCAGAAACGGCGTGGAGACGACGCTGGGGACGAAGGAAGCCGATTCGGTCTGGACCGAGGCGGCCACCCCTTTCGGCGGTTACACGGGGATGTATCCCGGCTATGCCCCCGACATCAGGAAGAGCCTGACGAAGCTCGGCGCGAACGAGACTGTTCCGTTCCGCACCTTCTCCATCGATCCCAGCCATGAACAACCCGTAAGCAGCAAAACGGCCAGGGATGTGGCGGACAAGTCGACGCCCGGTCTTGCGCGAACCGATATCATCTACTTCAGAGGCCATCAGTACGCCCAGTACAAGGCGCCGGGAGTCTTCTCCGATTTCGAGGGGGAGAACGGGTTCGATCTCCGTTTCGTGCAGAAGAAGGGGGGATTCCCGAACGTCAAGCTGATGATCAGCACCAGTTGCGCCACGCTCTGCAAGGAGTCGTTCGAGGTCTTTCACGGACTCTTCCCGAACGCGATCATCCTCGGCTTCCGCAAGTCGGCGCCGAACCAGGGGAGTCTGGTTCGCGACGACTTCCAGACAAAGCTGAAGACGCTGGGCCGTCCCCTGCTGCTGGACCAGCCCGCCGATATCGGCGCAATCGTGTCGAGCTGGAAATCGATTATCGAGGCCCGATACAAAGGGGACGTCAAACGGCTCCCCGGCTATTACGACGGCTCGCAGGTCCACTACTGGGAAAAGGACGCGTGGAAGACGATCGGGCCGACGCAGAAGGAGAACAAGTGCTATGTGAAGGGAGATGAGACGACGGCGTTTCCGGGACCGCCGTAGAGTCCTTCCCCCTCTACTTCCCCCCCTCACTGGCCGAAGCCTCATCCGGCTTCTTCTCCGCCGTTGCCGGCAGCAGGCTGCCGTAGCTCACCCGCAGCGTCACCGTCATATCTCCCCCCTCGAGCACCAGGTTCACGGCCGTGCGCGGGTTGCGCCAGCGGCTGTGGAACTCCAGATGGCCGGCACTGACGGCGAAGCCCCATTTGTCGGGCTTCTCCTTGTAGGTCTCCATATGCCACTTCTTCTCGTTGGCGACCGGAGCCCCCATGATCGTATCGTATTGCGCCCGCAGGTTCTCGAAGTCGCTGATATACTCGGCCGGGTCGGCGTGCTTCTGAAGGAAGTTCACGTCGGCCAGCATCAGCTTCCCCTCCTTGAACGTGTAGACGATCGACGCCGGATGACCGGCCAGATCGATCGTGTAGGCGAGCCTGTTCCATTTCTCGGTGACAAGCGTTCCCCCAGCCTCGCGCTCGGCTCCCTTCACCTCGTTCATGCTCATCCCCCAGCTGGCCCTGCGGATATCGAACGACTCCGAGCCGCCGGGATAGGCGGCCGCGAGGGTCACGATAAGGAGCGCAGGGAGTAGAATGCGGATCATCTTCATACTGTTCGTCGGGAATGTTCGTCGATGCAGGACCGGTTCGCTTCGGGAGACGAACCGGGGTCCGATTACAGGTAGGAAGTTACGAACCTTCGCTGTTCCCTCTCCTTTTGTTAACATAGCGCCGTGAAATCCCAGCTCTTCCATCTCTATCGCACCGCGTTCGGCGCGGAGCCCACCTCCGTCGTCGACCTGCGCGGTGACGGATCGGACCGCAGAATCTATCGCATCACCGGTCCCGACGACCACACGGTCATCGGCGTTCACGGGCCGGACGACGAGGAGAACCGCGCGTTCCTGGCCTTCTCACGCTCGTTCAGAGGCGCGGGACTTCCCGTGCCCGAGATCTATGCATCGGATGAAGATGCAGGGATCTACCTGGAGGAGGATCTGGGGGATATCACCCTCTACGCCCGCCTGGGCGCCGCACGTACGGGCCGGGAGTTCCCGGAGGAGATGATCACGATCTATCGACGGGTGGCCGAACTTCTCCCCAGGGTCCAGATCGAAGGGGGAAGGGTCGTCGATTATTCGGTCGCCTACCCCTACCGTGAGTTCGACCGCCGATCGATGATGTGGGATCTGAACTACTTCAAGTACCACTACCTGAAGCTCGCCAGAATCCCCTTCAACGAGTCACGACTGGAGCAGGACTTCGAGAGCTTCTGCGATATGCTTCTGCGGGCCGACCGGACCCATTTTCTCTTCAGAGATTTCCAGTCGCGCAACATCATGCTCCGCGACGATGCTCCCTGGCTGATCGACTATCAGGGGGGACGCAGGGGAGCGCTCCAGTACGATATAGCTTCCCTCCTCTACGACGCCAAGGCGGATATCCCGGAGCCGCTGCGGGAACGGCTTCTGGACCATTATCTCGACGCGCTGGAAGGATACCTCTCCGTCGATCGCGACGAGTTCCGTGAACTCTACCGCGGCTACGTGCTGATCCGGATCATGCAGGCGATGGGAGCATACGGCTACCGGGGCTTCTTCGAACGGAAGCCCCACTTTCTGGCGAGCGTGCCGTATGCGGTCGGAAATATCGCGCTGCTGCTGGAGCAGGGAGCCGCGGCCGCTCTGCCGGAACTGCGCGACGTTCTGCGGAGAGTCACGGAGTCGAACCAGGGAACGTCGGCCGGGGGATCGGCCCCGCGGAAGAACGGGAACGGCCGTACGACGGATGAGCCCGCGGCGCGGATTTCGACGGGGGAGGCGCCGCTCACCGTTCATGTCCGGAGCTTCAGCTACAAACAGGGTTACCCGCAGGACGAGACCGGCCACGGCGGCGGGTTCGTCTTCGACTGCCGGTCGCTTCACAACCCCGGCCGCTACGATCACTACAAATCGCTCTGCGGCCTGGATGCCGACGTGATCGACTTTCTGGAAGGTGAACCGGAGGTGGAGACCTTCTGGAGCGGAGTGACCACGCTCGTCGAGGGGGCGGTCGCCGCCTACCTGAGTCGCGGGTTCAACGATCTCAGCATCGCGTTCGGATGTACCGGCGGTCGCCACCGCTCCGTCTACTTCGCCGAACGGCTCACGCGTCACCTGCGGGAACGGTTCCCGGAGGCGCGGGTCGTCACGCTCCATCGCGAGCAGGAGAGCTGGCAGGTCGCCGCCGTGACGAACTGAGTCCCCCGGAACGACCCGCCCGACCCGATATATCCCGGGGCGCCCGACACGGCGTCCCGGCGCTCCCGCCGATAATTCATCCCAGGCATCACCGCCACGTTACGTTTCCCGGGGCCATGTTGTTATTCAATGGCGGGCGAATGACGCCGACATGCGGCCGGGAAGTGCCGATCCCCGACTGCCTCTCTGCCGACGCCCGTTCCTTCCAGTTTTTCTCATCTATCAACACCTTGGGGGTCTTCATGAAACGAACACGTACTAGCTGGTACGGCGGCATGTTCAGGCTGATGAGCCTTCTGCTGCTCATCGGATCGGCCGCGCTTGCGGCGGTTCCGGGGAAGCCGCTGGGACTGCGGGCATCAGCCGCATCGGATGGCCAGGGTCGCTACATCGCGCTGACCTGGAGCGGTGACTCCACCGCTTCGCCGATGACGTTCTACGACATCTATCAGAAACTCGGCGACAGCAAGTTCGACAAGGTAGGGCAGACGTTCGATTCCTCCGGCTGGGGCGGATACTACAGAACCGGCTATCTCCAGACCGGCGGGAAGTACACCTTTTATGTCGTGGCGCGCAACAGAGACGGGGCCGGCCCCGCCAGCGATCAGGTCACTGTCACGCTGAGCGATGTCACCGTCCGCTTCGTCTCGGTCCCGACGGGACTCGATTCGATCACGGCGGGTGAGACATACACCCGGACTCTGGTCGCGGAGGCAAGCAACGGCGAGCCGGTGACCTACACCCTTCTCAGCGCCAACGGCAAGATCGATCAGAACACAGGGGTCTTCACCTACACCTCGACAGGTGTCGCCTATATCGGAATCCATGTGCGCGCATCGCTCAAGAGCGATCCCTCGGTCAGCGTCGAGTCGCGGTGGGAAGTCATTGTCCGCCCGGACGAGAGGAGCTACTGCGGCATGATCTACGGCCTTGTGAAGGACGCGCAGACGGGCCAACCGATCGAGTGGGCAACGCTCAGCGCGTTCCCGTTCGACTCGGCGGTCAACGCAACCACCGTCACGGGAGAAGTCAGGGGGGGCGTCTATATGATACGCGTCCCGAAGGGAGAGTACCAGCTGTTCTTCAACGCGGGGAACTATAAGGCGACCTGGTACACGATCCCCGGACAGAGCGGCTACGGCGTCGTGAAGGTCGGCTGCGACGACTCGGCCCGCGCCGATGTCGCGATGGAGCCGATCAAGAGAACCGTGTACGACACGGTCAAGGGACAGGTCACCCGGAAGTCCGACGGCTCCGGCGTCAAGAGCCTGGTCGTCTTCTCGAGCTTCGACCCGCTCTATTCCGATACCGTCGTCACCTCGGAGGATGGGACCTACGAAGTGATCCTCCCGCACGGAACGTATATCGGCTATGCTCACTCCCAGGATCGAACCTTGAAGAGCGCCTTCTACGGTGACACGGAGAACTCGCAGCAGTCGACGCGCATCGTCGTCGACAGGACGCTGTACGGCATCGACTTCCATCTGGAGAGCGTGAAGCCCACGAACGGGATGATCACCGGTCTGATGGCCGATCCCGCAGGGAGGGCAATCGAAGGCGTGGTCGCAGTCTATCAGCTTGTCGACAGCGCCGGCAGGATCGAGCAGATCCCGGCCACGACGACGTGGGTTCCGAACGGCCGGTTCTCGATCCCGGTCGCTCCGGGACGCTACATCCTGCTCGGGATCCCCGGAGACAGCCTGGGATACACCGCCGGCTACTATCGCCTGAACGCCGTCGCCTCCCGCTCGTGGGACAAGGCGACGATCGTGCAGATCACGCCGAACCTGAACACGGTCGAAGTGGTGATCAAGCTGCAGCCGAGCAAGGGCGCCAAGGGGAGCAGCAACCTGAAGGGTCAGATCACCGTGAACAAGGGGGTGATCAAGCAGGATCGCACGGCGCCGCAGGGGGCGAATCCGCTCGAGGGAGCCGTCGTCTACGCGATCGACGCCGCGGATGAAGTGAGCGGATTCGGGATCACGAACGATCTCGGCGAGTTCACGATCGTCGGTCTCGGGATCGGCACCTACTCGGTCGTGGCCGACAGGGTCGGTTACGAGACCTCGACCGGCAGCGTCACATTCACGGCCGAGGGGACGGTACAGCAGATCGACGTTCCGATGCAGGAAGCGGAAGCGGTGAGCGGCGTGGAAACCCCGGCAGCCGCCGGCGTCGCCGTGACCGCATATCCGAACCCGGCCCGCGAGTCGGTAACGCTCCGGTTCCCGGCCTCCGCCGGATCGGCCCGCGTGACGGTGGTCACGGCAACGGGCGCCGAGGCGGCGACAAGCGAGATCGAGACGATCGAAGGAACGAACAGCTTCCGCATCGACACCCGCGGGCTTGCGGCCGGCGTCTATTTCGTGCGGATCACGGCCGGCGGCACCGTCGGCAGCGCCACAGTGACGATCATCCGGTAGTCGTCCATCGGAAGGGGCCGTCACGGGCGGCGGCCTCTTCCATCATGCTCCCGGCCCGACCATTTCACACCCCTGCCGAATTGCCCCCGGCACAAACCCGGAAGCCGTTGGTTCGCTTCCGGGTTTTTTATGTCGGGAACGATCCGTCTCGCTCTATATCGACGGCAAACTGGTAAAGAGCCGGAACAGTATCGCAACCAGGGAAGCCGTCAACCAGCTTGACTCCCTTCTGATCGGGAAGGAGAGAAATTCCACGGTCTTCTTCAACGGTATGGTCGACGATCTGATGATCTTCCGCGGAGCAATCGACTCATCCCGGATCTCTCAGATCTATCATGAGCGCGGATGGAACACCCCCTCGCCCGGTCTCGTCCCCCTGGTGGCACCGGTCGGACCAATGACGATATGCCGCGGCGCATCAGCCACGCTCACGGCCCCTTCCGGATTCGACTCGTATCTCTGGTCCACAGGCGCCACGACCTCGACCATAACGGTCGAGGAAACGGGGACGTACAGTGTCGCACTCTCGAACAAGGGGAGCGCCTGCCCGATCCGGTCTCAACCGGTCACCGTCGAGGTGTTGCCGACTCCGAAACCGACAGTGATCGGCCCCAACGCCGTCTGCGATAACGACACCATCCTTCTGTCCGTTGCAGAGGAATTCCCGTGGTATGCATGGTCGACGGGTGACACATCATGTACGATCGCCGTCACCGGCACGGGGAAATATGCGGTTATGGTGATGAGCGAAGCCGGGTGTTTAGGAACGTCGAGCATGGAGGTCGTGCGAAGAGAATATGGCTCCACGGCACGAATCGGCGTGGAACAGGAGCTTCATTTCCGCCGCGACGCCCCGGCCGTCATTCCGATTACGCTCGATGCACCACTTGACGATGACGCCATCGACAAGCTCATCATCTATCTGAGTTACAACGAGGCCGTCGTAAAGGTCGTCGACATCACGGCTGGAACACTGCTCGACGGATGGACGATCCGGCTCTCCCTCCTGGAACCGGGAGTCTACCGTATCGAGGCAACGTCTCCTATCGGCAGCTACCTGAAAGGAAAAGGAACGTTGCTCAACCTGAACGCCCACACGAAGCGCGAGGGACCGACGGAAGGGAATCTTGACATTACGGTTGCCGGTCGGTCAGCCGGCTGTACCGATCTGGCCGGCGTGGGGGGGCGCGTGATACTTGATCTGTCGAGCGGAATCACCGAAACCACAAAGTCGGAGACGAAACTGAATGAAGCATATCCGAACCCGTTTACCGGCGCGACCGATATCGGGTTCACCCTTGCGGAGACCGCTCACGTTACCCTGTCGGTCCACGACAACAACGGGAACAGCATCGCAAGGCTTCTCGACGACGAAATGGAAGCCGGCGCGCACAGCATACGATGGACCCCGAACGATCTCCCCTCCGGACTCTACTTTATCCGTATGACCGCAGGTTCCAGGACGTTGGCGGGCACGCTGATATATATCAAGTAACGCGGATATCCGTGGCGGTGGCCTTTTCGCCACTGCAATGCGAGAGAACAACCCGGAAGCCGTCGATCCGCTTCCGGGTTTTTTATATCCCTGTCGGATCATCCCGTCGTCACGGTTCATAGTGTCGGCGCCCTGTATCGGGTAGCGGTCGGCCGTGGCGGAGAGAAAAATCCGGGGGAGGTGGGGATGCGGGAACAATATCGTTTCGATCATCGTTATCCACTAACCAAACGCGGATCAACCCCGTTTACAGGGCCTGGAGAGGGCATCCCTTCCGGGCATTCCTCCTTCGAATCGCACGTTTCTACCCGATTCCCGGCGATGCATCCAATGTGGGGAGACAATAGATCGTCTACGCTGCTGATCCGGCCACGGCCGGAGCGTCATGCATGGCGTCTCGTATCTTATCGTTTGGATAATTGTGCGAATCGGCGTTATTTACGGCGTTCAGCCTTTCTCTCGCTCATCAACGGTGATGTGCGCTCGCTCTTACTAGATTCGGCGGCGGCTTTTCGGGATAGTCAGAGAAAGTTATCGTTCATCTTTACAGAAGCTGCTCCAAGAGCACTCGAACCAGCGACTTCGCGCCGACCGTTTCGTCGAAGCCACCCAGTTCGCGCTTCTCACAATTCCTCGAAAGGGGAAAGGAATCAAGTATCTCCATGAAGATCTATGTAGGCAATCTGTCCTACCAGACCACAGGCGACGACCTGCAGACTCTGTTCGAGCAGGTCGGTGAAGTTCGCTCGGCATCGATCATCGAAGATCGGGACACCGGCCGCTCGCGCGGATTCGGATTCGTTGAAATGGCAAATCGCGAAGACGGCGAGGTTGCCATCGAGCGCTTCAACGGCCTGGACCTCCAGGGCCGCACGCTGACGGTGAATGAGGCGAAGCCGCGTGAAGATCGCGGTGGTCGCAGCGGCGGCGGCGGCGGTGGTCGCGGCGGCTACGGCGGCGGCAATCGCGGAGGTGGCGGCGGCTACGGCGGCGGCGGCGGTTACGGCAGCAGCGGCGGCGGCGGCAATCGCGGCGGCGGTTACGGTGGCGGCTCGCGCTGGTAAGACTATCCCCTCTAGTAAGACATGATGAAAAACGCCCCCGGAGCTCGATCAAGCTCCGGGGGCGATCTTTTTTGCGGGATCGCAATGATGGCGGGATCTAGACGACCACGGCCTCATCCAGCGAGATTTTCTTCTCATCGGCGTCGAGCGTGGCGAGCCCCCCGACCGGCACCGTCAGCTTGCTCTTGATGTGCCCTATCGACAGCCCGTAGACCGTCGGAATCCCGAGCGGCTCCAGAATGCTCCGCAGCACCTGCTCCAGCGAGAGAGAAATCCTGAACTCCCCGCCGCTCCGCGCCTCGCACTTCCTGAACCGGCCGATCGCAACCCCCGCACAGGCGGCCAGCTTGCCGCCGAGCGCGAGCTGGGTCAGCATCCTGTCGATCCTGTACGGTTCCTCCTCGATCTCCTCCAGGAAGAGGATCTTCCCGGTGGTGTCGATCTCGTAGGGGGTTCCCATCACGGCGGTCACCAGCGTCAGGTTGCCGCCGACCAGTCGGCCGCTCGCCTGCCCCGGCACGATCGTGGTCGCCCGCGCCTCGCCGAAGACCATCCCCATGAACTCGTCGCTCTCCTCGAACACCCCGGCCGGTCGCGCCGACATCAGCGTCCGCTCGAATGACTGGAGCGTGTAGCCGTCGAAGGCCGAGGTGGCCACGGGGCCGTGGAACGCCATCATTCCCGATTTCTGGTAGACGGCATTGACCAGCGCGGTGATATCGGAGTAGCCGACGATGATCTTCGGGTTCCGACGGATCTCCTCGAAGTCGAGCAGGGGGAGGATTCTCATCACCCCGTACCCCCCTCGTACCGCCATGACGCAGGAGATCTCCGGGTCCCTGACGAACTGCATGAACTCCGCCGCGCGCTCCTCGTCGCTCCCCGCCAGATACCCGAACTGCTTCGTCAGGTGATTGCCGAGCTTCACGTTGAAGCCGAGCCGCTGAAGCGCCGCATGAGCCCCTCCGATCTCCGACCGCGTGGCGCCGCTCGCGGGCGCGACCACGCCGATCGTGGCCCCGGTCACAAGCGCCGGAGGCTTGATCGGGGGGACCTCGTCAACGGTGGGACGGGAACGGAGAGGGGGCTCGGGAGGATCGGACGGAACATCGGGGATCTGAGCGCCGAGCGCGGTCGGCAGCAGCAACGCTCCGCCGATCGCCGTCCGCAGGAAACCGCGCCGGGAGGGCTCGTTCACTCCTTCGACGCTCCGGCGGCCACGAGCCGCTCGTTGAGAACCCGCGCCAGCTCGTCGTGGCCGAGCGTGGAGCGCGATTTGGATTCGTAGATGGCGTCGGCCACCGAAGGAATCTCTCCCATCAGATAGAGATAGAGATGATACCCCAGACGGTTGCCGTCGTTCATCTCAAGGAACTCCAGCCCCTCGACCGCACCGTAGGCGATCCGGGCGACGTCGTCCTTCGATGCTCCGGCGATTCTCGGCCTGGGGCGCTGACGCTCGCTGACAGTCGTGATTGTCTCCATCGTGGTTGAGCCTGGTCTTGTTGAGTACGGTTCGGATGAGCCGCGATTGAGGAGTCGCCCGGTCTCCGTCGCTGTTGAACCGGGGGGACGAAATGTACGAAGTTCTGCCGTCCGATCCATCCAAAGAAAACGGTAGATCCCCCCTTCATTCCCTGCGCGCGTATTTCCGCTCCAGAAGCTCCGCCAGATCGGGATAGTGGTGCGGTCCCTCGATCGTATCGACATGGACGAAGGCGACGTCGACCCCCTCGATCCCCTCGGCGGCCATCCTGACGCGATCGGCGATATCGGCCGATTCGGCCGTGGTGAGGGTCCCCCGGCAGGCGATGATGATCTCGAAATGAAGCTCGCTGCCGAGGTAATGTCCCCTGCAGAAACGGAGAGCGTCGACCCCCTCGATCTTCTCCACCGCATGACGCACCGATTCGATCACTCCATCCGACGGAGCACGGCCCAGAAGCAGATCGAGGTTCTCGCGGAAGATCCGTATCCCTCCCATCAGTATCAGCCCGCCGACGATAAGCCCGCCGATCTCATCCGCGCGGTCGAACCCGACGGCGGCGCCCGATACGCCCGCCAGAGCGGCAATCGAGGAGAGAACATCGTTACGCGAGTCGACCGCCGAGGCGAGGAGCGCAGGGCTTTTCTCGCGCCGTCCCACCCGCTGCTGCCATGCGGCCAGCAGCAGCTTGACGATGATCGCCGCTCCCAGGATGCCGAAGAGCCATGGGTTGATCTCGTGATCATGTCGCGCCAGGAACTTCACGATCGACTCCTGGAGAACCTCCACGGCCAGGACACAGGCGATCACCGCCATCACGAAACCGGCGATCGGCTCGGCGCGGGAATGGCCGAACGGATGCTCCAGATCGGGGGCCTTTCTTGCGACCCGCACCGAGATCAAAACGGCCGTGGAGGAGGCGATGTCCAGGAGGGAGTTCATGGCGTCCGAGAAGAGCGCGATGGAGCCGCTCATGGCGAATCCCCAGAGCTTCAGGGCGCAGAGGGCGGCGTTGGCGGCCAGAGAGATGGTGGTTATGCGGGTGAGGGGCATGGGGAGGAAGAGGAGAAAGAGAAAGAGGAGAAAGAAGAGGAAGAGAAATAACAGGGAGTCACAGAGGGCACAGAGGTAAGAGAAGAGAGAAAGGCGATGGATATGCAACGGCACGATGTACTATGTACTGCCTTTATACAACCCCCCGGTGCTTGTCGAGAGGGGGTGGGGGGAAGTAGTTTGCTTGCGGTATCGATATCGAACACTCCGTGCACGGGATGTCGGCGACGATCGATATGAGAGAGGCCATGGCCGCGGCTTGCAACTCCCAGGTTTGCATCTCCGGTCCGGCCGCACGGGGCAAGTATGCCCGTAGGGATCGTCGCCGCTACGCTCACTTCACCCAAATACCAGGCAGGAGATGTTTTTGTTATGTCGATCATCAAAATGTTAGTAAAGAACCGCTTTCTCCCCGGCGGAGTATGGATCGTGATGACCGCTGCCCTGTTGCTGCTGACAATAACGAACACGACGGCACAGACGTTCATACTGCATGGGGATACCAGACCGTGTCCCGGCGAGGAGGTATCCTATAGCCTGACATACGGACGAGGGTATATGTACTGCCTGGATCAGGGGTACGTCGCAAGTGTCAAATACGCCGACGGGTCACCCTGCACCGGCCCCGACTGTCCGGCCACCATCGTGGGAACCACGGCCAACATCGTCGAGCAGATCTCCATCGACGACGACTGGCCCGAAAAATGGCCCGAAGAGTGGCCTGCACAGGAGCGCCCCGCCACCATGACCCTACCGGCAGCAACGACATACACGGTCCGCGTGAAATACGGCACCGGCCACACGACGCCGGTCAACCTGAAGATCTGCTTCAGCGCCAGATGCTACAACGGCTACGGATCACCGTCGGATCCGTTCGACACCTACTACGACTGCATCGACGTCACGCTTCCGGCGCCGATCAAGAACACGCCGACGATCGTGCAGCCGAACGGATGTCAGAACAACGGCAGCATCAGCCTGAACCTGGTCGGAGGGACCACCCCCTACACGTACCAGTGGTCGACCGGCGCGACCTCGAGCTCGATCTCGGGACTCGCCCCCGGCAACTACTCGGTCACGGTCACCGACGGTGACAACTGCGTCGTGACCTACAACTATACGCTGATAGGCGAAATGAACGTCGCCACCTCCGTCAACAAGGTCATTCCCTGCAACGCCACGTCGGGAGCCGAGCTGCAGGTGATCCCGCTCTGCGGCACACCGCCCTTCACCTACACGTGGAAGAAGGACGGCTCACCGTTCGGAACGAACTCCCCGCTCCAGTCGGGACTCTCTCCCGGCACCTACATGGTCACGGTCACCGACGCCAACGGCTTCACGGCAACGCGGACGATGGTCGTGACCGACCCGGCGAACGACGCGCCGATCGCCATTTCGTTCACGACGGAGCGGTACACGGAATGGCCGGGGCACACGGGGTGCTACACCAAGATCGTCGCCAACGTCACGGGAGGCACTCCTCCATACACGTACAACTGGAACGGGGTCACCCCGGCGGACTCCTGGCGGAATCTGCCGGCCCCCGGCACGGCGACGCTGATCGTGACCGACGCGCGCGGCTGCACGAAGAGCGCCACGATCAGCTTCGACTGCCTGGGGATAGCGCCCAACGACAGGTTCGACGACATCCTCATCAGCCCGAACCCCAGCGGCGGCGTCATCACGGCCGGAGTGGACCAGAAGGACGACGGCAGGATCAAGATCAGAGTCATCGATCTCTATAACAACACCGTCTTCAACCAGGATTTCGGATTCCAGACCGCCGGACTCCACAATCACTCGGTCGACATCTCATCGGCCCCCAACGGAGCATACATGCTCCTCGTCCAGTACGAGAGCGAGGTCCCCGTCGGCATCAACATCGTAAAACAATAATCGATCTCATCGCATTCCAACAAACGAAGGCGGGCTCCACCCGGAACCCGCCTTCTCTCTTTTCTTACCTCTGTGCCCTCTGTGACTCCCTGTTTATTTCTCTTCTCTCTTCTCTTCTACTTCCACCTGAAATGCACAAACAACCGCCCGAAGTTCTTGCTATCCTTCTCCACCCGATGATACATCGCCTTGATCTCCTTCTGCTCCAGAAACCGAAGCACATGCTTCTTCAGCTGCCCCGACCCCTTCCCCGGAATAATCTCCACCATCGGAGCCTTCTTCTCCTGCGCCTCGCGCATGATATCGTTCAGAGCGCGTTCGATATCGCGCCCCCTGTTATAGATGTCGTGCAGATCCAGCTTCAGCTTCATAGAGGAAAACGATATATCGTGAACAAACTCAGTCCCGTGCGATTCTGCTCATCTCCAGCATCCGCTCCAGCGCCCGCTCGGCGCCGACCCTGATCTCCTCCGGGACGTCGATCGCGGGAGTCCGGTTCTTCATGCAGAGATAGATCTTTTCCATCGTATTGAGCTTCATGTAGGGACAGTTGTTGCAGTTGCAGCTTTCCGCCTCTGCCGGGGCCGGGATGAAGCTCTTGCCCGGAGAGAGTTTCTGCATCTGATGGATGATCCCCGCCTCGGTGGCGACGATGAACTCGCGGGCCGGGGAGTCCTGGGTGAACTTCAGCAGCGCGCTTGTGGAGCCGACATAGTGCGCATGGTTCAGCAGGGTCTCCTCGCATTCCGGGTGGGCGATCAGGAGCGCGTTCGGATGGCGGGTCGTCAGATCGATGATCTTCCGTTCGCTGAAGGTTTCATGGACGATGCAGCTCCCCTGCCAGAGGAGCATATCGCGTCCCGTCTTCCGTATCAGGTAGCGGCCCAGATTTCTGTCGGGCGCGAAGAGGATCTTCCGATCGGGAGGGATCTTCCCGATGATCGTCTCGGCCGAGGAGGATGTACAGATGATATCGCTCAGCGCCTTCACCTCCGCCGAGCAGTTGATATAGGTGACGGCGATATGCTCCGGATGCGCCCGGCGGAACGCCCTGAACTCCGGGGCCGGGCATCCGGAGGCAAGGGAACAGCCGGCGGCGGTATCGGGAATCAACACAAGCCGTTCGGGGTTCAGGATCTTCGCGGTCTCGGCCATGAAATGGACGCCGCAGAAGACGATCACGTCGGCATCGGTCGCCTTCGCCCGGCGGGCAAGCTCCAGCGAATCACCGATGTAGTCGGCGATATCCTGGATATCGGCGTCCTGGTAGTAGTGCGCCAGAATGACCGCGTTCATTTCCCGCTTCAGGCGGGCGATCTCCGCCTCCAGGTCGAGCCCCGGATCGATCGGCTGGTGCCGAAGGAGCTCCGGGCGGGTAGGAATGTCGTTCTCCATCGTGAGTGTCATCACGTTCATCTCCGCATGATAAGGGTTGCTCACGGCACGGGATATCGCGTCACGATATCAGTCCGGGGTCTCCCGAACCGCTTGCGTGGAGGTGACGGCATCGCGGGCACAATATTTGCATGAAATTTTTTCACACTGTCGCCCGGGCCTCTCTCCTTTGTACTTTACGCCCCGCGAGGCTTGTTCGGAACGTGAAGGAAGAGACCAGTACAATCCCCTAGCAGTCGGAATTTCCTGTATGCCCAATACTATTCCCGCTACAAACGCACCGGTCATCCTGATGATCGACGACGATCGCAGCTTCCTGGACGCCATCTCCGAGCTTCTTACACGCGCCGGATACCGTACCATCACGGCACGGAGCGGGGAGGAAGGGATCGCCACGCTCGGCGCCGAGGCCGCCTCCATCTCCCTGGTTCTTCTGGATATCAGAATGCCGGGCATGAGTGGTCATGAGACGCTGGAGAAGATCGTGAGGTTCCATTCCACGATCCCCGTCATCATGCTGACCGGCGAGAACGCGATCGAGCTGATCGTCCGCGCCATGAAGATCGGCGCAACGAACTACATCTACAAGGGCTCCGGCGGAAGCGAACTGCTGGCGGCGGTCCAGGCGGCGCTGAAACCGAGGGCGACCGAGGTGGCGCGCGACGAGGGGGAGGCGATGCGGCAGTACGGCATTATCGGACGGAGTCCGGTGATGTATCGTATTCTGAAAGATGCGGAGCTCTGCGCCCGTTCCATGATTTCCGTGCTGATCACCGGCGAGACCGGTGTGGGGAAGGATCTCATGGCCCAGGCGATCCATAAGATGAGCCCCAGACGGAACAAGCCGTTCATCCCGATCGACGTGCCGAACATTCCCGCCACCATGTTCGAAAGCGAAATATTCGGCCACACCCGCGGCGCCTTCACCGGCGCGGTCGACAGCAAGGCCGGTCTTGTGCAGGCCGCCAACGGCGGGACCCTCTTCCTGGATGAGATCGGCGAGTTCCCGATCGAACTGCAGGCGAAATTCCTCCGCGTCATCGACTCGCAGCAGGTGCGCCGCCTCGGTTCCGTCACCTCGGAGGAGGTGGATGTCAGGATCATCTCCGCCACCAACCGGAACCTGCTGGAAGCGGTCAGCGAACGGATCTTCCGTGAGGATCTTCTCTATCGTCTGCGCGGCATCGAGATCCATATCCCCCCCCTCCGCGAGCGACCGGAGGATATAGCGCCGCTGGCGGAGTTCTTCCTTGCCACGTTCGTGAAGAAGAACGATCTGGGACCGAAGCGGTTCGGCGAGACGGCGGTGGAGGTATTGGAACGGCAGCGCTGGTCCGGCAACGTGCGCGAACTGCGCCGCGCGACCGAGGCGGTCGCCGTGATGACGCCGGGAGAAGTGATCGAGCACACCGACGTGGCCCGCGTTCTGGAACGTGCCGATCCGGGACGCACGGTCCCCGGAAACGCCGTGGTGCGTGACTACAGCGACGTGCAGCAGATGGCGCGCCAGACCAAGAAGGAGGAACTGGTGAAGGTGCTGGACCGGAACGACTGGAACATCACCAAGGCGGCCGTGGAGCTCTCCATCGACCGTTCCACCCTCTCCAAGCAGATGAAGAGCCTCGGCATCAACAAGCCGAGACTCCGCTCGCAGTAGGATATGGCGGCCCGGCCGCGATCGATCATGTTCCGAGATATCGGACGACAGATCCTCCGTCAGTCGCGGCGGAGGATGCCGACCATGCGGAGGATGAGGATCAGGACCACGGCTCCGCCGATCGATATCAGGAACTTCACAAGACTGAAGCCGTCGCTCACATGATAGTGGAAGACCCTCTCGGCAAGCCAGGTGCCGAGCGCGGCCCCCACGATCCCGATAAAGATGTTCCAGAGACACCCCATCTGATTGTTCGTCTTGGCCACGATGCTTGCCAGCCATCCGATGAGGCCGCCTACCACGATTGCAATCAACCAGTTCATTCTCTATTCCTCTGCGAACGTGATATTCTCTTCTCCCGGAGCCGTTTCGCCGGCTCCCGCGGGACAGGCGTAACCTAGCAAAGAATTCGACGCGATCCGCGCGAAGAAGTCGTGTGATGGGGGCACGCGCGCATATATTGTCCGTCTCAACAAGAGCAGGCTTCCGATCAGCGCATGAAGATTCTCGTCATCAACTGGCAGGACTGGACGAACCCCCTCTCCGGAGGCGCCGAAGTCCACCTGCACGAAACGTTCCGCCGCGTGGCGGCCATGGGGCACCAGGTCACCCTCTTCTGCTCATCCTATCCGGGCGCCGCGGAGGAGGAGACGCTCGACGGCATCAGAATCGTCAGACACGGCGGCAGGAACACCTTCAACTTCATCGTCCCCCTCCGGTATCGCTCCAGATTCCGGCACGAGGGGTACGACGTGGTGGTGGACGATCTCAACAAGATCCCCTTCTACACCCCCCTCTACGTGCGCGAGCCGCTGGTCGGGCTCAGCCATCACTTCTTCGGCACATCGATCTTTCCGGAGGCGGGACCGATCTTCGGGAGCTACGTGTACGGCGCCGAGAAGCTTGTCGATCTCGTCTATAAGAAGACTCCGTTCCTGGTGGTCTCGCAGTCGACGCTGGAGGAGTTCGTGGAGCGGGGGTTCAGACGGGAGAACTTCACGCTGGCGATGAACGCGCTCGACCACGAACGGCTTCATCCCACCGGTGTCCCGAAATCATCTCACCCCACGATAGGATATTTCGGACGGCTCAAGAAGTACAAGAGCGTCGACCATGTGCTGCGCGCCTTCGCCGGCGTCAGGGAACGGGTCCCGGACGCCGAGCTCGTGATCATAGGACGCGGCGATTTCCAGCCGGAGCTGGAGCGTCTTGCCGGGGAGCTCGGAATCGCGGGGTGCACCAGGTTCACCGGGTTCGTATCGGAAGAGGAGAAACTTCGGCTTCTGCAGGAGCTCTGGGTGGTGGTCAATCCCTCGATGAAGGAGGGATGGGGGATCGTCAACGTGGAGGCGAACGCATGCGGCACCCCCGCCGTCGCCGCTGACACGCCGGGGCTGCGTGACTCCGTGAAGCACGGCGTGACGGGACTTCTCTACCCCTACGGCAGAATCGACCTGCTGCAGGAAGACCTGCTCAAGATATTGTTCGATCATCCTCTGCGCGAATCACTGAGTCGTAATGCGATTGAGTTCGCGCGATCGCTCACCTGGGAGCAGACAGCCGCCGCGACGGTCGATGCCCTGGAACGCGCGATCCGGAACCATCATGCGAAGAGGAAGGGGTAAGCGATATGATCTCCGACACGCTCATACAACGGCTCGACAACGCCCGGCTGCTCGTGGCGTTCACCGGCGCCGGAGTCTCCGCCGAGAGCGGCGTGGCGACCTTCCGCGCCGCCGACGGACTCTGGTCGAAGTTCAGGCCGGAGGAACTGGCGAACGTCGACGCGTTCATGCGAAACCCGCAGCTGGTATGGGAGTGGTACCAGGCGCGAAGGGAGGTGATCGTGAACGCGCGGCCGAACGCCGGGCATGCGGGGATCGCCGAGCTGGAGGAGCTGATCCCGCAGGTCAGCGTCGTCACCCAGAACATCGACGGGCTTCATCGTGAGGCGGGCTCCACGGAGGTGATCGAACTGCACGGGAACATCAGAAAGAATTTCTGCCAGCGCTGCCGGACGAGGTACGATGATCCCGAGTTCCTCACCGCCCCGGAGGTCGGGGCCTGTCCGTGCGGCGGCATGATCCGCCCCGATGTGGTCTGGTTCGGCGAAATGCTCCCGGTCGACGCCCTGGAACTGGCCGAACGGCGTGCCAGGGAAGCGGGTGTCCTCCTCTCGATCGGCACCTCGTCGCTGGTCTACCCGGCGGCGCAGCTTCCGCTGATCGCGCGCGAGTACGGGGCGTACGTCGTGGAGATCAACCCGGAGGAGACACCGCTGAGCGGGTACGTCCATGAGAGAATCGCGGCGCCGAGCGGCACGGCAATCCCCGCGATCATCTCCCGCCTTCGCGCGTTCAGGAACGGTTCCTGAGCGGCCGTCTCTTCCGCTCCTCACGAGTCTCCACGATCATCCATTCGTAACGTCATGCGATATTTACTCCTCCTCCTGCTCCTCTCTCTTCCGGTCGCCGGGGCGCTTCGAGCGCAGCCGGTCTACTGGCGCGGAACGAACGCCGAGTTCGGCGCCTCCGTGCAGGCCCTGGTCGTGACGCGGACCGGAGCGATCTTCGCCGCGACCGAGGGGAAGGGACTCTTCCGCTCCACCGACGAGGGGGAGACATGGACCCGCAGGACCACCGGTCTGACCGACGACGACATCTTCACCCTTGCAACCGACAGCGATGGAAGAATCTTCGCGGGAGGATACAACCAGGGGATCTTCCGCTCCACGAACGGCGGCGACACATGGATCGAGATCGGTGAGGCGCGAACGCGCGCGCTGCTGGTGACCCCGGCCGACGAGATCTTCTGGGGACGCGGAACCGGCCTCTCGCGCTCGACCGACCACGGCGCAAGCTGGAACGAAATCCCCACGGCCCCGGCCGGCACGGTCGGCACCATCGCTCTCGACTCCACCGGATCGATCTACATCTCGATCCTGAACGACGGAGAGATCTGGCGCTCCGACGACGACGGCGACACGTGGTCGAAAACATCGTTCCTCGATCCGCTCAGCGGGAGCATCAGGACGATCATCGCCGGACCGAACGGTCTCCTCTACGCGGGCCATCGCGGGTTCTACCGCTCGAGCGACAAGGGAGAGAGCTGGGAGGAGCCGGCCACGACACCCCTCCCCCCCTTTCTGAGAGGGGGGATGGGACCGGACGGCCATCTCTTCCTGACGGCCGGCGCCGGAGTGTACGAGTCGAGCGACTTCGGCGCGACATGGATGCTGCAGGGGTCGGGCTGGCTGGGGGACGCAGGGGAATCGTACAGCCTGACGTTCGACGCGCAACGGAGAATCGTTGTGGGGACGACGAAGGGGATGGTGCTCATCAGCCGCGACGCGACGTCGGGGAAGGATGAGGAGATCTCACAGAGAGAGGGATCGGCTCTCTCGATCGACGCGATCAGCCCCAACCCCTGCCGCGACCGCGCCGTGATGCGCGTTTCGCTTCCGCGAGCATCTCGAATTCGCACAACGATATATTCGGCAGCGGGAGAGATGGTGGGAGCAGCTCCTGCGCACGATCTGCCGGCGGGAACGCACGACCTGCCGATCACGGCGGCGGGCCTTCCCACCGGGGTCTATCTCCTCCGTGTCGAGATCGACGGAACGACGGCGACGAAGCTTCTGTCGGTCATCGGGGAATAGATCCCGATATTGTCACAAAAAAGGGGACGCACGACGCGTCCCCTTTTCAGTTCACTCGATAGCTCTCGGTTCGATATTCCGATCCGGCTCACGGACGTCCGTCACCGGCGTTGATCTTGATCTCGGTGGCGCCGGAATCGGTAGAGATCTCCAGGGAATTCTGCCCCGAGCTCATTCTGCTCCCCCCCGACCTCGAATCCCTGCTCTTCCTGACCGACCCCTGCCGCACCTGTTCGCGCATGCCGTTGATGATGCTGTCCGCCTTCCTGAGCTCACGATCGACCTGCTGCAGCACCTCCTGAAGAGATATTCCTTCCATCTGCATGTCGTTATCGTAGTACCTCAAGCCGTAGTCCTGCATCTGCTTCAGCTGCTCGGGGTCGAGCTGCTGATACTGCTGGTAGATCTTCCTCTGATCATCGCCGTCCGCGGGGAGGACCTGATGCTGTACGGGCTGCACGACAGGGAGTGCGCCGACCGGCTTGGGAGCGCGATCGCCGGCGCCGATCTGATTCTCACGGACATTCCGTGCATGCGCGGCGAAGATATCGACCTCCTCCGGCAGCGTTTCCACCCCGAACTCCTCGTCGGGGACCGGCACCGGGGCGATCATCTGCACCTCCGCGACGGAGGGGGACATGAGGTGCGCCAGATCGAAGCTCTTCGGATCGATCTTCATGCCGGAGGGACCGAGCATGAAGGTCGACTTGTTCACATCGCGCGGCGCGAACGCCCGGCACGGGACGTTGTACTGAACGTTGTCTCCTTCCAGCTTCTGCACGTTGCCGTTGATGATCAGGACATCGAACGACTGATCCTCGCCGACCTGGATGAACCCGAGGTTCGGGTTATGTCCCTCTCCCTTTCCTCCCGCGTCGACCGCCCGCACCGGACGGTTGAACGTCGGGAAGGTGGCCGCCACGCGTGAGCTTTCCAGGGTGCGGCGGGCCTGCCGCAACGGAGCCTGGAGGTCGGCCGGCAGCAGGACGCGCCGGTTCTGGAGATAGTCGATCAGCCGGTGGCGCTGCCACATGAAGTCGCGCCGCAGGGCGATCCCCCCATCCTTCAGCGCCTTCACGCTGCTCCGGATCGCTCGCTGAACCGTGTCGAGTCCCGAGGAGGAGCCCAGGGTGATCCCCTGAAAAGGCTCCCGGACCTCGACGGGAACGCCGTTCCTGACGTTGATGGCGAACGAGTCCTCCCCCTTCGTCCTGACGGTCAGGAAGCGATCGCGCCCGGCATCGATCGGCAGCGTCCCCTGCACGGCGAACCCGACGAGTTCGGCCGGTGTCATCGCCGGAACGATAAGATGGCTGGTATCGAACGGCGCGGTCGACGGGGTGTTCTGCTCATGAACCGCGACAGGCTTCGAGGCGGTCGGGTTGCCGGTCCGCGGCTGGTCGCCGCTCAGCGAGACGGCCGCGACGATCGCGGCGGCGGAGGCCGCCACCCCGGCAACTCCCCAGGTGCTGGAGAAGAGACCGTTCAGCATCGACGTTTTCTGCGCCGCCGTCGAAATCCCGCTCCCCGAGAAACTGGAACCGAGCGTACCGACGGCGTCGGCGAGTAGAGGGGGAAAGGCCTCCACCGACAGGTTGTTCACCGCACGGATCTCACGCAGATATGCACGTGCCTCCTCCGAGCCGGAGAGGAGCTCTTCGGCCGTGCGTCGCTCCATCGCCGAGACCTCGCCGTCGAGGAAGGCGGAAAGGAGCGTTCGCTCATGATCGGATAGTCTCTGATATATCATCGCAGAATCGTGCACTCCACACTGTAAGGTCGTATGAATTCGAATGTCTCAAACCGTTCAACGGATCGCCGCATCATGCTTCCTCCGGCATCCGTCCGTCGTTGACGTACGGCAGCAGCTCCTCGCGCAGGCGGTCGCGGCTTCTTGCCAGGCGGGACTTGATCGTCCCGATCTCCACACCGAAGATCTCCGCCAGCTCCTTGTAGCTCAGGTCCTCGATCTCACGCAGGAAGAGGAGCATCTGGGTCTGCGCCGGCAGCCGTTTCATCGCCCGTCTGACCGCCAGCCGCCGCTCGTCGGAGTCGAGCTGCTGATCGTTCTCCTGCGCCGGGTGATCCATTCCGTCGGTGAACCAGTCGTCGAAGGAGAAGAATCGGCGCAGCTTCGCCTTGCGGAGTTCATCGCGACAGCGGTTGACGGTGACGGTGTAGAGGTAGGTCGAGAAGGAGGAATCCCCCCTGAACTTTCCGATGGAGAGGTAGACCTTGATGAAGATCTCCTGTACCACATCCTCGACATCGGCGCCCTGCCCCAGAATGGAGCTCACCAGACGCATCACCTTGGTGCGATAGCGCACCACCAGCTCGTCGAACGCCAGCACGTTGCCGGCAACCGATTCCTCCAGCAGCCCGGAATCATCCATCGAACCGAAACGCCCCCGCTCCCGCTGATCGGGACGTCGCAGCTCCGGCGCGAGCTGCGCCAGGCGCGGCTCGCTGCGGAGATGCTCGATCCCACTTGTTATGACCGTACCGCCGGTTAAAAGACTCATGGAAATGGACGTCGAGAAGCAACTTGTGATCTACTCGCCCCTTGTGACGCAGCCCCAACGACGATGTTCCTGGAAAAAAATTCGGGAACACACGGCGTATCGATCCGTCACTAGCATCAGAACGGAATGCGCCGCAGGCCACGCCGCATCGGTTCCGGATACGCGCACCCGCCCGCACACGCGGCGGGGAGCGCGTGGTCCGAATCAACAATCCAGAGCAACGCAACCCGGATCAACGCATCTGAAGGAGTTTGCCATGAAACGGAACTGTACGAAGCTTTCGATGATCGGCGCGGGCCTTCTGCTGAGCCTGCCCCTTGCGGCACAGACGACGGAGACCGCCCCGGCGACCGAAGATACGAAGCCGACATGGTCGGTCGCCCCCACCAGGACCGAGACCCGACGTATCATTATCGACACGACAGACGGCGATCGGCGCGTACGGATCGAACGGACGATCGTGAACGGAAAGGTTCAGCACAGCATCAATGTCGACGACCGGAAGGCGCTCGGAGGAAGCCTGGTTTCCGATACGGTGGTCGACGACGGCACGAAGAAAGTACGCCACCGGATCAGCATCAGATCGCTTTCCGCTCCGCAGGGAACATCCGAACAGCAGGACGCCCACCTCAGGTTCGAGACGGATGAGATCGACGGCGCCAGCATGCTGAAGGTGGAGATCGACGGCTCCACCCTGAACCTGGAGGGGATCGAGGAGGGAGAGACGTTCGACATGCTCAATATCGCGCCGGAGGCGATCGAGCCGCTGGAGGAGATCGAAGATATTGAGGAAATGGAGGAAGTATCGGAGCCGGTCGAGATCAACATCGTGGAGCCGAGCGAGGATCTGCTGATGGATGTGAGCGATCAGGGATCGCTCAACAAGATGCGGATCAGGGTGGACGGCAACGCGCCGCACGCCGCCGCGATCCAGTTCAAGATCGACGGGCCGGCGCCCACGGAACTCACCCCCGAGCAGAATACGCTGCATGAGCAGATGGAGAAGGCGGCGGTGGAGCTCACGGCGAAGGAGAAGGCGCTGAACGACCTGATGGAATCGGAGTCCTTCACCCCCGAACAGCGGAAGCGGATCGCAACGGCTCGCGGCGCGATAGACAGCGCGCGCTACCTGCTCCGTCAGGCCGAGAAGAACGTCAGATCGCAGCAGATGATCGCTATCCGCAAGCGGTTCGACTCCAGCGCCCCGTTCTGCGTGAAGGCCACGCCGTCGACGTTGTGGGAACGGGCGTTCCGGGTCCCCACGCCCCCGCCGGTTCATGCCGTCCCTCCGGCGCCGCCGCTCCCCGCGATGGCGGCCATGCCTCCGCTCCCCCCGATGCCGCCGGACAGGCGTCCCGACCTCATGTTCATCGGCCAGCCGGAAACGATCTTCCTCTCGGCCGACTCCGTCTCGGTCGTCAACAGCGCGAAGGGGGAGTGCGAGATTCGCGTCTACAATCTCGGAAAGGGGTCGAAGAATCTCGTGATCAATGAAATCTCCGAGGAAGGGAAGCCGAGCCATATCACCCTCTACAGCGGAGTGATGACGATCATGAACGGCGGCGGGAAGAGGACGAAGATCTTCGACGTGGCGGGCGATTCGCTCGTCGCGGATGTCGACAGAAAGGTGGTGGTGATCGCGCCGGGAGATCAGACCGTCGTGCAGCAGGAGAAGGAGATCGAGGTAAGCCCCGATATCGACAGGGAGGAGACGGCGGCGGTCTCCACTGCCTCCGACAACACCGGCTGCAGGCTCGCGGATGCCGTTCCCAACCCGACCGAGGGGACCGTCTCCTTCTCGTTCACTCTGCCGAAATCGCAGCGCGCCGCCGTCACGATCCACGATCAGAACGGACGGCTGATCGAGACCGTACGCGACGGAATGTTCGACGCCGGAAACCACACCCTCATGTTCGACGCGGGGAATCTGCCGAACGGCACATATTTCTACCGTCTCACCAGCGGCAGTTTCGTCGCCTCCAAGGCGCTGCACGTGGTGAAGTAAGTCGCGCGACAACACCGTACGAAGGAGATACCGAGGGGAACCGGCAGGAGGTCGGTTCCCCTCGGTTGTTCTATAAGGAGAGCTTCTCACCGGGAGAATCACGATGGAACTGACCGAATCAAGCGGCAATCTCTTTACCGATATCGGGTTCGACCCGGCCGAGGCATCAACACTGAAGCTGCGGTCGTTCCTGATGATTGCCGTGACGAATGAGATCGAACGCAGAGGCATTACCCAGGCCAAGGCCGCCAGGCTGTTGAAGGTAACCCAGCCCCGTATCAGCGATCTGATGCGCGGCAAGGTTGAACTCTTCAGCATCGACTCGCTCATTGAAATGCTGACGCGAGCGAATATCCCCGTCACGCTCCTGGTAGGCTCGATGCATGAAAGCACATCGACGACGGGCGCCCATGAATCGGAGAAGACTCCACGACATCCGACCCGGAACGATACTTCTCTGAAACGAAGACATCTCTGAAAAACCAAACGCCCGCCACCTGCGCTTGCGCGCCGGTGGCGGGCGTTACCTCAATCCACATCTGCATCGGACCGCGATCGGTCCGGATTAGTCCATGATGCGCCGCAGGAACGCCGGCTTGTCGGCGGCCGCCTGGCGCCGCGGCTGCTCGTACTGCCGCTGCTCCTCTTCGTACTGCGCGCCGTCGTTCGCCGCCGAGGAGGCATCCTCCTGGCGACGGATGTCGTACCCGCCGCGATGAATCCCGGCGCCCCGGCGAAGATAGGCCGGCTCGTTGTACTGCTCCAGCTCCTCCTGCCCCACCGGAACGCGGTTGGTGGGAAGCTCGCGCTGCTGCGCGGCCGGACGGACGACCGGCTGCTGCTGGACCTGCGGGGCCTGCTGGGCCTGTCCGTAGACCTGCTGCAGCGGCTGCGCCTGGGTTGCGGCGACCTGCATCGGCGGCGTGACCCGCGCCTCGCGCTGCTTGTTGAAGCCTGTCGCGATCACCGTCACCATCATCGCTTCTCCCAGATCGTCGTTCAGCACCACGCCGAAGATCAGGTTGGCGTCCGGACCGACCGCGTCGTGGACGATCTTGACCGCCTCGTCCACCTCCATCATGGTCAGCGCGCTGCTGGCCGCGATGTTGACGAGAACGCCCTCGGAGCCGGCGATCGAGACACCCTCCAGAAGCGGCGAGGAGATCGCGTTCTGGGCGGCTTCGGTGGCGCGGTACTCGCCGTCGGCGATACCGGTTCCCATCAGCGCCTCACCCATGTTCTGCATCACGGTACGGACGTCGGCGAAGTCGACGTTGACGATGCCGTGACCGGTGATGATCTCCGCGATCCCTCGCGTTGCATTATAGAGCACGTCGTCGACGAGCCGGAACGCGTCGCGCATGCTGGTGCGCTTGTCGATGATCGAGAGGAGCTTCTGATTGGGGACCACGATCAAGGTATCGACGTACTGCTTGAGTTCGTGGATACCCGCCTCGGCCTGCTCCTTCCGGCGCTTCCCTTCCCAGTCGAACGGCCGCGTGACGATACCGACGACCAGCGCGCCGACCGAGCGGGCCACTTCGGCCACGACCGGGGCTCCGCCGGTACCGGTTCCCCCACCCATGCCGGCGGTCACGAAGACCATATCGCATCCGGCAAGAGCCTGACCGATGTCGTCACGATCCTCCTTCACCGCATCCCGGCCGACGCTGGGGGTTGCGCCGGCGCCGAGACCGCGCGTAAGCTGCTTGCCGACCTGCACCTTCGTGGGCGACTGATTGTTCGCCAGCGCCTGCATATCGGTGTTGATCACCACGAATTCGCAACCCGCGAGCCCGCGTTCGATCATGCTGTTGACGGCATTGCCGCCACCGCCGCCGACACCGACGATCTTCAGTTTTGCGCCGTAGTGCTCTGTTGTACGATCGAGTTCGATCATAGCGGTCCCCCTGGTTTTGCTAAGTAGAGATTGCCTGTCATCTATAATGATTCTATTGTTGGCTCGTCCGGCCGTGTCGCAGACCGATATGTTGGTCGCCGTCCCCGCTGCCACACCGCGGTTACGGCCTGTTCACGGGTTCCTCTCTCAGAACTCCTCGAAGAACTTCTTCATGCGGGAAAGGATGGAGACGCGTTCGCCGCCGACCACGGCTTCGCTCACATCCTGATCGTATTCCCGTTCCCCCCCCTGCGCTGACGATTCGCTCCGTTTGAAGGCATGGAGCACCAGCCCGACGGCGGTCGCGTAGATCGGATTTTCCACCTCCGGCGCAAGCGCCGATCCTCCGAGCCCGGAGGGAATGCCGATCTTCACCGGCAGCCCCAGAACTTCCTCCGCCAGCTCGGCCGATCCACGCAGCAGGGCGCCGCCGCCTGTCAGAACCACACCTGAGGAGATGCGGCGCAGGTACCCCGATTTCTTCAGCTCGACAAGGATGAATTCCAGAATTTCCTCCATGCGCGGCTGTAGAATCTGGGCCAGCGTCCGTTTCGATATCTCCATCGGTTTCCGCCCGCCGATCCCCGGGATCATGAAGATCTCGTCGTTCAGGATCAGCGACTCCATCGCGTAGCCGTACTCCCGTTTGATCCTCTCCGCCTGCTCGCCGATAATGCCGAGCCCCTTGCGGATATCATCCGTGACCATGCGACCGGCGATGCCGATCGAGGCCGTGTGCCGAATCGTCTTATCCTCGAAGACCGCGATATCCGTGGTTCCCCCGCCGATATCCACCAGCGCCACGCCGATCTCCTTTTCATCATCGTCCAGGACCGAGTAGCTGCTGGCCAGCGGCTCCAGCACGATGTCGTCCACCTGCAGCCCGGCACGCTCCACGCAGCGATAGATATTCTGCGCGGCCGTCACCAGACCGGTGATGATATGGACGTTCGCCTCCATCCTGATGCCGGACATACCGACCGGATCGTAGATCCCATCCTGTCCGTCTATGATATATTCCTGCGGGATGACGTGCAGGATACGCCTGTCGGAAGGCATTGCCACACGCTGCGCATCATCCAGCAGGCGCTTCACATCCTTTTCCGTGACCACGCGGTCCGGGTTGGAGATGGTCACCACCCCCCTGCTCGGGAACGACTGGATATGGTCGCCGGCGATGCCGACGCTCACCGATCGTATCGTAACCCCGGACTGCTGCTGAGCCTGATCGATCGCCCGCTCCACCGAACGGACCGTCTTCTCTATGTTCACCACCACGCCGCGGTTCAGCCCCTCCGAGGGAGCATGCCCGATGCCGAGGACATGGATACCGCCGGGATAGTCGTCGCTCCGCTCGGCAACGATCGCGCAGACCTTGCTCGTGCCGAAGTCGAGACCGACGACGATCTCCCGATCGTCCGGAACCGTGGGATTCTGTTGCTGCATCTTAGCCATCGAGTTCGGAGTTAATAGTTCCTGCTGATTCATTCACACCTGCTGTTCCACCCATCGCACCACGATCTGTCCTTTCCAGCGCAGATCGACATATCGTATTCTGCCGTGCCCGTCGGCCGCGTTCAGGGTTCTGAGGAAGAGATCGAGCTTCCCGAGCTTCGGGGCGATCCCCACCGCCCCGCCGACCCGGATCGGCACCCCCTGCTCCGCCGTCACCAGCGTATACTCTCCCGAGCCGTCGCGCCGGATCTCCGAGAGCTGACGGTAGACGGCATCGTCGTACGATCTGATCTCCCGCGCCACCGTGATCGCCTCCAGCGCCTTCACGCTGTCCAGCCGCTCCCCGTTCTCGACCCCGGCGACCACCGGGACGTCGAACGCGGCGGAGCTGAACCGGTAGGGGAGGGCCGTCGCCGCGGAATCGAGGTAGACCGGCGAGCCGGAGAGGAACGTCACCGCCACCGGAGCTCTCTCCTCGATCTCCATCACCAGCGTTCCGTTCTCGCCGCGATATACCGACGCGTTCGAGATGAACGGATGCCCCTTCAGTCTGATCTCTATCTCTTCAAGATCTATCTTCGTCAGCGGAAGCGAGTCCGGCACAGCCGCCCGTTCCACGATCTCGCTCGAATCCAGAATGGTCCGCCCCTCGATCCGGAACCCGCGAAGTTCCTCCCTGCTCATCCATTTGTTGGCGACCGCCACCAGCGCAACCACGGCGCCGACGACCACCAGTCCGGTGGAGACGGTCGAGGCGAAGCGCTTCGATTCCTCGCGGGTGCGCTGCGTCCCGTTCCGTTTCTTCGATATGAGCTTTCTGCGGGCTTTCACTTATGCGGTCCGATTCTCGTCCATCACGTTCTGAAATCCCACAAGCTTGATCTCCAGCTCCAGCTCGATCCCGAACTTCTCCCGGACCGCCTGACGGGCGATCCCGATCAGGGTCAACACATCGCGGGAGGATGCGCCCCCCAGGTTGATGATGAAGTTGGCGTGCTGCTCGCTGATCTGCGCCTTCCCCACGGCCTCCCCCTTGAGCCCGCACTCCTGAATCAGCCGGGCCGCGTAATCGCCGGGAGGATTCTTGAAGATGCTTCCGGCGTTCGGCCACTGCACGGGCTGGGAGCTGTTCCTTTTCAACATCGTCTCGCGACGTACTATTTTCATCTTCTCCGGCATTCCCCGGGGGAAGTCGAAGACCGCCTCAAGGACCACATCCCCCTGCAGAGCCGAGGTCCTGTAGGCGAAGCCCCCTTCCTCCTTGGAGATCTTCACGATCCTGTCGTTTCGGATCAGTTCCACCGAGACCATGTAATCGGAGATCTCTCCGCCGTAGGCCCCCGCGTTCATAATGATCCCGCCCCCCAGGGTGCCGGGGATGCCCGCCAGCATCTCCGCGCCGCCGCGGCCGTTGGCGATGCAGAAGTCGACGAACTTCGCCAGCTTGACACCGGCTCCCGCCACGATCGTTCCGTCATCCTCGGTCCGGACGTAGTTGAACCCGACCTCCAGATTGACCACCGCCCCGTTGATCCCCTCGTCGGAGATCAGGATGTTGCTCCCGTTCCCCATCAGGAAATAGTGGGTCTTCTCGCGATGCAGATAGCGGATGAGCGCCAGCGCATCCTCCTTGTCGAGCGGTTCAAGGTAGATATCCGCCGGCCCGCCGATCCGGAAGGTCGTATAGGGAGCCATCGTCTCGGTGAGGGCGATGCGTCCCCTGAAGCTTTTGCGGATATCGTCCAGTGCGATCAACTTCGCGTATCGGTTACGGATGTTTCTGATCGGAGGATTCCGGCTCCCCTTCCCTCAGCTTCGCAAGGATCTCCTCGCCGCTCTTCCAGATGTCCCCGGCCCCCATCGTAATCACGATGTCGCCCGGTCTGATCAGTTCCAGCGTGCGGGCGGCGACGTCGGCGCGGTCCCGCACATAAATCGTGTCGCGATGTCCGAACCCTGTGGCGCTGTTGGCGATCAGTTCACCGGTGATCCCCTGGATCGGCCGTTCGCGCGCCGCGTAGACATCGGTGACCACCACCACGTCGGCGTTATAGAACGACTTGCCGAACTCCACATGGAAGTCGCGGGTCCGTGTGAACGTATGGGGCTGGAAGAGCGCGACGATCCGGCGATCCCACCCTCTTCTTACGGCGTCGAGCGTCGCCTTCACCTCGGTGGGATGATGGGCGTAGTCGTCCACCACCATCACCCCGTTATGCTCCCCCTTGACCTCGAACCGTCTGTAGACCCCTGAGAACTTCGCCAGCCCGCTCACGATCGCCTCGAACGAAACGCCGACCTCGAGCCCCACCATGACGGCCGCCAGCGCGTTCCTGACGTTATGCTCGCCGGGAACGCCGAGGGTCACCGAGCCGAGCCGTTCGCCGCGCCGCACCACCTGGAAGGTGCTGGAGCGTTCGGTGAAGGAGATCTCCACGGCGCGCAGATCGCACTGCGGGGAGAACCCGTAGCTCAGCACTCTCTTGGTGAGCTGCGGAAGAATATCGACCAGCGATGGTTCATCCAGACAGAGCGCCACGAAGCCGTAGAAGGGAACCTTGTTCGCGAACTCGACGAACGCCCGCTTGATATCCTCCAGGCCGGAGTAGATGTCGAGATGCTCCCGCTCCAGGTTCGTGACCACGGCGATCGTGGGGGAGAGGGAGAGGAAGGAACGATCGAATTCGTCCGCCTCCACCACCGTCCAGTCGCCGTGCCCCAGGCGGGCGTTGGTGCCGCCGAGACCGGAGAGCTTGCCGCCGACGATGACCGTGGGATCGATCCCCCCTTCGATCAGCAGGAGGCCGATCATGGAGGTGGTCGTCGTCTTGCCGTGGGTGCCGGCGATGGCGACGCCGTACTTCATCCGGGTGACCTCGGCAAGCATCTCGGCGCGACGTATCAGCGGAATCTTCCGTCGTGTCGCCTCGACCGTCTCCGGGTTCTCCTCCGGCTTCACGGCGCTGGAGTAGACCACCACCTCGGCTCCGGCGATGTTCGCCGCCTCGTGTCCCTGGTGGATCACGGCGCCCAGAGATTCCAGGCGATCGGTGATATCGCTTCTGTTCAGGTCGCTCCCTGTCACCTTGAAGCCCTGATCGAGCAATATCTCTGCAAGACCGGACATGCCGATCCCGCCGATGCCGATGAAGTGGACGTTATGTATGCTGCGGAACACTGATCTTCTCTGGAGTTTCGTAATCTGTTCGCGGAGTCCCCGCGTGGAAATCGGTACGACTATCGTATCGCCTCCCTTCCCCCCGTTTCAACTTCTCCGGCGGTCGCCGGCCGGGAAGGGTCGTCGGTCATGCCGTATCGCCTTCCGATTCGTTGCGCCGTTTCAGGCGGCGGCCGACCCGCACCTGCACGTTGTTCCGGTTCCCCCAGTCGCGCAGCGCCTTGGCCAGATCGCCGCGCCGCTCGAAGTTGGCGACGCCGAGCCGGAGAAGCCGCCGACGGTTCCGGATCTTGATCTTGGCGGCGGGATAGGCGCGCCCACCCCTGACCCTGACCCGGCGATCAGGTCGAAACCCGATCCATTCCACATCCTTCGCGGCAAAGACCCGTTCCTTGAACCGTGTCCGGAACACCAGTTCCTTCTCGCGCACGATGACCGTGCGGTTCAGCACTGCGTAGACGATCAGCGCGGCGAGCGCCACCATCGAGCAGAGCCCGAGGAAATAGACGATCGGATCGTTCCACACCAGCTCGAACCGGTCGTCGATAAGGGTCCCGTGAATCGCCACGTAGGCGATGAAGGTCAGCACGTACCCGATCGTCGCTACGTAGTAGATGTCGAGCTTATGTTTGAAGGTCTGCTCCATAGGGATACCCCCAGTCGTCACTTATATCCCGGCAAGATCCATTACGCTTTTTGCGATTCTTTCGTCGGCGTCGGGGATTCCGAACTCCCTGATCCGCCCGGCCATCCGTTCCAGCGTCTCCGGCTCGGAGAAGAGGCGGTCGAGCGTCGGCCCGAGTCGTTCACCCAGTTCGCCGTCCCGAATCATCACCCCGGCGCCCGCCTTCTCCACCATCTCCGCGTTCGCCCCCTGATGGACCGTGACGATCGGCAGGGGGACGAGGATCGAGGGACGCCCGACGACCGCCAGTTCGGCCAGAGTCGTCGCTCCGGCGCGGGCCAGGACCAGATCGGCAGCGGCGTAGGCCAGATCCATCCTGTCGATGAAGGTCGAGCGATAGAGCCCCGATTCCTTCAGTTCGCCCCCGGCGTAGCTGTTTCCGGTCTGCCAGATCACCTGGATTCCCTTCGCCAGCAATCCCGGCGTCAGCGTCTCCAGCGCCGTGTTGATCGATCGTGCTCCGAGAGATCCACCGAAGGCGAGGAGAACCGGCCTCCCGGGGTCGAGTCCGAACGCCCGGCGCGCCTCGGCGCGATCCTTCGGTTCGGTCAGCTCCTTCCGGACGGGATTGCCGCTCAGAAGAATATCGCATCGCGCCCCGACTGATCTGAAATATTCGCGTGCCGACTCGAACGCCACATGGATCTGGCTCGCGTGCGGCGCCAGCTTCGTCAGCGCCATTCCCGGCCGCGCGTCGGAGGCCATCAGAATCAGCGGTGTCCGCCGGAGCCGCGCGGCGATCCCGATCGGGTAGCTGACGTAGGCTCCCGCACAGATCACCGCATGCGGCCGAAGGCGCCCGATCGCCCTCCACGCCTGCGCGATCGAGAGGGCGATCTTGAACGGAAGCAGAAATGTTTTCAAGGAGAGGCTGATCTCGAATCCGCTGATCCAGAGAAAATTCAGCCGGTATCCCTCGCGGGGGACCACACGTTCCTCCAGTCTTCCCCGCGTCCCCGCGAACTCGACGACCACGCCGGGATCGATCCGGCGGCACCCGGCCGCCACGGCGAGCGCTGGGAAGAGATGCCCTCCCGTGCCGCCGGCCGCGAAGAGGAGGCGTCTGCTCACCCCGCCTCCGCAAACGCCGGAGCAGGGACCTGATGCGGCATCACGTTCGCCTGCTGCGATATGTTCAGCAGGATTCCGACGGCCGCCGCGCTGAAGAGGACGGCGCTTCCGCCGTAGCTGATGAACGGCATCGGCAGCCCGGTGGTCGGGAGGAGCCCCGTCGTCACGCAGGCGTTGATGACCGCGTAGAAACCGATGATCAGGGTCACCCCCGCCGCCACGTTCCTTCCCAGATCGTCCGGAGCCTGCCGGGCCACCAGAAGACCGCGCCAGATGATGACGCCGAAGACTCCAAGGATGAGGAGCGTTCCGATATATCCGTACTCCTCGCCGATGATCGAGAAGATGAAATCCCCGAACGGCTCCGGCAGGTGGAACCTCTGCCGGCTGTGTCCCGGTCCCACGCCGAAGATCCCTCCCGACCCGAAGGCGAGCAGCCCCTGCGTGAGCTGGTAGTTGTCGCCGCTCGCCAGGCTCGCCTCCCCTTCGGAATGAAGCCCGATGAACGCCATGATCCGGCGCATCCGGTACTCGGCGGAGACCGCGTAGAGCGCCCCCACGACCACACCGCCGAGAGCCACCGAGAGAAGGTGTTTCATGTTCGCCCCGCCGATGAAGAGGACCGACATGGCGACCATGAAGATCACGAGCGAGGTCGACATGTTCGGCTGCACCGCCACGAGTCCGCAGACGAGCGCGGTCCAGAACATCATCGGCACGAAGCTGAACTTCAGGTCGCCGATATAATCCCGCTTGTCGGCCAGCATCACTCCCAGATGTCCGATCAGCGCGAACTTCGCGAACTCCGAGGGCTGGAAGGAGATGAGCCCGACGTCGATCCATCGTGTCGCCCCCTTCATTCTCGTCCCTTCGAAGAGCACGAAGAGGAGCATGCCGAGCGCCCCCACCAGCATCGGCTTCGACCAGCGCTCCAGCCAGTGGTAGTCGAGACGGGAGAAGAGGAGCATGATCCCGACCCCGGCCAGCACGCGGATCGCGTGGCTCCAGAAGAAGGTCTCCGATGACCCGGTCCTCTCGTCGGCGAACCCGGAGGAGGCGGAGTAGACGAACGCCACGGAGAAGAGGAGCAGCCCCAGCACGCCGAGCAGCAGAAACCAGTCGGTGTGCCCGCGCGGCGACGCCACGGCCGGCCGGCCGCTCGCGGCGCCCGGGGTCGTTCCGATCCCCTTCGTTGATCCGATCATCGTTCCGATCATCGTTCTGCCGTTTGTCGGTCCGCCGTTCACGAATCGTTCTCCCGATCGGCGATCCCGCCGGATGCCAGATCGTTCACAATCTTCTTGAATGTCTCACCGCGATGTTCATAGTTCCTGAACATGTCGAAGCTCGCACAGGCCGGGGAGAGGAGGACGACATCGCCGCGATTCGCCGCCGCGCGGGCCGCGTCCACGGCCGCCTCCATGCTGTATCCGGCGCGGATCGTCCGGGTCAGAGGGGCGAACGCCCGTTCCATCGCTTCAGCCTCATCCCCCACCAGCACCACCGCGCTGACCTTCTCGCGGATGAGCTGAAGTATCGCATCGTATTCATTCTTCTTCCCCTTGCCGCCGGCGATCAGGACGATCGGCTCGGCGAAGCTGTTGAGGGCGTAGCGGAGCGAGTCGACGTTGGTCGCCTTGGAGTCGTTGATGTAGCGGACGCCCTCCAGCTCCCGCACCGGCTCCAGCCGGTGGACCACGCCGGGGAAGGTCCTGAGCCCCTCGCGGATATGGGTGAATCCCACACCGAGCGTTCTTGCGGCAAGGGCGGCCGCCATCGAATTGTAGAGGTTGTGCGGGCCTCTGATCCCGATCTCTCCGGTCTCCATCAGCGCCGATTCCTCACCGCTTATCGGATCGCGCATCACCAGCATGCCGTCGCGGGCGAACGCGCCTGCGGGGAGCTCCCGCGCGATGCTGAACCCGAAGGGATGGGCGGCCGATTCCCCCGGCACCCTCTCCAGATTCGGATCGTCGCTGTTGTAGATCACGGTATCCTCCGGAGACTGGTTCATCGTGATCCGAAGCTTTGCCCTGACATACTCCTGAAAGCTCCCGTAGCGATCCAGATGATCGGGCGTGATGTTCAGAAGAACCGCGGCCCGCGGCCTGAAGGTCGAGATATGCTCGAGCTGGAAGGAACTGACCTCCAGCACCACCACGCTCGTCTCATCCGCCTCCGCCACGATCTCGCTGAAGGGGAGCCCGACATTCCCGGCGACGAAGGTGTTCCGTCCCGACGCCCTGAAGATGTAGCCGGTCAGCTCGGTCGTCGTCGTCTTGCCGTTGGTCCCGGTGATCGCCACGATCGGAGCGCGGCAGCGGCGGGCGGCGATCTCGATTTCGTTCGTGATCTCCATCCCCTTTTCCCGCGCCTTCGCCACGATCGGCGCCGTGTCCGGCACGCCGGGGGAGAGGATCAGCACCTCCGACTCGAGCACGCGGTCGGTATGGCCGCCGAACTCGTACTCCGCCCCGATCTCGTTCAATACCTCGATCGCGTCGCCGCTCTCGTCGGCCGGCCTGACGTCGCTGACCAGGACCCGCGCCCCCTCGCGACGGAGGAGTTTTGCGACGGCCAGACCGGAACGGGCGGCGCCGAGCACCGAATATGTCGTTGAACCTTCAGACATGACTGGGGATCTGCTATCGAATCTTCAGCGTCGTCAGGCTCAGGATAGCCAGAAGCACGGCAACGATGTAGAATCGTATCACGATTTTTGTCTCAGGCCATCCCTTCTCTTCGAAGTGATGGTGGAGCGGGGCGCGGCGGAAAATCCTCCGCCCTTCTCCATACTTTCTCCGGGTGTACTTGAAGTACATCACCTGCGCCATTACCGAGAGGGACTCCGCGAAGAAGATCCCCCCGAGAACCGGGATCATATACTCCTTCTTCACCATGATCATCAGGGCTCCGACGGCGCCGCCGAGGGCGAGCGAACCGGTATCCCCCATGAATATCTGAGCGGGATACGAGTTGTACCAGAGGAACCCGAGCCCGGCCCCGAGGAGCGCGGCGCAGAAGATCGAAAGCTCGTCGGCGCCCCGCAGATGCGGGATGTTCAGATAATCGGCCGCCACCGCGTTGCCGCTCATGTAGGTGATCAGCGCCATCGCCAGCCCGACCACCGTCACCGTGCCGATCGCCAGGCCGTCCAGACCGTCGGTCAGGTTCACGGCGTTCGAGGTCGCCGTGAGGACGAAGACGACCATCGGGATGTAGAAGACGCCGAAGTTGAAGAGCGCATCGCTCACGAAGGGGACCGTCGTGAACGTGTTGTAGCGAGCGAAGCCGCTCGGAAACCATTCGGGGAAGAAGTAGATCGTCCCCCCAAGCACCAGCCCGATCACCACCTGCCCGACGATCTTGTACCGTCCGATCAGCCCCTTCGGGAGCTTCCGTACCACTTTCAGATAATCGTCGAGGAACCCGACCCCTCCCAGGAAGAGGGTCACTGTGACCGCCAGAATCACGAAGGCGCTCTGGATATCGCACCAGAGGATCGCCGGGACCAGAAGGGAGAGAAGAACGATCAACCCTCCCATCGTCGGCGTGCCGGCCTTTGCCATGTGACTCTTGGGAGCCTCCTTCTTGCCGAGTTCGGCGATATGCCGCTGCTTGAGCCTTCTGATGATCCTCGGTCCGACGACGAAGGAGATCAGCAGGGCGGTCAGCGCCGCGGCGGCCGCCCGGAAGGTCACGAAGCGGAAGAGTCCGAACCCCGGAGGACCGAACGTCTGATCGATGTATAGTGCCAGATAGTAGAGCATGCAGCCTAAGTCCGTTCTCCCTTGTTCGCTCCAGTACCGGTCACGTTCCCTCGGCATCGGCCGGCTTCCGGCCCGGAGCCGATATTCAGTCGACGAGCGCCCGTACGACCTCTTCCATTTTCATCCCGCGCGAGCCTTTCACAAGCACGATATCCTCCGGCCGGAGGGTCTCCGTCAGCGTCCGGATCAGATCCTCCTTCTTCTCGAAATGGAGGGAAACGGTCGGCCGCTTCCTCCCCGCTCCCTCGGCCTCCACCGCCTGATGCGCCAGATGCATCTCATCGCCGAAGAAGAGAACCAGATCGATCGTTCGCTTCGCCGCTATCTCCTGTCCCACACCCCGGTGTTCGTCGGCCGAACTGGCCCCCAGCTCCCTCATATCCCCCATCACCACGATCCTCCGTCCCCCCCGCTCCGGCTTGAGCGCCCCGAGCGTCGTCAGCGCGGCGCGGACCGAATCGGGGTTGGAGTTGTACGTGTCGTTCAAGACCCGTCCCCCGTTCCTCCCGCGCACCACCGCCAGCCGGGCGTAGCCGCTCTTATACATAATAGGGGAGAAGGACTCCAGAGCCCGCCGGATCTTCGTCGGCGGCACCTTCAGCGCGAACCCGACGGCCGCCGCCGCAAGGGCGTTGAGCGCAGCGTGGGTTCCCGGCATCTTCAGACGGGCCTCGAACTCCTTTCCGCTCCCGCTCTCGACGGCATGAAGCGACGGGGCCCCCATCTCGTCGAGCGGACCGAACGTCCCGCGGAGATCGGCGCCGGCCTTTCGGCCGTAGGTCAGCTTCCGCCCGACCCGCCGCCCCGCCCGCGCCACGCGCGGATCGTCCAGATTCACGAGCGCCAGCCCCCCCTCGGCATGCAGGTACCGGAAGAGCGCCCCTTCCTCCTCGGCCACCCCCTCCACCGAACCGAGCAGTTCAAGATGCTCGCGCCCGATGTTGGTGATCAGACCATGCGTCGGCCGAAGGATCCGGCAGAGCCGTTCGATCTCTCCCGGAGCGTTGGTGCCGATCTCGATCACCGCCGCCTGATGAGCCGACGTCAGACGGAGCATCATGGCAGGAACGCCGATCAGATTGTTGAGATTCCCCTCGGTGCGGAGCACCTCGTAACGCGAGGCGAGCACGTCGGCGACAAGCTCCTTGGTCGTGGTCTTGCCGTTCGACCCGGCGATCGCGATCACGGGGATGTCGAACGCCTCCCTGTGTGCCGTCGCGATCCGGCCGTATGCCTCGAGCGGGTCGGCGACGCCGATCATCGGGAGAGAGATCCCGTCGGCGCGGAGCCGGTCCAGCCGACTCTCCGCCACGATCGCGACCGACGCGCCCCGTTCGGCGGCGACGGAGATGAACTCATGTCCGTCGAAGCTCTCCCCCTGGAGAGCAATGAATACCTCACCGGTTTTCAAAGAACGGGTATCGGTCGACCACCCCTTCACGGCGCGGCGGGCGTTCGCCGGGGTTCCCGTGAAGAGGGAGCCCGGCAGCAGACGGATCAGTTCCGCCACGGTGGCGATCGTCATGCCGCGGCCGCCTGTTGAAGATGTTCGCCGGTCCGCGCCGCCCACGCGCGCACGACCTCACGGTCGTCGAAGTGGAGACGTTCCGAACCGACGATCTGATAGTTCTCATGTCCCTTGCCGGCGATCAGGACCACATCCCCGGCCCGTGCCCCATCCAGGGCGCGCTCGATGGCGGCCGCGCGATCGGCGATCCGCTCCACCTCCTTCTTCTCTCCGATCCCCGCCACGATCTCGTCGATGATCGCCTCCGGCTCCTCGCTCCTCGGATTGTCCGAGGTGACGATGATACGGTCGGCGAGATCGGCGGCGATCCCCCCCATGACCGGCCGCTTCGCCCGGTCCCTGTCGCCGCCGCATCCGAAGACGACGGTCAGCGAGCCGCCGGCGAGCATCCCCCGGAGGGTGGCAAGGGCGTTCTCCAGAGCGTCCGGCGTGTGGGCGTAGTCGACGACGGCGGTTGCTCCGTTGCCGAGCGCGATCGCCTCCATTCTTCCCGGAACCGCCTGCAGCCGCCCGACCGCATCGACCAGCAGCTCACGATCGTAGCCGAGCGCCAGTCCGAGCGTGAAGGCGGCCGTCACGTTCGAAACGTTGAAGGCGCCGACCATCGGCGACCGAAGCGCGACCTCGACTCCGCCGAGGCGTTCCGACAATCTTATCTCCCAGCTCGAGCCCTCCGCTCCGACGGCGACGCTGGCGATTCGTGCATCGGCCGCTGCTCCTCGTCCATAACGATACAGAGCGGCGTGACAGTCGACGGCCATGCTCTCTCCATGTACGTCGTCGATATTGACCACCGCGGCTCTTCCCGGCTGGAGCTGGTCGAAGAGCAGCTTTTTGGCGTCATGATATTCCTGCATTGATTGATGGAAGTCGAGATGGTCCTGCGTCAGGTTGGTGAAGATCGCTCCATGGAAGTCGATCCCCGCCGTGCGATGGAGAGCCAGGGCATGGGAGGAGACCTCCATCGCCACGACTCCGCATCCCGCGCGAACCATCTCGTCGAGGATCTCCGACAGCTCCGGCGCCTCGGGCGTCGTGTAGCCGGTCGGGATGAACCCTCCGATATATTTTCCGAGCGTGCCGATGATCCCGACCCGCTCCCCTGCCGCCTCCAGAAGCTGGTGCAGCATATAGGTCGTCGTCGTCTTGCCGTTGGTTCCGGTGACGCCGTGAATACGGAGATGTCGTGATGGATGATCATACAGGGCTTCGGCCATCCGGGCCATCGCCAGCCGCGCATCGTCGACGACGACAACGACCGGAGCCTTCCCCCCCGACCCGACGTGGTCGGCCGTGGAGCCTGGGATCAGCTCCGGAGCGTCGACGACAACGACGGCCGCCCCCGCCTCCACGGCGGCGGGCAGGTACTGAAGCCCACGGTCGTCCCGTCCGTTGAGGGCCACGTACGTATCCCCCGGACGCACTGCGCGGCTATCGTAGCGGATAGCCGGCACGGCGGTCCCGGAATCACCGCGAAGTTCGCGGAGACCCTCGACGGAGGAGAGTATCGTTTCGAGGCTCTTCACTTCACAACTGCAAAACCATATGGAACCATGGCCCACCGATCCCCTGTCGGTGATGCCGCATTTTCATCGATTGACTGTCTGGCCTGTGTTCCGGAGAGTAGGGTTCCGGAATCTCCTGTCTGCCTGTCCGTTCCGGAGAGTAGGTCCGGAATCTCCTGTCTGCCTCTTCCGGAGAGTAGGGTTCCGGAAGTTGTCGTCTCTACCTGGAATCTTCGTTGCCCGATGCCGGATCAGCCGCCGCACACGAGGGAGACCTCGCGACCGGATCGAATCGGGGTGCCGGGGGCGGGGCTCTGCGAGCGGACGATCCCGCCGCCGCTGACCCTGGGCCTCACACGGCAGGAGTTCAGCACGTTGAGGGCTCTGCGGACCGACATCCCGCGGAGGTCCGGCATCGTTCCCGGCTCCGCCGGCGTCCCGGTGTAGAGGGTCACCACGCTCCGGGGATCGACGCCGGCTCCCGGCTCCGGTTCCTGCCGGACCACCATTCTTCCCTCACCCTGCACCAGGGGACGGAACCCGAGCTTCCGGCAGATGCCGGCCGCGCCGTCGGCGCCGGCTCCCCGCAGATCGGGGACGCGGACCCGTGACGATCCGACGTAGTGAACGCTCGCCGTGTCGCGCGCGGCGATCCGGGAGGGAACCTCGCTGGGACCGACGGCGGCGCCGCTGATTCTGAGGGCGATCTCCCGGAAGATCGGAGCGGCGACCTGGCCGCCGTAATAGCCGTTGGTCGGCGAATCGAGCAGCACCAGAAGAACGACCCGCGGATCGTCGGCCGGGAAGAACCCGACGAAGGAGGCGTTGTACTTCTCCTTGGAGTAGGTCCCGCCGGAGAGCTGCTGGGAGGTCCCGGTCTTTCCGGCGATCTTCAGTCCCGGCACCCGCGCCGCGCCTCCCGTCCCCTTCTCCACCACATCGACCAGCAGGTTCCGGAGCGTATCGGCCGTCTCCCGCGAGATCACCTGTCGGATCTCCTGCGGTCGGATCTCCTCCAGCACTTCTCCCGTTCCATCCTTGCCGATCCGACGTCGGAGAAGATGGGGCTTCATCATCACGCCGCCGTTGGCGACCGCCGCGTAGGCGCAGACGAGCTGAAGCGGAGTGACGGCGAGCTGATAGCCGAAGGCCATGAACTCCTTTGTCCCCTCGGAGAACTCGTTCGGCTTCTTCACCTCGCCGCGCGCCTCGCCGGGGAGATCGACGCCGGAGATGATACCGAACCCGAAATCGCGCACATACTTGTAGAAGCGGGGGGTCGGGATCTCCGTGGCGAGCTTCGCGAAGGCGATATTGCTCGACTGTTCGATCGCTTCCCGGAAGTTCATCATGCCGGCGGGATGATCGTCCCGGATCAGATGATTCTCCAGTCGAAGCTCCCCCCCTTCTCCGTCGATGCTGTCGTCCGGGGCGATCACCCCTTCCTCAAGAGCGGCGGCGGCGGTCACGACCTTCATGGTCGACCCGGGCTCGTAGGTGTCGGTAATGGCCCTGACCCGGATCGTGGCCTGATCGGCCTCCCGCATATTGTTCGGATCGTAGCTCGGATAGGTCGCAATCGCCAGGATTTCCCCCGTCAGGGGATCGAGCGCTATCGCCGTGCCGGAGGCCGCGACCGCCGACTCGACCCCCTTACGGAGTTCCTCCTCAACGATTCCCTGGATGTTGACGTCGAGCGTCAGCATCAGTCCGTCGCCGTGCTCCGGCTTCTGCCGGGGAAGATCGGCGTCGGGGTGACGGCGGCCGCGCGCGTCGCGCTGCATCACCATGAACCCGTCGGCCCCTTTGAGTCGCTCGTCGTAGAAAAGCTCGACGCCGCTCAATCCGTTGTTGTCGATGTCGGTACAGCCGATCGCCTGTGATCCGAGCGCCGCGTACTCGAACCGCCGGAGCGGTTCCTTGATCTTGATCAGCCCGTCGTCCTCGATATCCTTCAGACGGGCGAGAGGGGCGCCGGCGATCTTCCGGCCGAGCCAGACGAAGGAGCGGTTCGGCCGCGTGATCTTCTCCAGCCATTCCGACCTCTCCCCTCCCAGCGCCTCGGCGAAGAGCTTCGCCAGCTTCTCCGGATGCTCCACATGGGTCGGGTCGACCGCGAAGGAGTAGCTGACCGCGTTGGTCGCCAGCAGGTTGCCGTTCCTGTCGTAGATCGTCCCGCGATCCGCCTGGAGCGTCACCTTCGACTCGTACTGCCGCCGCGCCCGTTCCGCGTAGATGCTCCCCTCCACGATCTGCAGCCAGGCGAGCCTGACGGCGACCACCGTCAGCCCCAGCAGCAGCAGGCCGGCCAGCAGGCGGGTTCTCCCCGCGCCCCTGCTCCCGGGGCGCCGATGGGGGGTCTTATGGTCGATCGACGGAGGCACTGTCTGATTCTTCCGGGTTGACTGAAGCGCCGGCGTCCTCCGCGACCGTTCCCGCGGGGGTATTCCCCAGGACGATCGGCGGCCGGAGCGGCTGGACCATGTCGAGGCGTTGTGCCGCCATGTTCGTCACCCTCTCCACAGCCATCAGCTTCAGCAGCTCTCCGCGCAGCTTCTCGTTGTCGTTCCGCACCAGATCACGCTCCCGTTCCAGAGACGTTACGTCCCCGATCAGATGCCCGACCACGATGGCGTTGGCGACGTAGAGGACCACGACCAGCGCGGACCCCAGCAGCATCCCCGCGGCGAGCCACCGGCGAAGGGCCGGCGATGTGGTCGGAGTCGGTACGGAGGAGCGGGGATCACGTCTCCGCGAGGGACCGACGCGCCGCCTGAGCCACCGTTCGGTTGTCGATATGAGAGTCGATGCCGGCATTGATCACGATTCGTTCTCGTCTGCGGGACGGCGTCCCGGTCTCCTGTCGACGACCCGTTCGGCGACCCGGAGCTTGGCGCTGCGTGCGCGCGGATTCCGTTCCACTTCGTCGGCCGTCGGCGCCGCGGGCTTGCGGGTCAGCACGGTCAGCCGTTGTTCCTTGTCGCACCGGCAGAGCGGAAAGGCCGGCGGACAGACACATTCCCGTTCCTCTTCCCGGAACCGTTCCTTCACGATCCGGTCCTCGAGCGAATGGTAGGTCAGGACCGCGAACCGTCCCCCTTCCCGGAGGAGCCCGGTGAACCGGTCGAGCGCCCGTTCCAGCTCGCCGAGCTCGTCGTTGACGGCGATCCGGAGCGCCTGGAAGACCCTGGTCAGCGTCTTCACCACGAAGGGCTGGGGGATGACCGACTCGATCACTTCCCGCAGATCGGTCGTCGTCGCGATCGGCCTGGCGGATCTGACCCTGGCGATCGTCTGGGCGATCTTCCAGGCGGCCGGCTCCTCGCCGTACTTCCGGAGCAGGGTGGCGATCGATTCGGGCGATTCCCGGTTGACGATCTCCCTGGCCGAGGGGCGTTCCCGCGTCGGGTCGAACCTCATGTCGAGCGGCATCTCCCGACGGTAGCTCAGGCCGATCTGGTCGGTGTCGAGCTGGCGGCTGGAGACCCCCAGATCGAGGAGGACGCCGGAGAGGGTGATCCCCTCCTCCTTCAGCCACTCGCACGCCTCGCTGAAATATGCCTGGCGGACGACGAGCCTCGGTTCGGCCGGGAAGCGTTCGGCCGCGTTCCGGATCGCCCCGGGGTCGGCGTCGAAGGCGTAGAGCCTCCCCTCCCCGGTCAGTCCCTCCAGAATCGCGGCGCTGTGTCCGCCGCCGCCGAGGGTGCCGTCGGCATAGATCCCGGAGCGATCGGTGATCAGCAGCTCGAGCGTCTCCGCGAGCATGACCGGGATATGATAGCCGCTATCCATAACTGTCAATCTTCTCGGCGCCGGGATCGGACGATCCACGGAACTACATGAGGCTGTTCTTCATCCCCATCACCGACTCCGCGACCGAGGCGTAGGAGTCGGACCGTTTCCCCAGGTAGGTCTCGAAGATCTGCGGGTCCCAGATCTCAATGTGGTCGATCGCTCCCAGGATCAGGGCGGTCTTCTCGATCCGGGTGAAGTCGAGGAGCGGCTTCGGAATCATGATCCGCCACTGCTTGTCGAGGGCCACTTCGTCGGCCCAGTAGAGGAGCGTACGAACGAAGAATCGATCCCGCTCCTGGAACTGGTTCAATCCCTTCAGGTTCTCCTCGAACTTCCTCCACTCGTCCAGCGGGTAGGCATAGATGCACGGCTCGTCGTCCGGACCGCGGGTCACCACGAAGGTCTCCGCCGCTTCCGGAGCGAGGCTCTTGCGCATCTTCGCCGGGAGGTTTACACGCCCCTTCGCGTCGACCGAGTATATCTCTCTGCCCTTGAAGAACGACATGGGAAGAAGGAACTCCGACAGGGTTCAGGAATCTGGGACCATTATTCCCCACTTTTACCCACCGGACGCCCGCAAGATAGGTTTTCCCCGGTCGCCATTACCAGCCCCCTCCTTCCTCACTCTATTAAATTTGGAGGAAATCGCAGAAAACGCGATTTCAATGCGTTTTTAACGTTTTTCCCCCACTTTATCCCTTTTCTATAGCCGTTATTCATTGTTTACCGGGCTCCCGGATTGATACTGAAAATATTTTCAGGGATAGAAAACGGCGGAAAAAACGGGTATCCCATGGGCGTGAAGGGGGACTTCGACGCGAATGAGGGATCGAAATGTGGGGGATGGTGGAATGCGAAACTCCCGGTTCGCCCGGGAGTTCAGAATCGCGTGGCGCCGAGTTTGTCGACGAGTCCCCGGATGAAGGGATGGTGATCGTGGGCCCCCGCCGGCTGCTCCAGGCCGTTCCCGTTCCGGACGGGAGAGGGGGGACGTCCCACCTCGCCGTCGACGAGAAGAGGCGCGCGGTAGATCTCCCGGAGCTTGCCGACCAGGTACTCCTTCTCCTGTTTCAGCATCATCATCGTCGTCTGGTCGGCCAGGTAGAGGCGGAGCGTGGAGCCGTAGAGTTCGGCCGGCTGGGCGGATTGAAGCAGGGTGCCGAGCATCTTTCTATCCTCGGTGCAGGCGGTCACGAACTCGCTCCAGCGACCTCTGATCTCGGAGAGAGAGGGGACCGATCCGGCCGTCCCGTATGCCGTGGCGGACTCGGCGACACCGACGGTTCCCTCGACGGCGCTCCCTCCGCCGACGAGCGTCGCGCCGGTCGGACGTGATCCGTTCTGCGGCTCCGGGTAGCGGGGGGCCGGCTTCGCGGGAGCCTTCACCGGGAAGCTCGCCAGCATGTCGACGGCGCCGACGGGAGCTGAACCGACGGAGGCGGACCCGGCCGGAGCGGCGGGGGGCGAGGTCGATCCGGCCGATGCGGAGAGGTTCCCTCCCGTCTCCGATGTTTCCCGCTGAGCGGGTCGCGGCGCCGGAGAAGCGGAGGAGGGGGCCGGGGAGGAGGGACCGGAGGCGGGAATCCCGTCGATCTTCTCCAGCAGCTTCGTCAGGCTGATCGTGGAGTCCATCACCGCGAGCTGAACCAGCGCCAGCTCCAGCCGGAGCCGGGGCATGGGAGAGGTGCGGATCGCCTGCTGCGCCGCCAGCACCAGATGAAGCGCGCGGATCATATCCCCACTCTCCATCTCCTTCCCCTCTTCGGCATATCGGTTCAGATGGACCTTCGCCGCCTCGATCAGCTTGACCGACCCGGTGGTGATCACCGTGAGATAGTTGCGGAGATGCTCGGCGAGCCCCACGAGAAACTCCTGGGGATCATACCCGACCCGCATGATCCTCTCCACGATCGCGAACGCCTCCGCCGTGTCGTGCAGACGCATCAGGTCGGTGACCCGGAAGTAGAACTCCTGGTCGATCAGGTTCAGCGCCTCGTTCGCCTGGGCGTAGGTGACGGTGGTCCCGCAGAACGCCGTCACCTGGTCGAAGATCGACTGGGAGTCGCGCATGGAGCCGTCCCCCTTCTTGGCGATCACCACCAGCGCGTCCTCCTCCACATTCATCCCCTCCTGCGTAGCGATGTAGGCCAGGCGGCCGACGATGTCGGCGATCTGCATCCGGCGGAAATCGAAACGCTGGCATCGGGAGAGAATGGTGGCCGGCACCTTGTGCGGCTCGGTCGTGGCGAAGATGAAGATCAGATGCTTCGGCGGTTCCTCCAGCGTCTTGAGAAGCGCGTTGAACGCCGACGTGGAGAGCATGTGGACTTCGTCGATGATGTAGAGCTTGTACGACCCGTGGACCGGCGGGTACTTGGCGTTGTCGCGCAGCTTCCGGATATCCTCCACCGAGTTGTTGGAGGCGCCGTCGATCTCCACCACGTCGAGCGAGCGACCCTGCACGATCTGGAGGCACGCCTCGCACCGGTTGCACGGCTCGAAGTCCTCCCCCGGATTCATGCAGTTGAGCGCCTTGGCAAGGATACGGGCGGTGGTCGTCTTCCCCACGCCGCGGGGACCGCTGAAGAGATAGGCGTGATGCAGCCTGCCGCTCCGGAGAGCGTTCCTGAGGGTCTGCGTCACATGCTCCTGCCCCACTACCGACTCGAATTCCGCCGGGCGCCATTTTCTGGCTGTGACCTGATATTCCTGCTGATCCGCCATCGTCATCGTGCTTATGGGAGGTGTCGGTAGTAGCCGGACCGAAATTACGAACTTTGGTCGGCGACGCAACCACGCCGCGACCCGGTTCCGCGCAACGACTCGTGCGCGCGGTTCGAAGGCCCTGTTTCAGGACGGAATGAAGGGTGATGGAGAGTCCTCACGGATCATGGATCGACGGCGCGGTCGATATGGATCCAGATCACTCTGGAGAGCCGGAAGACAACGGGGACGAAGGGAAGAAACGCGATCCCGGCCGTGAAGAGGAGCCAGTGAAGCCGCATGCCGGGGAAGATCAGATTGATGAGGAACGCCAGCACCCCGACGATCCCCACGGCGAACGCATAGCTGAACGCCATGGCGCCGATGAAATACCCCGGCTCCCGTTCGAAGGTCAGGGCGCAGAAGGGACAGCGGGGGTTCATGGAGAAGGGTCCCTTGAAGACGCGCCCCTCGCGGCATCGCGGGCACCGCTGATGGATGATCGCCCACGTGGTGGTCGGTCTGGTGGCCCGTGTCGGCTCTCCCGCCTGTGTCGATTTGCTCATCGTCCGGCCTGTTCGTTCGTGTCTGCCCGGAACGGGCGTTTCCGTCCCGATCGAAGGCCGGAAAGATACGACGGCGCGCGATGAGCTGCTGTCAGCAACTGTTCGCTCGTCGCCGGATGAGACAGGGTATGAGAGAAAGGATGGGGATTATCGCACGATCATCATCCGCGCCGCCCGGCGTCCCCCGCAGTTCAGCTCGCAGAAGTAGACGCCGGCGGGATATCCCTCCGCGTTCCATTCGACGGTGTGCGGACCGGCGGGAAGAACTCCGTCGACCAGGAGGGCGACCTTCTCCCCGAGGCTGTTGTAGACGACCAGCGAGGTCCGGGCGGACCCGCCGACGGAGAAGCGGATATCGGTACGACCGCTGAACGGATTGGGGAGATTCCCCGTGAGCGCGAAGGCGGTCTCACCGCGCTCCGATTCCTCGACCCCGCTCGCCTGCTCCCCGAGCGCCACCCGCGTGACGGCGCCGGTTCTGTCGGTGACGACCAGGCCGGCGCTCATCGGCGCCTCGGGATCGACGGGGACGACCTTCACCACCGCCGATGGCTCGCCGGCTACATGAATTCCATCCTCCAGGCCCGGGAAGAGGAGTCGGGCGTTGACGCTTCCCTCCCCCAGTTCCACCGACCTGATCCCCGCGAACTCATCCTTCCCGGTGCCGATCTCGACGGTGAAGCCCTCCTGATCCTTCCGGGTGTCGACCGTGTAGAGATCGGGATCGGCCAGAGCCCGCCGTACCGGAGCAAGAGGATAGCCGTATGCGACGCTTACCACCTCTTCATATTCGGAGGAGTGGAGAGGACGCGCCCCCCCCTTTCCATCCGACTGCGAGGCGGCGCCCCCCTTCCCGTCCGGCTTCTTCGCGATGCCGGGACGGAACACCTCGTATCCCTTGGACGACCCGTAGACGAACGCATGGAACCGGGCATCTCCCTCACCGGCCAGATGACCCGTGACGCCGGGAGGAAGGGAGATCGTCCCCCAGACCAGGTCGGTCCCCCGGATCGGTCCCCGGTTGAACTCGAACGGAACCTCGGCCCCCTCTCCCACACTCATCACGATCTTCTTCGCGGAGGCGGTGTCGGCGACCACGTTCACATAGTGCTCCATGGTGACGGTGGTCGGCGTGAAGAAGGGAGCGAACCCGCCCCACTGCTCGCGCGGGGTCATCTCCACCATGTAGGGAGCCCATGCGTCGAAGCTGGAGCCGATATACTCGCCGATTCCCGGACCGGTGCCGTTGAACTTGACGGTGGCGGAGGAGTTCATCACCCCCTGCGCGGGCTGATCGGTCTTGAAGCAGCGGGCGGCGGGGAGATCGTGGCGTCTGGAGAAGAAGGCTCCGTTGACGATCTCGAACGCTGACCCGGAGCCGTCCGATTCCGTACAGGTGCCGTTGGTGAGACCGCGGGAGGTGCCGTAGATCCGGACGAACTCGGAGGGACGCTTCTCGGCGCTCTTCTCACCGGCATCGCCGGTGATCCGCTGCGGGTCCCACGACGGCAGGAAGACGAACTCGGTCCCGTGCTGATCGGCGGGCGCCAACGCCTCCACCAGCATCCCCTTGAAGGAGTTGCCGGTGAGTCCGTCGGCAGGGAGGACCATCGCGCGGCTGTTTCCGGTGATCACCCCGATCGGCCGGCTCGCCGTGATACGGGAGCCTCCCAGATCCTGCTGCGGTCCCCTGTAGAGCTCGTTGGTGTCGACCTCGCTCTGGATCAGATAGGTCTCTCCGGCATTGAGCGTCACCTTGACGTCCGCGGACGTGCCGGGGAGGGAGGTTGGAAGTCCCTTCGGGACGATCGTCACCTCGGTCCCGTCGTGGGCGGCGGTCACCAGAATCTGGGCGGGGGCCGCCTTCGGCTTCTCCCAGTAGTTGAACTCCCCGGCCGGGATCTCATCCATCACTCTCTCTCCGGGAAGGGCCGCCGCATAGTAGCTGCGTCCCCATGCCTCGACGGGGAGGGGAGACCACGCCTCGCCGCCGAACTTCGTCGCCATATAGCAGTAGAGGATGACCGGCTCCTTCGCCTCGATCATGATCCCGTTCTTCACAACGGAGTTCGGCTCGGTCACGACGGGGCGCCATGCGGGGTCGATGGTGATCGCCTTGAACTCTCCGGCGGCCAGGGTCTCGAGAACCGGGGCGGCGCCGGGGGGAATGATCCTCACCTGGTTCCCCTTGACGGCGGAGTAGGCGTAGATCATGAAGACGTTCTCGAAGTTCGGCTCGAACCTGCTGTCCCTTCTGTTCGTCGTGGTGTCCGGAAAGGCCACGACATACCGGGTCCCCCCCGTCAGCGGCGCCAGAGGGCGCGTCGTCTGCGCCTCCGCGGCATCCTGAGCGAACGCCACGGCGCAGACCGCCAGCGTGAGCGGGGTCAGAATGCGGCCGTATATGGTAGCTGCCGTCATAACGTGAACTCCGGGGATAGAGTCCTGCCCGAACGGAATATCGGCGACGCCGGGGATCGGTCGCCGGTCCGGGTGGAAACGCCGGGAAGGCCTGAAGTAGTACAGACCCCGCCAAGATAAGAATGTCGCACGTCCCCTCTACGGGATAATCTTCTCCACAACGATCTGCACGCCGCGCGACAGCATCCGTCCTTCCGGCAGATCGTTGTCGAACTGGTCGCGATCGACACCGCCGCCGGCAAGGGTGATCCGCGCGCCGACCGCTCCCGTCCGATCCAGAGCCGCACGAAGCCGCCGGGCGGTCTCCTCGGCGCGCTGGTGCGAGAGCCCGGCGTTCAGTTTCTCGTCGCCGATCCTGTCGGTGTACCCGGTGATCGTGATCCGGGTCGCGGAGTCGGCCGTCGCCGCGATCTCCTCCAGCTCCCGCTCATGTTCGGGACGAAGTCCGGCGGAGCCGTAATCGAAGCCGATCAGGGTGAAGGTGCTCCGCTCGCGGTCATGCGGGGAGCCGGAGCCGGGGTTCACGACATCGAGACGATGTTCCAGCACCAGGGGGAGATGGCTGCGGGCGGAGACCATCCGGCCGGTCGAGTCCTCCACGACCAGTTCCGCAACCACCGGCGAGAGGGAGCTGTCGGTCCCGTGCTGACGGATGCGCCAGTTGAAACCGGCCGGAGCGCCCCCCTCCGCCTCGTCGCTCGTATAGCGCGCCACGATATGATTATCCTGGCTGATTGCGATCGTCCAGCGCCGGAGCCCCGCCTGCGACTCGTAGGAGGGATCGACCTGGAGGACGGGCGGGGTGAAGTTGCGCACGACCCTGACGTTGACCACGGGAGCCAGGATTGCCGGGTCGTCGGAGAGAAACTCCACCTTCCTGTTCTCGGCGCGACCGTCCTCGGTCTCCTCACGGGAGCGGGTTCCTCCGGAGTTCCGCACCGGGAGCCGTTCCGGGTCGATCCCCCATGTCGTAGCGAGATATGAACGGATCGTGTTCGCGCGCAGTCCCGCCGTGTTGTCGCTCTCCTCTCCGGAGACCGATCCGATCAGTTGCAGTGTAGAGGCGGGACGTTCGGCCAGCCGGGCGCCGACGATATCGAGGATACGCCGGTTGGTCGTCAGGATCTCCCCCCGGGTCGAATCGGTCTCCTCGACCCTCTTCATATATCGTTCCGGAATCGTATCCGATCCGTGCTCGAAGAAGACGGCCGGCAGCAGCGGCGTCCGCGTTCGGGTCAGCACCTCGAACGCCCGGATCTTCGTCACCGCCAGACGGCTGCCTGCGTCGTCGAGACCGTAGAGATCGATCGATGCGGTCAGAAGCGGCGCGGGAGGCGGGTCCGCCGGCGGGAGCGCGGGAGAAATTTCCGGAGTTTCTCCGAAGATCATTCCAATCCCCGCGCCGACCGAAAGAGAACTCCAGTTCGACGCTCCCGCGAGAGGCGAGAGGAACTCGGCACGCCCGGTCAGATGCGGAAGGAGCCATCTCCCCCCTCCCGCCCGGAACCTCCAGGCGACCGTGGCCGCCGCGCCGAGCGAAAGAGGCTGAATCTCGCGTCCCGATCCTTCAGCCATCGGGCGCGTCCGCTGTCCGTCGTCGAAGCTTGTGGAACCGGGACCGAGGATATTGTCGGTCTGCTCGAACGACCCGGCGAACCTGTACCCGAACGAGGGACCGAGGCCGATGCTGAGATCGTCGAGCGGAGCATACTCCCCCAGAGCATCCAGGAACATCATCCCGTACCCGACGTTCAGACGGAACTCCCGATCGACGTCGATGATCTCGCCTCGCGACACGATCCGCTGCGCCTGGGCCGGGGAGGCGGTCAGCTCGGAGAAGATAAATCGCGCCCCGAGAGAAAGGGAGAGGCCGACATCCTTCCCGAAGAACTCCGGCGCCGTGCCGCGGAACGCCCCCCCCCAGCTTCCGCCGTTCCCCCCGGTGAACTCTCCGCACTCCGGATCGCTGTAGATCGGCACGGCGGGGCTCTCGATTCCCCGGCCGATCCCTCCCAGAATCCCCCATGTCGACCGCGACAACGACTGCGCGTCAGCCCCGACGGCCGCAAGGAGCAGCACGGGGATGACGCATCGATGAAGCCGGTATCGCCGTCGTATTGCCATGAGGGAGAAGCTCGGTACAGGAGAAGATACGTCGGGGGAAGGTTGCGTCGAGCGTTCACTTCGCGATCATGACCGGCAGGGAGACCCGTTCGGCTCGATCGCGCATCTCCATGATATAGAGCCCCGCCGGCAGTTCGCCCGTCCGCACCCGCGCCGACTGCGTCCCTCCGGTCCCGGCAGGAAGCGTCTCCCGGTGCACGATCCGTCCCATCAGATCGACCACCGTCAGCTCGGCGACCACGCCGGAGAGGGCGTCGAACGTCAGCACGGCATCGTCGCCGGAGGGAACATCTATCGATCGGAACGCGATACGGCGCGCGTAGCCGAGATCGGTGCCGACGTCGCAGCCGGAAAGGAGGATCATGCCGTCCCCCCGCCGTGTGACCCTGCGGATCCCCCCCTCAAGGAGAACGGAGTCGATATGGATCGCGTTCTGCGCCCTTCCGGTCGCGAGCCCCTCGAACGGAAGCCGCGCCAGGATCGAGAGTGAATCGGGGATCGTAAACCGCTCGAACAGGATGGAACCATCCTCAAGATACCCTCTGGTCGTCCCCGGTTCGGCCGGGAGGTGCATGAAGAGCGCCGTGGAATCGATCCTGAGCCATACGGCGACGCGGGTGATCTCCTCCTGTCGCAGAATCGGAGGAGAGACCTTCAAGAGCAGCTCGACCCGGTCGCCGACGTTCGCCGACGCGGTGTCGAGCGAGACGGTCCTTCCCCCCGTCGGCCTCAGTCCGCGCGCCTTGAGCTGAACCCGGGTCGGAGCGCCGAACGCGTTGCCGACGAACTCCAGTCTCCCCTCGACCCTGCCGGTATCGGCAGCGCAGAACCGGACGGTCACCTGCCGGCTCCCCCCCGGCTCCAGTCTGAAATCGGAGGGACGCGGGACGACGACCGTGAAGGAGGGATCGGAGATGAGCTGATCCGATATCTCCAGTGGGAAGCTCCCCGTGTTGGTGACCGTGAACGATCGCTCCAGGCAGTTGAGGAAGGGGATATCGCCGAAATCGAGCTCGGCCGAATCGACGCTGATGATCGGCGCGCCGCCGCAGCCGCTCAGCATGACATAGCGCAGACCGATACTTGTCTGAAGCAGAATCCGCGACGTGAAGCAGCCGGTGTCGGTCGGGCAGAACGAGGTCATGATCTCCGCGAGTCCCCCCAGCCCGAGCTCCACCGGGGCGCCCGGGGCCGAGAGTTTGAACTGCGAGGAATCCCCTCCGGTGATCACCGGGCGGGCGATGGCGAGCGTTCCCCCTCCGGTGTTACGCACGTCGATCGAGTCGGGACGGCAGTTCCCCGTCTCCACCAGACCGAAATCGATCGCGAGAGGATCGACCGTCAGAATCGGGGAGGATGATCCGCCCGGGCCTCCTTTGATCAGCAACGCCACATCCGTTCCGCGCCCGGCGCCGATCCCGCCGCGCCATTCCGACGTATAGTAGGCGATCCCGACGACGTCGCCCCGCACCGCGATGAACCGGCCGCCGTTCGGCGCCGCCAGATCGTCCGCATTGTTGCCGGAGGTGAGGTCGAGCTGCGCGCTCCACGTCTCTCCGTTCCTTTCCACATAGATAATGTCCCAGTCCCCACGCTCCATATCCAGGTATTCGGCGGCGACATGAAGTTCGCCCGACTCCCCGACGGCGATCGCGCTCCTGTTGTACGTCCCCACCGGAGAGATGGCGACCGGATCACCCCAGACGCCTCCCCTGTTCTCCATGTGGAACAGCCTGCTGCTCCCGGCCGGGTTCGTCCCGAAGACCGAGGTGAAGACGAGATGACAGACACCGGCCGGGTCGACGGCGACGGAGGGACCGAACGGAGGCCACGTATCGATCGCATCGAACCCGGTCGTCGAGGCGGGCATGGTTCTGAGTTCGACGGGGGGATCGAGCGTTCCCTGAACTCCTTTCACATAGCAGAGGGTGCGGCGATTCCCTGATTTCCAGCGGAGAAAGACGATATGAACCGTCCCGTCACGGCCGACGGCGATGGTCGCGCCGTTTTCCGGCACCGGATCGGTCGTGATCCGGACCGGCTTCGACCAGCCGGAGGCGCGGCTCCCGCTACAGTAATAGATATCTCCTCCCGCCTCGAACGTCGCGTGGAGCTTTCCGTCGGCTCCCACCGCCAGGGTGGGATAGATCCCGGAGATCTCCGTCGGCGCATCGAACATGTGCCCCAGATTCCACTGGTTCCACTTGATGCTCCAGGTATGGCTCGGCGATCCCGGCTCGTCGGAAGCGGCGGCCATCGATTCGACCAGATCGAGCGTATACGAGGAGTCGAGCGCCAGCGCCGCCGGGGAGCCTGTCCCCTGCGACACTATCGTGGAGCGCGCAAACGTCCCGGAAGCATCGTTCGTGTATCGAAGATCGGAACCGAAGCTGACGGGGGAGGTGGAGGTGTGAACGGGGGAGCCGTCCTGGAAGACGATATGAACGGTATACGCCGCGTCGATCACGACCGACGGGGTCGTCAGATCATTGGTGCGTCCCTCCTTCTCATCGGTCACCCTGATTTTGACCCAGTCCTGGGCATGGAGAGGTCCTTCCGTCGAGGCAAGCAGCATCGACAGCGCCGGCAGGAGCGTCGCTATAAGAACGCGGGGGAACCTGAACATCGACCTGTATGAATGGGACCGGGCCGGCGGGGATCATCGATCGCGGTCGGGGAGAAGGGACTGAGGGGACAATCCCTGTAACGTCTCTGGAAAACGGGACTCTCTATAGAGACTCCGAACCTGGACGGTTCGTTACGTTGCCCTTCCTCCGTCGGTGATATTAGCATATATTGCCCGACGAGGAAATACCCTGAAGGATCTGTGCATGGAGAGTATCGGCATACCACGGTGACTCGATCTCAGCCGCGGCGTCACACCGACGCGGAGCTCTTCACACGCCATCTTGCCGGAGATCACGATGCGCTGATGGAGCTGTTCGACAGGCACAACCAGCGTATCTATCTCTACTGTTCCAAGATCGTCAACGACGATCAGCTTGCCCGCGATCTTACCCAGGAGATCTGGGAGAAGATCATCAGGATGAGATCCTCCGGCGCCGAGTCTCACAGGAAGCCGCTGGCGCTGATCCTGACGATGGCGCGGAACCTCTGCCTGAACCAGCTCCGATCGCAGCGGAAGCTGACCCCGATCCATGAGATATCGGAGACGCAGCACCCGCCGGAGGATGTCAGGGAGCTTACCCACCTTGAGGAACTTGTGGTCATCGCGCTCTCACGGCTGCCGATGGCGCAGCGGGAAATCCTGATTCTGAACGCATATTCGGGATACGGATTCGACGAGATCGCGGAGATGCTCGGAAAACCGGTCGGCGCGGTACATACGGCCGCCTGGCGCGCACGAACACGCCTGGAGAAGCTTATCACGGAATTGATGCGGTACGACGATCCCGGCCGTACGGACGGCGGGGATGAAACGGAGGAAGATCAATGACCCCCCTTATACGCGAAGAGCTCATCCGTCGGCATCTGGCCGGTTCGATGAGCGCCGTTGAACAGCAGGAATTTCAGATCAGCCTGGCGCTCGACGGCGAGCTGGTCCGGATGCTGACGTCGCATACGGTGATCGATCAGGCGATGGCGGCAGATAGAGACCGCAGAGCGATGCTCGATGAATCGGGGATGCGGGCTCAGGTTCTTGCGATGTCGACCTCTCACGGGCTCGAGCCGGCGCCGGTCGTCACGGCTCCTTCCGGAAGTCGCGCTCCGAGCGTGATGATCCGGAGGTTCGCAGCCGCCTCGGCGATGCTGCTGGGGACGGTGGGGATCTACTTCATGCTGGAGAACGCTCCCGTGTCGCAGGCTCCGATGCAGAATGTTCCCGTGACTCCTCCGCAGGTTGAGATGCAGGCTCCGGCGGCTCCTCTCGCGGCTCCGGAGACGGAAGCTGTTGCTCCGGTGCGCTCGGAGGTTCGTCCCGAGACGACGTCGGAGAGGGTGAAGGCGGCTCCTTCCCGGCGAGCGGCGGCTCCGGTTGAGAATGTGGAAGTCGTGACGCAGCCCGAGATGAAGGTGGAGGCGGCGCCGGTGGATGCCGTTGAGAGCGCTCCTGCGGAGGAAGTTGTCCGGGTGGATACCGTGGATGCGAATGTGGTGGGGCGTGGGGTGGTTAGTCCGATGAAGAACAAGGCTCTGGAGAGGAAGCCCTGAGAGAGGAGAGGAGAAGAGAAATAAACAGGGAGCCACAGAGGGCACAGAGTTAAGAAGGGGAGCCGACTACAGCGTCGGCTCCCCTTTCTTGTATGCGTCTTCGTGAGAGTGCTATTGTGCGATCATCGTTCTTGTGCTTGTGTGGCCGTCGCAGGTCAGTTCGTAGTAGTAGGGGCCGGCGGGGTGGCCGGTCGATTCCCAGGTGACATTGTGCGGGCCGGCGGGGAGGGTCTCGTCGATGAGCACCGCCACCTTCCGGCCCACGCTGTTGTAGACCGTCACGGTCACCTTTGCCGGAACGGCGATCGTGAAGGGGATCGTTGTCCGGCCGGTGAAGGGGTTCGGTTCGTTCCGGCCGAGCGAATAGCGGGCGGTACCGGTTTCCGGGGCGTCGACCGAGGAGACGACCGTCGTGACCGGGACCTCGCGCGTGGCGCCGGTGCGGTCGGTGACCACGAGCGTTGCGGTCACGGGGCTCATCGGATCGACCGGGACGACATCGACCACGGCGTTGGCGCTTCCGGCGACGTCGATCTTTCTGACCGGGTCGATATGTCGGATCTGTGCGTTGACGCTCCCCTCGGTAAGCTCGATCGAGCGAATCCCGGCGTTGCCGGTGCTGATGCTTTCGATCTTCACACGATATTCACTTCCCTCCTTCTTCACGTCGACCTTGAGGTCGTCGGCGGTCGCCAGCGTACGGCGGCTGGGGGAGACGGGGTAGGCGTAGGCGCACGAGATATTCTCCTCGTATTCGGATGGATGGAAGAGTCGTGCTCCTCTCTTTTCTCCACTCTGGGAGACCGCTCCGTCATCCTTCCCATCCTTCTTTGTGATGCCGGGCCTGTACAGCTCATATCCGGCGACCGATCCGTAGACGTATGCGCCGACTTTGGCACCGTCGCGGCCGACCAGATAGTACGTCTGATCCGGGACCAACGACATGGTTCCCCAGACAAGATCAGTTCCCTCGATTGCCCCACGATTGAAGATGAACCGCTGCTCGGCCCCCTCGTTCACCGATCCCATTTTATAGAAGACATTGCCGAGGTTCGCCGAATCGGTCACCACATTGACATAGTGCTCCATATTGTTCGGTTGACCCGGCACAAAGAACGGAGCGAAATCCACCCACTGCTCGCGCGGCGTCATCTCCACCATCGACCCTGCCCATCCTTCGAAACTGGTGCCGACGTAGCTCCCCCAGTAGACGGTCGTGCCGTTGAACTTCACGGTGGCCGCGGTGTTCATCATGACCTGCGCGGGCTGGTCGGTTCTGAAGACGCGAGCGGTCGTGATATCGAACCGCTGCGAGAAGGTACCGCCGTTGTCGACCGTGAAGTCGGTCGGCTTCTCCTCGCCGTTGCTGAACGTCCCGTTGGTCGTCCCCCCGGAGGTGCCGTAGACGCGGATGATCTCCCCCGGACGCTTGTGCCCGGACGCCTCCTTCGGGTCCCCCGTCCTCCGGTTCCGGTCCCAGTTCGGCAGATAGGCGAACTCCGTGCCGTGCTGATCGACAGGGGCCAGCGCCTCGACCAGCATCCCCTTGAACGAATTGGCGGTCAGCCCCTCGCCCGGAATCACCATCGACCGGGTATTGCCGGTGACGACACTGATCGGCTTGTCGGCCGTGATGTACGACCCGCCGATATCCGCCTGCCCGTTGCCGTACTGCGGAAGCGTATCTACATAGCTCTGAACGAGATATGCCTGGTTCGCGTCGAGGGTCACGGTACGGCTTCTGGCGGGATCGTTCGAGCTCCCGATCAGGTCTCCCCTGGCGCTGATCTTCACCTCCGTATCGTCATGGGCCGCGATCACCAGGATCTCGGCCGGCGCCTCCTGGTTGTTGGTCTCGAAATTGAACTCGCTTCCCGGCATAACGTTCTTCACGACCTCGCCCGGCATGGCGGCCGCATAATAACTCCGCCCCCATGCCTCCACCGGCAGCGGCGACCATGCCTCGGTGCCGTGCTTGGTGGTCATATAGCAGTAGACGAGGATCGGATCCCTGGACTCCACAAGAAACACGTTGTCCGATACGATATTCCGGTTCGTCACCACCGGCCGGACGTTCAGATCGAACGTCGTGAACTCTCCTGCGGTGAGCGTCTTCACCAGCGTCGAGTTGTCCGGGAGCGTTACCGTGACCCTGGTGTCTTCATCGGTGGAATAGACGAAGAGCTGAAAGGCCTCCTTTCTGTTGGTCGGGAATCGAACATCCTGGGCGTTCGCCGTGGTGTCCGGGAATGCTATGACATAGGTCGTGCCGGCGGTAAGCGGATCGAGTGAATACTCCATCTTCTGTGCAGACGCCGCATCGGGGAGCATTGCCGCAGCGCCGAGGGCCATGACAAAGGGGGCCAGAATACGGCCGCACCATGTAGCTGATCTCATTGTTCCATCTCCGCAATAGAGTGAGCTGTCCGTGTCGTCATATGCAAGACACACCCTCTCCCGGGAAACTCACACTCTCCCCGCCGGGCTATCGCGCGGCCCGCTCCACGACGACCCGCACCCCCCGGGAGAGCATCCGCCCCTCGGGGAGATCGTTGTCGAACTGGTCATGGTCGATGCCGGCGCCGACCGTCTCGATCGTTGCCGGGACGATCCCCTTCCGCGCCAGCAGCTCCCGCAGGGCTCGGGCGACCCCTTCGGCCCGTTCCGCCGAGAGCCCGGCGTTCCGCTTTCCGTCGCCGATCCGGTCGGTATATCCGGTCACGGTGATGATCTCGCCGCCTCGCGCCGTCGCGACGATCTCTTCAAGTTCACCGGCGTTCGTCTCGTTCAGTTCCGCCGAGTTATATCCGAATCCGACCAGCATGAACGAACTTCGCTCGCGGTCATGGGTCACGGCGCTGTTCGGGTTCACCACGTGCGTGCGCCGCTCCAGAACGAACGGGAGATGACTCCGCGCGGAGACCATCTGTCCCGTGGAATCGACCACCAGGAACTCCGCCACGACCGGGGCAAGGGAGCTGTCGGCGCGCGCCTGGCTGATGCGCCAGTTGAAATCGGTTCCGTTCAGGTCGGCCGTGTCGTCGCTGGTATATCGTGCCACTACATTATCGTCATGGCTGATGGTGATCGACCACCGGAGCAGCCCCACCTCCGATTCGTACAACGGCTCCATCTGGATCGATGGAGGGGTGAAGTTCCGGACGATCTGCGATGTCGTCACCGGCGCCAGAATCCCCTTCTCCTCCGAGAAGAGTTCGACCCTCCTGTTCTCGGCGCGGCCATCCTCCGTCTCCTCGCCGGAGCGGAGGGAGGGGAACCCTCCCTTTCCCTCCATCACCGTCAGCCGCGTGGAGTCCGCTTTTAACATCGTGATGAGATAGGATCGCACCGCCTCGGCACGGCGGCGCGCAAGCTCCGGGTCCTCGTCCCCTGAAACGGAGCCGACCAGCGTGAGCATCGCGTTGGGATATTCCCTCAGGCGCGACGCGGCGATCCGCAGAAGATCGCGGCTCGTCTCGACGATTCTGTCGTACGGCTCGCCCGATTCATCCTCCTCCGGGAAGTCCACGGCCTCGTGAGGCATATATCGATTCGGGATCGATGTCGAATCTCTGTCGAAGAAGAGGGCGGGGACGAGAGGTATACGATGGCGCGTGAGGACTTCGTAGGCCCTGATCCTGGTCACCTGTTCCCTGACGCCCGCCTGGTCTACCCCGTAGAGATCGATCGATGCCGTCAGCCGCGGAGGGGCGCCCGGAAGCGGAGGAGGAGAAGAGGGAACAACGGGGGGAGCCGATCCGAACATCACTCCCAGCCCCGCGCCTCCGGTGAACGAAAGCCCGCCGGAGGTTCCCTGCAATGACGGGAGAAGATCGGCACGGAACGTGAGGCCGGGGAGGAGCCATATCCCCTTCCCCGCCGGAAGTCCGTACGCTGCGGTTCCCACGAAACCGAACGCCAGCGGCCGCAGCGCGCGATCCGCTCCCTCCGCCATGACACGAACCCGTTCCCCATCCTCGAAACCGGTTCTGCCGGGACCGAGGATGTTGTCGGTCTGCCGGATCGTCCCGCCGAACCTCCAGCCGATCGAGGGTCCGATCCCGAGGCTGAGATGATCTCCGAGCCGATACTCTCCAAGGAGATCGAGTCCGATCGCGATATGCGAGACCTCCAGCCTGAACTCGCGCTCGACGTCGACGATCTCCCCGTGCAGCAGAATACGTTGTGATCCCGGAGGGGAGGCGGTGAGGAGCGAGGAACCGTATCCCGCCGTGATATATGCAGTCAGACCGAATCGTTCGTCGAAGAAATCGGGGGCTGCGATCCTGAAGCTTCCTCCAAGAGCCCTGCTCTTCCCTCGCGTGAACTCCCCGCATCCCGGATCGACTCCGTACACCGGCGCCGCCGCTCGCTCGGTTCCCAGAGCGCCGCCGATCACCGGGCCGAACGTCAGGCGAGAGAGCGACTGTCCCCGCGCTCCGCTCCCCGCCGTCGCCAGCAGAAGCGCGATGAGAGCAATGCGATATTTCACTCCGACTCTCATCGTCCGATCATGATCGGCATGACGGCCCGCTGCGTGCGGTCGCGCAGCTCCATGATGTAGAAGCCTGCCGGCAGATCCCATGTCGGGATTGACACGGTCCGTTCACCATCCTCTCCGGGGGGAAGATCCTCCAGGCGGACGACCTCCCCGGTCAGATTGGTGACGACGATCCTGACGGCGATTCCGGCGACGGCGTCGTACGATACGCGCGCCTCGTCGCCGTTCACCGCTATCGATCGCAGAGCGATTATTCTATCGTAGCCCAGATCCTTCCCGACATCGCATCCCTCCAGGCGGATCAGGCCGTTCCCCAGTGTGAGGAGCGTATCGGCGCCCGCCCCGCCGACAGATTCCAGCAGAACGGGGTTGAAGGGATCTCCGTTCGCCATCCCCTCGAACTCGAGTCGCGCCACGATTGAATCGCCATGCGAGACGTCAATCCCTTCCACCAGCATCGATCCGTCTCCCTGATATGTTCTCGTCATTCCATTTCCCGGGGGATGCAGATAGATCGCCTGCGGACCTGTGCGAAGCCGGGCCGAAATCGTGGTGATCCCTTCATCCGGGTTGAACGGCGGAGAGACCGTCAATCGAAGCGCGATACGATCGCCGACCCATCCGGAGGCCGTGTCGAGCCATATCAGCCGTTTTCTCCCCGGTGGCTCCTCCAGATCGCGTCTGTTCAGGTAGATCAGGCCGTTCCCCAGTGTGAGCAGCGTATCGGGGCCCGCGCCGCCGATCCACTCCAGCAGAACCGGATTGGAGGAATCTCCCTTCGCCATCCCCTCGAACTCGAGTCGCGCCACGATTGAATCGCCATGAGAGACATCGATCCCTTCCAACAGAATCGATCCGTCTCCCTGATACGTTCCCGTCATTCCGTTCTCCGGCGGAAGCAGAGAGAGCGCCTCCGGGTTCGCACGAAGTCGGGCCGAGATCGTGGTGATCCCTTCACCCGGATCGAACGGCGGAGAGGCCGTCAATCGCAGCACGATACGGTCACCGATCCAACCGGAGGCCGTATCCAGCCATATCAGCCGTTTTCTCCCGGGAGGCCCCGGCGGCACCCCCTCCCCGCTCAGGATCAGGCCGGGGGGATCTCCAAGGGTATTGCTCCCGATCACCACGCTTGTGTTTGCCGGACCGGCCGCAAGGGCGCAGAATCTGAACCTCACGATGCGGGAGGCTCCCTTCTCCAGCCTGAACTCCGCCGGGCGCGGATCGACGAGGCTGAAGGCGCCTCCCGCCGGGCTCGGTATGGAGACGTCGAGAGGAAATCCCCCCCTGTTTTTCACCGTGATCGTCCGTTCGCTGCATGATCCCACCGTGATCCTGCCGAAGTCGAGGGCGGTCGTATCGACCTCGATCAGCGGAGCGCCTCCACATCCGCGCAGCGTTATGTATCGCGATCCAATGTTCGTCTTCAGCACGATTCTGGACTCGAAGCAGCCGGTATCGGTCGGGCAGAAGGTCGCGTCGATCGTCACGGTCTCTCCACGCGCGAGCGACACGGTATCGGGAGGGGAGGGGATATCGAAACGCGTCATATCACCCCCCTCCAGAACGGGTCGGGCCGTCCCCAGCACGCTCCCCCCCGTGTTCCGCACGACGACCGGCAGGGACCGGCAGTCGTCGAGCCGCACGGTCCCGAAATCGATGATGGAGGGCTCGGCGGCGAAGACCGGCAGGGCCGGCACGCCGGAGGCGCCGCGGATCAGCAGTCCGATGTCGTTCCCCCGTCCCGCCCCGAGACCGCCGCGCCATTCGGAGGTGTAGTACGCGATCGCCGTGACCGCGCCCCGGCTCTCAATGAACCGTCCGCCGTTCGGCGCCGCGATATCGTCGGCGTTGTTGAGGGCCGTCAGATTTTTCGGGGCCCCCCAGGTCGTCCCCTTCCGGGAAATGTAGAGGATATCCCAGTCCCTCTCCGGCTCCTCCCTGCATTCGGCGGCGACGTGGAGTCCCCCCGCCGTATCGACCGTGATGGAGACACGATTGTAGGTGCCGTGGTCGGTGATCGCCGTCGGATTGCTCCAGACGCCCGAGACGTTCTCCATGTGGAAGATCCTGCTGTTGCCGGAGGGGTTCGTGCCGAAGACGGCGGTGAAGACCAGATGGCATGTTCCCGCTCTGTCGACACAGATCGACGGAACGAACGGAGGCCAGGTATAGATCGCATCGAGCCCCCTGACGGCCGCGGAGGTGGTACGGATCTCGACAGGGGGAGTGAACGTTCCATCCCTCCCCCTCACATGGCAGATCGTCCGCCGGTCTCCCGACATCCATCGCAGGAAGACGACATGGACCTCTCCGTCGGGACCGACGGCGATCGACGGGCTCGACTCGCGCGAGACATCGTTCGAGAGATCGAGAGGAACCGACCAGGCGGAAGAGGGGCCTCTCCGCGCATAGTAGATCTCCCCCTCCGCCTCATAGACCGCATGCAGCGAACCGTCCGGGGCCACGGCGACCGTCGGATAGGTCTCGGGAGCTGCGCAGAGAGGAGAGAGAGGAGCTGTCGACCAGGAGGTCCCCTCCGTACGGAACTCCGTGACGCATCCCCAGTCCGCCGAGCTCGACGACTGGGGAGCCAGAACCAGAAGATTATGCGACGAATCGAACCGAAGCGCCGCGGCCGATCCGATATTGTTCCCGGCGATCGTCAGGGAGGGCTCGACCACGTCCCCCGCATAGATGGTATGAAGAAGCGAGGCGCCGAAGGTCACGGGGGTCGACGAGGTGGGAGATATTCCCCCGTTCATATAGACGATATGGACCCGGAGCGCCGAATCGATCGCAAGGGAAGGGGAGGTGAGGTCTTCAATCGGCAGGCTGTCGGGACCGTCGGAGGTCATACGGACCCTCGACCACTCCTGGGCGCGCAGGGCCGTCGGCAGCAGGACGATCAGGATGATCCAGACATAGCGTGTCATCGGGGATAATGCTCGCTGAAGAGGATGAGAACGGGCCGCCGACCGGGACGCAGATGATACAGGACCGCCGGCTCGATTTCCGCCGGGGGCCGTGCGCCAGTATATGAAGACAACCGATGAGATCCGAATCTCACAGATCGACCTTCCGCACGGCGATGTGTGAGTTTTTCTCCTCCATCGCTGTCTCTCCATTGATGACCCTGGGAACGTATGCCGGCAATCATGACAAGGGAGCGATCGATCGATTCAACGGGGACGGCGGGGATGCCCGCGCGTAAACCGGGAGCACGACCGTCGATGCGGGAGCAGGACGACGTGGAGCTGTTCGTGCGCCATCTGGCGGGCGATCATGCAGCGCTCATGGAGCTGTTCGACCGGCACAACCAGCGCATGTATCTCTACTGCGCCCGCATCCTCAACGACCGGTTGATTGCCGCGGATGTCGCACAGGAGATCTGGGAAAAGATCATCAGGATGAGGGAAGCGGGAGCCGAACCGCCCCGGAGACCGCTCGGGCTGCTTCTGAGGATGGCCCGCAACCTCTGCCTGAACCAGCTGCGATCGCGACGGAAGCTCACGCCGATCGACGAGATCGACGAGGCGCAGCATCCCTCGGTCACGATCAGAGAGATGTCGCACCGGGAGGAACTGATCGTGAAGGCGCTTGCCAGACTCCCGATCGCGCAGCGCGAGGTGCTTGTTCTCAACGCCTACTCAGGCTACGGTTTCGACGAGATCGCGGAGATCATGAAGAAGCCGGTGGGGGCGATTCACACGACCGCATGGCGCGCCAGGATCAGGCTCGGAAAGCTCATGATGGAGCTGATGGAGGACGAGATTCCGCCCGGCGGCGGGGATGAAACGGAGGAGAACCATGAAACCCGATGAACGCGAAGAACTTGTAGAACGATATATCAGCGACTCGATGTCGCCGATGGAACGGCATGAATTCCGCATCCGTCTCGCACTGGATGACGAGCTGGCCCGGATGGTACGCGCCTGCGGGATGGCCGACGGCCTGATCGACGCGAACCGGCGCGATCTGATGACGGACGACTCCCCCCTGCGGTCACGGGTTCTCGCACTTTCCATGGCCCGCCCCGAAGCGCATGCCGTCGGCGAAGCGGTCTCGACGGAACGACCCGGAAACATCTTCAGCACGTTCAAGGCTGTTCTTCTGAGCGTGGCGGTCATCGGTTCGGCGGGACTCTTCTTCCTCTTCGACGGCGACGAGGAGAGGAACGAGCCGGCACGATATGCGCCGGCGGTCCCCGGTATGCAGAGCGATACATCGACGGTCGGAGGCACGGGAGGTCCGCTGCCGTCACGGAACGGTACCGGCGTTGTGGAACAGATCCCGGCGGCACCGTTGTCGACCCCGGCGCAACGGAAAGCGGCGCGGACCGATCGGGGGGAAGAGAGGATATCACCGGTGGAAGAATCGTCAAGCCTGCCGACACCGGCGGCTCAGTCGGCAACGCCGGCCGCGGCGCCGTCGGAAGATTCCCAGGTTGCTCCTTCCAGCCGGCCGCCGGTCCGGTCGCAGAGTGTTGCGATCGATACGGTCCCCAGGTCCATGAACGTGAAGGGAGTGTTCAAGGCGCCGACGAAGGTGAAATGATATCTCCGGTCGCTACGGAACGGACGCCTCGCGTGCTCTCAAGAAGAGCCCGGCCAGGGCCGCCGTATGTTCCGGCGTCGTGCCGCAGCAGCCCCCGATAACCCCGGCGCCGAGCCGCAGCATGGTCTCGGCGATATCGACGAATTCCCGGAGCGGAACCGGCCGCACACGTTCGTATCCGAGCACCGGATCAGGCTCTCCCTCATTCGGGTAGGCCCCGAACTCCCAGACTGCGCCCGCCTCGGCCTTCGTATGGGCAAGAATCCGTGTCGCCTCCAGCGTGGCATGGGGCGAGGCGCAGTTTGTGAGGATTGCCGTCGGGCGGAATCGGGCCAGCTCCGCCACACATTCCTCCAGAGGCTCGCCGCTCAGCATCTTCCGGCCCGTGCGATCGGTGACCACGCTTACCATGAACGGGATCTCCCGGGTTGCCGCCGCCTCGCTCGCGGCAGATGCCTCCGCCACCGTGTTCATCGTCTCCAGCAGCAGAAGATCGGCTCCCGCGCGGAGAAGATTGTCGATATGCTGAAGATGCTCGCTGTAGAGTTCGGCACGGCGGGGGGTGAGGTCGGGGGCGTAACAGTCGTCGACGGGAGCGATGCTCCCGGCGATCAGAATCTCCCGCTCCGGAAACTCCAGAGCGGCCTCACGCGCCAGTTCGACGGAGCGTCGGGTCAGATGCTCGGCACGCCCTGCGTACTCCGATCGGTTCACGGCGCGCGGGTTGGTTCTGAAACTGTTCGTTGTGACGATATCGGCGCCGGCGGCGATGTAGTCGCGGTGGATCTCCCTCACCAGGTCGGGATGCTCGATCAACGCCCGGCTGCTCCAGAGGTGCGGGTCGAGACGCACGCCTCGTCGGGCGAGTTCCGTTCCAATCGGTCCATCGAGCAGCAGGGGAAATCGTAGTCTCATGCGGCGAATCTGACGATTCCCGCCGAGACGTACAAACGATCTCAGGCGGTTCCGCGCGCGCCTATCACGGCGCCGGGAACAAGAGCCCTTCCCTGTTCCATCACCCGTTGCGCGACGACCGAGCCTGTCCGTCTCATCATCCGTTTCGCTCGATGCGTTCCGTTTCGATACCACGACATCGGGAACCGCGCGCGTGCGCGTTCCTTCCCGCCAAGCGCATATCCCAGAACGATCACGGCCGATACGATGAGGGTGACAAAGAGTGTGTTGGTGACCCAGGTCGGCATACCGAGATGTGATCCCACCATCAGCATCGTGAGCCCGAGGCCGAAGTATCTGGTCACGACACCGGCGATATTCGCGCTGAATCTCCCCATATCCGCCAGATAGCGGCGGACATGCACGGCCGCGGAGCGCGAGGCCAATGTGCCGGCTACCGCAATGATCAATACATCCATGACGTTATCCCGTTCCAATTCATCAAGATTGCGAAGGCCGAATAATAGAATGCCTCGCCTGTAGAGATAACGTTCGGAGGTGTGGGGGAATTCCCTGGCCCATGACACGCAATGTGTCATGGGCCAGGGAAGAATCCGCTTCGAGGATACACGGCATCCACGAATGTGCGATCGGCCTGAAGACGCCGTTCCAGGGAGAGATACTTCGCCCTCACCGGTCTCTTCTCACGGAACGAACATTCCGCATCACCCTACTTGCCGGCCGGCTCAGGGTGTCTCACATCGATCGATACGGCGGCCGCTCCTCGTCGTTTACCCATCGTATAGCTTATGCCGGCGGAAAGGACGAATACAATAAGGAGATCGAGAAGCAGGTTATGGAACCTGCGGAGTCCCCACTGCTCCCCCGCATTGACCGAGCCGCCGTGACCGACGAAGAAGACCAGCGGGAAGCCGAATTCGGCCGTGCCGTCCGTCGCAATCGTATTGGCGGATGTCACCAGGCATACGACAGCCCAGAGCAGACACGTAGAGAAGAGAACCTTGTAGGAGCTCATGGAGATGCCTCCTTATCGATCTTCCGGATGCGATCCCATCGCACCCGGAATCACGGCACAACGATATCGCAATTCGGCATTTTTTTCCGCCAATCAGCAATGAGATCCTCATGTAACTGAATGGGATTGTTGTATCCGAGGTATAATTGCCGTAATTCCTGCAACTGAGCCAGTTCTTCCGGCAGGGATGAGATATTATTGCCTCGCACACTGAGAATCTGAAGGTGCACCAGCTTCGATATATTCTTCGGAAGATGGGTCAGCTCAAGATTGTTCAGATACAGGGCTTTCAGCTCCGGCAACTCACTCACCAGGTCGATAGTCTCTTCCACGTCGATATCCGAATTGCCGGTCAGGGAGAGCTCTTCCAGTCGATGCAACCGTTTGACGTCGACCGGGAGATGCGACAATCGATTCCAGCTCAGATCCAGTTGTCGAAGCATGGTCATATCACCGATCTCCCCCGGCAGATCCTGTAACAAGCTCTCCGAGAGATCCAGAATCTCCACATGTCCCAATTTCCCGATCGACTCCGGCAGTTTTTGTGCCCGGGGCAATTGAAGGGCCACCTCATTCAGCAACGGTAGTCGAGCAATCGTGACAAGCAACAGGTCGACATCGAAGTCACAATCCCCATAGATATACAGGGTTCGAAGGCTGTCGAATCGCTCGAACATGCCCGGGCTCAACGTCCCATCTTCACAATATGTCTGCAGATCCGCCACCTGTTCCGGATGCTTCAAAGCTTCCTTCAAGCTCTCATCGCGTTTCCGGGTTCTACCTTCCGAAGGCTTCGAACCCGAATCGACGCGTTCGATGTCCGTTTCTTCCTTGCTTTCGACGCCGCAACCGAGCCCGAACATCACAAGGCACAGCAACACCGCACACCGCCATGCTCCAACCCTCGGAGGGTCAGCCGGCCGGCAGAGGGAGTCGGCGATGCGCGGACCCACTACAGACGTTGTTCTCAGGCGAAAACCGGACGAGCAGATGTTCATGGATTGTTTGTTGGGAATTCCTTTGGGTTATCGCGAACGGTTTTCTCCCTATCTGCTTCGGGGTAGTTTTCAATCGGCACACCGGGATAGAACGAGGGCTGCGACCGAAACGGGAACGATATCTCGCCACCGGCTCGTGCACGAGTGTTCTGTTTCGCTCCATCCCTATCCAGGGTCGCCAGTTCGGCGTTGTACAGGTTTATCACATCGATCATCATTTCATTGATATTACGTTGTTCGATTTTACCGCTTCCATCACTGGCCATGATATTGCTCTCCCATCCCTTGTGTGCAAATATGCTTACCATGGTCCTTCCGACATTTTCGGTATAGCGGTCGCCCATCCCGACAAGATGACCGAATTCATGCAGATAGGCGGGACCTGTCGTTTCCCAGTTTCCGACATGGCCGTTCGCAACGAACGATCTCGGTATGCCGTTTTTATAATCCTTCGGATCGTCGGTCAACTGGATATAATTCACCCCATTCCCTATGGAGCCCTGTCCCGCATATTCCTCGCCGGGCTTGATGGGCGGCGGGGTTCCCGTCTCCACGGTGATATCGAACTTGACGTTATACTTCATCTTCGTTTCGGGATCGGTATATGTCCATCCCTTCGTGCCCCTATTCCATGCCTTCATGAGGTTCTTCTGCATTTCGGCGGCCTTTGCATCGGTAGCCTTATCTCCAAATATCACGATCGTTGTCTTGATAGTGATATTCCGTCCCTTTACGACGACTTCAGCATCCTCTCCACTCGGATCATTGAAGTATATCGGATTATCGTCGAACGCGATATATGGACTCAATGAAGGCGCCTTGCTCTCCTTGGGATCGGTGCTCCACCACCTTCCCAGTCGGGCATCATACATGCGTGCCCCATAATCATAGCCGGTCCCCTCACCTTCAAAGCCGCGTGTCCCTACGCCGTGGATCTCGTTGTCCATCTCCTTGTCATTGTACCCATAGCGATAATTCGCCATCCCGGAGGTCCGATCCGGCATCGGCATACCGAATGCATAATACTGTGTGTAGACCTGCACATCCGCTTCCCACTCGGTGGGGACTGCCAGGCCGGGTGCGGCCACGTCCAGTTTCAGATCGCTGATAACGGCACGCACATTTCCAAGATGGTCTTTCAGCTCATAGACTTTCTTGGTCAACGCCCGGGTGTAGATATCCCCGGTCTGCACGGCCACGTCCCTTGAGACATTGGGTCGGTACATCGCAATCATTCCCTGCGACGCATTGCCGAAGACATGCAGTTCCGTCAACCGGATCGCGTGGAACGAGCTGATCATCTCCCATTTCTCATACTCCTTCCACAGATGCACGGCTGTCGGCTGTTCGGTTCCGGGAATGCACGGCAGAGAGCTGTGAACGAGAGGACAGGGATCGCACGCATCTCCCATCCCGTCACCATCATAATCTTCCTGCCACGGATTGCCCGGCATCAGACCGGGACAGTTGTCGCAGAACGGCTGCGGCGGTCCCGGAGGCGGAGACGGGGGCGGAGGGGGAGGCGGCGGTGGCGCCGGCACTGCTCCGTCGTTATTCCGATCCTTGTCGGTATCGATCCATCCCGGCTTGAACGGGTAATCAGGCCAGCAGGAATTCGTGGTATACGGCGTGTGCAGCTCCCGCTCATACACGGCGATCACCTGCTCGTTGGCATCACGCACATAGTACGTCGCATGTCCCTCCCAGACGGTGACCGGCTGCCCGGCCGTCGAGTTCCGGGTGGCGAGCGTATAGTCCAGCGCGTATTTCGCCACGCGGTTGCCTGCCGCATTGTACACAAAAAAGATCTCCTGGCGCAGATCGCCGATCGTTGCCGGCGAATTCGACAGCGGCAGACGCCACGGCAACGGCGCGTTCGGGGGCGGAGGAGGGGGTGGCTGGGGCGCCGGAACCAGGCGCCGCACCTGCGTTACTCTGCCGTAGGCGTTCCAACGGATCTGCGTCCCTTCTCCCCAGTCCTCGACCAGACTTCCGCTGGCGTCATAGGTATAGTTCATACCGGTTGGGGGAGGAGCCAGCCACGGCGGCAGATTCTCGAAGTCACCTCCATACATAGTGATCGCGCCTCCCATGGCCATATCGTTGACCCCGGTCAGGCGGTTCTGTGTCGGCCCGTATTGATAGTTCAGATTATCCATCGCCATCGGCTTGCCTATCGCGCTCCCCCTGCGCTGCAGGGTGAGGATATTGCCGTTCGGATCGTATGACATGGTCATATCGAATGTTCCGGGGGAGTTGAATACGTTGGGCGTGCCGGAATAGATCTGGAACTTCGTGCTCAGCAGACGATTCAGCACATCGTAGCGATAGGTTTCTCCCGTGACCGTCGTCCGGTTCGGAGTTGCCGACAACTCGGGTGTATAGGTCGGAGGATTAGCGCCGGTGAACGCATAGGCCAGCGTCCAGGTCGAGACATTACCGTTGTAGAGCGAGACACCGCTGGTAAGATGATACTGATTCGTCACGCTGCTGTTCCACGGCGACTGCTGAGTTGCGCCTCCGGTGAACGACCGAACGAAGTCGCCGGCATAGTATCCGAGATTCATCGCATAGGCGTCATAGGCATATCCCTGAGCTCGATCACTCCCCACCGTCGGAATTGTAGCATTCAAGGGGTACTGATTGATTCCCTTGAGCCATCCCTGAATCGTATACACCCGATCAACGATCTGCAGTTTATCCTCACCGATGCGGAACTGCTGCAGTGGGCTCTGCAGAGCGTAACCGTACTGCCCGTCACGATCCCAGATTTCTCCATCCCTCGAGCTTTCCACCATCTGTAGTCGCTGGTCCGCGTCATAGGTGTAACGCTGATAGAACCGATCGCCCCATGTATCGTCATACAACACCTTACTGACCTTACCGCCGATCAGATCGTATTCATAACGGATATAATTTTTCATATGCATCCCAACCGGTACCCCCAGCACCGGCAGATTCTGCATCATCCATTCGACGTTACCATGCGGATCATAACTGTAGATATTGTCCACACCCTCTTCAGTCCAGCGCCGACTGACGCGATTCCTTAGATAACGCTGCCGATTGGCGGGTATCGGATTATTCAGATAGTATTCGTTCGTTATGACTGAATACAATGTGTAGATGATGTCGTAGCGTCCCGTCTTCGGTGCTACAGGATCATCGACGGTCGATGCGAACAACGGATTGGAGACCGAGCCCGGCGGCGACGGCGGCGTAATCGCCGGTCCGCCCGTCACCGGATCGATATTCATCGCTTCACCCGTCTCAATTGTTCGATTCACGTTATCGTACTTCATATAGCTGTAGCGTTGCGGCATCAGCAGCCGCTGACGCGCGCTCTGCGAGTACCGAAGGCGCCCCGCCGCATCATACCAGTACTCCGTCATCCCACCGTCCGGCGTGATCTGGCGCACCATCTGGCCGAGCGAGTTGTACTCATATCCCGTCACGAACTGATGTCCCGGATGGAAGAGCCGTGACGTGCTGAGCAGACTTACCCCCTTCGGCTGCACCGTCCTGACCAGATTCCCCGCCCGGTCGTAGTAGAAGAGCGTGAAGTGATAATACTTCATGCCGTAGGTCATGATCAGATTATCGTCCAGCGACTCCAGAGCGGTACACTTCGCTCTGTAGTTGTCGCTGAACTGCTCCACCTTCTCCTCCACGCATTTCCTGGCCTGTTCCCCGATCACCGAGAGCAGCTCCTTTGCAAGCGTCGCCTCGCATGTCATGAGCTTGAACTCGTTGTCCGGCTCCTCCGGCATATCGGGTTCCACCCATTTGAAGCAGATGCTCGTGTTGCATGTCTGCCCGCAGATATCGGGGCAGAGGACGAACCGCTCCACCTTCGTCTCCCCTCCGCGTGTGCATGTCCGCTCGTAGATCAACTGACAATGCTCACCGAGGATGAACCGGCCGGTGATGCCGATCCCCTGCCGCAGGATGTCCGACCCGTACGGCTTCGGGCATTCCAGATCGATATCGGGGAGAGAGGGCTCGTTGTCGGGCGACGTGCTCTGATCGGGGCTCCCCCCTTCGATGCTCATCACATGCGTGCCGATCCCCTGTTCGTCGACGTCGACCGAGCGCCAGTTATCCCGTCGAGAGGCCATGATCGTGAACGGATTGGTGCTCGTCACGACGTCGTTCGTCTTCTCCCCCCTGCGGAGCCATGCAGTCCCGCTATCCCCGACAGGAGCCGGTCCACCGTTCTCCGGACGGAGCGACAATGCGGGCTGCTCCGGCCTTTCCTCATTGTTCCGCAGAACTGCGCAGTTGTCGGTCGGATCGTACGGGCACGGATCGCACACATCTCCCTTTCCGTCGCCGTCGCTGTCCAGTTGATCGCGATTGGCGCTGGTCGGACAGTTGTCGCACACGTTTCCGACATAGTCGCCGTCATCATCCGTCTGCGACGCGTTGGCGTTCTGGGGACAGTTGTCGCACGGATCTTTCTTTCCGTCGCCGTCCGTATCCGCCCAGCTCCCGTTGATAACCTGCGTCGGGTTGTACTCCGTCACGCAGTTGTCGCATGCGTCTCCCACTCCGTCCAGATCATCATCCTTCTGGTTGGCGTTCGCCTCCTCGGGACAGTTGTCGCACGGTTCCTTCACCTCGTCCTCATCCTCGTCGTCTCCTTCGCACTCGCACGGCCAGCAGGCGTTGGTCGATTCGCTCAGAATTCCCGCGCCCAGCTTTCCGCCGTTCGGATTCGCCTCCACACCCATCGGCGGGAAGATCCGATCGTAGACATGCTGCAGCTCCTGGCACGCATGATCGGGATCTTCGTAGCCGAGGGCCCCGGCCCGCTCCCGCAGTTGCCGCAGCCGCCAGTTCAGGAACTCCACCAGCACCCGCCCCTGGTTGTTCCCGGCCTTGCTGGAGACCTTCTCGAATCCCTCCGGACATTGTCCCTCCCCGTTCACCAGCGCCACCTCGAACGTCCATGTCAGCGCCTTCTTCAGCGCCTCCCGTTCCGGGTCGGTTCCCACCGAGGCCACTTCGCCATTTCCCGCATAGGTCACCGTCAGCGCACGTCTCTCGCTCGGCTCGATGATACTGTTGCCGTTGACGTCATCTCCACCCTGACGGCATTCCTCCTTGCAGCGATCGACCAGCGCCTGCGCCTTGCAGTAGACTTCCTCACGCGATACATCCCACGTCACCACAGGAATACCGTCCACCTCGTCCCCCTCCACCACTTTCGGCGACACCCCCTGATGGTACTCGGCGATGATCGCCCGGACGAACGCGTCCCACTGCTCCTCGCACCGATCCTCGCACCCGTCGGTGATGCTGTCGAGCCACTGGCGCATGCATTCCACCCGCGCCGCGGTTGTCGTGGTCGTCGCCGGATCGCACTCCGGGGGGACGAAGTCGTCGTCGTATGCCGTCGTCCGTCCGTTATTGTTGATGCAGTCGTACAGGTCCTGCCACTTCGGTGTGCCGGTCCAGGGATACCCCACCTGCGTATTACAGGCCGGATCGCTCGTTCCGTTGTACTCGAAATATTTATACGCATGACTGAGATAGCCGGCGGTGGCGTGGTACTCGGTCGTCGAGATTCCCACGTACATCTTCCCCACGCTTCTGAGGAAGTAGTCCATCAGATCGAACTCCTTGTCGATGTTTCCATCCTCGTCGACCCCCAACGACTCCCAGACCGATATGATCCCCTTCCACGCATTCCACAGATCCGCGCACTTGTAGACCGGATTGCCCCCCGACGTCTCGGCCAGCATGTTCGCAATCATCGCATTGAACGCCCCGTTCCCGTTCGGGTAGGGGTTCGTCGGCGTCGTCGATACCGGATAGAGCTCGGTCCCGTTGTGATAGAAAATATCCCGTGTCGAGAAGATCGGATATTTCGTCTGCCACGCATTCTTGAACTCCTGTTCGAAGTTCGGGGTGCCCCCGGCGCAGGCGCCGTCGTCGCACGCTTTCTTCGGGATACGGAGCGTGCAGCATGTGGTCACGACGACATACTCGTTCTTCTCCGCGTCGTACGAATAATGTGTCGGGTCCGAAACGATCCTCGCATCGAGCCAGCCGTAGGCTCCCGCCCCACCGAAGACCTTCCCATCCTCCAGCAGCGGCAGCAGATCCTTCAGCGGGCCGGAGGCGGAGCCCCCGTACGACGGAACCCCGAGCTGATCGCGCTCGATGAGCGTACGGATGTAACGCTGGTGCCCGTTCAGATAGGTCTCACCGTTCTCATAACCGGCCGGCATCGTCGTGGCGTTGACGATCGTGTTGCGCAGGCGGATACGTCGCTCAATGAGATAGCTGCCGGCCTCGAGGTAGGCCGAGATCGGAGCCGTGGAGATCTGTACGTTGTCGACGTTGCCATCCTCGGGGTTGCCGTTGTCGTCGGCGCAACTGCCGAGCACCGGAGTGTTCGTCACCGGGTCTGTCGGAATCGTCCATTTTTTCGGGAAGCCGACGTGGGCATCCTCGATATCATGGATGTAGACTTCAACGATATAATCACACCCGACGCAGAGGGCCGGACATTCAAGGGCGACCTTCTCCGGATCGAGATGATAATCGAGCGTCACGGTGGTCGGCTCCGGCAGGGCCAGCTTGTAGGAGGCGCTCATGCCGTACGGGGTAACCTTATCGAACTGGGTGATCTCCTGCTCGACGGTCGAAATGGAGATCATCGGTTCATTGGTGAGCTGCGTCAGTCGCGGCGCGTTCCCAAGGCCCGGATTATCGGCAGCCGGAAGGTCGGCATAGGATAATGCCGACGCCAGCGTCTTCCCATCCTTGTCGAGATAACTGATGGTGGTGACGTTGTTGGCATCGGTCACGAACTGCTTCCGCACGGTTCGTGCGGAGGGCGCCTCGTCACCGAACAGCCAGATCAATTCCTGGTCGGTTGCCGTCCCCCACATCGTGCGCACCGTCCGTGTCGTCCCTTCGGCCAGGCCGCCGATACGATGGATATTACCGACGCCTCCAAGTTCCCGCTCCCGCTCCGTTCCGTCTCGCGAGTACATCAGGCGGGTGTACGGATACAGCTCGGCGTTCGGCACGCGCAGATCGTTGGTCTTGTTCGAATAATATCCGTCGTACGCAACTCCCGCGCTCTGCCGCTGCCGCATCGTCTTCGGCTGCAGGTAGGTGTCTTCATAGGTCAGCAGCGATCCCAGCGGCTTGTCGGCGATGCTCTGATCGAAATCGCGCGCCTGGAATTCATCCTCCGCTCCATACGTCCCCCCGGTGGTTCCGCGCAGAAAGAGATCGCTCACATATCCGAACCCCGCCATGTTCGTGACCGGTGTCCCCAGCGTCTGTACGGCGGGTCGCCCGCTGTAATCCAGAACCGTATTGGAGATCAGCATCGTGTTCACCGCGGTAGCGATCCGAGCCTGTGTCTGACGCGTCTGCTTCAGGGTGCTCGCGTATTCGATCCGCTCACCGATTTTCGTCTCGTAGTCGGTCCCCTCGCTGAAGACGCGCGCATACTGCCAGTTCCTTCGGTCATCGAACTGCGGATAGAAGAATACTCCATCCCGCGCCTTGACGTCGCTGATGCTCGTCTTGCCGACCGGATCGGTGATCGCCTGGTTTCCCGTGATATGATTCGTCCAGACTCCCCAGTTTCGATGATCCGCTATCCCCCCCGCATATTTCGTTCCGATGGGCCGCACTCTCCACGCATAATATCCCGTCCCTTCCGCCAGCGTCAGTTTCTGCGTCACATTACCCCCGGTCATATTCCCGTCGACGATGATGCTCATCGCCTGCGACCAGTCCACATCGGCCGTGATGTCGCTCTGGGTCGTCTTCGTCGCATCCACGTTGTAGAGTCGCAGCACCTGCAGTTCGTAGGCAGGGATGCTGTCGGTACAGTCGAGCGCATATTTCCATGAGAAGACCACGGGGTTCTGTGTCGCCGCACCGCTCACGTCGGTCGGCACCGGAATCAGATCGATCATCGGCGTAGCGCTCATGATGCCCGATTGAACCACCGGCCAGTTGAATTCCTCTTCATAATAGACGATGATTTTCATCGCCCCCTGCATTCCCGTCGCACGAGCCGTCGGCGGCCATACGAAGGGGAGCGCCAGTGTCGGCGCCGCCGACACCGTGATACTCTGGATGCGGTCGTAGTCTACCGTGAAGTCCTTGATCCAGTGCTGCTCCGGCTCATACACGTTCGTGGTGGTGTTGCCCTGGATTCTCAACACCTGCGGTATTCCGGGTATCACCCCGCTGGGCGGCGGCCCCGGTCTCGGAGTCACGGTGAACGAGAGATCGACGTTGATATCGAAGTCGGTCTTTCCGTAAATGTAATCGTCACCCATCTGCAGAACTGCCCGCAGGCGCGCCCGCTTGATCGTCTGCGGCGGCGTACACTGCGAAGGGGCCACGGTCTCCAGAATATCGAGTGTTCCGGTGTTCGTCGTGGGAGCGGCAACATTGTAGAGCTGACCCGTCGAGGGGTTGAATCGGAATTCGACCCTGGAAACACGCGGGGTGAGCACAAGCAACGGAGCATGATAGAGGCTGTCGACGCCTCCGGACCCGGGAGGCATCCAGGGATTGACCGGCTGGGCGCAGAGGGTCGTCGACAGTACGGTCGTCATCATGACGACCGTGAACATCGATGCGATAATCTGCCGTACGGTCGGCAGCACGTACCGTAAGCGACCGTCGACTCTGTTTCGACGTGCGTGAAGCAACGGGGATGACATCGTGCTCATGGCAATATCCGCTGTAAATAAAGGTATTGACACATCACAAATAAGATGGCTCGCAGGCAGACATGGATGTCGCCGGTATGCGCTTCATACGGAGAAGCGCCGCCTTCGCGGCACGAACCGATATGTTCCGGGCCTACTGTTCCGATCCGGCCGCGATCGGAGACCTGTTGTCGCTCAAGGTGAAGCCCTTGTAGCGCGCGGTCAATCGATCGCCGTCACCCTGCAGCACCCGCTCGGCGACCGGGCGATGAAAACTCTCCGGGGCGATGTCGGTCCGGATCTCTCCGAACGTCCAGGTCAGTCGCCGGTACAACTGTCGGGTCGCGGGGATCATGGTGACCTCACGCAACTGACCGCTCGCGATATCGATCAGATATTCCATCGAGAGGATGCCGAAATAGCGGCGCGCTTTTGCATCGGGCGCAAGGGTCATTCTTTTGTACGGTCGCCCCGCACTGTCGTGCTCCTCGGCGCATTCAACGATCATGCTGTGGGTGAACATGCTGTCGCGAAGCCACATCATCTGCGTCAGATCCTCCGTCCCCCCCATCCTGGAGGCGGCCGCATCATACAGATGCACCGTCTTGATTGCGGGAATGACCATGACGATGTCGTTGGTATCGCGATACATCTCGATCTCCGCCCCGGTCACCTGCAGACGGTTCCGGCCGACCTGGATCTCGAGATCGGTGACGGAGCGGGGAAGGGCCGGATCGACCAGCTCGGCGTCGACCCGACAGGTGTAGGCCGAAACGGAATCACCCCCCGGAGCGGACTCGAATTTCTTTCCGACAATCCGCAGGAGATCCTTGCACTCCGCATACGATTCCTGCACGGTGGTATCCTCGGGACGCGGACGATCCTCATTCTGGGCTGTCGCTCCGGGAGAGTCCATAAAGATGATCGCCGAGACCGCGGCTACGGTGAGCGCCCCAAGGAGCATCAGGAATGTGTTTTTCATAGTCGACCTGTAGTAATTGAATGCGTCGATCGGTTCCCTGATCAGTGCGTGATCACCAGCGTCCTGCCGATGCCTCCCTTTTCCGACTGCAACTGTATACGATATATGCCGGTCGGCAGGCGACCGGTGTCGTAGATCGTCGTATGATCTCCTTCGTCAATACCGCCGAGCGGCCGCCGGTCGACGATCTCCCCCAGCGCATCGTAGATCAACATCTCGTACATCCCCGGCTCCCGTGTCCACCAGCTCACCGTCACCAGATCGCTCGCCGGGTTCGGCCGGAGATCGATACCGATCGACGACGCAGCGATATGCATCGACCTCTCCTCTTCGTCGGCGCCCGATATCTGTCTGACTCCCTCACCGTTCAATGCAGTCCGAAGGGTGCCGCGATCGGTTCCGGTTTCTATCAGTGCAGGATGTTTTCCAAGCGCCCCGGGACGGAAGAGCAGGGTCAGGGGCATCGATTGTCCCGGCTGCAAGGTGTAGGGGCCGCCTCCCGACACCACCGAATAACTCGTCGCCGATTCGCCGCCGACGGTGACGTTCTCGACCTGCACCGCCGTCGTCAGAGTATTGGTGATGAATCTCTCGATCGGAAATTCGCGGGCACGACCGAGCTCGACCGGACCAAGGTCCAGATCGGCAACGAAGGGAAGAGATCCGGTAATGGTGAACGGAGCCGTGGTCGCCACCGGCTGCATCGCATCGAGAGAGGGGACCGTGGTAAGATAGATCGTGTACATCCCGCTCTTCGGCGAGCTGACGGCAATCGCCGCAATGGAGCCGTCGTCCGACAGAGCCCCTCCGGTAACGATGTCGCCCTGATTTCCGAATGCAAAATGGGGGAGCGTATAGAGCAGAGGATAGCGCCGCTCGTAGAGAGCCAGTCCATCCGTTACGCTCAGGAATCGATCGCCCCGCAACGACATCGATCTGGGAACGCCCCCGTAGTACGGATATTCCGCGATTTTTTTCCCGGTGGCCGTTTCAATCAGGATCGTGCTCATTGCATCGGTCCCCTGTCCCATATCGATGCGGGCGGCGATAACTGCGCCGTCGGGCGAGAAATGAATTTCGGTGGGATAATATTCCGGCGGCCCGGTCTCGATCCGACCCGTGAGGGTCCTGCCGGCCAGATCATACAGTCTGATATGACCGAAGCCGCCGACGGCAAGGGTTTTCCCGTCGGGACTGATGCCGACACCATACCCGATCAGGGATTTTTCCAGTGTGTCGACAACGCCGGTTTCAAGATTCCAGAGCAGCGGTCCGGGACGCCTCCCTCCGAGCACCGCCATATCGCCGTCGGGTGTGATCGCGAGCGATGGACGGCGGTACGAAGGGGATTTCGTCACCCATGCGAGCTGTTCTCCGGTCTCCACATCCCAGACTCCGACAAGTCCCGAACTCAACACGGTTGCGGCAAAGAGGAGTCGATCATCGTCGGAGAACATAAGCTCCTTGGTGAGCTTGCCGTTCTTGAGCACATCCGATGTGAACTGCCGCACAAGCTGCCGTTTCTCCACATCCCAGAGATAGATCGTATCGCTGCTGGCCACGGCAAGAAGCGGACGCGTGTGCGCAAACTCTATCGATACCCGATTGGTCGGATCCTCCCTTCCGGGACCGGTAATGGAATCGATCGCCTCCGGCAGATACGAGATCGGACCACTGTATTGCAGAACGCGCAGCATGCAGTCGCTGCATCCGAACTCCGGCACCTTCCAGACGGCCATCGTGTCGTCGCGATTCGCCTTCGTCGCCGCAATCCGCCATGTTTTTCCACCATCGCCGGAGAACTCCACCTGTGTTCCACTTGCCCCCGCCTTCGTCCGCAGATCGTCGCGCCATGCCCATCGCACAGTCACCGACTCTCCGGGCGCAAACGATTCTCCCCCCGTCGGACTAAGCAGTCGAAGGCTCGGCCCCTCCTGCGCCGCGGCACGCCCGGATGGAACAATCCAGGCCAGAAGGGTAGAGAGGATCAGGCATCCTGCCCGGAGTACGTTCGAGATCGCCGGTTTCATACTATTTGTTCGGTTGTTCAGTGGAAGAGGGATCCGCGACTTCTTCCGATCGGACCTCTTCCTCCAGATTCTTCATGGCGTCGATCAGCTCGACGGCTTCCTTCTCGGTCAGACCGAGTCGCGTCATAAGCGCAGCCCGTCGGCGTTCCGCTTCCTGCAACGCCCGCTCATGTGCTGCACGTTGATTCTCGTCGGTGATGAGGGTCGTATCCTTCCCTTCCAGTTCCCGCAGCTGCGCATCCGCCTGCGCGAGTTCCCGACCGAGACGGATCTGATCGAGCGCCGGCAGGCTGAGCGAGTCGAGAGAAGGGATATCGATCGATTCCTTCATCTGCTCGAATTTCTCGATCAGATCGGTCGGATCGACACCGAAGATCTTGACGCTCTGGCTGTCGAGACCGAGCTCGATGTCGAGAAGATCAAAGGTCGTGCCCGTACCTGTCGGCATCGACGACGGGATATCGCTCCCGAGCGATCCGACTCCGAGTCCGCCCGGATGCGCTCCATACGTCACCGTCAACGATGCGTAGGAGCGTTCGACAAGCGGCATATGATATTGGGTTTCCTGCGTCGTGCGGATCCCGCGTTCGGTCTCACGCAGTTTTCGCACAAGCTGTCCTTCGCCGTTGTACTGGAAAAAGAGGGCAAAATGCTGATCGTCGAACTGGGCGACCTGTCTGAAATTCTCGGGATCGTACACATATCCGGTCATTTCGGACTTGACCGGCTGGATACGAACATCATCCACTCTGATTCTGGGGAGGGTCGGATCGACCACCTTGCTCATCTCGAGCCCCAGCGTGTTGTTCCGGAACGATACAGGCATTTCAGCTTCCGGGATCGTCAACTCGTAGAGCGACCATTCGCCGGTTTCCGCGATATATTTGATACGCGGTTCACCGTTGATATCCAGATCGGTCGACTTTATCGTATGCATGACGTCGGTCATCGTTCCGTTGATCCTTTTCCGCGAGACAAGACGAACATCGACAGGCGATACATCGGGATCAGGTGTCGTCTGCGGCGCTTCGTCGATCCTCTTTCTCGCCCAGAAACGGATGAGAAGATCGCCGGCATAGGGAGCAATCAGCGGTTGCTGTAGCGGGTCGGTGTTGTCGTACCATCTGATTCTCCCCATCTCTCTCGACCACATGGTATCCGCGGCATCCTCGAACAGCACGCTCTGCCTCCCCGCATGCCCCATCGTCGGATCGATGCTGATCGTCACGGCGGGATAGAGTTGCAGCTCGGCATGGAATTGTCTGGCCCCCTTTATCTGCGCGGCGTTCCACCCGGGAAGAAGAATAACTCCGTACAACCCATCCTCGAACGATTCGAAATCGACGAGGTCGTACGGACTGTTCTTCGCCATCAGTATCGGCAACTGCTGCCAGTGCGCGAACCGGGCGGCGGTCGGGATATTGAAGATGTTCCGATCCTCGACCGCTTCACCGTTCTGCGCATACCGCGCCATTGAGTTGGTATTGATCCATTTCAGAGGATCGAGAACCGGCGCAACGGGGAACTTCCAGTTGAACATCGAGAAGGTGAAGGTTCCCGCGCTGTTGTAGTTCCGTTCGTTCGGCAACGGGTTGGTGAACGCGTTCGAGCCGCCGATAATCGATGTACGATAGAGGAACTCCTTCGACGGCCGCCATTTTCCACGGGCTCCCCGCTCGAAATCATTCCTGCTGGCCCACCATTTTCTCACCGCCGTGCCGTTGGTGTACTCCGATTCCCGTTCGTCGACAAGGGGCGTACGGTCGGAGAAGATGCGAGCGTCGGTCTTGATCACGTTCTGCACCGTCGACATTACAGGAAGCAGGCTGTCGCAGAAACGGATGCAGAACACCGGCTGCGCCGCGCATTCGCTGCAGGTGGAAGGGGGGGTGTAGATCAACTGCTTGAACTCCGGGTCGAGTTCGAACCCGCCCTCGCGGCTCGGGCCGCTGTAATCGGGTCGACAGTACGGCATCTCGCACCATTCATCGCCATAGGTCGGCGAGATGATCTGCCCGATGGTATGCTTTCTGTAGTCGCAGCATCCGCTGTAGTATCGCACGAACTGGAGCTTCCCGTCGAGATCGATCCGGAACCGTCCCAGTTCCTCGACCCTGGTCGAGCCATCCTCTCCCTCCTGATTCAACAGCCAGTCCCCGCGATGCTGTTCGATATATTCGAAGAGCTTGGCGGACGCTTCGTCGGGATCTTTCGGGAACTCGTCCCGCCAGGGATAGCCGGGATCGGACAACTGCCAGAGCCATGAGAACTGGCAGATGCTTGCGCTCGGATTCAACACATCGCTCGGCGCATGTGTCGTGATGATCGCATCCTGGGTGGGAATATCCTCGCTGATGCCGCACGGCACGTCCGTGTCGGGAGCGAGTCCGTAGCGGGAGGTCTGAAGCACGAAACTGAACTCGAAGACCTCGGAGGTGGGAAGTGTGATCTTCAGGTAGGCGTTCCCCAGATATCGCCGCTTAGGGCCGCCGTCCCCCCTGTCGGTCATATATCGTACTGTTCTCGGCCCTCCGGGGGCCGTGAACGAGAACATCGTGCTCCCCTGGACCCATACCCCGTTGATAAGGTAATAGCTCTCCAGCATCGCCTGTTCTCCCGAGAGATCCTGGACGGCCTTGATGGCGTCGAGGTTCGTCGTTTCATCCGTGTAATAGCGGTTGGGTGAGCTGCCGCACTGCCATCCGAGATCATCGAACGCCTTTATGCCGCGAAGATCCATTCCCCACACGGCGTTCAGCCAGGCGTTGAGATCATTGATCAACGGCTGCTCCAGTGTGATATCCGACAGCGTTCCTCCATCCATCACTTTTCTTTTGAGCACGAAATGGTCCGGAAAGAACTGGAGCTTGAGGTCGAGCGGGTTTGTAACGGCACACCCGCCGGTCGCCTCGTCGATCCACTGATCGCCGCTCGGCGGAGTTATCGAAATGCTGATCTCCGGGGTCGTGGAGTTTCCCTGATTCGCATCGAGCGCCGCGTTCAATTTGTCGACGATATTCTGACGGATCGGAATCGTCGGCTTCACCTGCGCCAGAAGCGGTATGAACGCCGACATGAGAAATATCGTCAGCGACGAAACGAAGCATCGGAGTATCTGTGCTGAGTATTTCATGACTGCATCATGGTAACGGAATGGAATGCTCAACGTCGATCGATCGTGTCTCAATGTCGTTTCCCGAACTATGGTATGTCGAGATCGTACGTGGTAATGCCTGCGCGCGGGGCGGTCAACTGGTTTGTTCTGCCGCTTCGCAGGATCTTCACGTTCAACGGGACGCCCGGCAGGAAATAGAGGCCTCCCGTATTCGAGTGCGGTTGCAGAATCACCTTGTTCCCGATGATGCTCTCGACATTGTAGTCACCGACCATGCGGTCCGGAAGGGGCTGAAGGGATCCGTTCAACGGATATAATCGAACGTAGTCGCCCGGTGTGAGGAAGTCTCCGGCATCGCACACCGCGCCGGGCGTGTTGTATTTCAGCAGGATATAATGCTTCCCGTTTCCATATGATTTTTCGATGGTCATATCGGGTGTGGACTTGATCACCGCCCCTTCGTTGGCGGCCTTCTGCCCCATCTCACGATACTCCAGCGCGGCCGGATAGGAATATGTCCGGTATACCTTCCTGTGCGTTCCGGGCCCGCTGCCGAGTCCCTTCTCGAGATCCAGCTTGTAATATCCGTCGGTCGTCATCGTGACGGTCGGATCTCCCGTCAAGGGATTGAACGCCAGATTCTCGGTCGTCTGCTCGATACCGTCCTTGCGGTTTATCACTTTCGATACCACGGCCGGATATCGTACGACCTTGTTGGTGACATGTGTCTTCAGCCGCGAGTCGGAGTAGCTCACCGAACCGCCGACCGTACCGAAGAGGAGAATGAACGGAAGCGAGGGAATAAAGCTGATGCTTCCATCGAATTTCCCTTCGACATCGATCCCGATGTCGGTGATGGCCCGTCCTTCGGAGACTATTTCCATCTCCTTCCCAAGATCGGCGCCGGTAAATGTCGTAGCCGTGTTGTATTGATCCGAGATCGGGATCTGGGATCCGGGCTTGAAATAGATCGTCTCGGTCGACGAGCTCTCGATCCATTCGTCGGGCTTCGTGTAATCGCCGCCGTATGTCGAGACCCTCTTTGTCTGTCCGTGCATATTGTTCAGCACGAAGCTGTAGCCCTGCAGAGCCTTCACTTCCGTTTTACATACCGACAGGAAGGGAAGGAGAATGAAGATGGGAAGCTGCGGAGGGGAGGTTATCTCCGTAACCCGATCTTCCCCGACCTCGTTCGGTCCGTAGATGCACTGGAACGGGAAGTCCTTTGCCGTGTAGTATTCGTTGATCGTGAATCCCGGATTGGTCTTTCCCGAATGGATATTCTTCACGACCACGCGCGAGTATGCCACCGACGGCCCCGGAAGGAGTGTTTCGCCGATCGGCCCTTCGAACTGTTCCTTGTCGGCGCCGGCAATCACCTTGTTCAGCCAGCTGTCGTCGTATCGCCGATCCATCAGTTTCACCAGCACGTTCTCGTCGCGCCCTTCGCCGGGCTCGTTCGTGGCGACGCCGCTTGTGTGACCGGTGGCTCCCGGCATCCGGTAGATATACTCCGAGCCGAAGATCTGCCCCTCGTAGACTCCTGCCGTATTGATTCCCGGATCGTACGTGAGCACCCGCTTCACTCTGATCCCCCCTCCTTTTTTCGGGACGACGATCGTGTAGGTGCGCTCGCCGTTCTCGTCGGCGTCGTTCTCATATCCTATCGGGATACGAACCCAGGAATGGGGATAGCTGATGACGCCGCTGTTGGGAGGCGCGGCCGGAGGAGTATAGGTGATCGTGGAGGGGTTGATCCTCCCGGCATCCGCGTCGGACATCGTTCCAAGCAACGACTTGACGTTCGATTCCGCGCTTTCCGACGGATATTCCAGCCTCTCTCCGATGCCCGGCGTTCCGATATTCTTCCGGATGAAGTCCGCACAGACATCGCTCGGCGCACTGTAGTCGCCCGGTTTTATGTCGATGAAGAGTTTTCCGGAACCGGCATCGTACCCGGCGTCCTCGAGTTTCGCATATCCGGTCACATACTCCGCCTTGTTCGGCGCCAGACTCGTGACCCCGCCCCCCCCCACGCTCAACGCCGCGCCGTCTATTGAATGGAGCACCTTGAAGTAGAGTTTTTCCCCCTTCTCCACGAACTGCCGGTGCATCGCCTTGCCGAGTTCCTGCTTCTGGGCGGTCGTCAACGTCCCGAGCGCCGCGGGGACATCGAGATAATATTTATCGGTGGTCAGGTTCCCGCTTTCCATCGGCACCATGACCATCGCGACCTTGTCCTGCACGACCGCATAATCGTTCTGTTCGTAGTGAACGTGGATTTCACCGCCGGATGGGAGACGTATCCATTTCAGATTCCAGGCCGCGGGATCGAAATTCGACGGTGGGGACTGATTGACCCAGGGGATCATATTCTTGAACCGGGTCGCATTGTCGTCACGCTGATAATATCCCCAGCGATCGACGATATGAGTGCCGTAGTCCGGATTCTGATCCGCCCCGGTCAACGCGTCGTAGTCGTCGAGAATATCCAGATATTTATCCTTCAGCATCGACGGCAGCTTGTCGTAGTAGGTCGATTTCTTGTATTCATACCCGAATATATACGGGCTGATCTTCGCGTTGACGACACCGTTGTATTCGAAGAAGACGCGCCGCAGGGTCAGTTTCCCGACGTTTCCGTACGAATTCGGCAACTGGGAACAGAGCGCGTAATCGGGATCGTACTCGAAGTGCACGGTCTGGAGCTTTTCCTTCAGATTTCCGTTCTCGTCCTTCGACCAGAGCTCGATCTTCTCCAGACGCCGCATCGGATTGGAATTCTGACTCACCGTCCCCGCCGTGGAGGCCGTCTGGCTTCCGGCCGCGATCTTTTCATCGGCAACGGCGGGATAGCCATCCTTCCTCTTCGTGTTCGAACCGGGGAGATACTGCCAGCCGATACCGAACGGCGATCCGTTCGCCTTCACCGCAGAATTCTTGTAATACCAGCTCCCCTGATCGGTGATGAAGAGGGCGACATGTGTCTTCGACTCGATCGAGGAGAGATACATGACGCTCTTCTTCCCGGCCGAGAACGATCCCATGTCGTCCTTCTTGTCCGAAAGGGTATTCCTGTTGTACTTCAGACCGCGATACGGTACCCGCCATTTATAGTAGCTGCCCGCCGTTGCCGTCGTGTTGTAGGTGAATCTGACCCAGCCGCCGAAGTCGTCGCTGGTGCAGCCGTCGTGTGTGCGATCGACATAATCGGGCGTCGTGATGGCCGTCAGCAGGAACTGGCTTGCGTACGGCTTCTGCGATTCCTCACCAACAACGACCGGAGCGTATTCCGGGCTCACCGACGCATATGCCAGATCGTTGATCTTCGTGTGGCCGACCTCGCTCAACCCGTATTGAAGCTGCTTTTCGTCGGATGCGATCACCGGAAGCCCGTAGGTATACCTGCCGCCGGAGGGATTCGTGATGCTGACTTCGCCGATCGCGTTGTCGGGCAACTGGTTCAGATACCAGTATGCAGGGAAATTGTTGTCCTCCAGATAGACGAGATTAGGTCTGTAGATACCTCGGCCGACGACCTTCTTCAGATCTCCCACCTTGCTGTAGGAGACGAACGAGGCGCGACCGCTTCGCCGGCCGTCGTTCATTATCGTCGCCTCGCTCGCCGTGAGAAGCGGAGCACCGCTGCTGAGTTGCGCCTTGACCGCGTTGTCGTCGGCCGCATAGGTCACCGAGCCGCCGAGATCGTTGTTCATGCGGAAGAAGGTTCCCTCATCCTCCAGCGCCGTTCCCGCGAACGAATATTCGTACCCGCCGCTCAGCCACGGCTCGATATCCACAGACTGTCCCCCCCCTTTCAAGGCGGCGCCGATCCCCAGATTGGTCGGTCCGGCATGGATCTGGAAGGATGCGTTCGCGATGACCGTTCCGCTGTGAACCTTGTTGGGTCTGAACTGTCCCGGTTTCTTGTTGTAGAGTCTGAATCCGCCTCCGATCCCCTCTCCACTGACCGAGAAATTGTCGGCGCTGCCGAACGGGACACCGAGAAAGGCATCACGCTTGGTAAAGGGGGTCTGCTTTTCGACGTGGTAGTCGACGACGTCATCTTCCCCGGCATTCCCCAGATACATCGTACCATACGCTTTCACATCCTGTACCTCGGGATCGTTCTTCTGCTGCGAATAGCTTCCGAACATTCCCAGGGTCACACCGGCCGGGATGCCGAACAACGGCCCGAGCACGCTGAGATCGACGTTCGTATGAAGTCCTGAATAGGGGTGGAAATGGGTCGGCCGGACATCGCTTCCCAGCCCATACTGCGCATATTTATGCCCGCTGTTCGCCAGGGCATTCAGGATATATTTTCCGCGATCGTGTTCGTTCGCCTTCGTCTGATCCTGATCCCCCTCCCTGGCGTCCTTGCTGCTGAGACTGCTGAGGATTGCGGAGGGACTGATGCTCGGGGAGAAGCTGGCGCCGTCCTGATCGTCGACCGAGAGATTCAACGAGCCGAGCCCCTTGACGTTGGTCGAAATGCCGGCCACGAATCCGCTCCCCTTGTAGTTGTTGTAGCGGTATGCGAGGTTGGCGCCGAACGAGCTGAGCGGCTCGAAGCTGAACGCTTCGGTGGAGGCCTTGATCCCGACCGTATAGGTGCGGTTCGGTATGGTCTTGTTCCAGTACCGCACCTCCTCGCCGTTGTAGTCGTCCGGGAATCCCTGCTTGTTTCTTGTGACGGCGCCCGGATTCAACGTCCATCCGTAGCCCACCCACGAGGCCTCTTCATCGGGCGAGACACCGGAGTGATAGGAGAGCGAGAGTGAATATCCGCTCCCGTTCGGTCCGGGAATATTGACCACCGGCAGATTGTAGGTAAACTGCCCCGTCAGCGGATTTACCATATTCGCGCCCGATACAGGCTCGAACTTCGAAAACTCGGGCTGTGTCGGTCCTGAGGTCAGTGCATACAGGGATGCCGGTGCTGCAACCATCTGATATATGATTGCAGCAATCGTGACCACCGCAGTTTTCTTTCGGAGTGACGGTTTCATAGTGATTTCCGGTTAGCGTGCCTGGCGCGGGGTATATCGATAGGTGGAATCTGCTCTATGTCCCGGGCGGCGATCGTAAAATTGAATCGACCCGAGTCAAAAATCTTGTCGTCGAGCGTGCAGACCAGCGTGTCGTTGGGGCCCCACGCCGTATCCGCCTTCGGGAAGATCAGCATCATGTTCCGTCTGGTCGCCGGCCCGAACGAGCTCTCGACCGTCGACAGCACCGGAGAGAGATCCCCCTTCCCATAGTTCAACGAGATCATCCCCGGCAGCTCGAAGTTCAGCCTCGTTGCGTTCTCCTCGAACGTTCCTGCCGCATCGGCGCTCTGTTGTATCGTCTCCTCTCCGCTCTTCTCTTCGACCGACAGCATGAGACACAACGAGTGTGAATAGCTCTTCAGAATGCTGTCGCGGGTGATCTCCGTGTATCCGTCGAGACTGTTCAGATACTGCCATGCGAGATATTGATATGGAACATAGCTGATGCCCCATGTCATATTTCCCCGACTCTGAACGCTGATCAGCTTATGCTCGGAATTGTTGATCCAGCCCATCAGCTCGTCGGGTGGAATATCATCATCGCTACACGATGCAGTAAGGAGTGCGAACAGCAGCCATGGCTTCCAATTCATGCACGAGTCCTCTTCAGGGTGATTTCACGGCACCGGTTACAGTATGGTCGTGCCGTCACGAACAATCGGTTACATGGCGGGAACATGAACCGACGTCCGTGCAATGATCAGTTGTTCAATACGAGCCGTCCCGTATGGGCGACTCCATTCACGGAGAGTCTGTAGATATATGTCGCAGCAGGGAGTTTCGCTCCGGAACCGTCCACGGCCTTCCAGGTTATCTCATGCCGGCCGGCCGCCATCACGGCTCCGGTCAGAAGGTTCGATACCGTCTCCCCCTGCAGATCGAAGATCTCGAGCCGGACACCGACTTTCGAGGTAAGCTCGAACGAAATGGAGATCTTGTCGGTGAACGGGTTCGGATAGGCGCTGATGGTGCGGACCAGACGTCCGTCGCCCGAAGAGGCCCGTTCGCCGCGGAGTTTCATGACACTGTTGATACGTATCTCCGACAGTGTCTCGACCGTGCCGTCCGCTCGATACAGCGCGACCGAATCGACACGCGCGTTGCGTTCAAGGCCGAAATGCAATCGCAGGGGATCCTGCATGAGAATGCCCCGACCCGATATGACGTCACGGGCAATCCGGAGATCTCCGGCATGGACCGTAACCTTCGTTACATCGGATTGGGCACTCCCCAGATCTATTTCCAGGTAGTTGTTCTGCGTGGTAATGGTGTTTCTATAGAGCTTGAGACGATCACCGACGACGGTGGCAAGATCAAGCTTGCCGTCGTTGTCGTAATCGACCCATACGCCATCCGGACCTGCCGCGCGGTGGAGCAGACCGAAGCTCGATGTCCGATGCGAATAATATCCGGAAGCGGCGCCGATGTAGATATCGGCGTTCCGGCATCTGCTTGCCGAGGCAAGGTAGATATCGAGATTGCCGTCGTTGTTGACGTCGGCCCAGACGCCGGCTCCCCGTCGCTCCGCGAAGGCAATTCCAAGCCCGGCATCGACAGGATATTCCATACGGGACGATTCGGAGCCTTTTCTCACGATGGTTCCGATATTGTCGACACGCCCCTTCACCGAGCTCAGCGACACATGCTGCGATGCGGCCAGTTCCGCGATCCCGTCGTCGTCGGCATCCTGCCAGAAGCCGCCCAGAGTGTTCCGCGATATAATGGAGTTCTCACCTCCGCTCCCCGACCCCATGACTCTGATATACCCCCCCTCGGGAGTCCGCTGCCAGAGCTCCGAGGCGTTCTCTCCCTGATTGATCAGATAGAGATCGATCAGCCCATCGCCGTTGAAGTCCCTCCACTGCGATCCGTGAACGACTCGATCCGTTCCCCCTTCGCCGGTGATGAGATGTGAGCTGTCGGAGAAGCCGAACTTGTGATCGTTGATCAGAAGCATGCTCGGCAGGCCTCGTCCGGCGTTATCCCGTCCCTGGCCGATGAAGAGATCGAGCCATCCGTCGCCGTCGGCATCCGCGATGCTGACGCTGGAGGGATTGGCTACCGGCGGAATAGCGAGCTCATGCCTGATGAACCTTCCATTCTCGCCGGCGGTGAAGAGGAGGGAGAGGCCTGCGTTCGCCTCATCCCGGCAGTTCACGAAGAGAATATCGGAGCGTGTGTCGTTGTCGGCATCGAGAAAGAACGCTGCGGATGGTGTGGCCTTCAGACCGACCTGTTCAGTGACGTCGACGAAGGAATCTCCCTTGTTGCGATAGAGATGTCCGTTGACGAGCATGTCGAGATGAAGATCGTTGTCATAGTCTCCCCATGCTATTCCGCCGATCAATGCCGTCGTATCGTTCAAGCCGACACCGGCCGTCACATCCTCCAGCCACTGCTCACCGGGCTCCAGGTCATAGCTCATGATCGCCTCGATGGCGAACGCATATTTACTGACCCACCACCGTCCGTCGTCCGTCTTTATGCATTGATGGCTGTAGATCTCACTGCTGACGGTATCCTCGCAGGAGAGCGTTTTTTCCTCGGAATCGGTGACGAGCATCACTCCGGGGGCCAGCTGGTCGACGGCCACGAAGAAATGTCGCGACTCGATCCGCACCCCGTTGCCGATCGGCACGTCGATCCATTCGGCTCCGGGATGTGTCTTGGTGACGATGATCGGTTCGGTCAGGTCACGCTCGAGAAAGGGGACCGGGCCTCCTCCTTCGTATCCGAAGATCCGCACTCTGACGGAACCGTTCTCGGATTCTCCGGAAAGCATCAGGCGCACATGGTCGAGCGTGCCGGTGACGACCGGTTCGAAGCGGGCGGCCTGTACCTGGAGATTGGCGATTCTGAACCATTTATAGCCGTTTGTCGGATTGAAGGCGGATAATGTGTCGGACCCGCGAGCGGAGAGCGGCAGGTTGACGAGCATCGTCATGAGAGCGACAAGGAGCAGTAATGGAATGCGGTGATGCCTCTGTTCGGGCGAGGACGCATCTCTGCCTGGCAGGTCGGCAGACAGGGGGTAGTAGGGCTCTCTCGGCTGCGTCGGTAGAAATAGTATACGCATGGCAGTCCGGGGAAAAGATGTTATCGACGATTTGGACAACAGCATTGCGTCCCGATCGTGGGTTCTGGTGTAGAACCGATCGGATCAGATCCATCTTTTATACGTTGCCTCGGTCCGGGACGAGTACCGGTAGTACCCTGGTGTGCGGTCCGGGTGATTATCGGAGAGGAAGGAGGCTGAGTGTAGGGGCGTATTGGGTTAGTCTTGTTTCATAGGCTTGTTCAACAGATCAAGGCGTAACAGTTAGTATAATGACTGGGAGGAATATAGGGGGTCTTATCTCGGAATGCAATGCTTATGAAGCGATATATGAAAAAATGTTTCGGGTGGGGAGAGGGAGGGGGAGAGACATAAACAGGGAGACACAGAGGGCACAGAGTGAAGAGAAGAGAGAAGAAGAGAGAAGAAGAGAAGGGGGGAAAGCGAGAACGCCCCGTGGGTATGGACCCAGGGGGCGTTCTGATAAAATCTTGGCGGCGACCTACTCTCCCACACCGTTACCAGTGCAGTACCATCGGCGCAGTAGGGCTTAACTTCTCTGTTCGGAATGGGAAGAGGTGTTTCCCCTACGCAATCACCACCAAAAAATCGGCGTGACAACATCGGCGCGATCAAGCGCTGCATCTCATGTTGTGCGAGTATCGAAAGGGATCATCCGCGTGAGCGGAGCATCACCGAGTCATGTTGACGCGACAGGGGAGGGTCAACAGAGCCAGTCATCATTACTGATGGTGGCAGCACCTGTGGTCAATTAAAAAAAATGGAAAAGTCTCACGGCTTATTAGTACTCCTTGGCTCAACGTGTTACCACGCTTCCACCGAGAGCCTATCAACCTGGTCATCTCCCAGGAGCCTTCAGATCTGCTTGCGCAGATAGGGAAACCTCATCTTGGGGTAGGCTTCGTGCTTAGATGCGTTCAGCGCTTATCCTTTCTGGACATAGCTACCCAGCCGTGCCACTGGCGTGACAACTGGTGCACTATAGGTCCAGTCACTCCGGTCCTCTCGTACTAAGAGCGACACCCCTCAAGTTTCCTGCGCCCGCATAGGATAGGGACCGAACTG
>CBINGZ010000002.1:0-226375 GCA_966250335.1 uncultured bacterium | reverse complement strand
CGCGTCATCCTCCTTGATGTTGAAGACGATCTTCATCAGATCCGAACCGATGTCGGCGATCTTGGTGAAGATGCCGCCGGCGATACGAAGGGCCGCGGCGCCGAGCGACTCGCCGATGGCGAAGCCGATGAAGCAGGCGCCCGCGTAGTCGCTCGGGACGAAGAGGAGGATCATGAGCATCAGCACCAGCTCGACGCTGATGAGCATCATGCCGATGCTCATACCGGCCTTCAGCGGAATATCGTAGACCGGATACGGCTTGCCGCGAAGGCTTGCGAAGGCCGCGCGGGAGTTGGCGTAGGTGTTGATTCTGACGCCGAACCATGCGACGCCGTAGCTGCCGGCGATACCGATCAGCGTGAAAAGAAGGATGACGATCACCTTCATGGCTTCCATCTCCAGCAGGGCGCCGAAGTAGAAGGCGACGATGACGGCGATGAAGATTTCAAGGATGAGGATGAACTTCCCCTGCTGGATCAGGTAGGTCTTGCAGGTCTCGAAGATCAGCTCGGAGACTTCGAGCATGGAACGATGTACCGGGAGCTTCTTGAGCTGCCGCGACATTCCGAGCCCGAAGACGAGTCCCAGCACGCAGACGACGATGCCGACCATCAGCAGGGTCCGTCCGTTGATTCCCATGAAGTCCACCGCTCCCATGTCGGGAAGGACGAGATTGGCCTCACCGCCGGGCTTGTGCGCCGGGGGCTCCGCTGCCGTCTGGGCCAGAGCTGCCGAACCGGCGGCGAACAGAAGGAGCGCGGTGATGATCGAGATGGCCGCGGGGCGGAGCCGTGCCGCGAACGAGCGTAATAGCTCGCCGACGGCGCGTGTGCCGGCCGCCGAGCCGGTCGCTTCCACGTTAGCAGAGGAGCGCATAGTCATTTGTTCCTGTGTTGTAATAGGAATTAGGATGTTCCGAACGTTCGTTTTCGACTGTGTTGAATGCGTAAGCCAGAGAAGACCGGGAGAGAGATGTCCCGTTACAAAACCGGGCAAGTGAGCCCGATCCGGTGTATCCGAATCGGAGAGACCGCGAAGCCGGAGGAGTCCGGTCGCGGACATACGTGACCACGGCCTTGCGTCCCCCTCCCAAAGCCCGCAAAGCTACACGATTGCGGTTCCGGCACCAAATAGATTTTATATGGAGGTATCGGGGGGAACGGCCGCCGGGAGAGGGGAGCAGTCTCCTCGATCTTCTTCGTAGCTTGCCGGGCGCATCTTCCACAATCGTTGAAGGATCGACCGACATGCAATTCCCACGATCGAGCGGAATCCTGCTCCACCCCACATCGCTCCCCGGACCCTACGGGATCGGCGATCTGGGACCCGAGGCGATCGGCCTCCTCGATTTCCTCGCCGCTTCCGGACAGAGCCTCTGGCAGGTGCTCCCGCTGAACCCCCCCGGCTATTCCAACTCGCCGTATCAATGCTACTCGGCCTTCGCCGGCAACCCCCTCCTGATCAGCCCCGAACGTCTGGTCCGGGACGGACTCCTTGAACAAGCGCTCCCGGCCGACGCCCCCCTCTTCCCGGTCGGAACCGTCGACTTCGAGGCCGCCGTCCGCTTCAAGACCGGCCTGCTCAGAACCGCATACGATGGGTGGAAGCCCGACCGCGACTACGAGGCGTTCGTGACCGCAAGCGCCTCCTGGCTGGAAGACTACGCCCTCTTCACCGCCCTCTCCGAGAGCCGCGACGGCAGACCGTGGAACGAGTGGGAACCGGAACTCGCGCTCCGCGACCCGAAGGCGCTGAAGAAGGTGGGGCAGGAACTGAAGGATGAGGTCGGCTATCACAGGTTCGTGCAGTATCTCTTCCACCGGCAGCATGGTGAACTGAAGAGAGAGGCGGCGAAGCGGGGGATCAGACTGACAGGTGACATTCCGATATTCGTGGCGCACAACAGCGCCGACGTCTGGGCCGGCCGTTCCCTCTTCCATCTGGACGCGGAGGGATCACCGACCCACGTTGCCGGCGTCCCTCCCGATTATTTCAGCGAGACCGGCCAGCGCTGGGGAAACCCGCTCTACCGCTGGGATGTGATGGCCCGCGACGGCTACGCCTGGTGGATCGAACGGCTCCGCACGGCTCTGACTCTGTACGATATTGTCAGGATCGACCATTTCCGCGGCTTCGAGGCCTACTGGGAGATCCCCGCCGCCGAGGAGACGGCGATCAACGGACGCTGGGTCCCCGGCCCCGGCGCCGGGTTCTTCCGTGCCGTGCGAAGCGCTCTCGGAGAGGCGCCGATCCTCGCCGAAGACCTCGGCGTTATCACCCCGAAGGTGGAGGCGCTGCGCGACATGTTCGGGCTCCCCGGCATGAAGATCATCCAGTTCGCCTTTTCAGCTCCCGACAACGTCTACCTGCCGCACAACTACACCTCCCCCAACTGCATCGTCTACACCGGCACGCACGACAACGACACCACCTGCGGCTGGTGGACCGGGCTCCCGAAACGTGACCGCGCGTTCATCCAGGCCTACATCGGGAAACGACCCGTCGACATCTCATGGGAGATGATGCGTATCGCCTTCGGATCGATTGCGCGCATGGCCGTAACCCCGATGCAGGACCTCCTTTCGCTCGGCTCCGAAGCCCGCATGAACACCCCCGGCACCAGCGCCGCCAACTGGGGCTGGCGCATGAAGGATGGAATGCTGACCGAGGCGCTGCGGGCAAAGCTGTGGGAGCTGACGGCGGTGTACGGGAGGCTTGTGGGGGAGAAAGGGTGAAATCGGATTCGCGATATGTTCCGATGATTACGGAGCCGTGGCGATATCCCTGAACACGAAAAAGAAGAGGGCCGAGATCACAACGAACATCATTCCAACCACAAAAAATATACATCCACCCCCTCCCGCACGGCGTTCGAGGACGGCTGTGGAGGGATCCTGGGGGTTGTAGTAGACCTCCACCTCGGCGCCCCGGGGATAGCGGGCGACGATCTCTTCGGCATGCCCGCTGTTGCTGGAGGAATAATCGGCGAAGGAGATCGAGTCGGAGATATATCTGCGGTCCGCAATGGTGTATTCGAAGACTATCGCCGGGCGATAGAGATAGGTGCTTGTCGTTCTCCCCGACGAACCTGAGGAGCTTCGTCCCCGGCGCACCTCGGAAGAGACCACGATTCCGCGCTCACGCGGCCACGAGCGGGAGGCGCGTGCACGGAGCGACGTTCTGATGCCGAGAAGAAGAGCGCCCAGACCGGCGACGAACCCTCCGATCGGAAGAACCGTCCACATCGTCCCCTCGTCGAGGAACTTGAAGATCGCGTCGGGACCGTTCATCCCGACGGTCGCGATCAGCAGACCGAAGCCGATCAGGGCGGGACCGAGAATCAGGGGAACCGCATTCCCGCCGTGCAGACCGGGCTCCAGCACCGAGGAGGATATATCAACCGGATCGTAATGCACCGTGACCTCCCCTCCGACGGGATAGCGATGCGTCACCCCCTGAATCGAACGAAGATCCTGCGACGACGCATCGGCGAACGATATGCGCGACCCCGTGAACGTCTCCCCTGAAACGATATACTCGTATCGAATATCGGTCGAGTACCAGCTTCTGTCGTCACTCGTCCCACTCTGGGGATCGATCACCACATCCGAGAAGGCAATCCTCCCGTCGGTCATGCGCCATCCTTACGAGCGCACCCCCCGCACGATATTCCGCACCCCCGTAAACAGAAAATACCCGCCCGCCCCCGCAAACACGGCCCCCACAATCGTCAACATCACTCCCACAATCTCCATACTCTCTTCTCCTAACTCTGTGTCCTCTGTGACTCCCTGTTCAATTCTCTTCCTCTTCTCTCAAGCGAGTCGAAAAATCTGAATAGCCTCCTCATGCCCCTTCACCCGCACGGGCCCCACCGCCTCCGCCGTCTCATGCCCCCCGATCGCCTCGATCACATCCCCCGAAACCAGAAGCTGCGAATCATAGACCTTGTTGAGCTGCTCGATCCGCGAAGCCAGGATCACCACATTCCCCGTAATGGAATACTGCTGCCGGATCGACGACCCCACATTCCCCGTCACCGCCTCCCCCGCATGAAGCCCGATCCCCACCCGTGTCTCCGGAATCCTGCCGGCCGCGCTCATCTCCCGCACCTGCTCCACGATCTCCACCGCTGCGCGAACCGCATTGGCGCAATCCTCCCCCTTGGAAACCGGCGCCCCGAAGGTCGCCATGAACCCATCGCCGAGGAACTGATTGATGATCCCATCGTTCCTGTTGACGATCTCGATCATATGCGTAAAGAACGTATTGAGATATGAAACGATCTCCTCCGGATTCCTCCGCTCGGCGAACGGCGTGAAGTTCCGGATATCGAGAAACATCACGCAGACCTTCTGCCGTTTGCTCCCGATGCTGAGGTCGTTGCGGATCATCTCATCGACGATCGCCTGCGAGACCTGCTGGCCGAAGAGGTTGACGAGTCTGTTCCGCTCCTTCACGAGTCTGTAGCTGTTGAAGACCCGCATCTTGATCTGGAGCGCCACGAACCCCGCCACTCCCCCCGCGATCAGCATCATCACTCCCTTGTCGACGAAGATGGAGGGGGAGGTGAGAATCGAATCGGAGACGAGATCGCGCGAACGATCGATGAAGGTATAGGCGAGCACCGAATACTGCGCCGCCGAGATCAGCCCGGTGAAGACGCAGAGCTTCAGGTTCAGACGAAGCGTGGAGAGAACGATCAGAATGAAGTAGGCGACCGAGGCGGGACCGAGCAGCGTATAGACCGGCACCGCGGCGGTCGCTCCCGCCAGCATGATCGCCGTCGGGATGAAGCTCTCGATCACCGCGTTGATATATCGCACCAGGTCGGGCGGACGACGTTCCTCGGCCAGGAACATCCCTTCCACCCGCTGGACCATATACTCGTAGAGGATGCCGAGGACGAAGACCCCGAGAATAAGCGCCATCGGCGCGGGGGCGAGGAGGTGCTTCGCGTAGCTCTCCCGATTGACCCAGAAGAGAAGGAGCGACAGAGGAATGAAGATGATGAAGAGTCCGCAGAGCACCTGGGCCCGGACCCGTTCGCTGATGAGGATCTCGCGGGCGAACGCCTCCTCGAACTCCGCATCCGAGTCGACGACCCGTTCGCTGAGAAGGTCGCGCCATCCCATCCGTACTCCCTTCGCTTCGTTGTTGACTGCGCGCATCCTGTCGAAAGAGATCACGTTGTGCTGAAGAGTGAGATCGCTAGAGAAACATCGCATCGACGTAGCACCAGCGCCACGTCTCTCCCGGCTCGAACGACTGCACGATCGGATGTTCGGTTTCGTGGAAGTGCTTGGTGGCGTGCTTGCCGATCGACGAATCGCAGCAGCCGACATGACCGCAGATGAGGCAGAGGCGGAGATGAACCCAGCGCATGCCGCTCCTGAGGCATTCCTCGCATCCGGCCGTGCGCGGTGTCACCTCCCGGATTTCCGACGTATGACTGCATTCCTTCATGGCGTGTTCCCGGATGGTTGATATCGATGCGGCGCGAATATAGCGACGCCGTTCCTATCGCCGTGTCGACCGCCCCGATCGACGGGAGGAGGGGCGACGGATATCGGGTTCCCTTTCCGTATCGTATGCCGCTCCGTACCTTCCTCCGTTGCGTTTCTCCGAGTTCCAGCATCCCGTTATCTCCATGAGCCATCGTACCGGATGGGAGTCGTTCAGGCTCCCCTTTCTCTGCGCGGCGACGCTCGCCACCGCATGTGTCGTGCTTGCGCTTTTCGGCAACATCTTGTGCGGGAGTGGGGAGGAGGGGGCAGGCCGCTCGAAGCCCGCCGACGATCCTGTTGCCCGCGCCGACTGGGAGCTCACCCGTCTGCGGAGCCCGGCCACCGGCCGGATTCCCGATGATATCCGCGCGCGGGAGCGGGACTACGCGGCGATGCTCCCTGTTCGCGGGGAGAGCCCGTCGTTCATGAAGGGATCGGCCGCGCTCGCCCTCGACTGGAAGAGCATCGGCCCGTATGCCGTCGGCGGCAGGACGCGCGCGCTGGCGCTCGATATCACGGGAGAGGATACGATCCTGGCGGGGGGAGCCTCGGGAGGAATGTGGAGATCGAGCGATGCGGGGCGTTCGTGGAGAAGAACGACCGGCGCCGATCAGCTCCCGAGCGTCACCTGTGTGGCGCAGGATCCGAGGCCGGGGAAGAGCTCGATCTGGTATCACGGGACGGGGGAGGTGATCGGCAACAGCGCCGCCGGGCAGTCGGGCGGATATATCGGAGACGGAATCTTCAAGTCGACCGACAACGGCCGATCGTGGAGCCATCTGACATCCACCGGCTCGGAGAAGCCGCACCGCTACGATGCGGTCACCGACTACATCTGGAATATCGTGGTCGATCCGTCGCGGCACGACAGCGACATCGTCTACGCCGCCGTCTTCGGCGGCATCCTCCGTTCGGCCGACGGCGGCGAGAACTGGACGATGGTGCTGCATAACGATCCTTCGGTCAGCCAGCTCAACGATATCGTGGTGACCCGCAGCGGGGTGCTCTACGCGGCGCTCTGCGGGTTCGGGGGAGAGTCGGGAGTCTGGCGCTCCGAGGAGGGGATCGAGTGGACCCGCATCACCCCGGCGCAGGGATGGCCCCAGCTCTGTCCCCGCATGATGCTGGCCGTCGCTCCCTCGAACGAGAATGTCGTCTATGCCCTGGGACATACCCCCGGCTCGGGGAAACGGGGGAAGAACTGGAACGGCGACGACATCTGGGGAAGCATCTGGCGCTACAGCTACGTGAGCGGAAGCGGCGCGGGCGCCGGAGGACGCTGGGAGGATCGCTCGGCGGCGGTGCCGGCGTTCGGCAGCTCCTTCGGCGACTTCGACCCTCAGTCCTCCTACGATATGTGTATCGCCGTGAAGCCGGACGACGAGAACGTCGTCTTCATCGGCGGCACCAATGTCTACAGAAGCGTCGACGGTTTCTCCACGGCCGGAGCGAACGCCTGGGTCGGCGGCTATCGCGACGTGACCTACGAGCTCCCCGATCCGATCGACAAGCTCTATCTCTACCCGAACCATCATCCCGATATTCATCGCATCGTCTTCTCGCAGCGCGATCCTTCCGTGGTCTACACGGCCGGGGATGGAGGGGTCCACGTCAGCGACGACGCGCTCGCCGAAGAGGTGGCGTGGCGGTCTCTCAACAACGGATACCTGACGACGCAGTTCTACACGGTGGCCGTCGACCAGTCGACCCCGGGCAACTTCATGGTCATCGGCGGGCTTCAGGATCAGAGCACATGGCTCTCCGACGGCGACCCTATCGACCCCGAATGGCACATGGTCGGCGGCGACTACGACGGATCGTACTGCGCCATCGTCGACGGGGGACGCTCGGTCTATCTCTCCGTGCAGTTCGGGTGGACATATCGCGCCGCGGTGCAACCGAACGGCGGGGTGGCCGATTACGCAAGGATCGATCCGACCGGAGGAACCGGCTATCTCTTCGTCAATCCGTTCGCGCCGGATCCTTCGGACGAAAAGATCGTCTACATGATCGAGCGGGATGTCATCTGGCGCAACAGCGACGCGACGGCTCTCCCGGCCGTCGGCAACGTGACCACGGCGCTCAACTGGACCAGGATGCAGAAATCGTCGCGCGGCGCGAACGCAAGGATCCAGGCGTTCGGCGTGTCGACCTCCTCACCGAGCCATCGCATCTACTATGGGACGCAGGGAGGAAAGGTCCTCAGGATCGACGGAGCGAAGAGCGGAGATCCGGTTCCGGTCGACATATCCTCCCCCCTCTTCCCGAAGGGCTCGTATATCTCCTGCATCGCCGTCGATCCGGCGAACGGAGACCGGGCCGTCGTCGCCTTCAGCAACTACGAGGTGGTGAGCCTCTTCGCCACGACCGACGCCGGGAAGAGCTGGCAGGCGGTCTCCGGGAACCTTGAGGAGAACCCCGACGGAACCGGAGCGGGCCCTTCGTGCCGATGGGTGGAGATCGTGAACCGGGGTAGTAGTGCGATATATCTCGTCGGAACGAGCGTCGGCCTCTTCTCGACGACCTCGTTGAACGGGAACGCCACGGTCTGGGAGCGGGAGGGGAGCTCGACCATCGGCAACGTGGTGGTCGATATGATCGACGCGCGAAGCTCCGACGGTTTTATCGCCGTCGCCACGCACGGCAACGGCGTCTATACCGCAATGCTTCCGACGCTCGGCACCGGAGAGAGCGTCGCCTCCGCGGCGATGACGCTGGAAGGGAACGCCCCGAACCCGGCCTCGTCCGGCACGACGATCCGGTTCACGCTCGCCCGCCCCGATCACGCGCGTCTGGAACTGTTCGACGCAACGGGGCGTGCCGTTTCCACGCTCCACGACGGGCGCCTGGGGGCGGGACGGCACGAGGTCCGCGTCGACCTGTCGAGTCCCGGGTTGAGGGGAATTCCCGACGGCGCCTACTACTACCGCCTGAAGGTCGGGACCGATGCGCGGAGCGGGAAGATGATCGTGGCGCGGAGATAAATGCCGGGAGCGAGCTTCCTTCCGGCGCCTTCTTCATTCTTCCGCAAAACCCTCTGATACGTCCGGGCGCTTCACATTTTGCCCGTCGCCGCCATAAATTGCGGTTCGCCCGACGAAATCCCGATTCCCGAATCTTACCATACAACCATATGAACATCCTTGCATCGTACCTGCGGCAGTACTGGAAGCTGCTCGTGCTTGCGCTGGTGCTTGCGACGATCAACCAGGTCTTCTCCCTTCTCGACCCGCTGATCTTCCGGCATGTGATCGATGAATACGCCACCCGTTTCGACCAGTACACGATGGAGCAGTTCTTCCGCGGGGTGGCGGGTCTGCTGGGGCTGGCGGTCGGCGCCGCGTTCGTCTCGCGCGTGGCGAAGAACTTCCAGGACTATTACATCAACGTGGTCACCCAGAAGATGGGGGCGCAGATCTATTCGGACGGTCTGAAGCATTCGCTGGAGCTCCCCTATTCCGTCTTCGAGGATCAGCGGAGCGGCGAAACGCTCGGCAAGCTGCAGAAGGTGAGAACCGATGTGGAGCGGCTCATCTCCACCTTCATCAATATCTTCTTCACCTCGCTCGTCGGCATCGTCTTCGTGACGATCTACGCGATCAACGTCCACTGGGTGATCGCTCCGGTCTACTTCCTGGCGGTGCCGATCATCGGATGGCTCAGCTCTTCGCTGAGCAAGCGGATCAAGACGCTCCAGAAGACGATCGTCTCGCAGACGACGGCGCTGGCGGGGGCGACCACGGAGTCGCTCCGGAACATCGAGCTGGTGAAGAGCCTGGGGCTTGCCCAGCAGGAGATCGGCCGGCTCAACGCGACCACGGAGAAGATCCTGGCGCTGGAACTGCGGAAGGTGAAATATATCCGAAGCCTCAGCTTCGTGCAGGGGACGGCGGTGAACTTCATCAGGACGATGATCCTCTTTCTGATGCTCTATCTGATCTTCACGCAGGCGATCACGGTCGGGCAGTTCTTCTCCCTCTTCGTCTACTCCTTCTTTATCTTCGGTCCGCTGCAGGAGCTCGGCAACGTCATCAACATATATCGCGAGGCTGAAGTATCTCTGAACAACTTCCAGGAGATTCTGGAGACCCCCGTGGAACCGAGGCCGGCGCATCCGGTGGCGATGGGGGCCGTCTCCACACTGGAGTTTCAGAAGGTGGAATTTCAGCATCAGTCGGCGACGACGAAGGCGCTGGACGGCATCTCGTTCGACGCGCGGATCGGCGAGACGATCGCGTTCGTCGGTCCCTCCGGCTCCGGCAAGACGACGCTTGTGAAACTTCTGGTCGGTTTGTATCGTCCGCAGTCAGGCCGTATCCTCTACAATGGTCATTCCAATGACCATATCGACTTCGATGCGCTCCGCGAGCGTATCGGTTTCGTCACGCAGGACACACAGCTCTTCTCCGGAACGATCCGCGAAAACCTTCTCTTCGTGAACCCCTCGGCGACCGACGAGGAATGTCTGAACGTGCTCCGCCGCGCCGCCTGCCACACGCTGCTGGCCCGCGCCGACCGCGGTCTGGACACCGTGATCGGCGAGGGAGGGGTGAAGGTCTCCGGCGGCGAGAAGCAGCGTCTCTCCATCGCGCGCGCACTGTTGCGCCATCCCGATCTGCTCGTCTTCGACGAGGCGACCTCCGCGCTCGACTCGCTCACCGAGGAGGAGATCAGCCAGACCATCCGTGACGTCTCCTCCGCCAGGGATGTCATCACGATCATGATCGCACACCGGCTCTCGACCGTGCTTCACGCCGACAGGATCTACGTCCTGGAGCGCGGGCGCGTGGTGGAGATCGGGCACCACGACGACCTCGTGGAGCAGAAGGGACTCTACTACGCCATGTGGCGTCAGCAGATCGGTGAGAGGGAGGGAGGGGCGCCGAGGTCTCCGCGGATGGGGGCGAAAGCGGCGGCGGTGTAGAAGACGCTTGTTCCCGCAATCCAACATGTATACTTATCCGATATTCTCTCAGGAGATCCGCCCATGAGGCTCGCTACGCGATTTCTGGTTTCATCTCTTTTGCTTCTTCCGCTTGCGCCCCTGGCGGCGCAGACCCCGGATGCTCCGAAGCGGTTCGACGGGTATGCCCGCGTGATTCCGGGTACGCCCCGTGGGGATGGGTTCACCCGGCTCGGGACGCTGACCCGCGTGTCGCTGACGGAGGAGAACCATGTCCGGAACGCGATCATCATCAAGACCCGTCAGTATCATGCGCTCGGGAAAGGGGCGGTGGGATTTCACTCCCCCGAGATCAACCGGGTGCTGGCGAAGTACGGCGTGAAGCGGATCCGCGCTCCCTTCCCTCAGTTCGCTCCCTCCGTCCTCGCCCACGCCGACAGGTTCGGGCTGGGACGGATGTACGAGGTGACGGTCGGGACGGAAGGGCGGGTCGCCGAGATCGTGGAGAAGCTCTCCGAGTGCGCGGATGTGGAGTACGCGGAGCCGCTCTTCATCCGCAAGAGCTATGCCTCCCCGGACGATCCGAGCTATGGATCGCAGTATGCCATGATCAAGGTCGCGGCGGAGGCGGCATGGGAGATCACGAAGGGGGATACCTCCGTCACCATTGCGATCACCGACAGCGGGATCGACTGGACCCACGAGGATCTCGCCTCCAACATCTGGACGAACCCCGGTGAGATCCCGGCCAACAATATCGACGACGACGGCAACGGCAAGGTGGACGACATCCACGGCTGGGACTTCGTCGGAAACGTATCGCTGGGCGAGACGCTCTTCAACGTCTACCGTGAGGACAACAACCCGAAGATCGATTCCGCGCTGGGGCCCAACGACTCGCGGCAGCACGGCACGCATGTGGCCGGCGTCGCGGGGGCGGCGGTGAACAACGGCAAGGGGATCGCCGGGATCGGGTACGGATGCAGGCTGATTCCGGTGAAGCTGGGATCGGACGCCGTCCAGGGGAACATGTTCAGAGGGTATGAGGGAATCCTCTACGCGGCGACCCTGGGCGCCGACATCATCAACTGCAGCTGGGGAGGGGGAGGCTTCTCGCAGGCGGAGCAGGATGTGATCGATCAGGTCACCGCGATGGGCTCGCTGGTGGTCGCCGCCTCCGGCAACGAGTCGAGCAACACCGACAACTTCAAGCATTATCCTTCCTCCTATAGAAACGTCCTCACGGTCGGCGCCACGGGGACGGGGGATCATTCGGCGGACTTCACCAACTACGGCGTCACGACCCATGTCTACGCGCCCGGCGTCGACATCCTCAGCACCGTCACCGGCGGGTATCAGGCCGATGGATGGAGCGGCACGTCGATGGCCTCGCCGATGGTGGCGGGGATCGCGGGGCTGATCAAGTCGCTCCATCCCGACTGGGAGCCGGGGCGGATCGCCCAGCAGATCCGGAGCACCGTGGAGGACGTCATGATCGAGGACCCGCAGCAGCGCCCGCGCTTCTACGGCCGGGTCAACGCCTACATGGCGGTCCAGATGAACCGTGGAGGGGATGATCCGAACACGGTGCCGGGGATCGACGTGGTCGATGTCTCGATCGACGCGACCGACGGAATCATCTCGGATACCGATCCGAAGCAGATGAAGCTCTCCCTCCGGAACTACCTCGGGGCCGCCGGCAAAACCACCGTCACCCTCCGTCCGCTCGACGCCGGCGCGACGATCGGGACCACGACGTTCACGCTCGACACGCTCGCCTCGCTTGCCGAAACCGAACTCGACCTGACGATCCAGGCGCGGGAGAACAAGACGTGGTTCGAGGGGTCGGTCGACATCCTCGTCACCATCACCAGCGGCGACTACACCGATTACGAGCTGCTGCAGGTCCCGTATCACTTCGACGTTCCGCAGAAGTACACGATGGTGGTCCCGGTTCTTCCGGGCGAGGTCGTCGCGTACGCCGGAAGCTCTCCGACGCCGGAGGTGCTCTGGGCGGTGGGTGAACTTCCGGGACTCGGCGGCGGGTTCATCCGTATGGTCGACGGGGCGGTCAACTACAACTTCATCAGCCCGACGGCTCTCAGCACGATCTATGCGTTCGACGCGACGCGCGCCGTCACCGCCTCCGGCCCGACCATCTTCAGAACGGTCAACGGCGGGCAGTCGTGGACGAACAGAGATCTCTCCTCGATCACCGGATCGGTGCAGAGCATCCATTTCTTCGACGCGAACCGAGGGATAGCTCTCGGCCTTCCACATGACGGGAAATGGGGCGTGGCCCTTACCGCGAACGGCGGCGGAACATGGTCGAAGATCGATCAGGCCCCGGAGGCCGCCGATCCCTTCGCCGGGTTCGGCAGCTCCGCCGTGTCGTGGATCGGGGAGAAGGGGTGGTTCGGCGCCTCGGACGGCAGTGTCTACAGAACGACGGATGGAGGGACGACGTGGGATGGAAGAGCGGTAGTGGAGGGGGAGAGCGTCTTCATCACCCATCTCGCGTTCCGAGACGATCGCACGGGAATCCTGATATATCGCGGCTGGGATGCTCTCGAGCGACCCAGGGTCGCGATCAGCACCGACGGCGGGGAGACATGGGTGAAGGATCACTTCGACTTCTCCACGATCTCCCTCATCCCCGTTCACCTTGGGGTCGATCCCGCCGAGAGCGCATTCTATGTGATGGGGAACGACGGTCGCATCGTCTACAGCTTCGCGGACGGGGGATCGTGGGAAGGGATCGCGACGTTCAAGTCGAACGCCGTCATCTCCTCGGGAGTCACCTCCCCCAGCGCCGGCAGCGTACGGATGTGGAATATCGGAACATCGATCGGCTACCTCGACTTCACCAACGACAACGCGAGCACCGGGGTCGACAGGTCCGGTTCCATCGTCTCCTCTCTCAATATGCTGGAGCTTCGTCCCAACCCGACGCGGGGAGACGTTCGTCTGGAGATCGGCCTCGATCTCGCGTCAGGAGTGGAGGTGACCGTGGTGAACCCGATGGGAGAGACCGTGGCGCGTCCCTACGTCGGAACGCTGGAAGCGGGCCGCTCGTCGGTCACGATCGATACGCGCGGGCTGCCGAACGGAACCTACTTCTGTCGTGTTGCGACATCGGACGGTTCACGGACGGCTCGCATGACGATTCAGCGATAGTCGCAGCAGTCTTCTATCGCGTCGCGGCCGCCGGCGGAGGATGCTCCACGGCGGCCGCGACGTTTCGTTTTCGTGACGGCCGCGCATCGGGCGGCGACAGATCGTCACGATTCACGGCCGCTCCCCGCTTCAGGGCCCCGATTTGCGGGGTTCCTCCCTCTCTCCCCCCTTCGATGGCCCCCTGGCACGGACGTTGTGTCGTCTGATTGTGGCTCGCGACGTTTCGCGGGAGCAGACAACATTCACTCAATCACAGGAGGTAAGCCATGAAGTCACGCTACTCCACACTCCGTTCCATTCTTATCTGCTGCGCGACGGCATGCATGGCTTCGTGTGCCGACACGCCCGTGGCGCAACAGGAGGGGACCGCACCGCCGGAGCTGTACGGTAGATGGCGATACAGCATGGTCGATATGAAGACCTCTGACAGCACGAACGTGCGCATCTGCATCGCCGGCTACCTCGATCTGCATGAAGACGACACCTGGGACCAGGATCTCAGGATCGGTGGAGAGATGATCTCCAGCGGTCCCGGGAAGTTCACGGCGACGGAAGGGGTGCTGGAGTTGCAGAAACGGAACGGTACCGTACAGAGATGGGACTACAGTTATCACCGGTTCGATGACGGATCGGGAGCCATGACACTGGCCGGGCTCGGCCCGGATGGCACGACGTACTACCGCTACATCCTCGATCGCAGCAGGTAGCGGCGGACCGCCGGACTCCGTCGTGCCGGACGGAGCCCCGGTTCCCGGCCGGACATGGCGCTCATCTCGTTCCGGGATATGCACGGAGCCGCGGGGAGCCGTAGTGTCCGGCTTCCGCCGTGGTTCGTCGCCGTATGAGCGGCGCTATTTTCACCCCCTTTCGAATCCCTCTCCTCCCCTATATTCAGGGCCGTTCCCATGCGAGGTCTTCGTTCGGTTCGCCGGCGCGGTCCCGTATATGTTTCCCGCTTATGTTGTTCTCATACTACGATGTACGTATTGCGATTCGTTCTCCTCTTCCTTCTGCTCCTTCTTCCCGCGGGCCTGAACGCGCAGTGGCTTGCGATCTCGGAAATCGACCGTTCCGCCTTCCCGACCCTCTCCGCCACGTTCAGCGCCGCCGGGGCGACAGGCGGTGAACCGTTGAACGGCCTTACCGTCGGCGATCTCCGTCTCACGGAGAACGGGGTCGTGCGCCCGATCAGGGGGATCATGTGTGAAGATAAAGGGGAGGAGGAGGGAATCTCCTCAGTGCTGATGATCGACGTATCGGGATCGATGAGCGGTACGAATCTGGGCTATGCGCGATCGGCGGCCGAGGCCTGGATAGAGGCATTGCCTCCGCTCTCCGAGTGCGCGATCGCCAGCTTCAGCGACAACAACCTGATCAACAGGGATTTCACCTCAGATCGTCCGGCCCTCCTTGCCTCGCTCTCGACGCTCACCACTTCGGGGGGCACCAACTACAACGCGGCGTTCATCGATCCGGTGGCGGGGGGCATCCTGGTTGCGCGCGAGGGGCGCTACCGTCGCGTGCTCATCTTCCTTTCGGATGGACAGCCGAACTTCATGCCGCAGACGGAGAGGATCATTGCGGAGGCGTTAAAATATAATATCACGATCTATACCGTCACCCTCGGTATGCCGACCACGGAGCTTCTCGACAATATCGCCCATCAAACGGGCGGCGAGAGCTTCGGCTCGGTCACCACGGAAGAGGAAGCGCGCGATGTCTACCGCCAGATCATGGTCCTGGCCGGCGTCACTCCGCGGATCTGCCGTATCGAGTGGGAGAGCTCGCTCGAATGTGATACATCGAGGATGGTGGAACTGTCGATTCCCTCGAAAGGTCTGTCGGCTTCGTTCCAGTTTACTCTGCCTGCGACCACCAGGGTACGCGGTGCGATCTCTCCGCGCGGGAACATTATGAGGGATGTCGTTCCGGGAACACCTCGCGATACGTCATTTTTCGTCCGCGCGGTCAGCGGCGATCTGGAGGTCCAGGGAATCAGCGTCTCCGATCCGCGCTTCACCGTCGTCTCCCCCCTCCCCCCCTTCACCGTTCCAGCAGGGGATAGCCAGAGGGTGGTCGTCCGGTTCCTTCCCACCGACGACAACTACGCGATCGGCGAGTACACGGTCTCCTGGAACGCATGCGATCGGGAGACCCGATTCGTGATCGTCAGCGGGAATATCGCGCCGGGAGAAAAGCTCCCTCCCACGGTCCGCATCGTGACCCCGAACGGAGGAGAGGCCTTTCTCGCCGGAAGCGATACGACGATAACCTGGGGCGGCGTGCTGCCGGATGAACCGGTCCGCCTGGAATACAGCATCGACAACGGCCTCACATGGAACCGGATCGCCGACAGCGCCGTCGGTCTCTCCTATCCGTGGCGTGTCCCTCCGACTCCAAGCAGCCTCTGCCTGGCGCGGGCCGCGCAGTACGGTGATCCCTCGGCCGGGGGGGAGGATCTGCTGATCCTGTCGAGAACGTTCGCCAACAACGAGGAGCTTGTGGCGGGGCGGTTCAGTCCGGAGGGGGCGCGGGTCGTGGGAGCGGAGGCCAACGGGAAGATCAAGGTGTGGGCGTCGGAAACCGCCCGCGAGCTGCTGACGATCCCCGCCGGCAACGTGACGGCGAACACCTGCAGCTTCAGTCCGGATGGTGAGAAGATTCTGAGCGGAGACGACGTGGGACGGGTGCGGGTATGGGACGCCTACTCCGGTGAGCTGCTGAAGGAGATCTACGATCCCCTCTTCACTGGCGTCGTCACCGCGGCCGAGTACAGTCCGGACGGTTCGCTCATCGCCGTCGGCGGCCCGCATGTCAGGATCTTCAATGCGGCCGACTACACGACGGCCTCCGAGCTCAAGGCCGATCCGCTGCTGGGAGCCGTCGTGAAACTCGCGTTCAGTCCTGACGGGAAATATCTCGCGGCGGGATATCAGAACAGCGCCACGTTCGAGGCGACCGTGCTCGTCTGGGATCTGGCCGCCGGATCGATCGTTCATACGCTCGTCCCGAAGGGGAAGTATATGTTCGATCTGCGATATTCCCGTGACGGATCGATGATCGCCTCGTCGCACGTCGAGCGGGTCCATGTCTGGCGGGCGTCGAACGGCGGTCAGATGTACGAGATCGTCAACCGCGACTTCGATCGGATCAACGCGGTCTCATTCGACGCCACCGGCGGGAAGCTTCTGGTCGGCGGGGAGAAGACGCCCGTGACCGAGTACGATATGACGACCGGAGCCGAGGTGAAGCGATATACTGCGATGCAGCCCGGTCTGATCCGGTTCCTCCAGCATCAGCCCGGAAGCTCACGGGTTCTGATCGGAGGGTACACGCTCGACCGCCTGGTTGCCGCCGTTATTCTCGACCCGAACGTCTCCGTCCGCAGGCCCGACACCTCCGATGCGGTCTGGTCGATCGTGAAACCGCAGGGGGCGACGGTCGACGTCGACATGGGGACGGTCCCCTTCGGGAACGGGCGTGATTCGGTGGTGGTCGACTTCCTCTCCAACAACGGCACATGGCCGCTCGCCGTCGACTCGATCAGGATCACAGGAGGGAGCGGAAGCTTCTCCGTCTCTCCCGGAGCGGTACCGGAGCCGGTCGTGCCGGGGAAAGGGGCTCCCGTCAAATTCAGATTCCAGCCGACCGCGCCCGGATCGTTCAGCGCGACGATCGAGGTCTTCGTGCCGGGGGATACGCTCCGCTCCCGGATCTTCGGCACGGCGACGACCCCCAGGATCGCCGTGCTCGCGAAGCTTGTCGATTTCGGGATCGTTCCGGTCGGTTCCTCGCGCGACACTCTGAACGTTCTTCTTCTCAGCAATCCCGGAACGACTCCGCTGACGATCACCGGCACGGCGATGAGAGGACCCGATATCTCTCAGTTCGAGATAACGACCGGCGGCGGTTCCTTCACGATACCGGCGAAGGGGACGCACCTCATGTCGCTCCGCTTCTCTCCGGTCGCCGCCGGACGGACCAGCGGGAGCATCGCGTTCGAGTTCGCGGGTGAGGGCTCGCCCGCCGTCGCCGAGCTCTTCGGCGAGGGGGTGCGTCCGGAGATCGCGGCGATCGGCGCGCCGGAGATCGTCATGCTCTGTCAGGATTATCGTGATACGATGATTCGTGCAGCCAATCCGGGGCTCAGCAAGCTTGTGATCACCGAGGGCTCGTTCAGCGGCGCCGACTCCGCCGAATTCTCCTTCCCCGGATCTCAGTTCCCCGTCACGATCTATTCGGGGGATACCGGCGTGATCGTGGTCCGGATGCGATCGACGACCTTCGGACCGAAGAGCACGAGGCTGGTCCTGACCTCGAACGCGATGAACGCCGCCGAAGGCCGCACCGAGATACCGCTGACCGGGGCCGCCGGGACGACCGGGATGGCAATCTCTCGTTCCGATATAGATTTCGGCACGGTGGTTCCGGGCGAGGAGCCGACCGAGACGCTGACCCTGACCAACACCGGCACCGTTCCCCTGACCTGGAACGTGCCGATCACGATAGGCCCGTTCGTGATCGACGCTGTCGTTCCTTCTGTGACCGGTCCGGGGGAATCCTCCATGGTCACGATACGATTTGCCGGTGCGGAGGCGGGGGAACGTCCCGACACGCTCCATCTCCTCGCCGACCCCGGATGCGGCCGGACCGTGGAACTGCGGCTGAGAGGACGCCGTGAGGGAGACCCCGCCGCCGCGACCCTCACGGCTCCGGAGGTGAGCGCGGCGCCGGGAGAGATTGTTCGTATCCCGATTATTCTCCGGAACCTCCCCCTGCTCATGAAGGCGGGGGTGACCGAAGTGACGGCCGTGCTCCGCTTCGACGCCTCGCTGCTGCTGCCGGTAGCTCCGACTCCGATCGGTGTCGTTGAAGGGGGTGAACGTCTGGTCCCGCTTACCTTCAGGCCCGCCGCGGGAGCCGATACGATCGAGATGCTTCTGCCGTTCCGTGCCGCGCTCGGTCGCGATACGACGACGGCGCTGACGTTCGAGAAATCGGCGATGGTCGGTGGAAACGCCATGCTCCTCGAGATCCCCGGCCGGTTCCTTCTTGAAGGGGTCTGCCGCGACGGCGATCCCCGCCTCTTCTCACGCGAGGGAACGGCGCTGCTGAAGGGAAGCCGACCGAACCCGATCGGCGGACCCGGTACGATAGAATATGATCTGATCGAGAACGGCCGAACCCTTCTGCTCCTGACCGACGCCCTTGGAGGAACGGTCCGGACGCTCGCGGAGGGGAACGCCTCCCCCGGTTCGTATGCCGTGGAGTTCGACGCCTCCGATCTGCCGGCCGGCGTATACTTCATCGTGCTGGAAACGGAGACACGGCGGAGCGTGCAGGCCATCCGGGTAGAACGCTGAGGCGCTCATAATGCTCGTGTTATGACATGAATAAAAGACGAAGCTCCGGAGGAGTCGTCCGTTCCTCTCTTCATGAGGAATCGTACGCTTCTCCGGAGCTTCGTCGTCTCTGAAGGATCGCGATCCTTCGTTACGATATGTCCACCGTCGTCTCCGTCGCTGTTTCCACGGGCTCACCTTCCTTGACGACCGCGATCTTCCACTTGGCCGCGAGCGCCGCAAGCGCGCCGATGGCGGCGAACGCCGGCAGGATCGCCGCGCCGACGATACCGAGCGTGAGCGGGATCTCGATCACCGGCTCGTTGTTCTCGTTCTTGATGATGATCCGTCGAATATTCCCTTCGTGAACCAGAGACTTGATCTTCCCCAGCAGCGCGTCACCGCTGATCTCGATCTCCTCGATGAATGCCTTGTTGCTCATGTACGTTCGTCCGATTTGATGTTCATGTTGCTCGACCCCCGGACCCTACGGAACAGGGGCCCCCAGGTTGCGGCGCCCTCCGATCCGATCCTCCGTAACCCTCCTTCATGAACTCCCGGAGCGTTCCCGCTGTTCTGAAGGGGGACGGCATCTGCCGCAAAACGGAACAACCCTCACCAATCGGATCGCAATGATGAAGAGCGACGACATGATGTCACCGGCCGCATACCTGGCGCTACACGTCAAGACGGGGGACCGGGCGGGATTGATGGATATCCTCACCGATTATTTCAGCGACGACGCGGCGGTCACCCGTGTCGAGCGGCAGCATATCTACAATCCGGAGACCTGCCGGGTGCCGCTCGATTCGCTCGACACCGATCTCACCCTGCTCGTGCTCACATCCTCTCCTCCCGGATGGCAGACGATCTATTACAACACGATCTCACCCGTTGAAGAGCTTGCGGCCTACATCTCGAAGCGGCTTGAATCGATCGTCATCGTCGCCATGGAGGTCGAGGCCGAGGGAGGGTCGCTCCATTATCTCGGATTGTACGAGGAGGGACGCCGGGAACGGACCCTGCGGTACGAGAACGGAAGATGGACGGAGGCGCACGGGGAGCCGCTGACGGTCGAGGAGGGGATCCCCGAACTTCGTCACGGGCATACCTCGAAGCACTCCCTGCTCGATCGTGAGACGATGCGTCGTTTCTGCGCCTACTTCGGTCTTCCGTACAGGGAAAGGGAGGACGACTCGGAGGAACGGATCTGCTACTCCCTCAGTCGGATCGACGTCCCGGCCGACGAGACGGCGGGTCGGGGGGGCTGAACCTTGGACGGCAGAAGAATTTCCTGCTGCAATGGAAGTTCCGTTGCCGTATTTTGTCGGCGCCGACGGAAGCGGGTCTGTTTTCCCGCTCCATGATTCAAGTAACATCACAGTATTGGACCGGCTCGGTATCGACTTGCCACCTCCGATGCGAGACCTTCGGTTCGGTCGTTATTTCCACGCGTATGAAGAAAATCACGCTTGAGACCGAGAACATCATCGACTGGGTGACGTTTCATCAGCAGGTCAAGGTACAGTTCTGCTTCCCGGACAAGTATACCGGCACGATGGCGGACTGGATCGATCGCGTCGCCCGCTTCGCCGACCCGAACGTCGATACCGATGCCTGCGGCGGAATCGTGCTCCGCCACGGGGAGCTCCTTGCGATAGAGATACCTGACTGCAACGAGTTCCAGGAACGGTGCGGAGAACAGCTCGCCGCCCTTGTCGCCGGCGGCGAGGAGGTCAACAGACGTCTGATACAGTCGGGAAGCAGATCGGCGATCACCTTTCGCTTCCGGTAGAGTCCGCAACCGACACGCGGCGTTCTCCGGAAAGGATTCGATACCGGCATACCGCTCCGCCGCAATCGGGAGCGGGAGCCATTCCGGAGAATTATGCCGCAGACGCTCGATATTCAGGGCTTCGGGGGGGAGCCTGTTCCGAACACCTTTATCCGTCATGACGCGGAGACGAGTCATGTCTCGATAGTTCTTCCCGGTTTCGCCTACCCCGCCGTTCTTCCCGGCCTTCATTATCCCTCGCACCTCCTTCTCACGATGGGAGCCGATCTCCTGGCCGTGAACTACGACTATTCCCGGCCGGAGCTTGCCGATATCTCCCGTGATGAACGCCGCGCCAGGCTCACGGAGGATACCACCGCGGCCTGCAACGCGGCGCTCGCGCAGCGCGACTACGACAGGATCACGCTGATCGGCAAGTCACTGGGGACGATGGCGATGGTCCATCTCCTCGTGACCGACCCCCGTCTCGCCGCCGCCGAATGCGTCTGGCTCACACCTCTGCTGCGGGAAGATCTTCTTCGCTCGGCGATCGTTCGGTGCCGGAACCGTTCCCTCTTCGTCATAGGCTCCGCCGACGCGCATTACGATCCCGCGCTCATCGACGAGGTGACGGAGGCGACCGGAGGGAGGTGCCTTCTGCTGGAGGGGGCCAACCACGGACTCAACGTCGAGGGGGATGTGGCGGCCTCGGTGCGGGGCATGGAGAAGATCGTTATCGCGATGGAGCGCTTTCTGGGGTGAGCCCTTCCGTAGAAGGGGACCCTTTCCCGATGATCGACCGACATGAACCGTTTCGACTACGACGATACCGACATTCACCTCCGCTACGGCGAATCCCGCCGTCTGGGGCCGGAGGTCCTGAAGGGGTGGATGGATGCGGTCGAGCGTAATCTTCCCGAGGGGGGCGTCCGCGCCCTGCTCGATCTCGGCTGCGGGACCGGGCGGTTCACGGCGTCTCTCCGCCGCCGGTTCGATGCAGCGGTCTACGGCGTCGATCCCTCGGCCGGAATGCTGGGAACGGCGCGCGAGGTCGTGGGGGAGGAGGCCGAACTGCTGCGGGGCTCCGCGGAGGCGATCCCGCTCCCCGACTCCTGCGTGGAGGTCGTCTTCATGTCGATGGTGATCCATCATATCGCGGATCGAGAGGCCGCGTGCCGCGAGATACGTCGCGTGCTTGCTCCCGGCGGTCGCCTGATGATCAGGATGGTGACGAGCGAACGTCTCCGCTCCTTCCCCTGGACACGATTCTTCCCGGCGGCGCTCGCCGTCGACGAACGGAGAATTCCCTCGCACAATGATCTTGTCGATCTCATGGAAGGAAACGGGTTCGGGCTCGTTCGCCGTGAGACGGTCGTGCAGAGGTTCGCGGAAGATCCGGAGGATTACTACCGGAAGATCGCAATGCGCGGGATGTCCAGTCTGCACGAGCTGACGGACCGGGAGTTCGAGGAGGGACTGCGGGGCTTCCGCGAGCACTGTCTGAACGATCTGGGAGGATCGAACGGGGCGCCGGTGACGGAGGAGATCGATCTGTTCGTCTTCCGCCCTCTGCCGTGATCCCCCGGTTTCCCTCTCCGCTTGCAACGCCGCGCCGTCGCCCCCCCCCGGGCGCGCGTATATCGTTCCGGGAGCTAATATCACAAACATCATGGCGAAGAGACCCGCGCTTCCAGAGATCGGTCCTCCCTTCGAGGGGCTGACCGACGAGACGTTCAAATTTCTCCACGGCCTCAGAAAGAACAACACCAGGGAATGGTTCGAGGAACATCGTGACGACTACGAGTCCGACCTCCGCTCCCCGTGCCGTTCCCTTGTCGATCGCATGGCGATGCTCTTTGCCGAGCACGACCTGCCGCTGATCTCCGATCAGAAACGGTCGCTCTTCCGTATCAACCGCGACATCAGGTTCTCCAAGGACAAGTCTCCCTACAAAACGCATATCGGCATAGCGTTCACAATGGAGGGAGCGGCGAAGGATGAATGGATGGGAATGTACTTCGCGTTCGAACCGGAGGGAGCGAAGGGGATCAGCAGTTTCTGCGGCGGCGGACTGCATATGCCCCCTTCCCCGCTGGTGAAGCGGACACGTGAAAAGATCGCGACCGACTACGAGAAGCTGGAGAAGCTCGTGACGAGCAGGTCGTTCACCGGGGTGTTTCCCAAGGGGGTCACCGGCGAATCGCTCAGGAGGATGCCGCAGGGCTACCCGGATGATCATCCCGCCGCCGATCGGATCAGGATGAAGGAGTGGGTCTTCGGCGAGCCCCTCACCGTCGATCAGATCACGAGCCCCGATCTTCCCGAGACCCTCCTGAAGTTCTGCAAGGCCGGCATACCGGTGCTGAAGTTCTTCGCGGAATAAGGGGATATCTATCGATTCACGATAATCGATTGCGATATGCTGCGGCCGTCGACGGTAAGGACGCACCTGTAGGAACCGGCGGGAATCGTCGAACAGTCGATCCGTGCCTCATGCGATCCCGGACGGGAATCGGCGGGGATCGGGGCCGACGCCGGGCGGCCGAGCATATCGTGGAAGGTCAGGAGCGCCTTATCCCGGCGAACGCCTTCGGGGATGAAGTATCGGATTATCGTATACCTGTCGGCCGGGTTCGGCGCCGGCGGCTCCAGTCCCGGTTCCGATCGTATCCCCTCCGTCGCGACGGCCGAGGTCCCGGTTTCCGACGAGGTGGTATCGGCCGCAAAGAAGATATCCCCCTCATCCTTGCTGTTATCCTGCCAGACCAGATAGCGATCTCCGTTCGGCGCCGTGGCGAGCTGCGGAAGCTCCTGCCGCGACATACCTTTGTCGGCCCCCGGCTGCTTCGGCGCGTCGAACGTCTCGCCGCCGTCGCCGGAGCCGACCAGGAGGATGTCGGCGGGATCGTCCCTGTCGTCCTGGAACGCGCAGAGGACTCTCCCGTTCGCCGTCACCGCGAGCGAGGGATAGTTGCTCTTTCTCGGGGTGGCGGAGATCCTTCTGTCGGGAGCGCAGAGGGAATCGCCGGCGCGGAGCGTGGTGTAGAAGATGAAGTCGCGTCCCTCCGACGACGGGCGTGAATCGCGCCAGGCGACATGGGCCGTCCCCTCGCGGTCGAGGACGATCGAGGAGCCGGTCATCGGGCAGGCGTTGAGCTTCCAGTTCTCGCTTGCGGCGCGGATCGTGGTGAAGGTCTCTCCGCGGTCGAGCGACCGGGCGATCCATATATCGCGATTGTTGTCGATGTTGCTCCGGAAGGAGACGAAGACGTTCCCTTCGGGGGAGAGGGCGATGTCGGTGTTGCAGCAGTCGCACGATCCTCCCCGTCCCTTCGGCATGGAGCTGATCCGCCCGGGGGGAGCGAAGGAGAGGCCCCCGTCGGTCGAGCGGGTCATGTAGATCTGCGTGTGGGCCGAGATCTTGTTCCGTTCCTCCCGGTCGTCAACGAATGCGATATAGATATTGCCGATCGAGTCCGCCCCGATGCTCGGGAAATCCTGGTTGTGTCGTCCCGAGTCGGCCGTCACGTCGATCGGCGGGGCGAACGTCCTGCCGCTGTCGGTCGAGCGTGTGTAGAGGACGTCCGCGCTGAGCGTCGCCGGCTGCCACACCAGATGGACGATCCCTTTCCCATCCACAATGATCCGTGCTCCCCGCTGCATCCCGGAGAGAACCGGGGTCTGCGTCTGCACCCGCGACTTCGTGAACGTCACCCCTCTGTCGGTCGAGCGCCCCACCATGATGATGTTCCCGTCCGGCTCGATCGCCTCGGTCCAGGCGACATAGATCGCGCCGGATCGGTCGACGGCAATGAAGGGGGAGGTCTGAAGGGTTCCGGGAGGATCGGTGTTCACACGGACACCGGGGCTGAAGTTCTGAGCCGCGACCGGCGCCGCCGAGGCTGTCAGCAGGAGTGCGGTCAGAAGGGTTCGAAGATGCGACTTCATGAGGAAATCCCGAAATGAGCGTTGCCTGAAGGGAGTCGGCATCATGACGGATGCTCCGACGACACGAACATACGGTTTCACCGGCCGTCGCGGAACCGTTCCGGAAGAACCGTCGCTATGTGTTTAAACATGTTTCTGACTTGTTCGTCATCGAACGTATGCTCAGTCAAATGGGTTGTAGACGGTATCGAAAAAATCGACAGGAGGACTAGTAGAATGATCGATCGAATCAGAATGGGAGCGCTGGCACTGCTGCTGGCAGCCGCAGCGGCGGCATGTGGAGACGTTGGGGATGCCCCCAAGGCGAAGACCGGTGAGGCGGTCGACGTGGCGCAGGCGACCGGAGGGACCTACGCGATCGATACGTCGCGAAGCAAGGTGGGATGGAAGGCCGCGAAAGTCACCAGGGCTCACGACGGCGGGTTCCGGGGGGTCAACGGCACGGTCAACGTCGACAACGGAAACGTCACGGGCGCCAGGATCAATATCGACGCCACGACGATCTGGGCGGACGATGATAATCTGACCGGGCATCTGAAGAGCGACGATTTCTTCGGCGTCGAGAAGTTCCCCGGCGCGACGTTCGAGGCGAGCAGCTTCGAGAAGCTCACCGGAGACACCTCCGGGGCCACCCATCGCGTTACCGGCAATCTCACCATGCACGGCGTCACCAAGAGCGTGACCTTCCCGGCGAAGGTCAATGTCTCGGAAAACGAGGTGACCGCGAACGCCGACTTCAAGATCAACCGGAAGGATTGGGGACTGGTCTATCCCGGCGCCCCGGATGACCTGATTTCCGACGACGTGCGGATCATCTTCGACGTCACGGCGGTCAGAAGCCAGCCCTCCGCATAGGCTGAGTATAATCATGATCCGATATGAGAAGGCGGAGGGATCATCCCCCCGCCTCTCTTCGTTCATCCCCCTTCCCCACGCGTCCCTTCCTGTCGTGATTCCCTGATCATCTCCATCTGGATCGCCTGGATCTCCAGCAGCTTCTGCCACTGGTGGGTCAGCAGCAGATCGATCTTGTCGTGGAGCTGGCGGATCTCCAGTTCGGCCTTCAGGTTCACGCGGTAGTCGTGTTCGCCCCGCATCCTGTCCTTCGCCTCCTGGCGGTTCTGGCTCATCATGATGACCGGCGCCTGCAGCGCGGCAAGGCAGCTCAGCAGCAGGTTCAGAAGAATGAAGGGGTAGGGATCGAACGCCCCCAGCGCCAGGACCGTGTTCGTCGCGGTCCATACGACGATGATCCCGCCGAACAGAATGATGAACCTCCAGCTCCCGCCGAACATCGCCACCCTGTCGGCGATCCGCTCTCCGAGCGTGAGCCTTCCCTCGAACAGCTTCCCCGGATCGGCGGACATCAGTTCGTTCTCGCGCAACGATCGGGCCACCTGCGCGTTGAGTTCGCTCAGTTCCCCCGTCTCCTCCTTGAGCGCGTCGAGTACGAACTCCGTGCGGAACCTGTTCAGACAATCGGTGCAGATCGGCATGCTGCGGGTCCAGGCGGGGAACTCCTTCGTTATGAACTCGGCGAGCGCGGGTCGTACCAGAGCGCCGGGGACCATCGCCGATCCCTCTTTCGGCTCGTTGCAGACGATACAGGAGGTGGAGGGAAGCGTCTTCGGATCGATCATGGCGTTTGCCGGTTGTCTGCGATGAAATGAACGTCGGGTGCGATATGTCGTTAAACCCGGTCGTCGCGATCGGCTCGAAGCGCCGCAACAGGGCGCTCACGACGTCGACGAAACGAGTGCAACTCGCGACCGCAAATTTCGGTATGTCTCCTCTCACGACAAGCAGCGGATCGAGTAAATTGGGGATGCGCCTTCGGGGAGGCCGCTTCGGCGGCGTTCGCGCGCGTCCCGGGCTCCGTCGTTCGATCCTCCGGCAACGCCCTTCTCCGTACCGTATGCACGCTTCATGAAGCATCGATGAACATTCGACCTCTACCCCGTTTCCTTTACCCCGCCGCGGCGCTCTGCGCGATGCTGGCATCCTGTCTTCCGCATCAGATCGAGCGGAAGGTGGAGGAGGTGCTCCCCGAGGATGGCCGCAGACCGGTCTACATGACCTCGACCGTGCAGCTCGGCGCGCTCCTCGAACAGTATCGTGACAGGATCGATCTGAACGCGATCGGTCGTGCGGGGGAGGGAAGTTCCGGGACCTCCTCGGGAACATCGACGGAGGGAACGGCAGGGCCGGGCGGCGGCGCGCCGATCGATATGGAGATACGTTCGATCAGCGACGCGAGATATCCCAACGAAGTGGAGCTTCGCGCGTTCGTCTACGACACCAGCGGCAGGTTCGTCATGGGGCTGGCTCCTCCCCATTTCGCGGGGAAGGGGACGTACCGGGACTACTGGCGTACCCTGACCGATTCATGCAGGGGAACCGCGGTGCCGATCGACAGTTTCAGCGTCGTCGAGGTCCGCCAGGATCGGCGTGAACCGTACGCGCTCGCCTTCGTGCTGGACCATTCCCCCTCGATGACCGAGCCGGTCGCGCGACGACTGCAGGAGGCCGTCAAGAAGGTGCTGACCGTGATCAAGCCGGGGGATCAGATCGCGGCGGTGAAGTTCACATCCACCATGAAGGTGGAGGTCCCTCTCACCTCCGACAGCGCGCTCTTCCGCAACCAGTTTCAGGTGGACGGGCTGGCGGGCTACGGCGGCGGCACGGCCGTGTACGACGCGGCGGTCACCGGTATCCGGGAGGTCTCCCGCTCGCCGTCGAGCTTCCGCCGGGCGATCATCCTCTTCAGCGACGGCGGCGACAACAGTTCCGATTCGACCGTGGAAGCGGTCCATCGGCTGGCGAGGGAAAATCGCGTGACGATCTACACGGTCGCCTACGGTCTGGCCGAGGAGGATATCCTGAAAAACCTGGCCACGTACACGGGGGGCCGGTTCTACAGGATGTTCTCGCAGCGGGAGTTCATCTACGTCTTCGCCGATATCTATCGTAGTCTGAACAATTACTACAAGATCACCTATCGTCCGCCGGAGTGCGAAGGGGTCCACACGGCGAAGGTAAGCCTCGACATCCCGGAGCTGGGGCGGCGGAACATGATCGATCACGGGGTCTACGACCGTTCGGTCCTTACGCCGTTCGATCCGGTCGGAACGATCGTGTTCGTGAATATCGAGTTCGACTACAACGAGGCAACGATCCGTCCCGAGTCGACTCCCCTCGTCCGGAACATGGCCGATGTGATGCTCGCCAACCCCTCGATCGCGCTGGAGGTGCGTGGGCACACCGACGATCAGGGAGGGGAGGACTACAACCGCAAGCTCTCCGAGCGTCGTGCCGAGGCTGTGCTGGAGGAGCTTGTGGGGATGGGCGTTCCGCGCAAGCGTCTCACCTCGGTGGGATACGGCGAGTCGCAGCCGCTGGTGCCGAACAGCTCCGACGAGAACAGACGGAAGAACAGGCGAACCGAATTCGTGATCGTAGCGAAATAACCTCCATGATGCGTTTCCAACCCCCTTTGGATCGATCGAACTTCCGCGGCGCGCGTGCCCGACGCCTTCGGGCGCGGCTCCTTCCGCTTGCGATATTGCTGCTCACGCTTGCCTCGGGGAGCGTGCGGGCGCAGATCTCCGTTTCCGACGTTCATGGAATCGTGGGGGAGGAGGTCAGGCTCCCGGTCCGATATCTCGGCACGATCGATTCGCTCGAGCCGGTTACTATCGCCGGTTCATTCCTGCTCGGGAACCCGACGGTCTTCTTCCCGGAGCGGTTCACGGCGGCGGGAAGCGACTCCGTCGTCGCCTCCGAACTCAGGCGCCTCACCGATTCCACCTACACCTTTTCCGTGACGATCCTCCCCCGGTCTGCGGGGCGTCCCGGTCTCGACACGATCTTCCATCTGGCCGGCGAGGCGCTGGCCGGGTTCGACTCGGTGACCACCGTCTCGTTCCGCGATCTTCGCGTCGACGACGTTTCGGCGCCTCCCGCCCTCGGGACGATCACGACGACCTCGATCGGAACCCCGCTGCCGTACGTGCGCTACGCGACGCTGGAGAAGAACTATCCCAACCCGGTGATCCGTGGGAGCTCCACGACCTGGACATATCGTATCGATAAACAGTCGCTTGTGCGGTTCATTATCTACAATCCGGCCGGGGAGGAGGTGATAGTGATGGAGGAGGGGGTGAAGCCGGCGGGAGTCCATCTCATCACGCTCGTTCCGGGATACGACGTCGCCATGGGGGTCTACTGGGCCCGGCTGAACACGAACACCGGGGACGCCTTTCAACCAATGCATGTAATCCGATGAGCATACGGGTACGGAATCTCTTTTCTCGCGGATCGGAAAGGGATGCTTCGGCGACGCATCGGATCTGGATGCGGCGTCTGACGGTTCTGCTCGGGATGATCGTTCTGACGCTCCTCTGTGTCGAGGATGCCCAGGCGCAGCGGCGCGGACCGAACCCGCGCCTCAGGCGCGACAGCATACGCGCGGCACGCGCGCGCCAGGACTCCATCCAGCAGGCGAAGACCGACTCGCTCTATCGCGAATCGATCGATTCGACCGCACAGGCCCGGCGCGATTCGGTCTGGCGGGTGCTGCAGGACTCCGCCGCGAACGCTCCGAAGGATTCGGCGACCCTGGCGCGGGAGGATTCGTTATGGCAGTCGCGGCAGGATTCCTTATGGAAGGATCTGGGGCTCGACCCGGAAGGGTACGACCCGGAGAGCGATCTCTTCGGGAAATACTCCCACGGATGGTTCCCGCAGGCTTCACCGGCTCAGAGTCTCTCGCTCACCTTCCCGGTGCTCTACTCGAACGTGTACGACGCGGGGAATTCTATCAGGTCACGATCGTTCGTGCCGACGACCGCACCGTTCGGCTGGAGAAATCCGTTCGAGTCCAACGAACAGGATATCCTGAAACCGAACTCCGACGAGGTCGCCGACGACGGCTATCCCTTCACGTCGTACGGGGAGTACGGCCTCTCCTACACGTTCAGTCTTCCTATGCCGCTGATCCTCCGCGGCGACGCCAGACTCTCGATCGTGGACGGCATGATCTTCTCCAACGACACCACCCGGAGCTATCTGACGCTGAGCGGATTGAAGCGTCCGCTGAAGGAGGTGAGCGTTCTCCATCTGGAGCAGTATCTCCTCTCCGGAAGCGTCGGCTTCAACATCCCCTTCTATGGGGTCTTCCTGGAATGGGATGCGATGTCCGTTTCATCGTACTACTACCTTCATGCCGCGGCCAGCGCCGGCTTCGCGGTCTCCAGCAAGGCGACGCAGTACATGCAGATAGCGAACGTGAAGGACGAGCTCCGCTACGGCAACGGTTCCGACACCGTCACGGTGATGGAGGCGGGCCGTCTCTCCGAGCTCAACCGTTTCCGCACGGCGATCGACGTCGGTCTCGGCTGGAACTTCTCCGCGGCGGTCGGCACATTCTTCGTGGAGGCGTTCGTATCGGCCCCGCTCAGCACGGTTGTGCGGGACGCGGAGTGGCGGGAGTATTACGTGGGGTTCAGGTTCGGGCTGGGGTATCAGTGGTTGCCGGAGTAGGGGGATCGTATTCCGGGCCAACATGTCGAGGCGATACATATCTCGTCACGATGTAAGGCTCTGTGATCGAGAGAGCTGGGGCGTTCCATCAACGCATCAGCTTCATATCCCTTACCCCTCTTAAAACACCATCTTCACCCGCCGTAAGCGCCACGATCCCATCCCCACCAATTCCTCTTTCTGCCATAGCACGATATCTTTCGTTGACGAACTTGTCGTCCGCAAACACGATGTCGTTGACGTAATAGGGGATGCCGCCCCCCGGTTCCATGACCCATACATGAATGTGGGCGGGAGTCGTGCTCTGCGGATAGCGCGTGGGGCGTATTGTCCGGATCGTGTAGCGGCCGTCGGGGCCTGTCGTGCACCATCCGTGGAGTCTGCCGTGGAAACGCTGCACTCCGCGGTCGTCGGCGTCGGGGATGTAGCGGCCGGTGGTGTCGGTGTGGTAGGCGTAGAGTGCGACGCCCGGATATGGTGTCCGGCCGTCGTCCGAATAGATCGTGCCGGTGATCTCCAGCCGGGCGCCGGGCTCGGAGTCGCCGGCGATCGTCATGACCGGGGTCGGGTCGGAGGGGATGTCGCGGAAACAGCAGGCCGGGGCCGCGTCGGGGTTCTCGCAGGTGTCGACGATGTCGGCACGGTTGTGCGACGGTGCTGCGACGGGTCGTTCCTTCGCCTGATTACCGCAGGAGAGGAGAACCATTGTCGCAACGGCGGCGAGGCCCGCGGACACCGATCCGCGGGCCTTCATCGCGCTTGCTCGTATCGTAGACCCGGATGTCATATGTAGCGATATATCGGGACTCCGCACCCTGTTCTGCCAGACGCTTCCTTACTTCAGCGTATAATCGAGCAGATCGAGCTGCGATTCATTCACATTCCCGTTATCATCAGTCCGCCTGTTGATCATCCTCGGCAGGAACTTGATCTTCGGAGAATACCAGTAGGTGTTCGTGTACTCGGCCGTATAGGAGCGAGCGGGGCTGGCTTCGGTATCGGTCCGGCGGATCTTCTCCACGATCTTGTGCGCCGTCAGTGTCTCCCCATTCAGCGTCAGATCCTCGGTCCCGACGTACTGGACGGTATGACGAACCGAGAAGCCGACGCTCTTGCCGTCGATGACCCCGGTAGTGTCGAACTTCACGACCTCCGTTTCCCCCTTCCTGCTGCCGAAGGGATAGGTGATCCAGGTCGTAGGGGACTCGAAATACGCCACACCGGAATGCGTGCTCCTCTGTCCCTCGATATAGATCGAAAGATCGCCGTTCGATTCATAGATGAAAAACACCGGATTCCCCCCGCTGTCATCGGACGAAATTCTGGAAGCGGTGGAGACGACGTTGGTTCTGCCGTACATCGTTCCGCCGGCTCCGGTCACGCTGATCGTCAGCGTGTCGAGGGAGCCCGCCGTATTTCCCGGCATCGTGAAACGATAGATGGAGCCGACGCCGGGCGGTGTCCCTTCAGGCGTGGAGGAGACAGGGTCGTCTCCGCAGCCGGAGACGAGCATGAGGGCAAGGGTGGAGGCTGATAGGGCGAGAGCCCGAAGAGAGGTAGATGCTGCCATAGTGATCGTCGTTGATCGAGTACGGTCGATCGCCCCGATGATGGAATGTGAGTGAATAGTAAGAGGCATCACGATGTAGTAGACACCGTCCGGAGTTACGCTCTGTCGATATCCCACGACTCCCCGTTCGCCAGCGCCCGGAATCTGTCGCGGGCGATCCCTTTCCTGTCGAGCGTTTCGTTCAGCAGCTCCACAGGCTCCGTGTCGCCGTCGTCGGCCTGTGCGAAGGTGCCGAAATGGATGCCGACGCTCCGGTGCGGCTTCAGGATCAGATGCGTCTCGACCGCTTCGTCAGGTCCCATGTGTACGGGCGACATGAACCACCGGGGACGATACGCTCCGATCGGCAGCAGCGCCAGACGGATCTCGGGAAACTTCCGCGCGATGTCGTGAAAGAACGGCCCGAACCCGGTGTCCCCGGCGAAATAGACCGTCCCTCCCGGTCCCTGTAGAACGAAGCCTCCCCACAGAGTCGTGTTCCTGTCGAAGAGTCCGCGGTTGGAGAAATGCCATGCCGGCACGCAGGTCAGCGTGAACCCTCCTCCCAGCGAGACCTCATCCCACCAGTCCATGTCGACCGCCTTGTGGATTCCTATCGTTTCCAGATAGGCGTTGTTCCCGAGCGTGGTGTAGAGTCGTGACTTGTGGGTTTCGGCCAGGCGGATCATCGTGGGAGCGTCGAGATGATCGTAATGATTGTGGCTGAGGAGGATCAGATCGATCGGCGGCAGATCCTCGAACCGGATGCCGACGGGACGATGCCGCTTCGGGCCGACCCAGTTCACCGGGCTGATCCGCTCCGACCAGACGGGATCGGTCAGCACGTTCAACCCGTTCATCTGGATCAGCATGGTGGAATGGTTCACGAAGGTGATCCGCAGATCCTCCACACGCTGCTGCTGCGGTGGAGCCGGATCGACATGAACGTACTCCGGCCAGTATCCCGGCTGCCGGTTGGTCATCCATCGGATCAGATCCGTGAACCCGCTCGCGCCGGAGGAGCCGGGGTTGAAGAACTCGCTGCCGTTGAAGTGATCGGAGATCGGTCCCTTGTAGCCGGGGACCGAGAACTTATGTCCGAATGCCGCCACTGAACCTCCTCCAAGTCCCAGCATGCCGAGCGTTGTGAGAAAGAACCTCCGTGTCCAGCGCGGTTTCCGGGGAGCCTCGTCTCTCTTCGGAGCTTCGTTTCCCGCGGGACCGCCCTCGGCCTGTTCGCCGGTTGTATGTGCCATCATCGTCGTCGCTCGCCATGAAGGTTTCGTGTTTGGGGGCCCAACATACGACTGGTTCCCGAACCTGTTACAGCTTCAACTGCGATCTCCTCTCCGGCGTGCCCGTTCTAACGACGCGCCCCGACCTCCCGGCGGGGGATCGGGGCTGCGATATTCTGTATTGCGGCCGTGGAGCCGCGCCGGTCGGAACCGGGCTACTGGTTCTGTCTGCTTGCCGTGAAGTTGTAGCTGATGCCGGCGTACCATCCTATATCGAGCTTCTCCACGACAGGGGGGGTGATGAGATTGGCGTTGGCGCCGATCAGGATCTGGTCCGTTTCATATCCCGCCGCGAGACGATTGGCCTGGCCGAAGGTCATGCCGCCGTTCAGGCAGAGCCGCTGATGATCTCCCAGCAGAACGCTTCCCCCCACCAGATATTGAAGCCGCGAGGAGTTGTTGAGCATCACCCCGAGGTTCCCACCCAGCATGAACGACTTGTGATAGAAGTGCATGAGCGCGCCGGGACCGTAATTGATCGCATCGGGATCATTCTGGATGATCGACTTGAACCCGAGCGAATCCCTGAGGTTGAAGCTGTGATCGACCAGGCTGCTCGCCATCAGGCCGCCGCTGAAATCGATCCTCCAGCCGCCGCGGACCTTCACGCCGTACTCCAGATCGAAGGGACGCACATCATAGGAAGGGGGAAGGTAGTCGGCGTTCTTCCTCCGTCCGTTGATATTGAACTTCATCTCGTCGTCGCCGCCGTCGACCTGGATCTTGAAGGAGGAGAAACTGAAGGGGGTGTTCTGCACCATCTCGTACAGGTCGGCGGTGCGGCCGATCTTGAGCGCCCAGTTGCCCCGGTTCGCGATCCCGTCGTATGCTCCCTTGGCGCTGCCGTAGACGTCGCGCAGCTCGGTCCTGCTGAGGCTGTCGAGGAAATGATACTCCGAGGAAAGATCGTTGTACGATTTCGTGAGACCTTCGAACATCTCATCTCCCTTCCTGATGAAATCGCTCCGCGTGTAGAGCATCGTCTGTCCGGCGACGTCGCGCAGGCGGTTTGCGATCCCTTCCTTCAGCAGTTTCTCGTCCGGGAAGGGCTGCCTGATCTGGGCTCTGATGTAGTCGTCGAACGTCAGGAACGAATAGAAGGTCGTGTAGCGTCCCCGGAAGATCGAGTAGAGGGTCCGGAACCTGCTGATCGGCACGCGGTTGACGGAGCCGCCGATATCGGTGTTCAGCGTTCCCGGCTGGAAGACCGTATCGACAAGAGTTTCCTCGCGGAAGGTGAACTCGCCGGGGGCGGGGGCCTCGGTGGCGTAGGCGATCGACTTGTTGTTGATCGAGACATCGTAGAGGAAGGGGTTGACGTTCCTGACCTCGAACGACACCAGATCCCCTTCGGAGACGGCGAACCCTCCCGGCGGGAAGACGGCCATGTCGTTATGCGCCATGTCGTACGTGACGTTGTAGCTCTTCGAGACCTCGAACGGACCCGCGCAACCTGCGACTGCGATGCAGCAGATCAGAAAGACCGGTAGCAGGTGAATTCGTTCCATGACAGATCCTGACGTTATGTAATTACTGTATTGGTCTGTACGAGCAGGTCGGCGATGCCGTCATACCCGGAAATACATATCGGAAAGCTGGATGCTGCTCATCAATATCTCTACCCGCCCATGGAAGACACGGTAACCTGCTGAGATGTTACGGGCCCAAGATGGGTATTCCGGTGCACGCGGACAAGGCAATGGTTCGTCGCTCCTGCGGCCGGCCGGGTGACGAATCGTTCAGGACCTTTGTTCTTAACCCTTGACGGGTCATCTTTGTCACCTCCTGCGGCGGTTCGCCGCGGGCCGATTCGATCAACGCTTACGGGATATCTTCAGCCATGGCATACACCCCGACTTCGCCGCTGCCGCCGGTGCGCGGCGACATCACCGGATATGAGATCACACCCGGCGTCGCCCTTCTGTACGACGAGACATCGTATTCCGATAAAACGGTCCGACTCCCGGTTGATACCATCGAATATCTCACCCTGCTCGACGGCGAGCGGACCGCAGAGTATCTGGCCGAACAGGCGGCCCTTGCCGGCCGCTCCTTCTCGATCGACGACTTCCTGAACGTGGTCAACGCGCTCGACCAGGAGTTCTTCCTCGACAGCCCCCGTTTCCGGAAGCAGAAGGAGAAGATCGACCGCAGGTTCATCGACAACCCGGTGCGTCCGATGGCGCACGTCGGCTCGTCGTATCCGGCCGATCCCGTGAAGCTCCGCGCCATGCTGGACCGATTTCTCGGAGAGCCGGCGAAGATACGACAGGAGCCCCCGGTGGCGGTGATCGCTCCGCATATCGACTTCCGCGTGGGGGGGAAGAGCTACGGTCCGGCATATCAGGCATTGCGATATTCCGATGCCGATACCTTCATCGTGTTCGGTGTCTCGCATCAGATGTCGTACGACTCCTTCATGATCTCCGAGAAGGATTTCGACACGCCGCTCGGCGTTCTTCCGACGGACCGGGAATTCATCAACCATTTCCGTGCCAGCCTCCCGTTCCAGTTGACGCGGGATGAGACGGCGCACCGGCGGGAGCATTCGATCGAGTTTCAGGCCGTCTTCCTCCGCCATGTCTTCGCGGGGAAGGATATACGGATCGTGCCGATCCTGGCGGGATCGCTCTGGGAATATGTGGAACATGCGAACGGACATGCAGCCGACGACAAGCGCCTGAGCGCGCTCTACACGGCGCTGGAGGAGACGGCCCGCGCGCTCGGCCGCAAGGTCTGTTATATCGCGGGAGCCGATCTCTGCCACATCGGCCGGAAGTTCGGCGACGATTTCGACGCGCGATCGATCCTGCCGGAAGTGCGGGAGTTCGACACACGCGTGCTGGAGCAGGCGGCCCGTCCCGACGCCGACGGGTTCATCGGTCTGCTGCGCGACGTGCGCAACCGCTACCGGATCTGCGGCGTCGCCCCGATCTACGCCACCCTGAGAACCGCGCGACCGAGCGAGGGAGAGGTGCTCTGCTACGACCAGTGGGATGAGACGGAGAGAGACTCCGCCGTCACCTTCGCGAGCGTGGCGTTCTACTGATAGGTGCGCGCTCTGCGCGCCCGGGGTCTGGAGCGGTACATTCGATGGTGTCCGGAAATCTATCCGGACACCATCTTTTTTTTATCGCGGACGAATATGTAGTAGCTCGTTTCGCGAACGTTTCCTATGTTCCTGCCGCCCCCATGATTACCGAAGCATCAACGGGCTGTCACTCACCGGACGTTCCCGTACTTCATCACATACATGCTGCGAAGGTGTATCATGAGCCGATCTCTCCTCCTCGTACTCCTGCTTGTTTTCGTCGTTTCCGACGGCATGTCACAGGTTCCGGACCGGGTTGCTCCCTTCGATGAAACGGGGCCCGATCTCTCCGTGCGGAATCTCGGGGGCTGGACCCTGCACACGGCTTCCGGCGGACTGGGCTCGGACCATACGAACGCGCTTCTGGCCGACGGCCCGCGGATGTGGGTCGGCACCGATGCCGGCGTCTCGGTCCATGAAGCCGGGGCATGGAAGTCGTACACGACGGCGGACGGCATTCCGGGCGGACCGGTGCTTGCGCTGGCGCGCGACAGCGCCGGGGTGATCTGGATCGCGACGGCTGAAGGTATATCGGGATATGACGATGAGCAATGGACCACGATCCCGCGTGACGATATTTTCACGGGAACCGGCTCCGAGCTGGGTCCGGCGACGCTCGGAGTCGATCTCCTCGGCGATCTCTGGATCGGCGGTCCCGGCATGACCAGAATCAGCCAGGGGGGCGCCGTACGGTTCATTCCCGACAGCTTCGACGTTCCGGAGAGACGGTTCCTGAGCATCACCGTGGGGATCGGCGGCGCCGTCTGGGCCGGCTCGCAGTCGGGGCTTGCCCGGTTCAACGGTCTGCAATGGATCAACCAGACCACCGCCAACAGCCAGCTCCCCTTCAACGTGGTCAACGCGCTGGCGCGCAGCACCAGGGGGGGCGTCTGGATCGGCACGCCGGCCGGCCTCGCCCGGTTCGACGGGATCACCTGGCACAATCTGCTCAACAGCGAAAACAGTCCGATAGGGGACCAGAACGTGAAGGCCGTGGCGAATCATCCCTCCGGAGCGGTCTGGTTCGTCACGAACGACGGCCTCTACCGCTACGGCGAGGATGGCTGGGCGCATTTCGACATGTCGAATTCCGATCTTCCCGAACTCGCCCTCACCGCCGTCGCCGTCGACCCCGCCGGAAATATCTGGGTCGCCACCGAGAGCAGCGGCCTTGCCGTGTTCGACGGGAGCATCACGGTCTCCGCGCCCGATCTTCCGCTCGCGACCGGTTCGGGCGTCGCCGTTGCCTGCCGTCCCAATCCGGTCAGGGGGAGCGCCGATGTGACGCTGATGCTCGGGAACCGCGAGACGATCATCCTGCGCCTGGTGGATGTTTCAGGAAAAGGGGTGGCCGTTCTGTTCGAGGGTGTGATGGAGCGCGGGCTCCATTCGGTGCCGTTCGACGCATCCCTCCTCGCCGAAGGCGCCTATTTCCTGGAGATCACGACCGAACGCGGGGGGAACACGGAACGTATCGTGGTGCGGCGGTAGGAGGAGTGATGTTTCGCATTGTGAGATTCCTTTGGGGAATGATAAGAACCGTTCTTCGATCGGAAATCCGAAGTATCGATCTCCGATCCGGATGGGATGATTGCACCCTGTTTCGGAATCCGGAGGATCGTTCTGCGATCGTGAATCGGCAACTCCTCTTTCCTCCAGCCCCGAAGGGGCGCACCAGGTGTAGCCCCGCAATATGCCCGTCCAGATATAACGCGCCGACGGGGCGTCCCATTCTTCATGCCCTTGAAGATAAAGAATGGTACGCACCTTCGCCGCTTCAAGAAAAAGGAATCGTATCCGGCTACAAACAGATGCTCCCTTCGGGAGCCAGAGATGGTGATAACCGGTACATGTATGATCTTGCAGCTATAATTTCCAGGTAGACGATATTCCCTTCCGTCCCCTTGTCGATCCAGCAACCAACGGCCGGAATGTACTATTGTCTGTGATGATCCTGCTTTCAATGAAGAGGGCCGGCTTCAGGCCGGCCCTCTCTACAAACATCGCAACGGTTATAACTATCAGAGTCCGAGCTTCGCCAGCATCATGTCGGCGGTCTGAAGGGCTCCTTCCACCCAGCCCTGGGCATCGGAGTAGGCTTCGCCGCAGATGTAGAGCGGAACGCCCTCGATCGGGTTGATGATCTTCTTCTTGACCTCCCAGCTCTTCACCCCGATGTTCCAGCTGTTCCAGCCGCCGCCGAACGGATCATCGCCCCAGTCGCGGAAGGCCGCGTTCCGTACAGCCGGCGTGAAGTTGAGATCGTGGATCTGCTGAAGCTGCCGGGCGACCTCCGCCACCATTCGTCTCGATGCGCGATATTGTCCCCAGACGCTCCCCTCTTCGTTCCCCGGGTCCGTGTTCTCCTCGTCGTCGTCTCCGATGAACGGATCGTCCGGCGTCGGCGCCTCGAGTCCCTGCTGCCATGCACGGCGGCGCTGCGGACGAAGGCCGTCCCAGAATCCGATATTCGTGCCGTCGTCGTAGCTCGCCATCAGCATCGCGGGGCCGGAGGTCGCGGGCTCTCCCTCGTCGGTCGGCCAGTAGTAGGTCTGGCGTACCGGCAGGTCGGTCAGCGTCCGTCCCGACTGGAGCGGGAGGAGATCCCCCGTCGCTGTGGTGTAGCTGGCGGCGCGCCACCACGGGCTGGTGTAGGTCGTGAAGAGCTTGAAGAGCGGCCGCGGCGTGACGCTCTTGATCAGATCCTGAGCCTCCTCCAGAAGCGGGCTCGTCGGCGCGATCAGCTCCAGCGAGCGGCGGGGCATCGCCAGGATCAGCGTATCGGCCTCGATCGTCCCATCCTTGAACCGCAGCTCGAACCCGCTCTCGGTCCGGTTGAAACCGTCGAGCTGCGTGTTGAGCCGGATATCGCCTCCGGCCTTCCTGAAGAGCTCGGCCAGCGAGAGGGGGACCTGCTGGAATCCCTTCTTGAACCCCTTGTAGACCGGGTCGACGCCGAAGTCGGAGAGGTACCAGGGGATCGCGTCGGCGCAGTTCCAGTTGCTGAGGGTGGAATCGTAGCCGCCGGCGTCGATGCCGTACTGGTACGCCTCGCCGCTGATAACTCGCATCAGGACATTCCAGAAACCCTGCCTGTAGAGCGGTATCCCCGCGAAGCTCGCCTTCTGGGCCATCTCGCGACGCTGCTCGTCGTTCAGGTTCTTATCGGTGATTCCCGGCACGATCTGTTCGATCGCGTTGACGATGATGGTCCCCGATGTCTGCCCCTTCTCGAGATAGGAGAGCTGATAGGGGACCTTGTTCGGCTGGGTCGTGAAATCCGCGAGCCGCAGATAGACGCCGCGCAGGTATGCGATATTCTGCGGCTTGTCTACCGGGAAATCGTACAGTTCGATCTGCTCGCTTGCCGGAAGCGCCGCGTTGATCTCCTTGATCAGATTGTTGATCAGCGGCTGCACGGCGGGAAGAATGCGCATCCCCCCAAGCTCGGCCACCATGTTTTTGATATCCGGCGGCTGCACGGAAAGAAGTCGTCCTCCGATATGTCCGCTTCCCTCGAATACCACGATCTTTTTTCCCGGGCTCGCCTGCTTGAGCCGCCAGGCGCTGTAGACCCCTGAAACGCCACCGCCGACGATGGCTATGTCGATACGTTCATCGGCCATGAAACAATCCTCCTGTGAGCGGCGACCTCGCCGCCGAGTGTGTGTGCGACTATGTGGGAGTTAGAAAATGAGCGGAAGGTTCGTCGTCCCCGGTGCCGCGCCGTTCGATGCATCGTTGTTCGACACGCCTTTGAGCATGGGACGATGGAAGATGTCGAGCGGCGGCTGCGAGACGTAGCGCGCGACCATCTGCTCGATCGTGGCCTCGTGCGTCGCCTCGTGCGTCGCCTCGTTCGACGTCGCCGTCGTCTCATCCGACGTCGCTTCGTCGGTGACCGGGGCGGCGGGGGTCTCCAGGGCGGTCCTCATATCGAGGATGTACGACTGTCTCGTCGTCATCACATGATCGATCCCGCGCCGTACGGCATCCGCGACGTTCTCGGGTCCGCGAACGACCTCTCCCGGCTGACCGCCGAGCGCTCCGGCCAGCGCCACGAAGTCGGGCTTCGGCCGCCGGATGCGGAGATAGTCGGGGTCGTCCGTCTTCGGGTTCCACTCGTAGCCGGGGGCGGAGCCGTAGGCGCCGATCACCTGCTGCAGACCGAGCTGGAGCGTATGGTATTCGTGGTTGTTCGTGATGATGTAGAGGATCCCCAGCCTGCGGTGCGCGGCCGTCCACCATGTCTGCGGGTAGAAGAGAGATGATCCGTCGCCGACCGCGTTGACGACCAGGCGCGTTTCGATCCCCTGCCACCCGGTGTTCTCCAGCTTGATGCCGAGCGAGGCGGGCATCGACCAGCCGAGCGAGCCCCCCGCCACGCAGTAGTAGCTGATCGGCTCGGCTCCCTTCGTGCCGAGCGGGAGGAGATACTGGAACGGCGCGCCGTCGGAGACCGCTTCATGCACATAGACGAACTGCTTCTCCAGACCGCGCCCGAGTATCTCCTTGCGAAGCGCCTCGGCGATGACGACCGCCCATATCTCCTGCTGCGCCATCGCTTCGGCCAGATACTCGTCCCACTCCCTGCGCCGCTCGGCGTCGAGGCCCTTGAGGGTGTCGTTCCGCTGCGCGGCATCCGCGGGGGGATTCTTCCGGATATGGTCGTTGATGAGAGGGAGGGTCGCCTTGATGTCGCCGAAGATCGCCGACTCGCCGTAGTAGTTCTTCCCGATATCCCAGGTGTTGTTGGTCAGATAGATCTGCTTCACGTCGGGGGGGATCAGCGCTCCGCCCGAATACTTGAAGACCGCGATCTGCGCCGTCAGGCCGAAGCCGCAGAGGAACGCGACGTCGTGATCCTTGAAGACCCCCTGCATACCCCCCTGGCTTCCGGGGAGTTCTCCCTGCCAGTGGTAGTCGTCGTTCGGGTAGTTGGCAAGGCTGCTGAAGGTCTGCAGCAGGACGGGAGCGCCGATCAGCTCGGCCAGCTCCTGAAGTTCGGGCCATGCCCCGGCATAGCCGACCGCATCCCCGGCGACAATGATCGGGTTCTTCGCCTGCGCCAGAAGGGTCGCGGCCTGCTCTATCGTTTCGGGATCGCCGGTGAATCGTGGTGAGATCTTCGTGATCCCCTTGATGCGGTCGTCCGGACCGATGCGGCGCATCGTGAACTCCCACGGGATCGAGATGAAGACCGGGCCGTTCGGCGGCGCCATCGCCTCCTTGAACGCGCGCTGCAGCACCAGCGGGAACTCCTCCGGCGTGCGGATCTCATGCGCCCATTTCGTGTACTGCCGCGCCAGGTCGACAAGGTTCGAGGCCAGGAGCGGTTCCTGCGTCACCAGTTCGTTCTGCTGCTGACAGCAGAAGATCACCAGCGGAGTCTCGGAACGCGATGCGTTGAAGAGGTTGCCGATTCCATGAGCGATGCCGGGGGTGACATGAACCACCACCACACCAGGCTTGCCGGTCATGCGGGCCGAGCCCATCGCAGCTCCCATTGCGATGTTTTCGTGGAGACATTCGATGTAGTGGACGTCGTTCTCGACGTACGATGTGCCGTCGATGATCGGGATCTCGTTCGTTCCGGGGACGCCGAAGATGTAGTGGATATCGAGATCGCGCAGGACGTCGAAGATGTAATCGCGGGTCCAGCGTATCGTGGGCTGATTCGCCTCAGCTTCCATGCTTCCTCCTTCGCTCCGTCGCCTCAGCCGGCGGAGCGCCGTGGTTCTTGGTGGATGAATGTATAGTGCCCCCTGCGCCGGGTCGGCGGGCGGACAGGACGCTACAGGTCGTGCCGCGCTCACGAACGTCGTGAAGACGAGGGGGTCAGCGAGTGATTCGGAATCGGTTGATCGGGAAACGGAAGTCGGTCGTTACTCGGGTCGAACGGCGTCGGCGGTTGGATATATTCATCGTTGCGGGATATCGGCAGAGGAACGCCGCAGTTTACGCTTGCACTGTTACGTACGGATAATGCCGCTGTGCGGGATCGTGTCGATGACGAAAATCAAGGGACGCAATATACATCGCATATATATCATACTGCAAGTATCGCGATCGATGATGGGGTAATCGTAATCTTCGTGGTGCGATGAAGAGGCCGTGGCCGGCTCCCTTCCGGGAGGATCTTGTGCGGAAGGCGCTGCAGGAGGAGCCGGGCGGTCGGTCCGCCGGGCCTTCCTATCTTTCGGCCATGACTCCCCTGTATATATCGTCCAGCGATTATGCGGCTCTCCGTATATATCGCTTCCTCGCAACTCTCCTTCTGATGCTCTCGGTCACGAGCGTCGGGTGCGCGCAGCGCGAAGGTGGGGAGGCGAGCGACGGGAAGCGCGCCGACTCCCTGCGACCGGAACCGCCGCCGGAGGGAGCCGAGGGGTCGTTCACGACGGACTTCTCCAGACGTACCATTCCCTACTCCGAAGTACGATCGGGCGGCCCCGGCAGGGACGGCATCCCGTCGATCGACGGTCCGAAGTTCGTCGCGGCGGCCGACGCCGATCAGTGGCGCGCCCCGCACGATCCGGTGGTCGTCCTCACCGTCGGGGGGCGGACCCGCGCGTACCCCCTCAGCATCCTGACGTGGCATGAGATCGTGAACGATTCGCTGGGAGGCGTTCCGGTGATCGTCACCTACTGTCCTCTCTGCAATACGGCGATCGTCTTCGACCGCCGCCTGGATGGAACGGTCCTGGAGTTCGGCACCACCGGGCGGCTGCGGAGGAGCAACCTTATCATGTACGATCGGCAGACCGAAAGCTGGTGGCAGCAGGCGACGGGAGAAGCCGTGGCGGGAATCCATGCCGGCCGCAGCCTGACCCCGCTCCCCGCCACGATCCTCTCCTGGGCCTCCTTCAAGCTCGCGTATCCCGGCGCGGAGGTTCTCTCGGAGGAGACCGGACACGCCCGCGAGTACGGCAGAAATCCCTACGTCGGATACGATAATATCGAATCGAGCCCTTTCCTCTACGACGGGCCGGAGCCTCCCGCCTCCCTTCCTCCCATGGCCCGCGTGCTCGGCGTCACCCTCAACGGGGAGAGCGTCGCCTATCCCTACGAACTGCTCCGGAAGCGACATCTCATCGAGGACACGGTGGGGGGAAGTCCGATCGTGATCTTCTGGACCCCCGGCACCGCCTCGGCGCTCGACGCCTACATGATCGAGGATGGACGGGATGTGGGAACCGCCGCCGCCTTCAGCCGCGAGCTCGACGGTCGGATCATGAACTTCACGTTCAGCGAGGGAGCGATCGTCGAGAAGGGAACGGGATCGACGTGGAGCATCGCGGGGGCCGGCAGCAGCGGGGAGCGTCTGACGCCTGTCGTCTCCGTCAACCATTTCTGGTTCTCGTGGCACGCCTTTTATCCCGGGACGCGCCTGTGGCGGGAGTGAACGGGGGCGGCGCCTGAAAGGTCACGATATGATAAAAAGAAAGGGGTACGATATGATTCGTACCCCTTTCTCGGTTCATGAGACTGCGGGAACCCTCGCGGGTTCCCACGGGGCCCGGGGTTCGCCGCAGAGGCGAGGCCGGGCCGTATCGACGCACAGGACTACCGAAATTACTGAGGCGATCCGTCCGCCTTCCCCTTGGCCACCACCATGCCGCCGACCGTTCTGCCGCCGGTGAGACCGATCTCGGAATCGAAGCGGTAGTGGATGCCGCCGTAGAGGCGGGAGACGGCGGCTTCCTCCGCCCATGCCTCAAGCTGCTCCTTCCTGGCGGGGAAGAGATACGAGAGGACCGTGGCGGCCGCTCCCGAGAAGGAGGAATGCCCCGACGTGTACGACGGGAAGTTGGGGAGGCCCACCGGGGTCGTGATCAACGTATCGGCCTGCGAGGGACGGATGAGATAGTACGTGTACTTCGCGTCCCAGCAGCAGATCCCCGCGTCCATCATTGCGATATTCAGCAGGGCGAGCGTGCGTGCCGCGCGAAGCTCGTTCATCTTCCCTTCCTTGATCAGGTCGCCGGCGATCATGTTCCAGTGGCCCGCGGGGGTCGCCGTGCCGGCGCCGTCGGCCCAGAACTGGACGATACGGAGCTGCTCGTCGGTCCTGGTATCGGAGAAGTGACGGACCTCCGCCAGAGCGTCCATCATCTCCTTGGAGCACCATGCCGGGGGCGGTCCCGGACGGAGCGCCTCGACGGAGGTCAGCACCCACGGCCGCACCTTTCCCCACATCGGCATGACGGGGGGGGAGGGGGGACGCGCCGTGCTGTACCACTTCCCCGCTCCGGTCGGCATGTTGCAGCAGTTGGCGAGGGCGTCGGACCCGTCGGTCTTGGCGTAGGCGAGGATCGCCGTCGCGACATCCCTGCCGAGCTTGTCTCCCGCCGTTATATCGTTCCGCGTGTTCAGGCCGCCGAGCATGCGGGAATCCTCATGCAGCGATGCCTGCTTGTAGACGTAGAGCGATTCGGAGGGGAACATGTTGGCGAGAATCGCCGCGGAGGCGGCGGCAATGGCCGCGTGCTCGGAGGGGTAGGCCGGCACGTTGGTAACGGGGACGAGGGGCGTGATCGCGTTGTCGATCCTGCTCGGCGTCTTGCCGTTATACTGGAACTTGTAATGCCATGCGCCGACCAGGGCGTCGTACTGGGCAACGCTGAGGAGGGCGTAGAGGCGCGAGGCCATCGGCGGATTCGTCTTGTACTTCGACACCAGCGATCTGGCGATCTCGTTCCACCTCAGCACCGCATCGGTATCCCACAACTTCACCGAATCGACGGCGCCGGCCGTGCGGTTTGACTGGAACCGCTTCAGCTCGTCGATGTCGAGTTTCTGGTCCTGTGAGCCGGCCGCGTTGGGAGCATCGACCGTGATCGCGCTTCCGGAGGCGATCACCATTGTCTTCCACGTCCCGCCGGTCGGTTCGATGCTGTTCGGATCCGGACCCGAATCGACCGGTCCGGTCCCCTCTTCCGAACATCCGACAATCACGACCGAGGCCAGGAGTGCTGCCGTAAACAGCCGCCTGTACATCAGTCTGCCCGGTCCATTTGCGCGTGGACCACGCAGCAGATCCTTCTTCGTAGCGATCATACCGAGAACTCCTGTTCGATAGCGTTGAGGAAATAGGACACTTCGACTGAAAAGCGAACATTTCGTTACGAACCCGCCCAAGGCACGAGGCCGATCGAGCCGACTCGTCGTCGGATATCGATCGAGCGTGGAGGGAGGGTCGACGCTCGAACAAGCGATGGTTGCGAAACCGGGAGGAAGATAACATCAGAACGGGACATTTTCTCACCTTTCTGCCCCCTCCTTACAAAAAAGATTTCAGGATGAAACATTTCCCGCGTAACCTTCTTCCGGCATGGCGCACATACCCGATCACGTAACTCTACTCTCTCAACATCAGTTCTGGATAATCCCCATGAAGAGAAGGACCTTCATCGTACCAATCCTCCTGCTGGCGTTCTGCTGCGTCGAACTTCAGGCAGGTGGCGGTCCCTGGGCCGTGAAGCCGGGAAAACCACGTGTGACGTTCGGATTCAGCCGCAAGGTGGCCGGGACCCTCTGGCGCAACGGCATTCTGGAGGAGCCGCACGACAGTACTCTGGTCGACGGCCATTTCCATGATTTTCAGTACGCCTATCTGATGCCGGAGATCGGCATCATCGACGGTCTGGAGTTCTCCGCCCTTATCACCTATCTGTGGGGATACGAGCGCGTGTTCGAGACCGATCCGGTCACCAAGGCGCGCCATCCGGTCGAGGAGCTGAACCAGGGCTTCTCCGATATGTGGCTTAACCTGAAGTATCAGTTCCTGGAAGGGGAATATCCGATGGCGATCCAGGTCAGCTCCCGTTTCCCCGACCTTTATACCGAGGGAGGACCGTACACGCGCTACGTCACCCGGGTCACCTCGCGCGAGGTCGTCACACGGGTCAACGACAGCTCCAGGGTCGTCACGGTCCGCGACACGGCGAACGTACCGAGCCCGGAGTGGCGCGGTCTGCTGAAGCGCGATCTTGGGGTCCACCTGCTGGCCGGACATTCGTTCGGTTCGGATGGTTATGTGCAGGGTGAGCTGGCGTACAACTTCCGTCAGGACGCCTTCGCCGATCAGATGATCTTCGCCGTCAGCGGCGGATACAACTATCCCGTCAACGACATGATCACCCTTTCGCCGAAGCTCGCGTTCGACTACACCGGCGGTCTCGGCAACGGCGCGGTCCCCGATTCCACCGACCGCTTCCGCTTCACGACCCCGCAGGATGTGCCCGGCACGAACCTGAAGGTGGCGACCCCGACGGCCAACTACTACTTCAACAACGGCCGCTACGGTCGCCTCTACGGCAGCGTCGGCATCGGCTACAACAGCAAGTACAACCTGGAGCTGGGCGCCGGCCGCTGGCTCTTCGGCAACGGCTCGGCCGTCTACACCGAGCTCTACGCTCAGGTCACGGCAAGCTTCTGATGGAAAACCGTTCCGAGCGGGAACGGACTCCAAGACGCATAGAGTGACTTCCCGCCTCGAGGCGCGGCGAACGACGCACGGAATGAAGGCCCATGCCGCCTTCCCTCCAGCGATGTTCGTCGCGCTTCGTTTTTCCGCGGATACCGCAAGGGGTGTATCTTTGCCGTTCTATCGCCGGGGCCCGATCCGGCACAATCCGATTCATCAAATCCGGACTTTCATGAACCTGCGTGAACAGATGGAGAGCGCCGCCGCGGTTATCGAGGAGCGGCTTGCCGGAGGGGGCTCGAACCTTCGTCCGGCCGTCGGCATCATCCTTGGAACGGGGCTCGGCCAGCTTGCCGACGCCATCGAGAAGGTCGAGGTGATAGAGTACGGGGATATCCCCCACTTCCCCCTCTCGACGGTGGAGTCGCACAGCGGTCGTCTGATCCTGGGGCGGCTCGGCGGGAAGGATGTGATGGCGATGCAGGGACGGTTCCACTTCTACGAAGGACATTCGATGAAGGAGATCACCTTCCCCGTGCGGGTCATGCACAGGCTCGGGGTGGGGACCCTGGTGATCTCCAACGCCTGCGGCGGACTCAATCCACTCTACAGGCGGGGGGACCTGATGGTGATGGAGGATCACATCAACCTGATCGGCGACAACCCTCTGATCGGTCCGAACGACGACATGCTCGGCCCCAGATTCCCCGATATGTCGGAGCCGTACAGCCGCGAGCTGATCGAGCTGGCGGAGGATGCCGCGATCCAGGCGGGATTACGGCTGCAGAAGGGGACCTACGTGGCGGTCGCCGGCCCCAACCTGGAGACGCGCGCGGAATACAGATTCCTCCGGACGATCGGCGCCGACGTGGTCGGGATGAGCACGGTCCCGGAAGTGATCGTGGCACGACATATGGCGATGCGGGTGCTGGGCCTCTCGATCATCACCGACGAATGCTTCCCCGATTCCCTCGCCCCGGTCGACGTCGCCGACATCATCGCCGCCGCCGGCACCGCCGAGCCGAAACTGACGCGCATCGTGACCGATGTGATCGCCCGGTTGTGAGGTTGATGCAGGGGGGCGTTGCGTTTGTGGCTCTTCGGCGTCGTTCTTCTCGCGATGCGATGGATGTGAACGCCCGGTTGCGAGATTGATACAGGAGGGATGGTGCGCCCAGCTCTTCGACACCGTTCTTCCCGCGATGCGACGGATGTGGTCGCCCGGTTGCGAGATTGATGGAGGAGAGACGATGCGCGCAGCTCTTCGACACCGTTCTTCTTGCGATGTAATGAATGCGATGATCCGGTTGTGGGATTGATGCAGGGAGGAGTTGTGCCGACAGCCTTTCGGCGTCGTTCTCTTTACGATGCGATCGATGTGATTGCCCGGCCGTAAGATTGACGCAGGGAGGATGTTCACCCACGGCCACGATGATCTATGATTCATGATCGTCCGTCGTTCCTCACCCTGTATCGGCTCCCGAGGGGAGCGCCCATTTGTAGCCGAGAACGATCCTTTTTTCTTCAAGCGCCGAAGGTGCGTACCATTCTTCCCTCGCCGATAGCGGAAAGAATGGTACGCACCTTCGGCGCTTAAGATTGTGTGGGGAACGTCGCGGCTACAAATGGTTCGCCCCTTCGGGACTGGAAGAATCATCGTTGTTCTGCAATTCCTTGTGCGTTGCAGGGCATCTACGAGGCTGCATGAAGGAGAAATGATCGACCCATGATATTCAAACATTCTGAAAATCAGATGTCACATTGGTGATCGGGCCGATTGTCCTTATTGTGACATTACGCCACCATAACATTGATCCGATACGATTACATCTTTGTGGGATATGTGCGTGATGTCGGTTCCCATATTTCCGGAGACGACATTTTCACCGGAAACCCGCGATTCAGCCGTGTCCTGAGCGGTTCCGTTCATAATCTTCAGGGGTGGGGAAGTGTTCGCCCGCGTTCCATCGAAGCTCTCCACCGGTTTCTCCACAACCTTTCCACGCCGGAGCGGCGGTTCCGGTTCCTAACGTCAGCAAAGGATAACTTGGCGACCGGAGGGGCCGGGTCTAATTTTGTGCGTCTGAACAACGACTGTCTGAGGAAACAGGCGTGCCGGGCGGAGGAAGGGCCCGGTGATCGTAGGGACGGAATCCAGGTATAGGGCAATGCCATCCAGCGATTACTCACGCGATACGGAGCGAAAGGTCGAACAGCTTCTGAATGAGCTGTACGACGCGCTGGAGATCGAACGGCCGGAGAACATGTTCGGCTCGGTAACGATCGAAACGCGATATCAGAACGGCAAGCCCGTCGGGCAGGTCGACGTCAACATACGCTACGTGAAGAAGCGGGCCGAACGGGTCAGGTGACCCGCGGGCGCGGGGCGGGAGGGTCTCGGCTGATGGGGCCATGCCCGCGGCTTGCGTAAATATGGAATATATCGCCCCACGAGGCTTGTGGTCTCTGCGGGAGCGAAGGAAGACGGAAGTCCGCGGCTTCGTGTGGGAGCCGTGGGGACAGGGACAATTCAACGAGTCGGGAGCGTTGCGAACCGCAAGCCCCGCTGCAGGCGCGATCGAAGGGATCGTGCCTCGGCGGGGCTTTCTGTTGCAATCGGGTCTGCCGAAGCGCAGAGCGAGCAGTCGGACTTCAGCAGGATCACGTGATCGAACGACGCAGCGAGTCAGGCTGGAACTCAGCGACTCGGGAAGGGGAATCGTCCGCCTTCCCATACGAACCTCAATCCATCAGGAGAAATCATGAAGCTCAGAAATATCGCAACGGCGATAGCCGGAGTCTGCACCATGAGCGCAGTCGCGAACGCTCAGTTCAGCATTCCCGGCGCGGTTTCCCTCAGCGGCGATCTCAGCGCCAATCGCACGCTTTCCGCGGATTCCGTCTATCAGATCATGGGGACCGTTCGCGTTCCGAACGGCGTCACCCTCACGATCCCGGCCGGCACCCTGATCTACGGCAACAACAACACGTCGCAGAACGCGATCGTTGTTTCCAAGGGGGGCCAGATCATCGCCAACGGAACGGCCACCAAGCCGATCATCTTCGCGTCGCAGTTCCCGCAGGGGGAGCGCAGCGCCGGTGACTGGGCGGGTCTCGCGATCTGCGGTCAGGCCCCGATCAACGTGGCCGGCGGTTCCGCGACGCTGGAAGGGGGGACGGGCGACACCTACGGCGGCGCCATCGCCAACGACAACAGCGGCTCGCTCACCTACGTCCGCCTTGAGTACCCCGGCTACACCTTCTCCACGAACAACGAGCTCAACTCGCTCACGCTCGCCGGCGTCGGTTCGGGTACCACGATCGACTACGTTCAGGCCAGCTACGGTCAGGACGACGCCTTCGAGTTCTTCGGCGGCACCGTCAACGCCAAGCACCTGGTCGCCTTCGGCACAACGGACGACGACCTCGACACCGACTTCGGCTACATCGGCACGATTCAGTACATGTTCGGCATGCGCGACAACACCCGCGCCGACATCTCGGGCTCGAACGGCATCGAAGCCGACAACAACAACGTCTCCGGCGGCAACGGCGCCACCCCGCTCTCGCACCCGAAGGTCGCCAACTACACATGGGTCGGCCCGGTGTATGACGGCGTGACGTCGGGCGCCACGAACTTCCAGAGCGGCGCTCATATCCGTCGCAACTCGCGCTACTTCCTCTACAACTCGATCATGGCCGGTTCCACCGACGACGGTCTCCGCGTCGAGGGGAACACGACGGTCGGCGACGGCATCGGTCTCGATGACGTCCTCGCCGCCGCTCAGTGCCCGCAGCCGACCGATCTCGAGGTTGCAGGAACGCTCTTCTCGACCTCGGGCGCGACGCTCGCCAACCCGAACATCGTTCCGGCCAACGCCACGGCATGGATCAACTGCGCCGCCGCCGGCAACACGCTGACGACGACGCACTCGACGCTCGGTCTCACGGCGGTCGGCCAGGCCGACCTGAACGACCCGAACCCGATCCCGGGTGTCGGCTCCCCCGCCATCGGCGCCGGCAAGACCCTTCCGGCCGGTTTCGCCGCCGGTTCCACCAGCACGACCTACGCCGGCGCGTTCGACCCGACGGTCGCCCGCAGCGCCCAGTGGGATGCGGGCTGGACGAACTACAACCCGCAGCTCACGACCTACGTGAAGCATCGCGCGGGCTGGGCGATGGTCGGCGCCGCCAACGGCACCGTGGCTCCGACGCACTCGAACATCTACACGACGGTCGGCGGCGGTCTTGCCTACCAGTGGACCGGCAGCGGCTACAGCACCACCTCGACCCTCGACTACGGCAAGGGCTACTGGGTGAAGCTGGTCGACAACCGCACGATCGAGCAGACGGGCTCGACCCGCACGCTCCCGCAGACCACCAGCGGCCTGGTCGTCGGCTGGAACATGGTCAGCACCGGCTCCTCGAAGTACGCCACCGCCAACGCCACCACGACCACCGGCACGTTCGCGGACGGTTCGGCCGCCAGCGCCAAGTTCTACTACTGGAACGGCTCCGGCTACGACATCGTCACGGGGACGGCCAAGCTCGAGCCGGGCAAGGCCTACTGGATCAAGATGACGGCGGGCGGAAGCATGACCTTCAACCCGTAATAGCTCGCGACGCGATCTCCAACAACCGACAAATCTCCATATCTCCATATCCCGATCATGAACTACACGCACATACTCAAGCGTTTCTTCTGCCTCGCGCTTGGAATGGTCCTGCTGGGCGGTGCCGCGTTCGCTCAGGCGACGACCGACATCGAGCTCACGGTGACCAACAGCAACGCCGGCGGCGCGCAGACGAGCACGGTCAACTTCGGTGTGAACCCGGCCGCCACGAACGGCCTCGACGGTGGGCTCGGCGAAGCCGATCCCCCCGCCCCTCCGGGAGCCTGGTACGTTGTTTTCGTTTCGCACGGCTCGGGGACCCTGGGCAACGGTTCGCCGGTCGACTTCCGTCCGTACACCGGCGCCGCCCAGACCGACCTCTACAAGGTGAAGTGGACGGTTGAGAACGGTGCGGCCGATTACCCGGTCACCATCACCTGGAACTCCGCTCTCGTCGCCGCCAGCTACACCGGCGCCGTCACGATCCAGGACGCCTTCGGCGGCATCTTCCATAACGTGAACATGAAGACCGCCAACTCGGTGACGGTCACGAACAGCTCGATCGACAACCTGGTCATCAGCGCCACCGGTCCGCAGAACCCGCCGTCGGGCCTCTCGATCTCCGGCTGCCCGATGAACTTCGGCGTGGTCACCTACCCGACCCCGGGCACAGGTGTGCAGACCCTCACGATCTCCAACACCGGCGCCACGCCGCTCGTGATCGACAACGTCGCCTCGGACAACGCCAAGTTCGTCGTCACCTCGCCGACCTTCCCGCAGACGATCGCCGTCGGCGGCCCGGCCGTCACCGTGACGATCACCTACACGGCCACGGCCGTCCAGACCGACAACGCGGTTCTCACGATCACCTACAACGGCGCCAGCACCACGACGTGCGCCGCCACGGCGATCGCCAGCAGCGGCGAGGGGCTCTACATGTCCTCCCCGGCCGCCGATCACTTCGACAACCAGACCGGCAAGACGACGAACGTCGGCCTGAAGTACAGCACGGTCGGCAACAACATCCAGGGTCTCCAGTTCACGGTCGACGCGCCCTACTCGATCCTGCGGATCAACTCGGTCTCGGCCGGCCCGGACCTCCCCGCTCCGCCGATCGGCAAGAGCTGGAACTTCGACTACGAGGTGACCAACGCCGTCAGCGGCTCCTCGGTCCAGATCGTTCTCTACGGCAGCGACTCGACGGTCGTGATCCCGGTCGGTGACTACGATGATCTCTTCCGCATCAACTACGAGATCCGCGACACGAACCTCTGCAACGCCGGCACCGACTGCGACAGCGTCCAGACGCACATGACGATCTCCAGCGTCGAGTCGTCGCTCAACACCTACCTGGCCACGACGGCCGGCGTGGTGATCGACAACAACCGCAAGTCGAACACGATCAACGTCTACAGCAGCAGCGCCCGCGGCGACGTCAACTGCGACGACCAGGTCAACGTTCTCGACATTCTCGAGATCATCGACCACATCCAGGATCGTAAGACCCTCGCCACCTGGCAGCTCAATCGCGGTGACATGCACCCGTGGTCGGCCGGCTTCGCCTCCAGCTCCATCTTCTGCGACGGCACCAACTACGGCAACAGCTCGCTCAACGTCAACGACGTGGTCATCATGGTCAACGCGATCCTGAACGCCCACTGGCCGAGCGGCTCGCAGCTCTTCTCGGTCCGTCCGGTCGAGGAGAAGGGGAACGTGAACGGCGGCAAGAGCAGCGACGAGGTCGAGACGGGTAAGGGTGGAGCCACGGGTCAGTCCGCGGCCGGTCTCTACGACGTGAAGTTCGATCTGACGGTTGCCGAGAACGGCATCAACGTCGACATGCACAACGTGGTCGCGGTCAAGGGCGTTCAGCTCTTCCTGAAGGCCGGCGGCGCCACGGACGACCTGGTCGTTCGTCTGGCCGCTGCGTACGAGAACTTCACGGTCAGCAGCCTGGTCGTGGGTGACTCGGTCCGCATCCTGATCTACTCGCTCGGCGGCGACGCAATCCCGCCGTCGAACGCGAACCTGATGGAGATCCCCTTCTCGGTGATCAACCCGAAGGATGTGATGGTGATCGAGCCGGTGATCGCCGGCGGTCCGCAGAACCAGCCCCTCAAGGTCGAGTACGACCTGAAGGTCGCCGCTCCGTCGGCCGTTCCGAACGACGAGGCGGTGAAGTTCTTCTCGATGAACAGCACCCCGAATCCGTTCACCGGCACCGCCATGGTCAACTACACGCTCGCTTCCTCGGGTGATGTCACGATGGTCGTGACCGATGCCGCCGGCAAGGAAGTCGTCCGCCTGGTCGACGGCGCGCAGAGCGCCGGTCGTCACACGGTCGAGTTCAACGCCGCCGGCCTGGCCGACGGCTCCTACTACTGCACCCTGACGGCAGGGGGCAAGAGCGCCACGCAGAAGCTCGTCCTGACGCGCTAAGCGCGGGGAGCGGCGAAAAACTCTCGGGTCGCGAGATGTAAGACAGTATGGGATGCGACCGACAGGCGCCGCCGGCAGCGATGAGACTCGTTGCCGGCGGCTCCCCTGTAACGCCCGACACGGTAACGCCGCCGCGATGGGAGGGAGATCGCGCCGGCACAGAGACCGATCCCTCGGGAAGATGCAGCCTCGACACCGATTGCAATCGTTGCGGATCGACGCGCGCAGCGTGATCCGGCGAAGGGTGGAACCGGACACCAGTCCGCTGCTCCGGCCGTTTCGCCGAGCACGTGCGCCGGGTGGTCGGGGCCTCCCTTCTTCAGATCTCTCCGATTTCGATGCATTTCATACAAACACTCTCCAACATCGACATGAATCTCAGACACGGAATACTCACGGCTGCCGCGCTTCTGGTTCTCGGCGGCGCGGGAAACGGCGCCTCGGCACAGACGACGTTCACCAGCGAACTGACGGTGAAGAACAACGGCGGCGGCACGATCACCCTCAACTGGGGACTCGACCCGGCCGCGACCGACGCCATCGACCAGCAGCTCGGTGAAACCGAACTTCCGCCGCTCCCCCCCGGACCCGAAGTGTTCTGGGTTCGCTTCTTCGATGCCCCCGGCCACACCGGTCTCGGCACCGGCGTCGAGAAGGATATCAGGGGCGCCCGTTCCAAATCGCAGATCGATACGTTCCTGATCCGGTTCCAGGCGGGCTCCGGCGGATATCCGGTGACGATCACCTGGCCGGCCGAGGTTCAGACGAAGGCGAAGCGCCTGGTCCTGAAGTCGCTCATCGATTCGGTGGATATGCTCACGAACACCTCCTACACGATCACCATCGACGCCATCGACAGACTGACCCTGATCCGCGAGGCCGATGCCGCAAGCTCCGTGGAGCCTGAGACGGTCGGGGCCGCGGGGATCGAGATGGAGCGGGTCGTCCCGAATCCGCTCCCGGCGTCGAGAGGAGGTTCGATCGCCTACACACTTCCCACACCCGGCCATGTGACGATGAAGCTCTACGACGCGGCCGGCGTCGAGGTGGCGACCCTGGTCGACGGCGAGCAGACGGCGGAGCGCCATACCGTGGCGATCGACGCGGAGAGGCTGGCGCCGGGCGCCTACTTCTGCAAGCTCGAAGTCGATGGAAATATCGTGACACGTACGTTCGTGATCGGCGAGTAACAAGGACGGACCACGAGATACCCTCCCCCCGGGACGGGGTCTCGCCGGTCAGCAGCCGGGCGTCGGGCTTCGATATGCGCGGCCTGACGCCTGGGATGCCGGCGGCGTTCGGAGCCCGGAGAAATCATGCAGAATCATATCGTAATCCAATCAGAACAACCGTCCAGAGAGACACCTTCGAGAACAGGATGAACCGCATCATGAACAGACGTTTCCCCGCCGGCCGCGACGCCCGCACCGGGCGGTACGTATCGGCCGCGGCGCTGCTGCTGGCGCTCCTCTGCGCCGCCTCGTTCCCCGCCGACCTGCGTGCCCAGGATACCGGCGAGCTGCGAGGGAAGGTCACCGACAAGGAGACGGGCGAATCGATCGTCCGCGCGACCGTGAGCATCGTCGGCACCAAGCTCGGCGGCTTCTCCGATCTCAACGGCGTCTACACGATCCGGCGCGTCCCGGCCGGCCGCTACACGGTGCGCGTCACCTACGTCGGCTACAACGCGAGCGAGATCACCGAGGTGGTCGTCGGCGCCGGCGTGAACAAGCTCGATGTCGGGATGCAGTCGGCGGCGATCAAGGGGAAGGAGCTGGTGATCACCGGAACCGCCGGGAAGGGGACCGAGGAGGCGATCCTGAACGAGCGGAAGAAGGCGACCGGGATCAGCGACGGTATCTCCATCACCCAGATCAAGAAATCTCCCGACGCCACCAGCGGCGACGCCCTGGGGCGGATCACCGGTATCTCCGTCGCCTCCAGCAAGTTCGTCTCCGTCCGCGGCACCTCCGAACGCTACAACAACACGCAGGTCAACGGCGTGACGATGGTGAGCACGGAGCCGGACAAGAAGGCGTTCTCCTTCGATCTCTTCCCGGCCAATCTGCTGGAGAACATGGTGGTCACCAAGACCTTCACCCCCGACCTGCCGGGGGACTTCAGCGGCGGCATGGTACGTCTCAACACGAGCGATTTTCCCGATCAGCAGACGATCAAGCTGACGATCGGAGGATCGTATGCCGATGGAACGACGTTCGAGTCTCTCCGCATGGGGCCGTTCGGCGGCACCGATTATCTGGGGATCGACGACGGCGCCCGCCAGCTTCCCGCCTCCATCCCGGACACGCTCCTGCGCAAGGGGACCTTCACGATCGACTCGATCGCGCAGATGTCCAAGGCGTTCTCCAACACGTGGGGGCTGAACACACGGAACGCTCCGCTCAACTCCAACTTCCTTCTCTCGTACGGCGATAGATTCAACGTGGCGGACAACGATCTCGGTACGATCGTCGCGCTCTCCTACAGGAGCGGTTTCACCCATACGCCGATGATCCGCACGGACGAGGGGCGCTACGACTTCTCCGGATCGGAGAGCTCCTACTCCACGCTGCTGGGGGGGATCTTCAACGCCGCCTACAAGTTCTCCGATCTTCACCAGATCAGCGTCAACAACATGTACAGCCGCACCGGGCAGAACAAGTTCACCTACATGGAAGGGGACGACGGCGGCCAGCAGAAGCGGAAGTACGGTATCTACTACCAGGAGCGCGGTCTCTACTCCGGCCAGGTCAACGGACGCCACCAGTTCCCCGATCTCGCCGACATCCGCCTGGAATGGCGCGGCTACGGATCGCTGAGCGATAGAAAGGAGCCGGACTTCCGCCGCATCTCCTACGTCCGCGACGGTCTCGACACCACGGGGCCGTTCGTTGCCGCGATCGGCACCGGCGCCCCCAGCAGCTATAACGGCGGGCGGTTCTACTCCAATATGGAGGATGAGCTCTTCGGGTTCGGCGCCGATCTCTCCATTCCGGTCGGCGACGCGAAGATCAAGCTCGGCGGCACGTTCGAGAACAAGGGGCGCGACTTCCGCGTGCGGCATTTCGGATATATCGCGAACAATCCCGACTGGCAGTTCTCCCCGGCCGAGATCGATACGATCTTCGCCCCGGAACATATCGGAAAGGATGGGTTCGTCCTGATCGAGATGTCGGAGGCGACCGACAAGTACACGGCGCACGGTCATCTGGATGCCGGGTACCTGATGGTCGATCTTCCCTTCACGGTCTCCGAGGAGAAGTTCCGCCTGATCACCGGCGTCCGGGTCGAGGATTCGCGGACGGTGGTCAACACGGTGAACAGGAATTTCAACCAGCCGATGACGGTCGACTATCAGACCACCGACTATCTGCCGTCGATCAACTTCGTCTACCAGATGAACCCGTCGGCCAATATCCGCGCGGCGTTCACCAAGACCCTGCTCCGCCCGGAGATCCGCGAGTACGCCGCGTTCACCTTCTACGAGTTCACGACCGACCAGCTCATCTACGGCAACCCGGACATCCGCCGCGCCGTCATATCGAACTACGATCTGCGGTTCGAGCTCTTCCCCGATCCGGGAGAGCTGCTGGCGCTCAGCCTCTTCTACAAGGATATGCGTGATGCGATCGAGGCGGTGGCGCTGCGCGGCAACGTTCCGGAGCGTACCTGGATCAACGCCGACAAGGCGGAGACGGTCGGTCTGGAGGTGGAGGCCCGGAAGTCGTTCGGGTTCATCGACGAATCGCTCCTCCCCCTCTCGTTCGGGATCAACTACACCTGGCTCGACTCGAAGGTCGATATCTCGGAGACCGAGCTGACCCCGGCCGAGTCGGGCCGCCGTCTGCAGGGACAGGCGAACTATGTGATCAACGGCGGCATCTACTACGACGACCCGGAGTCGGGGACGGCGGTCTCGCTCCTCTACAACCGGATGGGACCGCGCTACGCCGAGATCGGCACCAACGAGGTTCCGGACTTCATCGAGGAGCCCCGCGACATGCTCGACCTGAGCGTGACCCAGGCGTTCTACGAGCGCTACGAGGTAAAGCTCGCGGTGCGTGATATCCTCTCGCAGGATATTATCCTGACCCAGGGAGACGTCAAGGCGCGCGTGGATGTGAAGCAGACGAACGCATCGCTCTCCTTCTCGGTCAGGTTCTGATCCTGCCGGGCCGGGGGAGTTCAACAGCAGATCCGCATGATGAGACCAGTTCAGCCGATCCTGATAGCCGCAATCCTGCTTCTGGCGGGCCAGGGGGCGTTCGCCGTCGTCAAGGTCAGTGGATCGAACGGCGCCTGGAACGATGTAATCTGGAGCCCGGCCGGACCGCCGGGCCCCGGTGACAGCATCGTGATAGCGTCGCAGGTGGAGGGGATGCCCGCCGGCCTCTTCGGCAGGCTTTCGGTGACGCCGGGGGGAAGAGTGAGTATCGCTCCGCGACAGACGCCGTCGGTTGCCGATCTTTATAACGAGGGGACGATCGCGATCGGCGGCGCGTCGCTGCGGGTGCGCGGGGATGCCTTCAGCGCCGGGACGATCCACGGAGCGGGACGGCTGGAGCTGACCGGCTCGGGGAGTTCGATCGGCGGATACGGCGAGTTCGGCAACGTCTTCGTCAATCCCCCCGCGGGGAGTTCCGCCCATCTCTTCAACGCGGTCACGATGGCCTCGCTCCTGCTGGGGCGTGACTGCACCCTGCTGACCGGGATGAACGATCTCACCGTCAACGGCTCCTACGCCTCTCTCTCCGATTACGGAGACGACGGGATCGTCTCGACGGGGGGGACGGTGCGGCTGAACGGAAACATCGAAGGATCGGTTCGCGGCACGATACGTATCGGGTCGGTCGGTTCCGCCGGGTCGGGTTCGATCAGGCCGCCGACGGTGCATGGGGTTCTGGGCGATCCCTCCGGGAGCGTCACGTTCGCCGCGTCGCGCCGGGTCGGGTTCTCCACGTTGAAGGGGGATGTCTTCACCGAGTCCGGCACGACCGTCACCGCCGTCGGTATCGGGTTCAGCGGCAGGAACATCATCGAGGGATCGCTGACGGTGGAAGGGGTGCTGAACGGGGCGGAGAGCGACCATATCTGGGAGGTCCACGGCGACATCACCAACAAAGGGTGGATAGAGTTCACCACGATAAGAATGCTGGGCCACGATCTGGTCCTGGACAACAGCGACGGAGCCTGGGGAGGCTCGAACCGCCTCCGTTTCTTCGGCGACACCGGCGGGAGCCTCTCGATCCACGGCGACACCGAGGTCTCGGAGCTGATCGTAGGGACGATGACGGCCGCCGACGCGAACGTGGTCGTCAATATGGCGTCCGACGGATTTCGTATCCGGCATCGATATATCAGCGACCGCGCGCGCAACTGTCGCGTGGTCTCCAACGGGACGGTCCGCGTGGGGGGGAACGCCTCCGGGATCATCGACGGGGGGGTGCTGTTCGACGGGTTCTGGCATCGGACGATCAGCGGCACGTTCGGCAGGGTCGGGAAGGAGGTGCGGATCTCGGTACCGCGCGTTCTCGACGGCTCGGTCAGGATGATCGGGACGCTCCGCCAGGAGCCGTTCGGCAGGATCACGATCGTCGACGAGATGCTGATGGAGGGGGTCGCCGACCTGCGTGGGGAGATCACCCTTGAGGATACGGCGGCTTTCACCGTCACCGGCAAGTTCACCGCGCACAGGCTGGTCCGCGGCGGCGGCGAGATCGTGCTGCTGGGGCCCGACGACTCCCTCAACATCGGGGCGAATCTGATCGACAGCGTCGGTCTGATGATCGGCGACGGGAGCACGACGTCGATCCGTCGTCTGACCGGTCCGGTCCTTGCTCCCCGGATGCATATCACGGAAGGAAGTTCATTGCGATATAACGACGGCGATTTCATCCATCTCGCCGAGGGGTTCGATTACGATATACTCCATCCGCAGGGGGAGGGGCGCGTCTCCCCGGCCGCCGATCCGTTCGAGCGGCGGGGGATCGAGTTCTTCGGCGGAAGTCCGGCCGAGGTGCTGGCGTACGACGGCGTCGGATACGTTCCGGTCGATTCGATCGACGCCGGGGTCGGCTACAAGGTCGATTTCCCCGCCGAGACGATCGTGACCCACCGTGGGGATTTCATCAACCTTCCCCTCACCATCCCGGTCGTCGACGGGTGGAACCAGATCGGCGCGGCGAGCCTTCCCGCCGCCGTCTCCGGAGTGACCCTCTCCGGCGTCACGCTCGACTCGGGGTTCCAGGATATCAACGGAACCGGCGCGACGACCCTGATGCCCGGCCGCGGCTACCTGGTGAAAGTGATCGGCGCCGGAACGATCACCCTGAACGCCGAGCCGTGATCCTCGTTCTCAAGCGGCCCCTGTTGTGAGGGGGCCGCAGTCGGGGGGCGCCGTTTCATTCCTCCTTCCCCTCCTGATTCTCTCCCCCTCGTATCGATTTTCGGGTTGGTTGGTTCGTTCGTTGTGCAGCAAATCGGATTCTTCCCCACATCATCCCCGTATCGGCCGACATTCACCCCACTAACCGCGTATCGGAATCGTCTCCCATCTGTGCGAAACGTCGCCGGGTCCGGTAACATATTCCGGCTCCGGTTGTTAGTATTCGATGTCGAAGCGTCCTACGGGCGCACATATTCTCAACGGGACATTCATAGACTTGACAGAACAGAAGATTCACACGGTCGCCCACTACGGGCGAGAGCGCGCGGTGCTGGTGGGGCTGGCGACCTACCCGATCAGTCGGGAGGAAGCTCTTGAACACCTCCACGAACTCGAAATGCTGGTAGATACGGCCGGCGCCGAGACGGTCCTGAAGATGATTCAGGGGCTTCCACGGCAGGATGGCGCGTATTACATCGGCAAGGGGAAGGTGGAGGAACTGAAGGCGCTCGTGGAGGAGGAGGATATCAATCTGGTGGTCTTCGACGCCGATCTCTCCCCCATGCAGGCCCGAAATCTGGAACGGATGATCGAGCGGAAGATCGTCGACCGAAGCGGTCTGATTCTGGACATCTTCGCCAAACATGCCCGTTCCAGCGAATCCCGCACCCAGGTGGAGCTGGCCCAGCTCCAGTACATGATGACCCGCCTGACCCGTCAATGGACCCACCTGTCGAAGCAGTTCGGCGGGATCGGCACCAAGGGGCCGGGTGAAACGCAGATCGAAACCGACCGCCGCATGATCCGCACGCGCATCGCCCATCTCCGCGAAAAGCTGGAGAAGATCGAGACGCAGCGGGAGACGCAGCGGAAGGGGCGCGCCGAACTCTTCAGGATCGCCCTGGTCGGCTACACCAACGCCGGAAAATCGACGCTGATGCGGGAGCTCTCCGGGGCCGACGTCCACGCCGAGGACAGGCTCTTCGCCACGCTCGACACCACGGTCAGGCTGATCGAGCTGGAACAGGGACGGAAGGCGCTTCTCTCCGACACCGTCGGGTTCATCAGGAAGCTCCCCTCGAACCTGATCGCCAGTTTCCGTTCCACGCTCGCCGAGCTGAAGGAGGCGGATCTGCTGCTGCATGTGGTCGATGTCTCCTCCCCCTCGATCTTCGAGCAGATCTCCGTGGTGCAGGAGACCCTCACGGCGATCGACGCGGCCGGCATGCCGACGATCATGGTCTTCAACAAGGCGGACCTGCTGCAACCGGGGGCGGAGATCATCTCCGACCTGCGCGAGCGCTATCCCGATTCGATCGTCGTCTCGGCCGAGCGGGGACTGAACATCTCCGGGCTGCGCGAGAAGCTGACCGAGGCGATCGAGACGACCCTCACCGAGCGGTCGATCCAGGTGCCGATCGGCAACTACTATCAGCTTGCGAAGATCCACGACTACGCGGATGTGATCGAGAAGAAGTTCGGCAACGAATATCTCTACATGACCCTCCGCTTCAGCCCGAAGGTGATCGATCATGTGGAGCATCTGCTGGCGGTGGCGGGAGCGACGACGATCGAGTTTCTGCCGGTCGAACTGACGACGGCGGACGACTGAGCTGAAGGAGTGGAGAGATTTTCCCGTTGAACGGGTCGCCGAAGTTGTGTAGGTATGTCGTCCCCGGCGGGTACGGCAATTCAGGGCGGGGATGATCGGTCGTATGGTACGCGATCGTGATCGTGCTCCCCGACCTCGTACTTCGTAATGTTGAAGAGAAGTGAGAATGAATCGCACACTCCTCCGGCTCCTCGCCGTTCTTATGCTCCTGGCCGTCGGCGCCGTTCCGGCCCTGGCGCAGTCGAAGATTCTGATACCGATGGACCGCAACCAGTCGGACCATCTGAAGGCATACGGGATCGCCTACTGGGCGCTCACCAAGAACCTTCATGTCGACTGGCTGCTGAACTATCGCGGCGGCTCGTTCATGCTCGACTACGCCGAGAACACGGCCGCCGAATGCCGTATCCGGGGCGTCGACATGGAGCCGATCAGCGGCGCCCAGGCGGCCGCCATCTACAGCGACGTGCAGGCGGAGGGGAACAACATGGATGTGGTGCGGCTGGAGCAGGCTCCGAAGATCGCCGTCTACGTTCCCCCCACCTTCCAGCCGTGGGACGATGCGGTGACGATGGTGATGCAGTACGCCGAGATCCCGTACGAGAAGGTATGGGACAAGGAGGTGCTGGAGGGAAAACTATCGAAGTACGACTGGATTCATCTGCACCACGAGGATTTTACCGGTCAGTACGGTAAATTCTACGCCAGTTTCGCCAACGCTCCCTGGTATATCCAGCAGGTGGCGATGCTGGAACGCACTGCGATGGAACTCGGTTTCAAGAAGGTGTCGGAACTGAAGCTGGCGGTGGCCGAGGAACTGAAGAAATATGTCGGAAAGGGAGGCTTCCTCTTCGCCATGTGCTCCGCCACCGACACTTACGATATCGCTCTGGCCGCGCGCAACACCGATATCTGCGACGTCATGTTCGACGGCGACCCCCCGGCGATGAACGCCCAGGAGGGGCTCGATTTCAGCCAGACGATCGCGTTCGAGAATTTCACGCTCGAGATGAATCCCTACATCTACGAGTATTCCGATATCGACGTCCAGTCCGGGCTGACGTCGACCGCCGAGACCGACTACTTCACCCTGTTCGATTTCTCGGCGAAGTACGATCCGGTCCCGAGCATGCTCACGCAGTGCCACACGGCGGTGGTCCCCGGATTCCTGGGGCAGACGACGGCCTTCCATAAGAAGTTCATCAGGAAGGAGGTCACCGTCCTCGGGGAGCGCGACGGAACCGACGAAGTGAAATATATTACCGGCAACCTGGGGCGCGGAACGTTCACGTTCTACGGCGGCCACGATCCGGAGGATTACCAGCACGCCGTGAACGATCCTCCCACCGATCTGTCGCTGCATAAGAATTCGCCCGGCTACCGGTTGATTCTCAACAATATTCTCTTCCCCTCCGCCAAGAAGAAGAAACAGAAAACGTAAGGGGAGGGAATCGGAAACAGATGCTAAGCGATATTCCTACATACAATCTTTCACTCACATGAAAACGATTACGGGCGTGGTCGGGGTCGGGGCTCTGGGCGCTCTTCTGCTGGCCGTCACGGTTACCGCCGGAGAGCAGGAGGCGAAGGATGAGATCGCCTGGAAGACGATCGGCGAGGCGATGGCCGAAGGAGCCAGCATGAAGAAAATGGTCCTGCTGGATGTCTATACCGACTGGTGCGGATGGTGCAAGAGGATGGACAAGGCCACCTACAGCGATCCCGCGGTCAGGGAGTATATGGCCTCCAAGTTCGTCGCCGGCAAGATGAACCCGGACAAGGAAGGGAAGATCACCTTCAAGGGGAAGGAGATGAGCTACCGCGAGTTCTCCCGCAGTCTCGGCATCAGCGGCTATCCCGCCACCGCCTTCTTCACGGAGGAGGGGGAGGTGCTGACCGTGGTCGCCGGATATTTCGGGCCCGAGGACTTCCTGAAGCTCCTTACGTTCCTGGGAGAGGGACACTACAAGACGACCGAGTGGGAAAACTACAAGAAGCAGTAATCGCCGAACGGCGTATGTTAAGCGGGCCGGACCTCATCGTCCGGCCCGCTTCGTTATAAGGACCATCCGATGCATACCGACCCGTTCGATCAGTCCGGTTTCCGCTGCCGCCTCGTCTGGGGACGGCGCGGCGCCCGCGATGCAGCCGACGCCGGAGGAATCACCGTCGTCGTCGACCTCCTCAGCTTCTCCACCGCAGTCGCCACGGCGACGGCGCACGGAGGAGCGATCATCCCCTGTGCCGACGCGGAACAGGCGGCCGAGGTCGCCGCCGGGCAGGGAGCGATCGCCGCCGTCGGTCGTCGCCAGGCCTCGGGCCCCGGATCGTTCTCTCTTTCTCCCGTCACCTTTCTCGGCATGGAGCCGGGGCGGGTCGTGGCGCTCGGTTCCCCGAACGGCGCCGTCTGCAGCCGCGCGGCGGCCTCGGGAGGCCGTCTCTACGTCGCCTCACTGGTGAACGCCTCGGCCGTCGCCCGCGCCGTTTCGGCGGAGATGGAACGGACCGGCGCGACCGTCACCGTGATCGCCTGCGGCGAGCGCTGGTGGACTCCCTTCCAGGATGAGGGGATGCGGGTCGCGATCGAGGATTATCTGGGAGCCGGAGCGGTTCTGGCGGGGCTCGACCGTGAACTTTCTCCCGAAGCCGTGGTCTGCAGAGCCGCCTTCATGCAACTTCGGGGGGATCTTTCCCGAATCATCGCCGACTGCGGCAGCGGAAGAGAGCTCAGGGAGAAGGGATTTCTCCACGATGTGGTCCACGCGTCGCGGCTCGACTGTTACGATACGGCGCCGGTTCTGGAGGCAGGACGGCTGCTCGATCCGCTCACATTCTCCGGAACCCTTCAATCCGATCATTCAGTATGAACCTTCGCCTGTTTCTTCTTCCCGCCGCCGCCGCTCTGGCTCTCGTTACCGGCTGCGCCTCCTCCGGATCGACGGCCCGTGCCGGAGGAGAGAGCTCCGCCGCTTCGGTCAGCTACCGGGTCTCCATCCCCGATCCCGCCTCCGAGAAGTTCCACGTTGCAGGAACGCTCAGAAATATCAATCGTGACACGATTAACTTTCTCTTCCCGATCTGGGGCCCGGGGGCGTACGACATCGTCAACTTCGGGCAGTACGTCACGGACTTCACCGCGACCTCCGGCAAGGCCGGGGCGCTCAGGGTGGAGCGCCTGGGGAGCGACACGTTCAGGATTATCGGGGCACGAGGTGATCTGGAGATCGCCTACCAGGTGCGCGACATCGAGGGGGTCGACAACTCGGCGTGGTTCGGTCTGAGCGACATCGAGCCGAACCTGGCGTTCGCCAACACCCCGGCGCTCTTCGGCTATCCCGCCGGCTACAAGGATATCCCGTACGACGTCGACTACAAGGTTCCCTCCGGCTGGGATATAACGGTCGGACTCGACAAGGAAGGCTCGCGATATGTCGCCGCCGACTACGACGAACTGGTCGACGCCCCGGTGCAGATGGGGAAGTTCCAGCGGTTCGAGTTCAAGGTCAAGGGGAAGCCGCATATCATCACGATCACCGCGCCGGAGGAGGTCGACCCGGCCGAGGTCAGGGGGCTGATCGACTCCGCCACGAAGATCGTGGAGGTGATGAGCGATTTCTTCGGCGAGATGCCGTACAAGCAGTACATCTTCCAGTACTATCTGGTCCAGCAGCGGGAGGGGGATTACCTCTTCGGCGCGCTCGAGCATCGGAACAGCTCCACCTACCGGATGCCCTACACCGGCGTTGAGATCGCGCAGGGGCTGGTCCATGTGACGGCGCACGAGTACTGGCATACCTGGTCCCCGAAGCGGATCCATGTCAACACGCTCGGTCCCTTCGACTATCAGAACCCGCCCCGCACCCGCTCCCTCTGGTTCGCCGAGGGGATCACCGAATACTACGCGAAGGTGCTGCTGGCCCGGAGCGGGATATCCTCCGCCGAGGAGTTCGTCAGGGATCTCGACCAGGGGAGAAAGCGCTATGGGGTCAACGCGCAGCGGGAGTCGATGACCGATCTGAGCTACAAGATCGCCGAGGTCCCCACGCTCCAGATCCTCGATCTCTACTCCAAGGGGCCCCTCCTCGCGTTCCTTCTGGACGCCGAGATCCGTCTCCAGACCGGTAATAAAAAATCGCTCGACGATGCGATGCGGTTCCTCAACGAAACGTACGGCAAGAGCGGCGCGACCTTCACCGACGAGGAGATCATCCCCCTGATGGAAGGGGCGACCGGAGCGAAGCTCGCCGACTTCTACAATCGATACATATCGGGACGTGAGCCTCTGCCGTTCGACAGGATTCTGGGGAAGGTCGGGCTTGCCGTGCAGGAGATGAGCGAGACGGTGACCTCCTTCGGCGCCGAGTTCGAGGCCGACCCGAAGGGGTGGCGGATCTCGAGCGTCACCCCCGGAGGTTCGTTCGACAAGATGGGGTTGAAGTCGGGGGATATTCTGACGGAGATCCTCGGGGGAAATCAGCCGCTCCTCTTCAGCGCGTTCCCCGTGCAGGCGGCCCCCTACATCGCCGCGCAGATGCCCCCCTCCGGGCTTTCGTTCGCCGTCGATCGCGGCGGAAACCGGATGGAGACGCCGATCGTCCTTCACGGGACGGAGGTCAAGGTGGAGGTGCTGGGACTCGACACGAAGGCGACGGGAACGGCGCTCGAGATCCGGCGGGCGATCCTCGGCTCGTAGAAATCGGAGCCGGACAAACGATAGCGCCGGTGAATTCTTCGCGATTCACCGGCGCTTGACGTATTTTCCGCAATCCCGAGGCTCCTCCGTTCGTCCTACTCAACCGGAGCAGCATCGCTCCCCCAGGGTCAAAATCGAGAGCTCCCATCGATGATTGTCCGGTCGATTTCCCCCCTTCTCCTCTTCGCGACGCTCTTCTGCGGCGTCCTGGTCGCGGCCGGGAGCAACGCTCCGGCGCCTCTTCCCGCGGGAACGAGGGGACTCCGCGACACGATCATCCTCAAACCGCTCTCCGAGAAACAGCTCCAGCAGGGACGCAAGGTCTACAATTCGCAGTGCCGTCTCTGCCATGAGCTCGGGGCGAACGGCGCTCCCAGGCTCGGCGAGAGGGTCGACTGGGCGCCCCGCACGGTAAAGGGACGCCGGGCGCTTCTCATGAACACGATCACGGGAATCGGCGCGATGCCCCCCAGGGGCGGGGGCGGAGCTCTTTCCGACCGCGACATCGGTCGTGCGCTCGACTACATGCTCTCCGCACTGAACAAGAAACAAGGAAGCACCCCTTGAAGCAGCTCACGACGGGTCGGGTCGCTCTTCTCGCGATCCTCTCCCTTCTCCCGTTCATGCTCGTGGCGGCGGCCCGGGAGGGGCGCGGCGAGGGAGGGGGGAACCGATCGTTCCCCCGCACTCCATGCGCATCGTGTCACGAGACGACCAAGGGAAAGGTGGCGCCGCCGAAGCATTTTCTCAACGCCCGCGTGAAGCTCTCGGAGCCCGCATGGCGGGGGAAGGCGAAGGTGCAGGGACGGTGCGGCATCTGCCATGCGACTCCGACGCCCGATATGCTCTCGCAGGAGGGATGGGGGGAGGCGATAGGGCACATGGGAGAGATCATGACGATGCGGAAGATGGTCGACTTCTCCCACGAGGAGTGGATGGATCTGATTCACTACTACTTCACGTTTTCTCGTGATACGATGCAGGCGCTGGCGGCGGACCCCGCCAGGTCGCCGATCGCATTCAGTTCCCGCGCGATCGGTTTTGCATCCGACCGCGATAGTCCTGCGAGGATCGGAAATCTCAGGATCACCGATCTGGATCGTGACGGCGCGGCCGACATCCTGGTCTGCGACGACGTGAGTCCGGCGCTCTCCTGGATACATCGTTCCGGGACCGACTGGCGCGAGGACACGCTCGCCCCGCTCCCCTATCCGGGGCATGCCGAGCCGGTCGACATCGACGGGGACGGGGTCATGGAGATCGTCGTCGCCTGTCTCGGCTCGCTCACCCCCACCGATTCACTCTTCGGCGGCGTGGCTCTGCTGAAGGGGAGCCCCTCGGGGGGCTATATCCCCCAGCGGATCGCTACCGGTCTCGGCCGCACGGCCGACGCCCGTCCCGGCGATTTCGACAGGGACGGCGATATCGATTTTTCCGTTGCGATATATGGGCATATCAACACGGGGGGGCTTGCCTGGCTGGAGAACCGGGGCGGCGAATACACGCTTCATCAGCTCACGAACAGGGCCGGGGTGATCCACGCCCCCGTCGTCGACCTGGACGGGGACGGCAACCTGGATATCGTCGCGGTCACCGCGCAGGAGCATGAGCAGGTGACGGCGCATCTCGGGGACGGCAGGGGGAAGTTCCGTGAGGTCATGATCTTCAAGGCGGTCACGCCGTCGTACGGCTCCTCCGGCATCGAGGTCGCCGATCTGGACGCCGACGGAGATCTCGACATCCTCTACACGAACGGCGACAATATGGATCTTCCCACGATGTTCGCCCGTCCCTATCAGGGGGTGCAGATCCTGGAGAATCTCGGGGGGATGAAGTTCAAGACCCATGACGTATTGCGATATTATGGGGCGTACCGCGCTCTGCCGGCCGACCTGGACGGCGACCACGATCCCGACATCGTCGTCGTCAGCATGTTCAACGACTGGAGCGACACGACACGGGCCAGCGCGATATGGCTGGAGAACAAGGGGAAGTGGAAGTTCGAGCCGCGAGGTATCGCAACGGCTCCGACACATCTGATCACCGCCGACGTGGGGGATATCGACGGGGACGGCCGGGTCGACATCGTCGCGGGGGGGATGCATGTCTTCCCGCCGTTCGAGAGGCTGGGGCGGGTGACCTTCTGGAGGAACATGGGGTATTCCGGCGAGCCCTGGTTCCGGTAGCCGTGCATGAATTCTTCATTTGGTTTTCACCGGAAAACCGGCGTAGCTTCGCCACCTTCAGCACGATCGTTCAACTGCAATTCGGTCCGGTCCCGCGGTACAGGTCTATGAAGTTCAGTTCCCTCGTTCCTCTCGCGCTCTTTCTCCCGGTTCTTCTTCTATCGTCCTGTGATGGGAACGATCCTGCGACGCCGAAGCCGGTCGACAGCTCGGCGCTCTTCCTGAATCAGCCGCCCGGTTCGTCTCTCTCCCGCATGCGCATCGTCGAGGTCAGCCCGAACCCCCAGGGGGACACCAACGAGGCGTTCGTGCTGAAGAACTTCGGCGCGGCTCCGGTCAACCTGGGAGGGTGGGCGATCCGCGCGCCGGAGAACCGGAGCTGGATTCTGGATGGCGTGATCCTCGATTCGGGGAAGATCTATACGTATCGCAGCCTCTTCAACACGCTGCTCCGAAACGACGGAGATACCGTCTATCTCGTCAACCCGGGGAGGGACACCATCCAGACGGTCAGCTTCGGGAAGGTGCTCAGCGGCGGTCGGGTGAGGCCGTAGCGACGCCCGAACCGACGGAGTCCGGCGCGAGCCCGCGTAACATCCGCCCCGCGGAACGGTCCTCGATCTATGCCCCTGCTGTGAAAAGTTGTGCCCTTCACAGCCGATTCTCCGTCATTTGGTAAATTCACGCGCCTCAGAATCCTCGCCCTGCCGACAGGAACACGGGCGACCACTATCCCTATGAGGATCCGTACGCGAACACATATCGGCATCCTTCTCCTCCGAAGCCTCGTCGGTGTTCTGATCGCTGCATCGCCGTCGGCGGCGCAGGACCAGGACCCGTTCGAGATCACGACCGTGGCCCGTGAGAACCTCGGTCCCCGGGTCAACTCGATGTCGATCGAGATCCTTCCGATCGTCAGCGCCGACGGCCGTACCCTCTACTTCGACAGGAAGTACGACTCGGCGAACGTCGGCGGGGAGGACGATGAGGACGATATCTACTACAGTACGCTCCGTGACGACGGCACCTGGTCCGACGCCGTCAATATCGGCCCATCCCTTAACTCCCCCGGCTCCGACGTGCTTTTCTGGGTCGCCCCGGACGGCGGCACGGCGCTGATCCATTCCGGAAAGATCCTGAAGAAGAAGGTCGTCGTGAAGAAGACCGTCAAGGGGAAGACCAGGGATGTGGAGGAGACGGTCGAGACGAAGGCGGGACTGGCGATCGTGACCCGCACGAACGGGGTCTGGAGCGAGCCGGTTCCGATCCGGATCCAGGGGGTCGATAATATCGGTGATGGATATTATGCGTTCATCTCGCCCGACAGGCGCCGCCTGCTGATCTCGTATGCCGCGGATTCGACGAATCGGGACAACCTCGACATTTTCGTCTGCAATGCGCTCTCTACCGACCTGGTCGACTGGGGAGCGCCGGTGAGCCTTGGGCTCACGATCAACACGCCGAAGTTCGAGGGGGCTCCGTTCGTGGCGGCCGACGGCAGAACGCTCTACTTCGCCTCCGACGGCCATTCCGGTCTCGGGGGGAGCGACATCTTCGTGACCCGGCGGATCGGCGAGTCGTGGTTCAGCTGGACCGACCCGGTGAACCTGGGTCCCACGGTCAACACGCCCCTCTTCGAGGCGTCGTTCTCGTTCGCCGCCAGCGGCGACTACATCTACATGAGCGGGAGCGGCTTCCATCAGGACGAGGTGAGCTACGGTCGTTCCGATCTTTTCCGGCTGAAGCTGCCGGAGGAGGCGCGTCCCGCACCCGCCGCGCTGATCTCCGGATCGCTGGTCGGGAAGTCGGGCGGGGTAGAAGGGCTCATCCGGGTGGAGCGGAAAACGGACGGCGTGGAGATCTTCTCCACCACGAGCGACGCCCGCGGCGAGTTCACGCTGATTCTGCCGCTGAACGCCGAGTACAGGATCATCGGCTGGGCGAACGGGTACGAGGAGCGGCAGGTCGATCTACAGGTGCGGGAGCAGATCCAGAGCGGCCTGACGATCAGGCTGTCGGCCTCCGGAGAGGCCCCGATCGAGGGGAACCTGCTCGGCAGGCGTCCGGTTATCTACTTCACGTCGGGATCGGACATGATGTCGGGGAAGGCCATTTCCCTGCTCAAACAATATCTCCCTTCGATGCGTCGCGGCTCCGACATCACCGTCGTCGGCCACGCGGATGCGATCGGCGAGGAGGAGAACAACCAGGACCTGAGTGTCCGGCGCGCAACGCGCGTCAGCGAATGGCTGGTGAAGCAGGGGGTGGAGCGGAGCAGGATCGCCACCATCGGCCGCGGCGAGTCCGAGCCCGCCGCCTCGAACGACACGGTTGCAGGAAGAGCATCCAACCGCCGTGTCGAGATTCTCGGCGCTGCCCAATGATCTCCCGCCCCATCCTATTCAACGGCCATTCCGCCGGCCCCGTCCAGACATGACCCCCGCGGAGCGAGCGCGTGGAGAGAGCAATTTCAGATATACGCTATTTCAGACGGGCCGACCGTTCGGTCCGATCGATCTCACGGAGAACGCACAACAATGGCAACCGATATCCTGATGCCCAAGATGGGCGAATCAGTACAGGAAGGAACGATCTTACGCTGGCTCAAGCAGCCCGGGGAGAGCGTGGAACGCGATGAAGTGATCGCGGAGATTTCGACCGACAAGGTCGACACGGAGATCCCCTCCCCCGCCGCCGGCACGCTGCTGGAGGTCGTGGCGCAGGAAGGAGAGACCGTTGGCGTCGGCAACGTCATCGCCCGTCTCGGCGATGCAGGGGAACAGCCGGCGGCCGCACCGGCGGCCGCACCGGCGGAAGCGCCGGCCCAGGCCGCCGCGCCGCAGCCCTCGGCTCCCCCCGAGCCGCAGCCGGGCGAGGCACAGGTGAAGTCGGGCGCCGATGCGGACGCGGTTCCGAGCGAGCAGGTCGCGGCTCAGGAGAGGTCGGGCGGGGATGCCGGGAACGGCGCCGCCTCTTCCTCCGACGGAGCAGCCGGCGGCGAGCGTACCCCGATCCTGATGCCGAAGATGGGAGAATCGGTGCAGGAGGGGACGATCCTCCGCTGGGTCAAGGCGCCGGGCGACAAGGTCGAGCGGGATGAGGTGATCGCGGAGATCTCCACCGACAAGGTCGATACCGAGATCCCGTCGCCGAGCGCCGGAACGCTGGTCGAGGTCACGGCGCAGGAAGGGGAGACGGTCGGTGTCGGCAACGTCATCGCCTATCTCTCGACGGGCGCCGCGGCCCCCCGTCCGTCACAATCCGCAGCCCCCGCTTCGGCGGCGCAGGCGCCGGCAGCACAGGCTCCCGCGGCTCAGGCTCCGGCCGCCGCACCGGCCCCGCAGGGAGCGCCCGCGCAGGCTCCGGCGGCGGACGTCGGTCCGATCCCGAGAAGCGTCGACGGCAAGTTCTTCTCGCCGCTGGTCCGTTCGATCGCCGAGAAGGAGGGGATCGGGCTGAGCGAGCTGAGCTCGATCAAGGGGAGCGGACAGGGAGGCCGGATCACGAAGAACGATCTGCTCGGCTACCTGGAGAAGCGTCCGGCGGCGGGAGCACAGGCTGCTCCGCAGGCCGCCCCGCAGGCGGCTCCGGTCCAGCAGGCCCAGCCTGCCCCGCAGGCGGCTCCCGCGCAGCCGCAGGCACAGCCCGCAGCGGCGAAGGCGGCCGCGCCGGCAGTGAAGAAGGAGTACGGGCCGGACGTCGAGGTCGTCCCGATGGACCGCATGCGCCAGCTCATCGCCGAGCATATGGTCCGTTCCAAGCATACGTCGCCGCATGTGACCGAGGTCGGCGAGGCCGACGTCACCGCGCTGGTGCGTCTGCGCGAGTCGCGCAAGGATGAGTTCAAGAAGCGTGAGGGGATCAACCTCACCTACACGCCGTTCTTCGTGGCCGCCGTCGCCAAGGCTCTGCGGGAGAACCCGTGGGTCAACGCGTCGGTGGACGGCACGAACGTGCTCGTCAAGAAGCACGTCAACGTCGGCGTGGCGACGGCGCTGCCGGACGGCAACCTGATCGTTCCGGTGATCAAGGACGCCGACCGGATGAACATCACCGGACTGGCGCATGCCGTCAACGATCTGGCGATCCGCGCCCGCAGCAAGCAGCTCGCGCCGGACGACATCGCCGGCGGCACCTTCACGCTGACCAACTACGGCGTCTTCGGTCTGCTGCACGGCGCCCCGATCATCAACCAGCCGCAGGTGGCGATCCTTGGGACCGGCGCGATCCAGAAGCGCCCGGTGGTGAGGGAGTTCGAGGGACAGGATCTGATCGTGATACGATCGATGGTCTACCTCTCGCTCTCGCACGACCATCGTGTCATCGACGGTCTGCTCGGAGGGAAGTTCCTCTCCGACGTGATCCGGCATCTTCAGGATTTCGGCGACGCGACGACGTTGTAACGGATCGGAGTGCGAATGAATACCGATAACTCACTATGATAAAGACCCACATCGCGGGGACCGACACGGTCGTGCTGGAGCTTCCGGTGGTGCAGCCCTCCGAGGCTGCGCTTCCGCAGGGAGTCGCCCGCCGTCCCGACTGGTTGAAGGTTCGCGTGCCGACCGGCGAGACGGTCGCCTGGCTGCGCGACATGATGCGATCCAAATCGCTCCATACCGTCTGTGAGGAGGCCCGCTGCCCGAACATGGCGGAGTGCTGGTCGGCCGGCACCGCCACGTTCATGATCCTGGGGGACACCTGCACCCGTTCCTGCGGCTTCTGCGCCGTCAAGACGGGACGACCCGGGACGATAGATCTGGAAGAGCCGGCGCGCGTCGCGGAGGCGGTCCGGCAGATGAACGTACGGCATGCCGTCATCACGTCGGTCAACAGGGACGAACTCTCTGATGGCGGCGCGGCGGTCTTCGCCGAGACGATCCGTGCCGTCCGCGAGGCCAACCCGGGAGTCCGGGTGGAGGTCCTGATCCCCGATTTCAAGGGGAACAGGGAAGCGCTGCAGATGATCGTCGACGCGAAACCGGATATCCTGAACCATAACACGGAGACGGTTCCTTCCCTCTACCGGAAGGTCCGTCCGCAGGGCCGGTACACGTGGACGCTCGAACTGCTTCGACAGGCGAAGGAGATGGGGATGACGACGAAAACCGGAATCATGCTCGGGCTCGGCGAGACGCGGGAGGAGCTGCTGACGGTGATGCGGGATCTGGTCGAGCAGGGGGTGGATATCCTTACCCTGGGCCAGTATCTCCAGCCCACCAAGGCGCACCTCCCCGTGGAGCGTTTCGTGACTCCGGAGGAGTTCGACGAGCTGCGTATCATCGGGCTGAAGATGGGATTCCGATATGTTGAATCCGGCCCTCTGGTCCGCTCGAGCTATCACGCCGAGCGGCACGTCTGAAGAGCATGAAGGAAAGGCGCGCGGCGTGTAATGTCGTCGCGCGCCCGGATTTCGACCCACGGTCCCAGCCGATCCTCGATTGATATCGGAGGAAAGCACCACAAAACGTAAGTTGCGCCACATGAACGACGATCTCAACGATTTTTCAAATCCGGCGGCGGTCGAGCCAGAGAACAAGCTCCCCGACTTCAGCTTCACCGAGCTGCCCGAGCCAATCCGCAGCAACGCTGCGGCGATGGGGTGGAAAACCCCGATGCCGGTCCAGGCGAAGGCCGTCCCCTATTTGATGTCGCGACGCGACATGATTGTGCAGTCGCATACGGGATCCGGTAAGACAGGCGCGTTTCTCATACCACTCATCCAGATCATCAAGCCCGATCGCGCGCACGTACAGGCTCTTGTGCTTGTTCCGACGCGCGAGCTGGCGGGGCAGGTCTTTCGCGAGTTCGAGGCGCTCACAAAGGGGATGAACCTGAAGGGAGCGCTCATCTACGGCGGCGTCGGCTACGGCCCGCAGCTCGATGCCCTGCGGGGCGGAGCGCAGGTCGTGATCGGAACCCCGGGGCGTATCCTCGATCATCTCAATCGCCGATCTCTCTCTCTTCGCGATCTTCATGTCGCGATATTCGATGAGGCCGACGAGATGCTCTCGATGGGCTTCTACCCTGCGATGCGCGAGGTCCGGAGCTTCCTGCCGCGCGAGCGGGTCTCCTGGATGTTCTCGGCCACCATCCCCTACAAGGTCCAGCTTCTCGCCGAGGAGTTCCTGACCAAGCCGGAGTTCCTTTCGCTCAGCTCGGGACACGAGACCGTCACGACGATGGAGCATCGGTACTATCAGGTCCCTCCCATGGAGAAGGATCTGATGCTGATGCAGTTGATCGAGATGGAGAATCCGGAGTCGGCGATCATCTTCTGCAATACGAAGTCGGAGGTGGAATATCTCGCCACGGCGCTCCAGAACCGGGGCTACAACGCCGATCAGATCTCCGGCGATCTCAGCCAGAAGGAACGCGAGCTTGCCATGAGCCGCATCAGAAACCGCCGGACCCGTTTCCTGGTGGCAACCGATGTGGCCGCGCGCGGCATCGATATCAGCGATCTCGCCTATGTGTTCCAGTACGATGTTCCGAAGGATACCGAAAGCTACCTTCACCGCGCCGGCCGTACCGCCCGCGCCGGCAACACCGGCGTCGTCATAACGCTGGTGGCGAACATCTCGGAAAAGACCGACATCAAGAAGATCGCCCGGAAATACAACGTCGATTTCGTCGAGATGCAGATTCCGAGCCAGGAGGAGGTCGAAGGGCGTATCGCCGAACGACTCATCAACCTGCTGGAGGAACGGCTCCGTACCGGAACGTCCCGCACCCAGCGCGAACGGATGAAGCGCTACCAGCCCCTGGTCCGCTCGCTCGCCGAGACCGAGGATGAATGGATGCTGGTCGCGATGCTGTTCGATGAGATCTACCAGAAGGAGTTCCACGCCATTCCGGAGGTCGAACAGCCTGTCGGCAGGGCCAAGGAGGAACCCGCCCGCGAGGAGAAGAGCGACGAACGCTCCCGCGACGATCGCCGCGGCGATGAACGCCCCCGCGACAAGCGTGAGGAGAGACGCCGTGAGGAACGCTCGCGCGACGACAGAGGACGTGACGGCAGATCGCGTGACGACAGGCAGCGCGACGACAGGCAGCGTGACGAGCGCCGCCGCGACGACAGAGGACGGGAAGAAGAGTCGCGTGACGATAAACCGCGCGAGGAGTCCGAGGAGGTGTACGACGATCGTTCCATCCAGGAAGCTCCCGCGCCCGGGACCGTCGGCGACGCGGCCGAGGAACCCCGCAAGAAGAAGAAGCGCCGCCGCAGGAAGAAAAAGAATCGCGGCATGAACCAGGAGCAGGGAGCCGGCGCCCCGGAGACGGCGGCACGGCAGGAGAGCGCCGAGGACGATTCGGGAGAAGGGACGGACTACGACGATCGCTATGATGATCGCGACGGTGACGGCTACGACGATCGTGACGAGCGCGGGGATGATCGCTATGACGATCGTGAGGGTGACGGCTACGACGACCGCTACGACGACGGAGGGGATGCCGGCCGTTACGAGGCGCCCGCCGAACCGCCGATCGTGACCGAACCCGCGCCCGAGCCGATCCGGCGTTCCTCGTCGAAGGGACGGAGAGGGGGCCGAAAGGATGTCGACGAGCCTTCAGCTCAGCCTCTCGCTGTTGAACCCGAAGCGGCGGAACCGGCAGCAACGGCGACGCCCGTCGAAGCCGAACCCGCTCCCGCACGGAAGGGAGGACGCGCCAGGAAAGCGGCTGCCGAAGCTCCCGCCGCGCCCGCGGCAGAGCCCGCTCCCGAGCCGAAGAAGCGTTCGAAGAAGAACGTCGACGAGCCCTCCGTCCCGGCAGCGGTCGCGGAACCGGAGAAGCCGAAACGTGGACGGAAGAGCGTCGAACCTGCCGCGGAGCCCGCGCGCGCCGCAAAGGGGAAGAGCGCGACCGTAAAGGAGACGGCGAAGGATGCCCCGTCCGGAACGACGGCATCGAAAACCGCATCGTCGAAGACACCCGCGTCGAAGGCGGCCTCCACGAAGAGCGCGCCGGCGAAGGCTGCGAAGGAAACATCCTCCAAGACCTCTCTCAAGGAGGAGCCGCCGAAAGCCGCCGGGTCACGTGGGAAGAAAGCGACGGCGGCGGAGCCCGAGGCCCCACCTGCCGCGAAGTCGGGGAAGGGTTCGAAGAGGAACGGAAGGGGGTAGGGAACGAGCTTCTCCGTCGCCCCACGAGCGATGCCTCATTATGCGCAAAAGCCCGGATGAAAATCCGGGCTTTTGCTTTTCCGGTGCAACATGGGAACAGTAATCAGGCCTTACCGATAGATTGTGATTGATATGCCGGGTGATCATCTCCCTCCTCCGAGCTTCTTCATGTTTCTCGTTCGTTTCCGTGGCAGCGATCTGCGTTCTTCATCTCATATTAGGATATTACACGGCGTCTGTTCTAAATTGTGAAGGAAAGTTTCAGGGGGAGGAGGAGGTACGAGTCGTAGCATCGAGAATCCATCATACGACACAACCGGGGGACTGTCATGCAGGTTATTCGCGAGAAGATCGGAGAGACCCATGTTCTGATTGAGACCATGGATGCGGAGATGGAAGTGATCGGAGCACCGCCTACACGCCGCAACACCAAAGAGGTCAGCATTTCCTCCGAGGTCGAGGATGCGTATCGGAAAGCGAAATCCGTCATCCGCTCGATCGCGGAGGATATCGGGGACGATATGGGACGTGTCGCCGAAGCCGCCCGCCCGTCGAGCGTCGAGCTCGAATTCTCCATGGGTTTCTCGAGCAAGGTCAATAGCTGGGTGTTGACCGGCCAGGGTGAATTCGTCCTGAAAGTCAAACTGAAATGGGAGCCGTGATATACCCCGCTCCGATAGATTTTCGGCACCCGAGACATAATACCGGCACTCCGATTTCTTCGACCGACATTCTCGATAAGAGCGATACAATGACATCTACTCCTATGACTGCAACCGATCTGCTTCGTCACGGAACGTGTGCCGTGCTTCGCGAGGGACGGCCGATCGGTACGGCCTGGCTGGTAAGCCGTGAAGGACATCTCCTTACGGCGGGGCATGTCGTCGACAGCAATCGTTCGGATGAAACCGTCACGATCAGATTTCCTGAGGATATTCCGCGAACGGCATATGTCACGATCCGGGGGTACGATCCGACGATGGGAATCGACTTCGCGGTGCTCAAGCTGGAACGTCCGATCGAAGAGAGTCGGCCGCTTCCGATCACGCTCTCCAGGGAGGTAACCGGCAAATTCCGGGTTCACGGGTACGGAACGACTCTGGTGGATCAATCGGTGGGACGCGGCGACTTTATCAGTCCGTTCGACCCGCAGGACGTCACCGGGTTCCGCCTTTTTCAATTGCGCAGCCCCGAGCTCGGCGAGCACGGGTTCAGCGGGGGAGCGGTTTTCAGCGAGGATCTGCAGGCCGTCGTGGGAGTGCAGATCGAAGCCACGACGCAGAATACCGGAGCAGGAAGAGATACTCTTCTCGCAATGCCGTTATATCGAATTGCGCATCTGTGGAATCAGCTCGAACGATTTGACAGGCCTGACCGAAAGACTGCCTGTATCTTCATCAGTTATAAACGCGGTGTAGAGCCCGACGAGTCGGTTGCCTGGAGCCTGTACGAAGCTCTTGCCGGACACCATGACGTGTTCATCGATCGAAAAATGAAGATCGGTGTGGAATGGGCGCGACATATCGAAGAGGAACTGAAGCGTGCGGATTTCTTCATTCCTCTCCTCTCGGAGTCGTCGGTGCACAGCGAAATGGTATGCAGCGAGATAGAGACCGCCTATCATCTCGCCAGGGAGCGATCGGAAAAGGGGAACCCGTCGATTCTACCTGTCCGACTCCGATACAACGCTCCCTTCGCCTATCCCCTCAGCACGTACCTGAATCCCATCAACTGGGCCTGCTGGAATTCGCCTGCGGATACCGCAGGGCTTGTTGATGAACTCATGACCGCTATTTCCTTCGGATCGTTCGGTCCATCGGAAGTCAAACCGTCAACCGATGATCGGACCGGATCGGCCGCCGCGCCTTCGCTTCCACCGCCGCTTTCGGCTGCGCAGCTTGAAATGCCGGGAGGGACCATGGATACCGAGTCGAAGTTCTACATGGAACGACCTCAGGATATCCATGCTCGGCAGGTGATGGAACATCAGGGAGTTACGGTCACGATCAAAGGTCCCCGGCAGGTGGGCAAGAGCTCGCTGCTGGTCCGCATGGTCACATCGGCTCAGAAGATCGGGAAACATGTAGTGCTCATCGATTTCCAGCAGATAGGGATGAACGTCCTGCGTGCACCCGATCTCTTCTATCGGGAGTTCTGTGGAATCTTGAGCGATACGTTCGACCTGCCGAATCGTGTCGATGAATACTGGAAGCTTCCGCTGGCTGATGTACGCCGCAGCACACGTTACATGGAACGATATATCCTGAAGGAGTTGCAGAGCTCGCTGGTTCTGGCGATGGACGAGGTCGACATGATATTCGATACCAGTTACCGGTCCGATTTCTTCGGGCTGCTGAGAAGCTGGCATAATGCGAGAGCGCTCTCTTCCGTATGGAAGAAACTCGACATGATTCTGGTCACGTCGACCGAGCCGTATCAGTTCATCGAGGATCTGAGTCAGTCTCCGTTCAATGTCGGTGAAACCATCGAACCGGCCGACTTCACGCTCCAGCAGGTTCGCGACCTCACGGCATTACATGGGCTTGTCATCGATCTTGCGGATCGACTTCACGTCGAGCTCGGCGGCCATCCGTACCTGACACGCAAGGCGCTCTATCTGCTTACGAACCGACAGATGTCCGTCGACGATTTCTTCGCGACTCTTTACGAGGACCGCGGTCCGTTCGGCGAGCATCTCCGTTCTCACCTGTTCAGGCTCCATGACAAGCCGGATCTTATTCAGGGACTGCTGCAGGTGATCCGGACCGGCAGATGCGACGACGATCGTATCGCGTTCAGACTACAGGGCGGGGGGCTCGTACTGAAGGGGGGCGGCAAGACGGTCTTCCCCCGCTGTAGGATGTATGCCGAGTATTTTCTCGCGAATCTCAAGTGATCTTATTCCGGGCGCAGCCATGAGCACGAATATCTTTACGGTCGGTGGTACCGTTCAGGCCGGTAACGGCGCATATATATCGCGTGCCGCGGACAAGGAACTTCTCCGACTCTGCCGTGAGGGGACATTCGCCTACATTCTGACCGCGCGTCAGATGGGGAAATCGAGTCTGATGGTACAGACTGCCAGGCGGCTGGAGGATGAAGGAATCCGGTCGGTGATCATTGATCTTACCCAGATCGGCGGAGGACTCCAGGTGACGGCCGAGCAGTGGTATCTGGGGCAGCTCGATGAGATCGCAAGCCGACTCGACCTGCGAATCGATGCCGTTGAATGGTGGCTGGACCATGCCCATCTCAGCTTCGCGCAGCGACTTACCGAATTCTTCGAGACCCTTCTGCTGGCCGAGATACGGGAGCCGGTCGTCATTTTCATCGACGAGATCGATACTACCCTCCGGCTTGGCTTCACCGACGATTTCTATTCGGGGATTCGCTATCTCTACAATGCCCGTGCGAAGACTCCCGAACTGAAGCGCCTTTCGTTCGTCCTCATCGGCGTCGCCACTCCCAGTGATCTTATCCACAATCCGGAAACAACTCCGTTCAATATCGGGCAACGAGTAGATCTCGCCGACTTCACGTTCGCCGAGGCGATGGCGCTCACCTCCGGTTTCAACCTCCCTCCGGCAATCTCCGAAGAGATTCTCCGGTGGATAATGGAATGGACCGGCGGGCATCCCTATCTGACCCAGAGACTCTGCCGTGCCGTCTCCGACGAGAAGCGCGACGGCTGGAGCAGGAAGGATATCGACCACCTGGTGAATGCCCTCTTCTTCAGCGAAGGAGGGGATCGCGACAATAATCTGCAGTTCGTCCGCGACATGCTCACCAGGCGCGCGCAGGAGATCGAGGGGATCGATCCTGTTGAAGTGTTGACGACATATCAGAGAGTGCGGCGCGGAAAGAAACCGGTGTCGGATGAGGAGCAGTCGATCGTCAAATCGCATCTGAAGCTCTCGGGGGTGGTCTGCCGTGAGAACGGAGAGCTGAGCGTGCGGAATCCGATCTACGGGACCGTTTTCAACGAGGGGTGGATCAGGGAGCACCTGCCTGAGACATGGACGAAGAAACAGCTCCGCAAGGCACGGACCACGATCGCGGGACTCGTCGCGATTCTGCTGGTTATAGGAGGCCTTGGGGTCTATGCCCGGATTCAGGCAGTGGAAGCGATCGAACAGGGAGAGGTCGCGCAGACACAGAAGGTGGAGGCCGATAAGCAGCGTACCATCGCACGGGATGCGCTTTATAGAATCGACAGCATCAACACTCACCTGCAGCAAACGAACATACATCTGGAAGCCCGGACGAGAGAATCCGATTCCATCGCCCGTCGGCTTGCGGTTGAAAAGGCCCGGGTCGTGGAGTATTCGAAGCAGGAGTCGCAGCTGCGACAGGAAGCCGAGAAGAGCTCCGAAATGGAGAAGCTGTACAGGAACGGAACTGCGCAGTATTTCCGTGGTGACGCCGCCGGTGCGATCCGGACATATCGGAAGGCGCTTGACTTTTATACAAGGTCGGGAGACCGCGAAGGAAGGCTTCTCACGCTGATGAATATTGCTGCTGCGCATGATGCCGTGCAGCAGGACTCGGTTGCTATCATATCGTATGTCGATGCTTTAAAGGAAGCGGACGATGATTCGACGCGACGGTATCTATATCAGCAGATAGGATCCCTCCATCGCTCGATGGGATCCTACGATTCCGCCGCAACTGCATATGAGGAGGTGGCTCGGCAGTATGAGAAGAGCGAGAATTACCTGCAGAGCGCGCGGATTCTGTACGATATCGGCGAAATGTTCGCCCAATTGTCGTATTACCCGACGGAGAGCCAATTAGAAAGCCTCGCGAAGTATTTCGAGCGAGCCAGCGGCGGATACGCCAGAGCAGGCGTGGACGACAGCGCTGCGGTCATGCTGACCCTGATCGGAGATCAGTATCTCAGAAAAAGCGACAGCCTGCCGCTGGAGACTGGATACGATTACCTGAAACGCTCAGAAGAGATTTTTCTGAGGATCGGCGATACGACGGCCGCAATGCAGAATCTGTCGTCGGCTGCGCTCGAATTTGCTGAGGCCGGGCTCTATGAGCGCTCTGAAGCGATCTATACGGAGATCAGTGAGTTTCAGGCCCGACGGGGACGGCTCGACAGTGCCGGATACTGGCTTGAACTGGCTGCCAGAGGCTATGCCGATGTCGTGCCGGATACCACCGAGATGAATGCTGAACAGGGGCGTCCGGAGAAAGCGCGGAAGTCCCGAGCCATCCGCGCGCACGCGGTGGACCTCTATCGCCGTGCGATGGAGCATTACGCCATGCACTTTACCGGTAAATCTCTTGACTCCACGCGCGGAGAAATCTTCGCGGAAATCGCCGAGGTTTACAAGAACATGGGGGAGACGACCACGGCCAGGGAACACTACGATACCGCGCGGGTAGCCTTCGACCGTTGTGGATACGATCCCCGCGTGTTCGATATCTTCGTCGAGATCGCGGAGCTCTACAGCAGAGTAGGGGAGGAGATCCGGACCCGCTACTACACCGACGTTGCGGAATTCTATGACGACAAGCGTGACAGCGCCGGCCGGAGCGGTGATGGATGGTCCGCGGCAAATTATACAGGTCTGCTCGGGGATTTCTACCAGACGTTTGATCCTCGCCGCTCAATCGAAACCTACCAGCAGGCACAGTCGGCGTTTCATGCGTTGGGAGACTCCGTTTCCGAGGCGCACATCCTGAACAGCACGGCAAAAACCTATAAGAACAGCCTGCGATACAACTCTGCGATCGACACCTATTCGGAAGGCGTCCTGAAGGGATATCTCGGCAACGGCTGGCACGGCGAGGAATACGACTTTGCGCAGTATCTCACCGATATCCTCTCGAATCCTCGAACGGCAGACAGCCTGATCAGGCTGTTCGAAAGACGGGCGGACCGATACCGCCAGGATGGCGTCCTTGATCGGACAGCTCGTACCTATCTGACACTCGGCATGCTGTACGAACTGCAGGGAGAGCCGTACGACGTCAGGGATGCTTATGCTCGGGCGCGGGAGATCTATCGGGAGATCGGAAACAGAAGCGGAGAAGCTCATGCTCTCGCACTCTCCGTGCATGCATTTGCCGGCGGCAGCTCCTATGGAGAGTATTCCGATGAGCCTGGATACGACACGCTCTACTATAGCGAGGCTGCCGATCTGTTCGGCCGGGCAGGAGATCGGCTCAACCAGGCCGGGGTGATGATGAAGCTGGGAGATCTGTTTATCTACAACCGTGATTTCGCTGAGCTCCAGAGGGCCCGATCGTACTTCGATTCGGCCCGTATCCTGTACGCAGGCGCCGGAGACCGTATCGGCCAGGCATACGCGGAATACAACATCGCAGATGCGCTTATGCGGCTTGCCTTCTTTGACTTTAGCGGTGATGAAGACTCTGTGGAGCTCCAAACAATCATCGACCATTACGGTCGGGCTGCCGCTCTCCTTTCGGATACCCGTGATCGCGTCATGAAGATCGCGATCTACACGTCGATGGCGGATGTATACCGTCGAATGAACGACACCGAGAACGAGGTGAAATATGAACGGATGGCGGGATCGCTGGAGGTACCGTATTGAGGCGGGAACGGAAGGGAGTCTGCCGTCAATAGCGATAGAGTTCCCTCATGATATGACCCAGGCTGGGGAGTTCCCCGCAGTATCCTGACGAATTCATGGCACACAGGGAACGAGCCTTCATTCCCATATGTTTTTTCCGTTGCCCCCATCGGGGCGGCGGGTGCGACCGCGCCGGCGTATTGCCGGCGCACGTGCATTCAGGGTCGCGCTCACTATTGGGAATGACATCGTTTCATCAGAGGGAGGATATATCATGTCTGTACATACATGGGTCGTGCGCGCGGGCGCCGCGATCATGATCATAACGGGGACGGCGGGACTTGCCTCGTGCGGTCCCGACGACGCGGAGACCAGAATCAGAATCAACAGCGAGGAGCCGGGCGCCGACACGGTCGTCGTGCACGACAGGTCGACGGTCATCGAACAGCGGACCGACACGGTGGTGACCGAAGGGACCGTCATCGAGCACCGGACCGATACCGTCGTGAAGACCGTTCCGGGGGGAACCGTGCCGACCACCACGATCCCTCCCGCCGAACAGGCGAGGATCGACGCATGGCTGACGCGCCACTCCGACTCGCTGAACCAGTACGGCGACCCGAAGGATATGGTCTATACCGGGGGGACCCCGCTCTTCAACGAGGCGACCGGACAATCGATATCGAAATACGAGTATATCGTGAACAAGCATCCGGACAGGCCCTGGAACCGGATGTAGGGAGCCTTAGGTCGGTCAATAAAAAATGCCCGTCGATCGATCATCGACGGGCATGTTCTCTTCTCACCTGTTCGGTGGGATGGTGAGGCTACGATTTCCGTTTGTTGTTGGTACGCACCGACGTGAACATGGTGCCGTCCGGCATCAGGAAGCTGAGCGATGAATTATACTCGTTCGGCCCGACCACCTGGAAGACCATCATGAACTCCGTGACCTTTCCCCCTTCGCTGTCGCTTCCTCTCAGCGTGAACGTCCTGGTCTTCGCGTTGTAATCCCCTTCGGCGGTCATCGCGTACGTTCCCATCTCATCGATCGAGAAGAGGAAGTACTTCTGCTTCCGGTTGTCGAAGCCGAGGACCTGGAGGCTGCCGACCTTCGTTCCCATCGCGGTGACCTGGCCGACGGTCTGAAGGAATCTGTTCCCCATGATCATCACATTCTCCATCAGTCCGGTGCCGCTGATCGGCTGCGCGCCGGGGGCCACGATGAAGTTGAACGACTGCTCCCACGTCCCTTCCAGCTGCTTCAACGGCTCGTGTCCGGGGCCGGCCATCGAGAGCTGCATCGACTCCTCGAGTTCGGCGCGCTGCTTGTCGGTCGGCTGAGCCCGGGCCGTCAGGATGGAGGCCGCCAGAGCGGCGATAAGAACGAGGGTTCGCGGGAAGAGTTTCATCGTACTGGGAGTTCCTTCATAGAGGCCATGATGATCACGGCCTCTATGAAGGATGACGCGGTTGAAGGTTGAACGTATCCGGCCGTCGATTCGTCACACGGCCGTCGCCGAGAATCGGACCGAATAGATCGGCGGGAAATAGTTGCCGACGCAGCTCCACGATTCCCCGCGATCGTCCGAGACGAAGACGTTGCCGCTGGTCGTTCCGAACGCCAGCGTATCGCCGGTGATGTCCAGCCCATGACGGAACGCCACATCATAACATTGTTCCTGCGGAAGCCCCGCCCGGAAATCGGTCCAGGTCGCGCCGCCGTCGTCGGTGCGGCAGACGCAGAGCGCTCCGGCGATCGCCATTCTCTCGCCGTCACCGGCCGCCGGCACCACCCATGCGGTCTCGCCGTTCTTCTCGTCGACCGCGATGGCAAAGCCGAAGTTTGCCGGGCCCTCCTGCTGCGAGACGGAGGACCAGTTCGCCCCGCCGTCGGTGCTGCGGAAGATACCGCAATGGTTCTGCTGCCAGAGTCTGTCGGGGTCGGAGGGACAGGAGACGATCAGATGCGGGTCCTGACCCACCTCGCTCTCGGGGTTCGGCAGGAAATCGGCGCGGAGCCCCCTGTTGCGGGGATTCCAGGTTGCGCCGCCGTCGGTCGTCTCGAACATGCCGGCGCAACTGATGCCGATCAGAACTCTGTTGCTGTCGCGCGGGTCGACGATCACCGAATGGATGCCGGGATAATCGCGACCGCCGCCGAACCATCCCTCCATCCGGGTCGGATGGTTCCAGAGCGGCTCCACCAGCTCGAACGACTCGCCGTAGTTGTCGCTGCGGAAGAGGCCTCCCGGTTCCGTTCCAAGATAGATCGTCTCCGGCTGATCCTTCCCTCCCGGCGTCATCACCCAGATATAGCGGAGCGTGGCCGGTCCGCCGCCGCTCCGTTCCGCCCCTTCGGGATAGACGGGAGCCGTCAGTTCCCGCCACGTTGCGCCGCCGTCGGTGGAGCGATGGAGCTTCGTCCCCCAGTGGCCGTGGTCGAGTCCGGCCCAGAGGGCGCCCGTGCGCTCGTCGGAGATCGCGTAGGAGACCGGCTGTCCGCGGAACGATTCCCGCGCCACCTTCCACCTCCCGTTCGTGCGGCTCAGCTGCATCAGCCCCTTGCGGGTTCCCAGAATCAGTGAGTTCGGATCGATTGCCATGTGCGTTTCCTGAATGTGGGTTCGATACTGTCGTGCGTTCGGTCTGCTGTTGAACTATTGGGTCATGACCTAGATCGGCCGGGCTGCGATGTCGTGGCGGCCTCGCGCGGGACCGCGGCGGACTCATCCCCCGGAAAGAGCCTGCATGATGTAGACATGATCATCGTTCGTGACCCCGTCGCTCAGGGTCGCGCGGTCGTGGATCAGACTCTCCCCGACGAAGACGTTGACATGCTTGCGGAGCGAGCCCTGTTCGTCGATCAGGTAGGAGGCAAGGCCGGGATAGCGGCGGTCGAGCTCTGCGATGATCCCGGCGATCGTATCGCAGTCGATGATTTCCTCGCCGAGCGTCGGGAAGAACCGCCGCAGATGGCTTGTAAACGAGATGCGGGGCATGTGCGGAAAGGGATCGATTAGTGATCGTTCGGGTCGACGAGCTGGAACCAGTTGCCGTCCGGGTCGGTGAAGGTCAGACATCTGTCGGAGCCGTCGGTTCCCTGGAAGGTGAGCCCGCGCGATTTCAGCTCCGTCGAGGTGGTCCCCAGGTCTCCGGTGTAGAGGACGATACCGACCGAGGCATGCTGATAGTCGAACGTCCTGTTCAGGTTCTTTCCGGGGCGGAGCAGGATCTCCGCCTCCCCCGATCGCATCCAGACGAATCCCCCTTCCTGCACCGCGATCTCCTCGAACCCCAGAACGTCCCTGTAGAAGTCGCGGGACTTGAGCGGGTTCTTGACGAAGAGTTCGATATGGCCGAGTTTCATGAAGCCCCTCCTTGTGAAATATCGCAATTCGATTCGCTGAATCCTCCGACGGCGTTACTTCCCGCCGAGCACCTCGATGATGTTGCCGGAGGGATCATAGCACTGGAACCAGTGGTAGTCGCCTCCCATATCCATGGGGGTCTCCTGCACGGTACGGACGCCTGCCGCTCCGAGCTTCTCGAACAGCGCCCCCGCCGAGGTCGTCCCGAGCGTGAAGGCGGCGCGGGCCCTCTTCGGATCTATCGTAACGGGAGTGCATCCCCCCTGCAGGTAGAGGCCGACCTCGTCGGTGATCCTGAAGTAGCATGCCTCCGTTCCCATATCGTACTGCTTCTGAAGGCCGAGCAGCCCGTTGTAGAAGGCGAACGCTGCCTCGTAGTCGTCGACGTAGGCGGAGGCCATCGAGATGCCGGTGATCGCCGTGGTGTCGTTCGCGGCGATCTCCACCGTGGTCTCTCCGGTTTCGATCCGATTGTTGATATCGCTCATGGTTGTTCTGTAGGGATGTTCCTGACCGGCGTGTTCGGGGATATATCGGAATCGCTGGTTGTCCGCGTCCGGCACGTCGCTGGCGGGCGGCGTGCCGGCGACGCGGACAACGATGAATCTGCGGCGGTCGATCGTATCGAATGACGATCCGTATGACCGTAATTCCTCCGTGTGATCAGCTGCGCGAGTGGAGACCGATCTTGTTCCCTTCGCTGTCGGTGAAGTAGGCCATGTAGCCGATCTCCTCGGTGATCTGGGTCTTCGGCAGGATGACCGTGCCGCCGGCCGCCTCGACGCGCGAGAGGATCTCCTGAAGGTCGTTGCCGCCGTTCAGGTAGGGGACGACGCCGTTCGTGCTCGGCGTGAAGCCTTCCCCCTGGACCAGAGCGCCGCCGACCCCCTCGGCCGGGAAGAACGCCATCTTGTACTCTCCCATCTGGCTGGTGTTCAGCTCGGTGTTGAGGATGGCGCTGTAGAAGCTGATGGCGCGATCCATGTCGCTCGTCGGGATCTCGAACCAGTTGATTGCGTTGCTCATAGTGTTGCTGATGAACTGACGTTTGATGAATCGAAGCATTCCGCCGCGGCGCATGGCGCAGGAGGAATGTTCCGGTTGGTTGCGATGTTTCTGACTGATCCTCGGAACCGGATCAGGCTGCCGAAGTATCGTACTGCGCGATCCCGAAGAGGATTCCTCCCGGATCGACGCAGTAGGCGACGTAGCCCACTCCGGCGATCGTCATCCTGGGGACGACCACCGTGCCCCCTTGTCCGGTGATCTTCTCCAGGCAGCCGTCGAGGTCGTCGACCTGAATGACGTTGACCGTGCGCGCCTGGTCGTCGCGCGACTGCATCAGCCCGGCCAGGGCCTTGTTGTCGGGCTCCGGTCTGGTCGCGATGGTCCAGTAGTCGATCGGACCGGGGAACTGCGTGAACCTCCACCCGAAGAGATCGCCGAAGAACTGGCGCGACCGGGCGCTGTCGGTGCTGTGCAGCTCGTAGTAGGTGACGCTGTTGTTGAGGACGCTGCCGCTGCTGATATCGCTGTCGCTCATAACTATCGTGCTGGGATAAAATGTCCCTCGCGCGGCGAAACCGTCGTCGAGGGGAAAAGCGGTTTATGCGGCCGAATGATCGAACTCCATGATGCCGAAGGCGTTCCCTTCGGTGTCGGTAGCGTAGGCGAGCCATCCTATACCGGGCACGGCGATCTTCGGCATGATGATCGAGCCGCCGCCGGCGGTGATCTTCTCCGTGTACTCGTCCACCGAAGGAACGTCGATGGTGTTCATGATCCTGGTCTCGGGGTCGGGGCGCTGCATCAGGCCGCCGTTGATGCCGGGAGTTCCCTCCTCGCCGGTCCGGATGAGCCAGTACTCCTGCGGACCGTCCCACTTGTTGAGGGTCCATCCGAAGACGTTGCTGTAGAAGGCTGCGGCGCGCTCGGGCTGATCCGCCGCGATTTCGAAGTGAACGACGCGTGGCATTGATGTCTCCTTGTGAGATATGGACTGGCCGTGCGCGGCGCGCACCCCGGCGCCGCCCACGGCCGGAAGCTGTCAGTTGTCGGACTGCTTCCCGTTGTAGGTGAATGAAGGGAACCACTCTCCGACGCCGCCGGCCAGCAGGTCGAAGGCGGGGTAGACCAGGCCGTACGGGTCGCCCGGACCGAAGAAATCGTGCGCCGTCCGCTCGATCCCCCCGTCGGCGTTCCTGCGGAACGTGGAGAGACCGGGGAGGACGTAGGTCTTCTCATCCCTGTCGAAGGAGAACCCCATGTCGCGGGTGAAGCTCTTGTCGGCGTCGGAATAGAGGGGGAAGCGCCATCCGCGCCCCTCGGCGAACTCCTTCTGTACCTCGGGCATGTCGGGGGAGACGAGACCGAACGCCGCGCGGTCGGCCAGGTGGGGGTAGACCCCGTTGAACCCGTCGGCCCAGAGGGTACACATGGGGCAGCGGCGTCCCATGTTGTGGACGAGGATCAGCTCCTCCCTGTCGCCGAACATCTCGGAAAGGCGTACCGTGCCTCGCTCGGCGTTCTGAAATATGTAGTCCTGCACGGGATGGCTCGCGCTCTTCTTCAGCGTCACCAGCTCCTCGTACATCTTCCGCATCTCGCTCTCGATCTGCGTGATCCTCTCGGCCGTCTCCGTCCGATTCTCTGACATGGGAAACCTCGAAGGATAAAAAAATATCGTATATCGATTCCGTTGATCTGAGCCCTCTATCCTGCGCCGAGCGCGGAGAGAAGGGCACTCCGTTTAGCCGCGGCGGCGATCTCGGAGGCGCGCCTTCCGTCGGTGTTCCGCAGTTCCGGATCGGCGCCCCGTTCCAGCAGCAGCGTCACGTTCCCGGCGTTCCCTCTGCCGGCGGCGAACATGAGGGCCTTCCAGTCGTTCGGGCCGATCGTGTCGCCGGCGGCCAGAAGGCGGCGGAGGATGGAGATGTGACCGTTCACGGCGGCGTAGGTGAGCGCGCGCCAGTCGGCGGAGGGCTCGCGGATCGAGAGGTCGGGGGAGGCCCTGAGCAACAGCTCGACGATATCCTCCCGCCCCTCGCTCCAGATGGCGGCCATCAGGAGCGTCATCCCGTTGCGCGCCCGCACGTCGACGTCGCCGCCGGCGGCAAGGTAGTCGGCGACCGGTTCGATCCGGCCGGCCATGACCGATTTGAAGAGCTCGGAGACCTCCGGGGTCGGTTCGGCACGGCTCCCCTTCCGACGGAGGCTCATCTCAGGCTCCAGTAGAGTTCCGTCTTGTAGTCGTCCGGGTTCTTGACGACGCCGGGATCGGTCCAGTAGACCTCCCAGCACTCTTCGCCCGCCTCAAGTCCCTGGTCTCTCAACCACCCTTCGAGCGCCCGCCAGGTGCTGCCGAGCGCCTCGTACGGTCCCACATGCCACGCCGTGGCGAACTTTCCGGCGGGAAGCTCTCCGCCGACCACGCGCCCTTCGCCGGCAAGCGGGGCGCTGAGGGGAAGTCCCCCCTCCATATCGATGACCGTGTCGGAAAACCGGTAGTAGCGGGTGTAGGGGGGACCGGCCGGGTGCATCCCTCTGGAGATGGCGAACTGCCAGACCTCGGGAAGAATCGACCCCAGTTCGGCGCCGATCCTCTCCATGGTGGTCGTGGTCCTGATGCCGAGCGAGGGGCGCGCCTCGAGCTCCTTGATCTGCGGGTTGAACCCGCTGTCGGCCGCTGCCGTCGGGTCGGCGACCGGCGCCTGCCAGAGTTCGATTCTGTTCCCCTCCGGGTCCCTGATGCTGGCGAATCTTCCGTATTCGATGTCGAGTGTCGATTCGATGGTGACTCCCTTCCGGTCCAGCGCGCTGATGAAGAGGTCCAGGTCGTCCACCTCGTAGTTGATCATGATCGAACGGGTCAGCTCCCCGGTCTGCTCCTTCGCCGTGTAGATGGCGAACTGCACGGTACGCTCGCTCGATCCGAACGAGCCGTAGTAGCATCCGTCCCCTTCACTATACTGTGTCGGAATACCGAGCGCGTCACCGTACCAGGCCGCAAGCTCTCTGGGATTGTTCGAGAAGATAATGACCGCTCCGACTCCCGTTATCGTTGCCATGCACTGATTCTCCTTGTATCGCTTCGTGATGTACAACCCGCAGCGACTGTTAATGATTCTGCTGCTCGACTCTGCTTGCTCCGCCTCGTTGCTCCGTCCGCATCGTCCGATGCTCTGCTGAATCGGTATGCGCCGTCCGCTCGATATCCTTCAGCAGTCGCCGGTCGAATTATCCCAGAAATAATTCGTCGGCGGAATAAAAAAGGTGGTGATTAGATATCTGCCGTCATAAAACATCGTGCGAATAAGAGTCGATAATATTCGGCGGAAATATTCGCCGGATTATCATCCTCCGACCGAGATATTCTCATCCGGAGCGGGCCCCTGATTCCGCTCCCGACGAATATTCCGTATCGTCCCGGACCTGTCGTCATTCAGGGCCGACCTCCGGATGCCGGGCCTGATTTCCTTCCTGTTGAGAGATGCGTTACACCGAGACCTCGTCGTGGAACGGCCGGTCGCGCATCATATTCATGTGCCGTGGTGAACGGTTCTCCCGGATCGGATCAGAGTTGTTGATCCCTCATGAAAAACGCCCTTTCAGCCGGTTGGCGCCGCCGGCGCCCGCCGTGCGGGACTGCGCGACATATAATGGTCGGAGCAGGTGAACTCCGCCGTATGGCCGCGCAGGAGGGTGAAATTCAATGAAATAGACGAGACATCGCACACGTTCAGAGCTGAGGAGGGGTCGAATGTCCAGCAAAAGTGTTCGTTTGAACACCGCGCAAAACTAACCAATCACCCGGAGATCACCATCTCGAAAATTGCTCTTTTGAGGAACGGGAGAGGTTAAGCGACGTGACGATGTCACCTTCGGAAGTGAGGAAGGACCCCTGCGGCAACTTACGCCGTCGCACGGCTTCGCCGGAGTCATCTTCTAGTAATCCATGACGCGTCGTACAGCCGATTAATAATCGGTGCAACAAGTAATTCCGTCGGGCTGATCGGCTGGTATCCGGGATGTTTCGGGACCGGTCGTGGTACAGGCATATATAAGGCGTGGTTGCCTGCACATATTGACCGGTGAAGGGGGGCGGCCGGAATTTAACCCGGTTCCTCGTGAAGAGCAACGGGAGAATGGTTACGACGACGCCCCGCCGATTAATTACGACGTTTCCATAAGAACAATGCCGATTTTTTTTTTTAGGCGCGTGAGGAACGGGATCGACGGCGGGGATATATATCGTGTTGCGCTCTGAATCCGTCGGGCGAGAGTCCCACGTGACGGCGGAAAAGCCAGCTGAACGATCCGGGACTCTGAAAGCCGACTTCCGTGCAGATTTCGCTGATCGTCAGCTCGGTGGTGAGCAGAAGATGCCGCGCCCGCTCCAGCCGTCGACGGGTCAGATATCGATGCGGGGTCTCCGTGAAGGTCTCCCTGAAGAGTCGGAGGAAATGGTGGGGAGAGAGATAGGCGACGGCGGCGATCTCCGAGAGGGGGATCGGCTTCGAGAGGTTGTTGTCCATGAACTCCCTGGCCTGATGAAGGCGGCGGTGCAGTTCGATTCTGGTGGCGGGGCGGGCCGAGGGAACCCTGTCGATCTCGGCCGCCAGATTGGTGTGAACGGTCATCAAATTTTCCATAAGGGTGTGTAGTTTCTCCTCAAGCCATCCGTCGCCGGAGAGATCGTGAAGGCCGGCCTCCCGCAGGCTCAGCAGCATCGGTGTGATCGGATCCCCGTGACTGTGCAGTTGTTCGGTGAAGTAGACCTCCGGTCCCACCGCGTCGGGAGCCGGGTCATCCGCCAGCTTCTCGGGGCGGTCGACCAGGGCGCGGGCCACCCCCCGTGCGAACCCCGGACGGAAGAAGACGCAGAACGCCTCGACGTCGCTCCGGGAGTCGATGACGCTGGAGTAGCGCTCTCCGTAGTTGAGGATCAGATAGCGGCTCCCGTCGACGACGTAGGCCCGTTTCCCCGTCCGATAGAGCTCCCGGCCGCCGAAGGCGCATTTGATGGAGAGGGTGCCGTCATGCTCCGGGTAGTCCACGTTGCGGCCGACCGCATGGATGATCATGTTCGGCCAGCCGTACACCGGACAGGGAGCGTCCAGGTTGAAGTCCGGTCGAGTATGGTCCGGGAAATGCCGAAGAATCATGCCGATGCCTCCACACGTTGCCGCTACGGTACCGCCGCCGTTCCCGGCCGTGCATCGTCACGACCGGGGGCGTATCGAGGGGAGGCAAAATTAGGGAAAATGGTGTTCATGTGAGTACGTTCCCCTTCTTCTCGAAAAAAATAATTCGGAAGGGGGGAAAGGGGACTATACGTCGTCCCCCATGACCGCATCGGCCTCGATCTCGACCAGCATCGCCGGATCGATCAGGCGGCGAACCTCGACCATGGTGGCGGCCGGACGGATCTCTTTGAAGAACTCGCCGTGGGCGCGTCCTATCTCTTCCCACTGCGATATGTCGGTCACGAACATGCGTGTGCGGACGACATGGCGAAGCCCGGCTCCGGCGCTCTCCAGCGCCTTCTCGATCTTCCTGATGGCAAAAAGGGTCTGGGCGTACGGGTCGTCGACCCCGACCACCCTCCCGTCGTCGTCGACGGCGGTGGTGCCGGCCACGTGGATATGATCCCCGACCCGCACCGCCCGCGAGTAACCGACGACAGGTTCCCAGGGAGATCCGGAGGAGATACGTTCTCTCTTCATACGATGTGATGTGGATGTGTGAGTGAAACGGGAACGCTCAGGACGATATATCGGGCATCGATGCGTCGGGCGGCGGCCCGTTCCTGAGGGCGCGGCGGAACGCCTCCGGCGAGGCTCCGACCCGCGAGCGGAAGAGCCAGCTGAACGATCCCAGGCTCAGGAACCCGACGCTGCGGCAGATATCGGTCACCGACATATCGGTCGTAAGGAGCAGTTCCCGCGCATGTTCCAGCCTGCGCCGCGTCAGATACTGATGGGGCGTCTCGCCGAACGCCTGCTTGAAGAGGCGAAGGAAATGATGGACCGAAAGATACGCCGCTCCGGCGATCCGCGAGAGATTGATCTGCTCATGGAGATTATCCTCGATGAACTCCCGCGCTCTGCTCAGTCTGCGATACAGCTCCACTCGTGTGGAGCGCCGCGCCGCCGGAATCCGTTCCACATCCCGGATCACCCCCCGGTGAACCTCCAGCATTCCGTGCAGGATATTGTGGAACTGTTCCTCCACCCAGCCGTTCGTCACGACCCCGGCGCCGACCTGCCGGCGAAGGTTGAAGAGAAGGGGGGAAAGAAGCTGATCGTGCTGATAGAGTCTGTCGATAAAGACGACCGGCTCTCTCCCCGGCTCCCGATCCAGGACTCTGTCGCTCGGCGTGGTAAGGGACCAGAGCGCCCCCTCCGCGAAGCCGGGACGGAAGAAGATGCAGAACGATTCCACATCATGTTCCGGCCCGATCCGGCTGGCGTATCTCTGGCCGCTGTTCAGGATAAGGTAGGATCTGGAATCGACGACATATTCGGTTCCGGATGTCTCGTAGATCTCGCGGCCGTCGAAGGCGCATTTGATCGAAAGGGTTCCTTCATGTTCGGGATACTCCACATCGCGGGCCAGCGCCTGGGTCACCATGTTCGGCCAGCCGAAGAGGGAGCAGGGGGCATCCCAGTTGATATCGGTTCGTCTGCTGTCGGGCAGTTTCCGTACGATCATCGCAATGCTCCACCGGTTCGGGGTAAGGAACGGGGTCATGGACCGGAAACGCGACAATGCGCAAGACGCTCGGTGCATCTTGCGCACTGCACGCCCCCGCGGCGTCATCATATCCACATCTCTACATAGAGACGCCGGGAGATCAAGGGGACCCGGAGCCGACCGGCATCTCCGTCGCCGGCCGCTCAGGGAGGTCTGCGGACAATGGGGCATTCCATTCCACCGTCCGTCCCACCACTACAAAGAACTATACCCAAGTCCCCAAAAAGTTATTCTCGATTCTTGCTATACTCTCTTCTTCTCTCTCTTCTTCTCTTCTTCTTCTCACACAAGAAACCCCCCAGCCGCCGTATCTTCCAGATCCCTGCTCAGCAAACGAAGGGCGAGCTTCCAACACCGCCCACGCAACCAACCTCGCACAACGATGCGCATCGGCACAGACGTACGCCAGACTCCCTCCTTCGGGAAGAACTTCGACACGAACAGCGAACTCCTTGCGAACATACGACGGGTGGAGGAACGCACACGGCTCGGCGGCGGCGCCAAGGCGATCGAACGCCTCCACGCCAAGGGAAAACTCTCGGCCCGCGAACGGATCGACCTGCTGATCGACCCGGGCTCGTACTTTCTGGAGATCGGCCTGCATGTGGCGCACGGCTTCTACACCGATGAGGGGGGAGCTCCCTCCGCCGGTGTCGTGGCCGGGATCGGAGTGGTCGAGGGACGGGAATGCATGATCGTGGCGAACGACCCCACCGTCAAGGCGGGGGCCTGGTTCCCGCTGACCGCCAAGAAGAACATGCGCGCGCAGGAGATCGCCATCGAGAACCGGCTCCCGACGATCTACCTGGTCGATTCCGCCGGCGTCTTCCTGCCGATGCAGGATGAGATCTTCCCCGACAAGGAGCATTTCGGCCGGCAGTTCCGCAACAATGCGACGATGAGCAGCATGGGGATCCCCCAGATCTCCTGCATCATGGGCCCCTGCGTCGCCGGCGGCGCCTATCTGCCGATCATGTCGGATGAAGCCCTGATCGTGGAGGGGAACGGCTACCTCTTCCTGGCGGGGCCGGCGCTGGTCGAGGCGGCGATCGGGGAGAAGGCCGATATCGAGGCGCTGGGGGGAGCGAAGATGCACTGCTCCATCAGCGGCGTGACCGACACGATCGCAAAGGATGATCGTGATGCGATCTCTATCATCCGCTCACGCGTCGCTCTCTTCGGTCCGGAGCTCGGTAGGCGGAACCTGTTCGATCGTGTCGAACCGCTTCCCCCCTCCTTCCCCGACGACGAACTTCTCGGCGTCGTTCCCCACGACAGGACACGTCCCTACGACACCTACCAGCTCCTGGCCCGGCTGCTCGACGGCTCGGAGTTCGAGGAGTACAAGGGGGAGTACGGCAGAACGATCGTCTGCGGCTACGGCCGGGTCGACGGCTGGGCAGTGGGGATCGTCGCCAACAACAGGAACATCGTCCGCACGGCGACCGGTGAGATGCAGATCGGCGGCGTGATCTACTCCGATTCGGCGGACAAGGCGGCGCGGTTCATCATGAACTGCAATCAGCGGAAGATTCCTCTCATCTTTCTGCAGGATGTCACGGGGTTCATGGTGGGGACCAGAGCCGAGCAGGGAGGGATCATCAAGGATGGCGCCAAGATGGTCAATGCCGTCGCCAACTCCACCGTGCCGAAGTTCACCTTCATCATCGGGAACAGCTACGGGGCGGGGAATTATGCGATGTGCGGGAAGGCGTATGATCCCCGGCTCATCTTTGCCTGGCCCAGCGCGAATATCGCGGTGATGGGGGGGGCGCAGGCGTCGAAGACTCTTCTTACGATCAAGATGGCGCAGCTGGAGAAGCAGGGGCGGACGATCGGGGAGGATGAGCAGAAGGAGATGCTTCGTGAGATTCAGGGGAGGTATGATGAGCAGACCAATCCGCTCTATGCGGCGGCGCGGCTCTGGGTGGATGGGATTGTCGATCCTCGGGAGACTCGGAGTATCATTTCGCGGGGGATTTCAGTCGCCAGTCATAATCTTGAGGTGCCGCGGTTCAATCCGGGGGTGATTCAGGTCTGAAGAAGAGGAGAAGAGACATGAACAGGGAGTCACAGAGGGCACAGAGGTAAGAGAAGAGAGGTAAGAAGAGAGAGGGGATTTTTGAGGCTTCACGATTTGAGGTTGGCCTGGGGGTGGGGATCGAGTAACTTCCGTGGTCGAACCGAATCATTCACACGCATTTGTATCGCATGGAACCGACATTACACATGAAGCAGGGGCTCAATCTTCTTGAGCGTGTCCTTCAGTTCTATCCTCTGATGCGGGAGGGAGACACGGCGGAGGTGCAGCTTACCGAGCAGGACTGGCTGGTGCTGATGGATTTCTCCGACAACCCCGCCACGAAGGAACTGCTGCCGGCGACGATCCGGGAGATGAGCGTCGACCGTTCGCGCCGCACAATCGTCATCGAGACGGAGGACTGCAAGATCAACGTGCGGATGGGGATGTAGGGGGCCTGCTGCGGATCGTGCTTCAGGAAGATGAAATCGCCTCGCGGCCCGATTTTTATGTCGGGCCCGAGGCGATTGACGTCTACGGGGTCGGCTCGATCGTTCAGGGAACGACGATGCTGACGACGTTGGAGCTGCTGGTCGAGAGAGAAGGGTAGATGGTCCGGTTCGTGATCGGATCCTCGTACGATTCTCCCCGTCCCGTCGGATAGGCGGCGAAGTAGACGGTCTGTCCGCTCGGGATGCCGTGGGTGATGAGGGTGGAGGTGACCGCCTGCACCGCCAGATCGCGATCGTTGGCGGCGCTGGTGTAGAAGAAGAGATGCTTCCCCGGTTCGGAGGAGACGTCGGGTGTGGAGCCGACGTAGAGATGGAAGATCCGGGCCCCCTGCCACGGGGAGGGCTCGGAGAGTCTGCCGGCGATACGGATCAGCGTCAGTTCGTCGTCGCTGGTGTCGATCGTCGGGTTGGAGAGAGTGATCGACCATGTGGGGATCTGGAAGAGGCCGTAGTTGGCCCACGCCTCGCCGCCGCCGACGAACTGATAGCCGTAGACCTTGTAATCGCCGTAGCCGGGCTTGGAGAAGGTCAGGATGTAGGTCCCGGCCTCCAGTCCGTCGATCGACCATTTGCCGTCGACCGCCGATCGGGCGGAATGCGATGTTCCTTCGACTTTCACTGTCACGCCGCTGTGGTCCGTCAGTTCGGAGCCGTCCTGGTCGTAGAGCTTGGCGTAGCCGGAGAGTTTGCCGGTGAGCCTGCCGGGACCGGATGGATCGCTGTCGCATGCGGTGAATGCCAGCGCCATGACCGCCAGCCCCGCAAGCGAGGAAATCAGTCGTTTCATGATGGTGCCCCCTAATTTGATGAAAATGCGGCCGTACGAGCACGGCGACATATCTTCACGGAATATAAAACTTAGTTACGTTAAAACATCGGGTAGCGATCGCGAACCGATAGAAAATGTATCGCATACGCTCTGAGTGCGAAAAAACGGGGATTTGCCGGGGTCGGGCCGGTTCGCTGGGATGATGGATCACGTTCCCCGGCAACATTGGCCTTGCCGAACGGGTAGGTCAGAACTCTTCGTTGAACTTCCTGCTGAAATACGCGCAGATCTCCTCGGCCGCCTCCGCCTCGTCGGGTCCGTTGAACTCCAGCAGAAGCGTCGATCCCTGTTCGGCCGCCAGGGTCATGACGCCGATGATGCTCTTGCCGTTGATCCGGAACCCGTCCTTCACGATATGAAAGTCGCACTTGAACCTTGAGGCCGTCTTGACGATCGTTGCCGCGGGCCGGGTATGCAGACCTGCCCTGTTGAGGACTGTGACGTTCTTCTCGATCATGCGCGATTCATTTGTCGATTGATGTTTGCAGCGCCCTCGCCCGGCCGGCTCCGGCGTCTCTTCGCCAAAGTACGAACGCGGCTCAACAGACCCTTCACCATTCGCCATATTTCTTTGCAACTTGAGGGTCCGTTCTCCGAACTTGCGGTTCCTCATGTCTACTCGATCACAGTCGCCGGAACGCATACAAACGACGCGCAAGCGCCGCTCCATTCTTGAAGCCGTCCGCAAGCGCCGGGACGAAGGCCCGCGCTGGATGCTCTTCGCCGTGGTGGCCGTCACGATCGTCGTGCTGGCCGCCATGATCGTCCTCCTGATGGAGGACCCCCCCACCATGGAGGGGTTCACCGGGGCCGCGGCCGTGCTGGCGGCGTTCATCCTTCCCATCACTCTTCTTGCCCATTTCGGCGGACAGATCGTCGGCAGATACGCCTCGGGACGGCCCCCCTCCCTCCGTAACCTGATACTCGGCGGCGTCTGGATGGTAAGCGGGGCCGTCGGTTCGGCGGTCGGGGTGGCGCTTCTGCAGATCCTGCACCGGCCACGGCTCGGCCCGTTCGTCGTCGATTCGATCGTGGGAGAGGGGGGGGATGTTCTTTCTCTCCTCTTCGTCAACGGGCTGCTGGCGGTGGGGGTCGGGATCTCGGTGCTCTTCGTGAGGACGGCGGGGAGGAAGATACAGCGTAGCGCGACATTGTTGAGCCAGGAGGATCTCCTCACCGCCGAGTTCCGTGCCGCCCAGAGCGTGCAGCGAAGCCTGCTCCCCGACGAAGATGCCCGGATCTACGGGTTCGACATCAGCGGCACGACGGCCCCGGCCGTGGAGATCGGCGGCGATTACTACGACTATCTCTCGTTCGCCGACGGAACCAAGGGGATACTGGTGGCGGATGCGGCGGGGAAGGGGATTCCGGCGGCGCTGGTGATGGCGAAGTTTCAGGGGATGGCCCAGGCTCTCTCGATCCATGTGGCGGATGCCCGGGAGTTCTTCGTGGGACTCAACGATACCCTTCGCGTCAGGCTCGATAGAAGGAACTTCATCACCGTCGCGATGCTCACGATCGATTTCGACGACCGCTGCACCTACTACCGGGCGGGACACAACCCGCTCTTCCTCTATCGTGCCGCGACAGGTACGGTGGAGGAGCTGAAGCCGACCGGCATGGCGCTCGGCCTGACGCACGGAGCGGCGCTCAGAAGCTCCCTCGATCCCCTCCATTTCAGAATGGAGAAGGGAGATGTGGCGCTGATGTATTCCGACGGACTGACCGAGGCGGTCGACGCGGCCGGGTCGCCGTACGAGGAGTCGCGGACCGCCGCCTCTCTCCGTGCCGCGGCCGGACGCGGGCTGAAGGCGTCGGTCATTCGGGCGAAGCTTCTCTCCGATCTCGCCGCGTTCGTCGGCGATGCCGCTCCCCACGACGACGTCACGCTGGTAGTGGTTGTGAAGGAGTGACGTTCCCTTCATCCCCGTTCCGCTCGTATCTTGTCCCGGCTCGGACGATCATTCTCATCGATTCCTTTCTATGAACGCTCGTTCCATTGCCGGCCTCTTCCGGCGCCTTGGATGCTGGTCGGTCGGCGTGTTCCTCTTCGCCCTGTTCTTTGGTATCGGGGCGCTCGTCTCGCTCTTCGGCGGCGATATCATGATCGCGCTGCAGGGGCTTGTCCTTGCCGTGGCAGTGGCGGGGCTCGGAGTGTGGCTGGGGAGGAAGCATGCCCTTCGGCGGCGGGAAAAGTGAGGGGCGGGCATGAGATGCCCACCCCGTCGAATTCTTCCATCACGCGCAAAATCTATCGTAGTACGGAAGTCGTGATGTTCCATGTTCCCTGGGTCGCCTTCAGATGATAGGCGCCGTGGGGGAGGTCGGTCGTGTCGATCTCGGCGATCCATGCGCCGTCGCTTCTCCTCCCTTCGATCCTGTCGATGACGAGCCTCCCCGTTGCGTCGTAGAGCTGCAGGAGGGGGGCTTCATCGTTTCCGGGGGGATGGGCGGTGATGCGGAGGAGTCCGCTCACGGGGTTGGGGGAGGCGACCAGGGTGCCGGTCGACCGTTCCGGTTCGGCGGGCGCGGCGGAGACTCCGCTCGTCGTCACGCAGTAGGTGCGGCCGCTGCCCCCCGCCACGAAGCAGAGCATCGTGGAGCCGTCGTCGGCCTGGTACGATATGTTCCAGAGCGATGCGTCCACGGGGAAATCTTCAGGGAGGACTGTCAGGTCGGCGTCGAGGGTGTTCCGGAAGGCGAGCGCCTGCGGCAGCAGGCCGGGATGTACGCCGGTATATCGGATGTAGGTTGTATCTGCGCGGAGCCGTTCCATCATCCGGTTGCTGGCGGCGTAGGTAAGGGAGAGATCGACCGTCCCGGCCAGATCCTTCGGCAGTTCGACGGGCGATTCCACCGCCGACGCCTGCCGGCCCATCCCCTGTATATCGAAGACCGCGTACATCCGCTGCTCCTCCCGTGAGGCGGAGGCGAAGAGATAGGCCCATGCCGTGGAGGTCCCCGTGGTCGGGTCGAACCGCAGCTCCACGCTGTTGTAGACCGAGTTCCCGATCGCCCCCACAAGCACGATGCGCGCGTCGTCGGCCAGGTTCGCTCTGGCGACATCGATCGCCGCCTCGACCCCCTCCTGCGACAGAATGGGCTGAAGCTCTATCGGCTGCGCGGATATGTCCGCATGGGGCAGGGCCGCCAGCACTACCGCCAGGGCGGCGCCGGCGAGCGATCGTATGTCGACGGGCATGGTAAAACCTCTCATTCTGATTGATTGTTCCGATATGATTGTCGTAGTTCCGACCGGCAACATATCGGAGGAGAGGCGCCCGACCCGGCGTCGACCGACCGGCGGCGGAAATTCCGGACGAACGGTCGCGACGCGACGACGAACGGCGGGCGGTCGAGGGAGGCCGGAGGGAAGAAGGCCCCCGCCGCCGTAAGTTGTCCCGCATCTTCCGTCCCGGACCCGGTCGTCCGGTGATCCCCAGCGTTGTCTCCTCCATGAAGCCCGCAGTCCGATATATCCTGAAGTGGGCGATCGCCGTCCCTCTCATCAGTTTTGTCAGCGGCCTGACGGTCTATCTGATCATGTTCGGGTTCGAGCTGAATCTGCTGGGGGCGATCTGGGCCGTAGTGAATTCGCTCATCTACTCCACGATCATGGTGGGAACGCAGGCCGCGGCCGGATATCTCGCCGATCGATTCATTCCGCTGACGAACCGGCGGGAGGTGGCCGGACATGTGGCGGTGCAGGGGGTCGCCACCGCTCTCTCCTTCGTGATCGCCACCCTGGCGGCCGGGGCGTTCGGTTTCGTCTTCAACAGAGGGGCGCTGATCATCATCGGAATGGTGGCGATCATCGGGTCGATGCTCGCCAACGGCGCCCGCTATCTGGAGAGGTTCCACCGCCGGGTCCGCGCCGCCGAGCAGGCGGCGTTGAACGCGCAGCTCACGGCGCTGCGCGCGCAGATCAATCCCCACTTTCTCTTCAACTCGCTCAACTCCATCGCCGCGCTGATCAGGTCGCGTCCCGCCGAGGCGGAGCGTGTCACCGAATCGCTTGCCGATCTTTTTCGCTACAGCCTCAGGGCATCGGAACGGCCGGTGGTGACGCTGGGAGAGGAGGTGGAATCGATCGAGACCTATCTGGAGGTCGAGCGCGCCCGCTTTCGTGAACGGCTCGTGGTGGAGATATCGGTCCCCGATGCTCTGTACGATGAGCCGGTGCCGAGCCTTCTGCTGCAGCCGCTGGTGGAGAATGCGGTGAAGCATGGTGTGGGACGGACCGAGGGGATCTGCACGGTGTCGGTGATCGCCCGCCGCGACGCGGACGCCGTGCGGATACGGGTCGAGGATACCGGCCCCGGTTTCCCGACGACCGACCTTTCGATCCTCTCGGCCTCCGGCGCGGGACTCGCCAACGTCCGTGAACGGCTCCGGCATCAGTACGGCGATGCGGCCCGGATGACCGTGGAGCAGAACTGCGTGGAGCTGCGTATCCCCGCTTCCCTCTCGCCGTCGCTCTTCCCGGAACCTTCGTCACCGTATCCGGCGGGCCGGCGGGTGGAGGGCCCGGAACGATGATCACATGCGTTCTGGTGGACGACGAACCTCCGGCCCGCGAGCGGCTTCGCGCGCTGCTCGGGGAGGCTGCCGTCGAGGTTAAGGTGCTCGGAGAGGCGGGGAACGGTCACGAGGCTGTCGCGCTCGTCAGAAGAGTTCGCCCCGACGTTCTCTTCATCGATGTACGGATGCCGGTGCTGGACGGCTTCGACGTGGTGGAGCTTCTGCCGCATCCCCGACCGCGGGTCGTCTTCGTCACCGCGTACGACCGGCATGCCCTGCGCGCGTTCGATGTGCAGGCGCTCGACTATCTGACCAAGCCGGTCCGCCTGAGCCGGCTGAACATGACGCTGGAGCGGCTGACGGTCGAGATGGGGGCGGCATCGGGCGCTCCCCGGCTTCTCTCACGGCTCACCGTTCATATCGGACGCCGCCTGCGGATCGTATCGCTCGACGATGTGCGGTCGCTGGAGGCGCGGCAGAAGCTCGTCTACGTCAATCTCGCCGAAGGCTCCTATCCCACCGACCTCACGCTCGACCTTCTGGAATCACGTCTCGACCCCGACCGTTTCGTCAGAATCCATCGTTCTCATATCGTAAACATGTCGTACGTGCGGGAACTGGTCCCCTGGTTCGCCGGGGCGTACGTCGTCAGGCTCGAAGGGGGAGCCGAGCTGCCGGTGGCGCGACGGAGGGTTCGCGTCGTGAGAGGGATGCTGGGGTTGAAGTAGAAGAATCTTGTCGCGAGCTGATGTTCATCCTCCTTCCAGCTCACCGGCCGCGTACTCCATCAGGTCCCGCATCAACCCCGGATCGAACGGCGAGCGCAATCCCGCATTGCGATAGATCTCCGCCAGTCCCGCCCTTCCTCCGGCCCTGCAGAGATCCAGATAGATCCCCATCGCGCGTTCGTGATCGGTCGAGGCGATCATGGCGAGCTGCATGGCGGCGGTCTCGGCGATCGCGTAGTCGATGTAGTAGAAGGGGGTGCGGAAGATATGTGCCTGCCCGTACCATCTGGGCGCTTCGTACTCCTCGACCCCGCTGTAGTCGATCCCCGGTTCGTAGACCGCTGCGATCCTCTTCCATACGGCATCCCGTTCGTCGGGGCCGGCGTCGGGGTTCAGGTAGATCTCATGCTGGAACTCGTCGACCATCGCCCTGTAGCACATCGCGGTGATCGAGCGTTTCCATCGGGCGCGCCGGAAGCGCTCGGCGATCTCCGGGGCGAAGAATTCGTCCACGTAGGGGAGCGTCAGGAACTCCAGTCCGATCGAATGGACTTCCGCCACATCGGCCGACGGGCTCCGCAGGTCGAGCGTTTCGATGTGGCTGCTCTCCAGGTACTGGAGTGCGTGCCCCATCTCATGAATCAGCACGCGCACGTCGTCGACGTCGCCGATGGAGTTGCAATGGATCGCGGGACGATTTTCGTCGCCGGGGTAGGAGCAGAAGGCTCCCGACCGTTTCCCCTTGCGGTTCTCCAGGTCGATCAGTCCCTCCCGGCGCATGAAGTTGAAATGCTCCGCGAACCTGGGAGAGAGCCGTTCGAAGAGACGTCCGGCCATATCAAGCTGGTGCTCCACCGGAACGATGCCGCGGGGGATGGTCAGCGACGGATCGTAGTTGAGATCCCACGGCCGCAGCGCATCCAGCCCGAGCACTTCCGCCTGTCGACGTCGCAGCCCGTTCGCCATCGGCACCGCATGTTCCCTGATACCCCGGCGGAACTCCGCCACGTCGTCCGGGCCGTAGTCGATACGTCGCATCAGGAGGTAGCCGAGGGGGATGAAGTTTTCATGGCCCAGATTGAGCGCCATCCGATGCCGCAGTTTGACCAGCTCGTCGAAGATCCCCGTGAGCTCATCGCGATGTGATGTGAACCAGCCCCGGACGGCCATGAACGCATCGCGGCGGAGCGTCCGATCGTCCGATTCCATCATTCCGGAGGCGTGACGCAGGGTCATCGTCTCTCCCCGGAAGGTCGTCTCGGCAGAGGCGATCATCGAGCCGTATCTGCGCGTCAGTTTCCCCGTTTCGGTCCGCAGATCGGTGTTGACCGGGTCGAGCGGCAGGACCGAGTTCTCGTAGAGGGGGAGCAGATAGCTCCCGAACCTCTCTACGACCGCCTCGCGATGCCGGCTTGCCAGAAGCGCCGTGACGAAGATGTGCGCGGCCGAGATCTGGAGCGGTGCGATACGTTCGCGGATATGCTTCTCCGCCTCGGCGGCGGCCGGATCGTTCACGTCGGCGTAGTGGCGCATGTTGATTCTGTGCCGTTCCCCGCAGAGATATTTGTCCAGTTCGTTCCATTCCGCGAAGAGGTCGATCCATGCCGCCGGGGAATCGAGGAGTTCGGCGGCGCTGATCCGCCGGTCGAGTCGGTCGACGACCCTCTGCATGAACTCCTCGGTCGGAGATTCGGGAGGGTGGGGGAGGAAAGGTTCGGACAAAGGAATGGAGGGAGTCATGAGGCAGCTCCGTTGCTGTGTCTGGTTGCGATCTGTTGAGGCAGGGTCGCCGGGGGCGGGAGAGAGGCGGTGAGACGCTCGACGGGGCTTCCCTGCTGCGGAAGCCCCGTCGAATCGTGCTGTACGGATCGTGGTCCGAAGAGATCAGGCGAGCGTGTCGACCTCTTCCTCGATCCCCATCTCACCGGCTGCGTGGTTCATCAGGTCGCGCATCAGCTCCGGGTCGAACGGCGAACGGAGGCCGACCGACGTGAAGATGTCGAGGACGCTCCTGGTGCCGCCGATACGGCAGAGCTCGATATAGCTCTCCAGCGCGCGCTCGTGATCGTCGGTGTCGATCAGGGCGAGCTGCATGGCGCCGGTCTCGGCGATCGCGTAGTCGATGTAGTAGAAGGGGTGCTGGAAGATATGCCCCTGAGCGTACCAGCGGGCGTACTTGAGGGCGTCCATGCCGGTGAAATCGAGGCCGTCCTTGTAGACGTCCCAGATCCTGTTCCATGCCTGGTCGCGCTCCTCCAGGGTACAGTTCGGGTTCTCGTAGACCCAGTGCTGGAACTCATCCACGATGCAGATGTAGCAGACCAGCTCGATGGCGTCCTTCCACCTGTTGCGGCGGAACTTCTCGCTGTGTTCCTCCGAGAAGAACTCGTTCATATGCCTCATGCTGAGATATTCCATTCCCATCGAATGGATCTCGCAGGCGTCGGAGGTGGGCCACTGGAGGTCGACCGCCTCGATCGGCTGGCTCTCCCATCCCTGGAAGGCGTGCCCCATCTCATGCATCAGCGTCCCGACGTCCCCTTCGTCTCCGGTGGAGTTGCAGAGAATCGCAACGCGACCTTCATCGCTGAACGAGGTGCAGTAGGCGCCGGCGCGCTTCCCCTTGCGGTTCTCCAGGTCGATCAGCCCTTCCTCCCGCATCCGGGTGAAGTGGGCGGCCAGCCTCGGCGAAAGAGCGTCGAAGACGCGCTGGGCGCGGTCGAGCTGCTCGGAGACCGGAGCGATGCCGCCGGGGAGCGTCATGTTGGGATCGAAGTCCATATCCCACGGCTTCAGCGTCTCGGTGCCGATCGCCGCGGCCTGAAGTTCGAACAGTTTCTTCTGAAGGGGAACGGCATAGCGGCGGACGCTCTCGCGGAACGCCGCGGCCTCGGCCGGACCGTAATCGGTGCGTCCCATGCCGAGATATCCGAGGGGGATATAATTGTCGTGCCCCAGATTGCGCCCCATGGTGTCGCGCAGCTTCACAAGCTGGTCGAAGATCGTCGCGATCTCATTGCGATGCTCCAGGAACCAGTTCCTGTACGCCTCGAACGCCTCACGACGGATCGCCGGGTTCTCCGACTTCGTCATGCTGCGGGCGACCGCCAGGGTCACGTTCTTTCCGTCCACCGTCACTTCGCCGGAGGCGACGATCTTATCGTACTGCGTTACAAGATCGCTCTCGCGGACGCGCAGGTCGCTGTTGACGGGAGCCAGCGGCTCGACGGTCGTGGTCAGGACGGCGATCAGGTGCTTTCCGTAACGCTCGCCGATCGCCTCCTTATGCCTGCTGTTCAGCAGCGCGTTGACGAGCCTGGAGCTCCCCTCTTCTGCAACCGGCCTGATCTGCTCACGGTAGTAGCGGAACGCCTCCTCCCGCTCGGGATCGGTCATGTTCTTCGACTGCTCGTGAGAGCGACGTGCCCCCTCGGCTTCCACATACGACTTGAGGGCGTTCCAGCGGGCAAAGAGATCGAGCCAGAGATCCGGAGAGTCGGATCCCTCGGCGGCCTCGATGCGCCCTACCAGATTCACGTACTCGTCGCGAATGAACTCTGCCGTCAGACTCAGCGGGCGGTCGGAATAATGCTTGTAGTCCATTGAAAGATCTATGAATGTGAGTGTTAGGGAAAATTTCCTGCCCTACGGAGGCGTTCCGATTTTGTTTCTGTTGCAACACACAAAAGTATCGCGGAGCTGGAAATCGTCAGCGAACGATCACGATTCCTAACATCTGCAATATGTAAGAAGTCATGATTGCACCGTCGGAGCCTCCGATCCGGACGCCGCGGGGCGGTTCCCCCGGGGAGCGTCATTACATCTCTACATATCTCTCCGTCGCGGCCTCCGGGGAAGTGATGGAGCGGGTGACTAAATTATCACGCGGTCTCCAGACCGGTTGCACGCTTTCTTCCGGAACGATGGTTCCGGAGCATCCGGTCCCGCACGGCATTGCCGCCGGGTCGGGGAGCGATCATCATTCGTGACGACCATCCCCGGTCCATCATACATCGCATCGCGTGTTGAAGGGTGATATCCCCTTCGGCGGCGCGGCGGTCGGCGATCTCCTCAACATACCTCCCGGGCACCGCAGTCGCCCGTCATCCTGACGTTCACGACCCAAACTCATGGCAGAAGTTGATCCACGCCCGGTGGACCGGGCACTGCTCACGCGCAGCTACAGCGTCTCCGCGAACGATCTCCTCGCCGCCCTCGGCACGGACGGTTCCACCGGATTGAACGATGCGGGCGTGACCGACATGCGGAGCCGCTTCGGAGCGAACGAGCTTCCGGAGGCGAAACAGAAATCGAAACTGCTCCTCTTCCTGGAGCAGTTCAACAACCCGCTCATCTACATCCTCTTCGGCGCCGCGGTCCTGACCTCCATTGTGGCCGATCCGGCTGAGGCGATCACGATCTTCATCGTCGTCATCTTCAACGCGATCATCGGGTTCGTTCAGGAGGAGAAGGCGAGCCGGCGGCTGAAGGCGGTGATGGGGCTGACGGCCCCCACCGCCAGGGTCGTGCGGAACGGCGATCAGCAGTCGATTCCGGCGACGGAGCTGGTGGTCGGCGACGTGGTCGTGCTGGAGAGCGGTGTCCGGGTGCCCGCCGATCTGCGGCTGGTCGAGTCGACCGAGCTGCTGGTGGACGAGTCGATGCTTACCGGGGAATCGCTCCCGGTCTTCAAGGACGGAACACCGGTTCATCCGCAGGGAACATCGCTCGGCGATAGAACGAACATGGCCTTCGGCGCCACCACGGTCCGCAAGGGGCGGGCGCGAGGTGTCGTGGTCGGGGTCGGTGAGCACTCGGAGGTCGGCAGGATCGCCCGGGGGGTCGCCGATGCCGAGGAGACGGTGTCCCCGCTTCAGGAGCGTCTGGCGAAGTTCGGCAAGATGATGGCGATCGGCATCGCCGTCGTCATCGCTCTCATCTTCAGCGTCGGCCTCCTTCGCGACTATCCCACGGGACAGATGCTCCTCACGTCGATCGGCCTTGCCGTCTCGGCCATTCCGGAGGGGCTGCCGATCGCCGTCACCGTCGCTCTCTCGATCGGCGTCTTCCAGATGGCGAAGCGGAACGCCATCGTCCGGAAGATGCGCGCCGTCGAAACGCTCGGCTCCACCACGGTGATCTGTTCCGACAAGACCGGAACCCTGACCCGCAACCAGATGACCACGCTTGCCGTGGCGACCGACGACCGGGTCTACCGTTTCACCGGAGGGGGGTACGAGCCGAACGGCGAGCTGCTGGATGACGCGGAGGCTCCCGTCAAACCGCACGACGGTTCGCCGCTGATGTGGTCGCTGACGGTCGGGCTCCTCTGCACCGAGTCCTCCTTCTCCGTCGACGCGGAGGGGAAGCGGGCGCTGGTGGGCGATCCCACCGAGGGAGCGATGCTCGTCGCCGCGGAGAAGGCCGGAACCGCCGATCGACTGAAGCGGGAATGGAGGAGTCGCGTGGTGCTCCCGTTCGAGTCGGACAGGATGTACATGGTCTCCGCGATCGAACCCGCCGGCGGTCGGCGCGAGAAAAGTTATTATGTCGTGAAAGGATCTGTGGAGCGTATCCTTGCGATGTGTCATCACGAGCTCAGATACGAGGGGGTCGTGAAGCTCGATCCCTCCTGGATACAGGAGCGGCAGACACAGTTCTCCCACCGGGGGCTTCGGGTGATCGCCACGGCATATCTCCCTCTGGAGCCGGGAGATGCTCCCGATCCGTTGTCGCTCCACGGCTGTATCTTCGCGGGGCTGTTCGGCATCGAGGATCCTCCCCGCGACGAAGTGGCGGCGGCGATCCAGGTGGCGCAGAAGGCGGGGATCAAGGTGGTGATGATCACCGGCGACCATGTGGCGACGGCCGTCTCAATCGCATCGCAGCTCAATATAAAATCGGGAGCAAAGGTCCGCCCGATTCCCGGCTCGGCGCTGGAGGAGATGAGCGACGAGGATCTCTACGAGCGTGTCAACACGACCGATGTCTACGCCCGCGTGGCCCCGGACCACAAGCTCAGGATCGTCAGGCAGCTCCAGCGGCACGGCCACGTTGTGGCGATGACCGGCGACGGCGTCAACGATGCCCCGGCGCTGAAGCAGGCCGATATAGGCATAGCGATGGGAAGCGGAACCGACGTCGCGAAGGAGGCGTCGGCGCTGATCGTGCAGGACGACAACTTCGCGACGATCGTCTCGGCGATCCGCTACGGTCGCGTGATGTTCGGGAACCTTCAGCATATGATCCTCTACGTCCTCTCCACATCGATGGGAGGGGTGCTGACGCTGACCTCGGCGGTGATCCTCGGCTTCCCGCTGCCGGTTCTGGCCGTGCAGCTTCTCTGGATCAATCTTGTGACCGACGGCACCAGCACGATCCCGCTGGCGTACGAGAAGGAGCACGGCGACATCATGACGGTCCCCCCAAGGAAGCGGTCGGAGGGGCTGCTCAATCTGCGGATGGTGGAGAGGATCATGGGGAGCGGCCTGATCATGATGTTCGGCACGCTGATGGTGTTCGAGATCGTGCTTGCGGAGTACGGCTACACGGCGTTCTCCAGCGACATCCCGGAGTCGGTGATGGCGTACGCGCGGACAGCCGCCTTCACGACCCTCGCTCTCTTCCAGATCTGGAACGTCCACAACTCCCGGGCGCTCGACCATTCGCTCGCATCGATCGGGATCATCTCCAACAAGCCGCTGATGGCGGTCACCCTGCTGGCGCTGGTGCTGCAGGCCGCGGCGGTGGAGGTCCCCTTCATGCACACGCTTCTGAAAACATCGCATCTCGACTGGAAGCACTGGCTTCTCTGTATCGGAACGAGCCTTTCCCTGGTGATCCTTGTGGAGCTGCGGAAGACGTTCGGGAAGATCTTCGCCGCAAGGCATCACAACCATCACCGCGCCTGAGAGGGCGCCGGCTGACGAATCGACACGAGCATTCTCGAGGATCATGGAACACGAGCGCCGATACGGCACATACAAGGAACTGATGGACCGCCGCCTGCGGGAGGTGGCCGGGAACAGGGAGCCGAGGCGGCTGTACGAGCCGGTCCGCTATGTGCTCGCCTCCGGCGGGAAGCGGGTGCGCGGCGTCTTCGTCATGCTGGCCGCCGAGGCCGTCGGCGGAGTCGGCGCCGACGCGCTGGAGGCCGGAGCCGCAATGGAGCTGATGCATAACTTCACGCTCGTCCACGACGACATTATGGATCGCTCCACGACACGTCGCGGCAACAGGACGGTTCATGTGGAGTGGGACGAGGGGACGGCGATCCTTGCCGGCGATGTGATGATAGGGCTTGCCCAGAGCCTTGTCATAGCAAGCCGTCCGGAGCGGATGACGGAGATGCTCGACGCCATGGCGCGCGGCCTTGTCGACGTCTGTGAGGGACAGATGCTCGATATGGACTTCGAGACACGCCCCGACGTTCGACTGGAGGAGTACATGCACATGATCTCCATGAAGACGGGACGGCTCCTGGAGGCCTCCGCGGAGGTCGGCGGCCATGCGGGAGGGGGGACGCCGGAGATGATCGATGCGCTGCGCGCCTACGCACGACATATCGGACTCGCGTTCCAGATTCAGGACGACCTGCTCGATATCACGGCCGACGCCGCCGAGTTCGGCAAGAGAATAGGGGGGGATGTGATCGAGGGGAAGAAAACCTATCTGCTGGTGCGCGCGCTGGAACGTGTCCGGGAGGGAGAGGATCGGGCGCTGCTCGATCGACTCCTGGCCGATAAGGGAGTTCCGCCGGAGGATGTCCCCCGCATGCGCGATCTCTACGACCGCCACGGCATCCTCGACGCGGCCCGGGCCGATGTGCGCGACCATGTCGAACGCTCGTATCACGATCTGAACCGCCTGCCGGAGTCCCCGGCCCGCGACATGCTCGGCTGGTTCTCCCGGATGCTGATGACAAGAAACAGTTGATCACTCCCGCTTCATCCCCGCAATGATCCGTCACTATCTGACCTTCGCTCACCAGGCCGAGGCGCTCGATGAGGCCCTTGCCGGCAGAATTCTGGCCGAGTGCTGGTCGCAGGAGAAATATCGTCTTCAGCTCAGGTTCATCGAGGGAACCGATTCCCTCTTCGTGGAGCTCTTCGTCGATCTCCATCTCGGCTACGCGCTGACCCGCCGCGATCTGAACCGGGCGCGGAAGAACACGATCGACTTCTTCGATGAACTCCTCGGCGCGAAGCTGGCGCACGTTACGATGCATGAGGGGGAGCGGGTGATCATCTTCTCCTTCACCGACGGACGCGAGCTTCAGGTCTTCTTCTTCGGGAAGGGATCGGGGAACGTGCTCCTGACGGCCGGGGGAGAGGTGAAAGGATCGCTCATGGCGTACGGGGGGGAATACGATCCTTTTCTCGGGGAAGCGGAGGAAGAATCGCATAGAGATAGAGCCGGGATTCTCGCCTCCTTCCGGTCCGTCGACGGACCGGCCGTGAAGGCGCTGGCGCGCGCGGTTCCGGAGCTGGGGCGGCGTCTGGCGACCGAAGCATTGTATCGTGCAGGGCTCGACGAGTCGACCCCCGGTCCCTCCCTCTCCGATGAGGAGGTCGATACCCTGCTCCGCCTGGTCGATCTTCTCTACGCCGACTGCCTGACGACCCGGACATATCGGGTCTACATACTTCCCGAAGAGACCATCTTCGCGCTGACGGAGATGCGGCATCTGGACGACCTCGCCGAGCGGGTCGAGACGTTCGACCGGATCGGGCCGGCCGTTCAGGCATATCGTTCGCTGATGTTCCGCGGTCGTCGGGTCGGCGAGCTGCGCGCCTGGATGCTGAAGCGACTCGTCGCCGAAATCTCCCGGCTGGACCGTGCCGACGCCAAGCGCCGCGCCGACGCCGAGCACACCGCCCGCGCCGACGAATGGGAGCTGAACGGGTCGATCCTTCTCTCCCATATCGCCGACGTTCCCAAGGGGATCTCCGAGGTCGTTCTTCCCGACTGGGAGGGGACCGGCCGGGTGATCGCACTGAACCCCAGGATGACCCCGATCGAAAACGCGGAGCGATACTTCAAGCGGGCCAGGGGAGCACGTGAGGCGTCGGTCCAGGCGCAGGAGCGTACACGGAAGGGGGAGCAGGAACGGCAGGAGGCCGCACGGCTCCGGGAGGAGGTGGAGCGTGCGGAGCGGGTCGAGGAGTTGGAACGAATCGAGGCACGATATCCGAGGATCTTCAGAATGATGGGTGAAGCACGCGAGGAGGGGACCGCCGAACGGTTCCGCCGATTCGAAGTCGCCGGCGGCCACGAGGTCTTCGCCGGCAAGACCGCAGCCAACAACGACGAGCTGACGGTCAGGTTCGCGCGGCCGAACGACTACTGGTTCCACGCGCGCGGCTCGTCGGGCTCGCATGTCATACTGCGATGGAACGATCCCAAGACGAAGCCCCCCCGCGAGGCGCTTCGGGCCGCCGCGTCGATCGCCGCCTACTATTCGGGAGCGAAGAACGCGAAGACCGCTCCGGTAGCCTACACCCTCAAGAAATATGTCCGCAAGCCGAAGGGGGCGAAGCCCGGCTCGGTGGTGATGGAGCGCGAGGAAGTGATCATGGTGGAGCCGAAGCTCCCCGAAGGAACCGGAACGAAGGAGTAGGGAGGAACGCGACGCTTCGGAGCGGGCAGAAGCGATCCGTTCCCGGGCCGCGAGATCGGTATCGGGATAATGCGATACATCGCTCCCCATCCCGGTTTCAGCCAGCGCAACGCCGCCGGTTCGTTGAAGGCGGCCGTATCGCGCCATTCGGATTCATGTCCCACCCATTCCACCACGAACGAATCGGCCTCGATCCCGGTGATGTTGTTGAAGAGGACCACGGGCCTGCGGGCATCTATCGCTCCGAGACCTTTCCGGCCGTCGGCGATCATTGTCTCCACGGGCCAGCAGCGGAGGTTCGTCACCAGCAGGTAGCGGACTCCCGCACTTCTCTCCGCGTCGGCCGGATCGGGGTTGAGCTGTGTGATCTCCATGTAGGTTTCCGACCGGGGATCGGCCGTTGAATCGGCGAACCCGGTGTCGGGGTCGTAGGGCATATATCGTTTTGCGCGGATCGCGAAGAGGGAGTCGACGAGCGGGACCGAGGAGAAATCGAGCGTCGTATCATCCACCCCGAGCGCTTCCCGGTCGTAGATCAGCTTCGAATAGATCGTATCGATCCTCCTGATCTCGTTCGTGATCTCTCTGATCGCCGTGAACCGCTGTTCCATGCCGGTCCACATTTTCGGGATGCGGAAGAGGGTATCGGTGAACGGGGGGAACGGCATCGGCGGCTGGAGCGTGTCGTAGTTGCCGGAGTGCTCGCCGCTGGTATGATGGATCGGCCCGAAATGATTCCCGTCGTAGATCATATCGGAATACATGATGCCGTCGACGCCGCAGTGGAGCGCGAGCCACGACTGCGCGATGATCTCCTCCGGCGTCGTGGGCCTCCGTCCGTCGCGGAACCCCGGCAGATAGCCCCGTCCCCTCCCCGTTTCGTAATCGAAGAAAAGCCACCCGCCGACCTGGACGTTGGTCATCACCGGGTGCGGCGGCGCCAGGTGGAGATACCTGAACCGGGCGACGTCGACCGCCTCCCGTATGCTCCTCTTCTTGATTCCCAGCTTCTCCCTGATTCCGAGCGTGTAGGCGGCGTAGCCCGTGTCGGTGCTGGTCGCGATCAGCTTTCCATACCATCCGTTGCCGAAGCCTCCATGCATGGAGTCGGGGTTGGCGTACCCGATCGGCAGCGGCCCTTCAATCGGATAGAGATGTTCCATCCAGGTGCCGATCATCTTGCGGGAGAGGGTATCGTAATCGCCGCCGAACGCGCGGAACGTGTTGAAGTCCCAGTAGGGGTTGCTGAAGATCCCGCTGTTCCGCGTCGAGTCGCGCTCCCTGGTGAACCGCTGGACCCTGGAACTTACCGTTCTATAGAACCCGTATGATCCTTCGCGCGGCTCGTCGTTGAGCGAGAACTGCGCGGTCAGGCGGGAGAGGGCGTTGTTCCAGGTGGTGTCGGTCAGGACGCCATCCACGATGCGACGGATCATGGTGTCGAGCCCGCCCCGTTCCACGATCGTCAGCAGATGGGAACCGATCCTGCTGCGAAGGAATGTGAGGGGAATTCTGTTGGTCGTGTAGATGTCGAAGAAGAAATCGGACCGGACCGGGACCGGATCGGCTTGTATCGTGTTGGGATTGATGTGGCCGGTCCTCCTCAGTGCGGCGAAGAGCGAGTCGCAGCGGTCGACGCAGGCAGGGTCGGTGTCGGGGCCGCGGAGAGGATTTCCGTAGAGGACCATGTATCGCGGCACGGAGTCGCGGAGGGCGATCGTGTCGAGCGTCGTGGGCTCGCAGCCGACGCGGGACTCGACCACGTCGGCGATCCGGATCGGGTTCCCGTCGGCATCCGAGGCCTTGATCGAATCGCGGAGGAAGTTCACCGGAAATGTGACGGTGCGATATGGAAGTCCCGACGGCGGCTCCCCCATGACGACCTCGGTTCCCGACGCGTTCACATACGTTTCCTTCGTCACCGCCAGCCGTTCGAACGGGACGGCCCAGTCGCAGGCGCATGCTCCCGGAGCCCGTTGCAGCGTATCCTCGCGGCGATAGAGGATGGCGTAGGCGATGGTGTCGGTCGGCGCGAGTTTCTCGAATATCTCGTCGTCGGTCTCGATATGCAGTGTAAGCGATATATCGAAGTAGTGGGTGCTGTCGGCGTAGGCTCCGTTGTAGTTCCGCAGGGTATCGTAGAATCGGTGTTCCCCTTCCTGCATGACGATCGACGTGTACTGCTGGCGTCCCGCTATCAGCGTCGAATCGTCCGAGGCGGCGGGCATCGTGACGGCCGAAACGAAATTTCTCGGAATCATCGGATACGATATTCCGGAGGCTCTCCAGCCCGCCGCGTACTCCTGGGGGCGGATGTGGGCAGGGTCGACGCCGTGGTAGTATTCCGCCGAGAGGGCCGACCGCCACATCTGAAAGAGATCGGCGGGGGAGTAGTAGACCCGGAAGCCGCGGTCGGCCGCATCCCGCCAGAAGATGTGATCGATGCTGTCGCGCCAGCGTCGTCCTTCGGGACAGGGCCACCACCTTGCCGGGGCGCTGATCCGCGCCAGCGAGACCGGCCCGCCGTAATAATATCCGAATGTCATATTCAGGCTGTCGATCGCGATACCCGGATTCCAGATCGATTCGCCCCCGATCGGGAGTCTTCCGCCGGTTCGTTGCTCGACGTCGAATCCCTTGAAACAGGTGTCGCAGAGTCTCCAGTCGTCGTCAAGGCGCTGCCCGAAGGCCGCAGTAGCAACCAGGAGAAACCATATCGGAATCAGATGACCTGCGATGCGATGACGGGTGTTCCTCATAGATCTCTTGTTCTCGATCTGTTGGACGAATAATGCAGGAAAAAGAATGGTGCGCACCTACGGCGCTAAAGAACAATGTGGGGCGTCGGGGGCTACATCTGGTTCGCCCTTACGGGGCTTGAAGAAGGTGATTCATGGGGGACTATAGTAGAGAATGTGGCGCGGCTTCGCAATAGCTTCCGGAAGGCAAGAGGTTCGGAATGGGAATGGCTTTCGGAAGGAAGTGGTGATGCGATGACGGGTGTTCCTCATTTATCTCTTCTTCTCGATCCGCTGAGGAATGATTCAGGAACGATGATCAGTCGGGTCCGAATTGTGATATCCGAGCCAATGAGAATGTGTGAATGCAGTCGCACAGGATTGCCGGACGCTTCGCTTCTGGGCGTCTCCTTTCTGGGCGTCTCCCCGCCCTCCTGATCGACTCCCGAAGGGAGCACCGATGTGTAGCCACAGGCCATCCATAATATCCCAAGCCCTGAAGGGGCGTACCATTCTTCCCGTCATGGATGAAGAAGAACGGTGCGCACCTTCGGCGCTGAAGAACATCGGGGGCGTCGGCAGCTACACATGGCTCGCCCCTTCGGGGCTTGAAGAAGGAGAGGCGATTCACGGGGGTATAGTAGAGGATGTAGAGCGGTGTAGCAACGGCTTTCGAAGAGCAACGGCTTTCGCAGGGCTTCGGGAGAGGGGCGGACCCCTTCATTTGAGGAGGGTGATAAATCCGGTCGTGATGCGAGGCGTTACCTTCCTGCGTCGAACGCTTCGAGCCAGGTGGGGAGGAGTTCCATCAGTCTTCGGATCACCGATCCGGCGTTCTCGACGAAGACGTTCACGTTTCCGTCGTAGGCCTCGCCCGACTCGGGCCCGACGAGATCGGTGACTCCCCGGAGGATAAGGAGGGGTGTTCCGTTCAGGGCGGCGGTCCATGCGATCGCCCCCGACTCCCAGTCGGCGACCGTCGCGTCGTATCGTTCAACGAGGTGCGCGGTCTCCGTTGCCGTCAGGTCGCGGTCGGCGGAGAGGATGTGGCCGCGTCGGAGTGGGGTTGTGGAGGAGAGGAGTTGTTCATCGACCCATGAGAGATCGATGACGGTGGAGTAGTGGGCGATCGCCTCGTCGGGATCTCCCATCTGTTCGATCACATCGTAGACGACCGTTCTATCCACAAGCACGATCTCCCCCCGCTCGGCGGCCCCGGCGATCCCGCCGCATGTGCCGAGGTTCACCAGCAGCCTGGGGGACCAGCGGGTGATCGCGTACTGCGCCGAGGCGGCGGCGGAGATCTTTCCCCACCCTCCCTTCAGAACGAAGATCGTCTCCTCGCGGCCTCCAATGGGCATGGGGACCCCGACCAGCCCACCGAAGGGGGTCGGATCATACTGAATCGGTGTACGATGCGTACCGCTGCTGGAAATCGAATCGTGGTGCGATGCGGGCGTCTCGCGTTCCTTCAGGAGCGCAAGGAACGCCCGCCACTCGGTGTCGGCCGAGATGATAACGACGACGGGGGAACGGTCCGGAGAGGATGCTCCTTCCACTCGTTACTCCATCTCGTGTTCTGCCATCATCTCGCGGATCTTCTCCGTGGGGAACTCGCTCTGCGTCAGCAGTTCGAACGCGTAGGCGACCTGGCGGATCAGCACCTCCACGCCGCTGATGGTCGTCGCGCCGGCGTCGGTCGCATCCTGCAGCATCTTCGTGACGGCCGGACCGAAGTTCACGTCGAGCACCGTCTGCCGGTTATGGAAGATGTCGGGGATCGTGATCGGCGTCTGGTCGATGCTGGCGATCGTCCCCAGCGGCGTGGTGTTGACGATCAGCCGCGCCTCGGCGAGAAGCTGGGCGATATCGGGGGGGAAGAGTTCGTGCGCCTCGATCTGCGAGGTCGGCACAAGGTCGATGAACGCCTGCCGGAGTATCTGCGCCTGCTGCAGCGACCTGTCGGCGATCGCCACATGCTTGATCCTGAAATGCCTGACGAGCGCGTAGGCGACCGAACGGGCCATCGCTCCGCCTCCCAGAATCACCGCGCTCCCCTTGGCGAAGTTCTTCTTCCATGGATCGAGCACCGATACGATCGCGCGCGCCTCGGTGTTGTGCCCGGTGGTCCTGTCCCCATCGAACGTGATGGTGTTGATCACGCCGGTTCCGTGCGCCTCGTCCGAGAGGTAGTCGACGACCCCGGCGGCGGCCGTCCGCAGCCTGCCGGTCAGATAGACGCCGTTGGCATGGAGGGCATGCAGGGCATGGACCGTGTCGCCGATATGCTTTGCCTGGGCGTCGAAGATGAGGGTGGCGATATCCGCCCCCGTGATCTCGACAGCCCAGGAGAAGATCTCGTGAATCAGATCCTCGCCCAGCGGGTGGGCAAGGATTCCTATGAGCCTGGTCTTGTGTGTGGTTCGCATGAGTCGGCAGTTCAGTGATCTGCGCCGTCCCGGCCGCGCTCTCCGGCGGTCGGAACGGCGCTCGTCGCTATCGCTTCGATTCGGCGTACTCGCGGAGCCGTGCCGTGGAAGTCTCCTTCCCCAGCACTTCCATCGTCTCGAACATCCCCGCGCCGACTCTTTTCCCGGTGATCGAGAGGCGCATCGGATGGATCAGCTTGCCGGCCGATATCCCGATCTCCTCGGAATACCCCCGGACCACCCCCTCGATCATCGGCGTTTTCCATTCGATCGGCTCCAGCTTCTCGAAGCGCGAGGCGAGCTCCAGCATCTGCCCGCTCGTCTCCGGTTTCCAGTGCTTGGCCGCATATTCCTCGTCGAACGATCCGACCGGACCGAACATGTAGTCGGCGAAGACCGGCACGTCCGCCACGAAGTTGATCCGCTCCTTCACCAGATCGATCACGACGGTGGCGTAGTCGGGGTCCACATCGCCGAACCCGGCGGCGTTCAGCAGCGGCATCAGATCCTTCATCAGCCGCTCGGCCGGCAACTGACGGAGATACATGCCGTTCATCCACTTCAGCTTCTCCACATCGAAGATCGCCCCGGCCTTGTTCACCTTCTCAAGGTTGAACAGTTCCTCCATCTCCTTCAGCGGGAAGATCTCCCGGTCGGCCGTCGGGTTCCATCCCAGCAGCGCGACGAAGTTGACGAGCGCCTCCGGCAGATATCCCTTCTCCTTGTAATCGAAAACGGCGACATCGCCGTCCCGCTTCGAGAGCTTCTTCCGCGCGGGGCTGAGAAGCAGGGGAAGGTGGGCGAACTGCGGCTTCTCCCAGCCGAACGCATCATAGAGGATCACATGCTTCGGCAGCGAGGGGAGCCACTCCTCGGCGCGGATCACATGGGTGATCTGCATCAGGTGGTCGTCCACGATGTTCGCAAGATGATATGTCGGGAAGCCGTCCGACTTCAGGAGAATCTGATCGTCGATCGTCCTGTTGGCGAAGACGCTCTCCCCGCGGACGATGTCGCTGGTACGGGTCTCTCCGGTCAGCGGGACGAAGAGGCGCACGGTATGATCGGCGCCCGATTCCAGAAGCCGTTTCGTCTCCTCCTCGCCGAGGGTGTACTGGTTCCGCATGGAGGAACGGTCGTACTTCGGCGCGATCCCGGCCTGCTGCTGGCGCTCCCGCATCCTGTCGAGCTCCTCCGATGTGTCGAACGCATAGTAGGCGGTGCCGCGCTCGATCAGGATGTTGGAGTAATGACGGTAGAGCCCGGTCCGTTCGGACTGACGGTAGGGACCGTAGGGGCCGCCGACATGGGGGCCCTCGTCGAATTCGATTCCCGCCCACCTGCACATATCCAGGCAGTTCTGCTCGGCCCCTTCCACGAACCTGGTTTGGTCCGTATCCTCCACACGAAGCACGCAGACGCCGCCGTGATGGCGCGCAAAAAGGTAGTTGTAGAGTGCAGTGCGAAGACTGCCGACGTGCAGCATTCCCGTGGGAGAGGGAGCAAAGCGGACGCGGACCATGAGTTGGAGTGTCGTCAGTAGTTGGTTTGCACGCGCGATCGATCCGATCGATCGGCGGCATGAGCCCCGTAGGGAAGGGGTGAATTTAGAGATATCTTCGAAAATCCCAACCCTCCGGGGGGTCGGGTTTCCCGATAAAAAAAGGCGCATACGGAGTAAACCGTTGCGCCTTGACGTTCGGGCGAGCGATGGGACTTGAACCCACGACCTTCTGGGCCACAACCAGACGCTCTAACCACCTGAGCTACGCCCGCCATCTGTTTTCCTTACAGGGGGACAAACGTAGGGAATTCGAGAGATCCGAACAATCCCAGATTGTAACTGTTCAACCTTTTGTCCTTCCCCGGAAGTTCGGGAAGAGTTCCTCCACCGCCTCGGCCACCCGTTTCCCCCAGACGTCCCAGTTCAGCCGGGTCTCGTACTCGCGGCGGCTGCCGGCGCAGAGCTCGCGGTAGCGGATCGGGTCGGCGGCGATCTCCACGATCCGATCGGCGTAGTCGGCCCCCGACGCTCCCTCCGGAAGCGTATACCCGTTGAGCCCCTCCCGTATCAGCGATGTCACCCCGCCGGTATGTGTCGCCAGCGACGGCAGCCCGTAGGCCCCGGCCTCGCAGAAGACGACCCCGGCGGCCTCGAACCGGGTCGGAAGGAGGAAGAAGGTCGCATCCCCCCAGAGCGATTCGAACAGCTCCCGTTCGGCGTCGACCCGCTTGTCGAGGAAGGGGATCACCCGCATCCGGGGATGGGCCGTCCCCTCCGGTGCGCTGCATCCCACGACGGTGAGCTCGGCGTCGACCCCCCGCTCCAGCAGCCGGATCAGCGTCTCCAGCGCGACCGCTCCCCCCTTGATCTCCCACGACACCCCGACCATCAGCAGCCGGATCGTCCTTCCGAGCTCCCGGGCGCGGGCGATCGTGTCGTCGGGAGGGTTGGGGAGATTGGCGCCGATGTAGACGGTCCGCGCCCGCTCCTCCGGCACGCCGTAGTCGTTCACCGCCGAGCCGCGCGCCCAGTCGGAGCTGAAGAGAGCGAGCGAGACGTTGGAGAGCGCCCGTCGTTCAAGCTCCTCCCCTCCGGCCGCCGTTCGCGTCCCCGCATCCGAGTAGCAGTCGTAGTAGTTCTGCACCACGCGCCAGGTGGCATCGGAATAGTAGATGGTGGGAACCGGACTCCGCAGATACGCCAGGGTCGCCGAGCCGGCGGGGGAGTAGGCGAGATCGTACTCCCCCTCGGCCAGCTTGCGTGAGAAGTATGCCCCGACTCTCCTGGAGAAGAGGGGGTCCTGGTTGAAGGCATGACGCCGTCGCGTGACGGCGCTCAGCAGCCGCGCCGCCGCGCGGTAGGGGGCGGTGCTGAAGGGGACCGGCGTCAGATCGACCACGTCGCCGACATGACGATCGATCGCCTGCTTCGAGAAATATGTCGTGCCCGACCATTCGCGGACGTTGCGGGCGTCGCCGTACTGGATCAGGGCGATCTTCAGGGGTCTTCTCATCCGGACGGATAGGATCGATGAACGGAGGCGTGCCCTCTGCGGTCGCGCGCCGGAAGCGCGAGTATACGAACACTCGTTGTTTCCTTTTCCGGCCGGGACGAATATTCGATATTCCCGTGTGACGACAAGGAACGGACAGCATAAGGATTACGATACACCGTCGACGGCCGCCGTCGACGCTCTCAACGCCGAGGCATGGGCTCACCGGATGGGAAATCCCGAACGGACGGCCGAACTCGCCCTGGAGGCGCGTCGTCTCTCCGGGGAGATCGGCTACCGGCGGGGGATCGTCGCGTCGGTCCGGAACCTCGCCGCCTCCCACCTGATGCGCTCCGACTACACGACGGCGAACGATCTGGCCGAAGAGGCGCGCAGCGCCGCCGTGGAAGAGGGGGAGAGGGTCGAGGAGGCGTACGCCCTGAACGTGCTCGCCTGGGCCCAGTACCGCCTTGCCAACATCGAGGAGTCGACCGCTCTGCACATTCGAAGCATCGAGCTGGCAAAGGAGCGCCCCGATATCGAGGCGTCGGCGCTGCGCGGCATGGGGCAGATCCGGAACATGCTCGGGGATACCGGGGGGGCTCTCGACTTCCTGGCCCGGAGCCTGGACCTGACGATCGCGATCGGAGACAGAGCGGAGGAGGCGTGCGTCCTCCTTGCCGTCGGAAATATCCGAGAACGATGCGGAAGCTACGCCGAGGCCCTGGATCTCTACACCCGCTGCCTGGAGATCGCCCGCGAAATCTCCAACATCAGGCTGGAAGCGTACGCCAGCGGAAATATCGGAACCGTCCATGAACGGATCGGCAGCAACGCCGAGTCGCTCGCCCATAACCTCCGCAGTCTGGAGCTGAAGAAACTGATCGACGACAGATGGGGGATGGGGGTCTCCTACAACAATATCGCGGTCATCTACGCTTCGCTCGGTGAATATCCGAGCGCGATGGAGGCGCATCTGGGAAGCCTCAGGATCACCGAGGAGATCGGGGACAGGGAGGGGATGTCGGTGGCGCTGAACGGCGTCGGCCAGATGTACCAGGCGCTGGGGGACAGGGTGCGGGCGATGGAATATTTCACGCGGAGCCTGGGAATATCGCGGCAGATCGGATACAGCCGGGGAGAGGCGTTTTCGCTGAACCATGTGGGACGCTGCTACGAGTCGGCGGGCGATCACGCGCGGGCGCTTCTCCATTACGTCAGAAGCCTCCGGATTCTGGAGGGGCTCGGCGACACCTACGGCACCGGCTGGGTGCTGACCGCCATCGGCGATCTGCACGGAGCGCTCGGCGATCACAGTCGCGCCGCCGATTACTACAGGCGCTGTCTCGATATCTCCGCCGGCTCCGGCGACCGCCAGGTGGAGGTCACGGCGCTTCTTGCGCTCGGAACGCTCCAGGGGGGACTCGGCGAGTATCCCATTGCGATTGAACTGCTGGAGCAGGGGCTTGCCCTCTCGGCGGAGACCGGAAACCGCGATCAGGAGGCGAAGATATTCGCGTCGCTGGCCGAGGTTCACGCCTCCGCCGGGCACGGCCGCAGATCCGCCTACTACAGAGGACGGCATCAGGAACGGATGCAGGAGATGTTCAATGAACGCTCCGCCGGGCGGGTTCGCGACATCCTGGTCAGGCTGGAACAGAACGAACTGGCACGCCAGGGGGAGGAGCTGGGGCTGGAGGAGGGGGATGTCTCGGAGGTCGGCGCGGCGGTCCGCAGATGGTCCTCCGCCCGGATCGCCGCCGCACTCGCCGGAATATCCGAATCCGATCCGCAGAGTTCATCCGGGACGATCGCTCCCGCGGCGCGGGTCGCCGAGATCGTCGTCGTCACCTTCGGCGAGTTCAGGGTGAAACTCCCCGGAGGGGAGCTCTCCAAGGGGGACTGGAAACGGAAGAAGGCGCGCGATCTCTTCAAGCTCCTTCTCATCAATCACCGCCGCGCCCTCACCGTCGACGAGATCATGGAAAAACTCTGGGGGGCCGGCGGAGGGACCGAACTGCTGGTGATGAACGCCGTCTCCCATGTCCGCGCCGCCCTTGAACCTGCGCGCGATCCCCATGCCCCCTCGCGCTATCTGACCAGCAGCGACAGGGCGTACACGCTCGATCTGGGGGAGAACGCCATGATCGATTTCCTCCGCTTCAAGGAGATGATCGTCTACGCCCGCAGAAGCGCCACGGCCGAGGAGCGCGTCCGCCTCTACTCCGATGCCGCAGCGCTCTACGGCGGCGACTTCCTGAAGGAGGACGCCTTCGAGGAATGGACGACATCGGAACGCGATCTTCTGAAGGATGCATATCTTGAGGCGATGGAATATGTCGCCGCCGAACATCTCCGCCGCGGAGCCGTCGAACTGGCCGGCGACACGGCGCGGCGCATCCTGGAGTGCGACGACACCAGCGAACGCGCCTACGAGATCCTGATGCTGGCCCTGCGCGAACGGGGCCGCAGAGGAGAAATCCGCAACGTCTTCGAACGCTGTCGCCGGGCGTTCCTGAGCGACCAGGGGACCGAGCCCCCGTCCCGGCTGCGACAGATCGCCTATCCCGACTGAACCTTCCCCACCCTTCCGTTAAGCAACCGTTAAGCTCCGCCGCGATATTCCGTTCGTGATGCGGGAGAGGTGCGTCCTCACATTGAGGAGCGCCTCGATCGAGAGGAACAGGCATATATCAACGGTTCAATAGATCACAGGTGATTTCATGCAACGAACCTATGTACTTCCCATGCTGATATTTCTTGCCGCCGCCGGAGCGCATGCCCAGTGGACACAGACCCGTGGCCCCCAGGGGGCGAACTTCACGGCGATCGCGGGGAACGGAACGACGATTCTCGGCTCCGCGAACGGAACGGTCGTCCGCTACGACGGAAGCTCCTGGACCCGCGCCGGAGATCTCGCCGCCGGTCGGCTCTTCTTCGTCGGGGATGTGGTGCTGGGGCTGAAGGCGCGGAACGACGGCCTCTGGGATATCTATCGCTCCACGAATACCGGCTCCTCCTGGAGCGCTACCGATCGTTTCGGCGACGTCGCCGTGGAAGGCTCCGTGATATATCTCGCTCAGGGAGATATCCTCTACCGCTCCGACGACGGCGCGATCTCCTGGAGTCGTGTCGCCCTCATGCCCGCCATGACACAGGTACCGGTTCTGCACGACGGGAAGCTCTTCGCCTTCTCCGGCTTCATGTCCGAAACCTTGAACCGCTCCACCGACGGCGGGGTCACCTGGCGAGCCGTGGAGAGCGATCTTCAGGTCGGCGGCGGCGGGCGCTTCCTCGTCTCTGCCGGGGAGGCGCTCTACGCGGTCGTCAACGGCTTCGGAATCTACAGAAGCGTCGACGACGGGTCGACCTGGACCGACATCGGCGCCGGCCTCCCGGAGAACGCCCTCCCCGCCTGGCTCCTCTCGGACGGCGCCGATCTCTGGACCGGCTCGTACGACAAGCTCTACAGGCTGGCGGGAGCCGCCGTGGCGCTGCCGGCGAACGCGAGGTGGGAGACGATCGATCTTCCCGCGACTCTGAACAACCCCTCGCCGACGAAGGATGGCCTTCTGGTGCCGACCTCGATCGGAGCGTACAGAATAGATCGCGGGTCGACGGAAGCCGTATCGCTCAACGATGGTCTCTACGCCTCATCGATCATGGCCGTGGGGGCCGTCGGGAAGGCGGTGCTCGGGTCGACCTATCAGGGGGTGTATCGATCGACCGACCGTGGCGACACATGGGAGAAAACGCTCGACGCCGCGGCCCAGGAGTTCACGACCGAGGGAGGAAGGATCTGGGCGATCGGCGGCGGCCTCTCCAGATCGCTCAACGACGGAGCGACGTGGGAGCCGATGGAGCCGAAGTTCGACGAGTTCAACCGGGCGTTCACGGCGGTGGCCTCGGACGGCGGGTCGGTCTATGTCACCGTCGGTTCCTCGTTCGGGGAGCACGGCGATTTCAACTGGACCAGCGGCGGCGTCTTCCGCTCGGAGGACGGCGGCGATTCCTGGACCGAGGTGAGCGCCGGGCTTCCGCACGATTTCGTCACCACGGTCCCCGTACATGACGTGGCGGCCACCGAGCGGGTCGTGATCATCGCCACGCTTGAAGGAATGTATCGCTCGACGAATAAGGGGGGGACATGGATCCCGGCCATGAACGGTATCCAGACGACCCGGCAGAACAGAGGGCTTGGAACCTTCTTCATGCTGAACGGCAAGATCTACGTTCAGATGATGGAGCAGATCTACCTGGCCGTCGACGACGGCGCCCGGTGGGTTCCCGCTCCGGCGGCTCCTTCCGAATACTCGATCTCGTGGCAGGGATCGGAGGTCGACGGACGCTACTACACGCAGGGCTATAGATGGATGGGGGGCGATCTCTTCGAATATCGTCTCTTCGCCTTCGACGGCATCGGCTGGGCCGATTCCACCTCGATGATGCCTGAAGGGATGGTGCTCGGACCGTTCGTCCGGTCGGGAGACGATATTTACGGGGGCTCGATCGGACATGCGATCTGGCGGCGGTATTCCCCCGATCCGGGGAACGTTTCGGCCGTGGAGGCCGGGCGCGTACGCCCCGCCGTCATCGATCTCTGGTGAGGAATCGGTGATCCCCTCCCCGGTCCCGGATGCCGGACCGGCACGTCATCGCGTGCCGGTCACGGCGTCCCCTGTCGTGATCTCGATCTCAGGTTCGCGTCGATGTTCCTGCTCCTCGGGGATCGACCTGGGCTCCCCTCCCAGCGGGGTGTAGGCGTAGTGCCACGGTTCGTACGGGGAATCGAGAGGCCCGGCGAACCTGTCGCTGGCGCAGAGGATCGCCTCCCTCAGCCGCTCGGTCCATCCCGGCGTCTCCCATCTGTCGGGGATCGTCGCCGCCGTCGTTCCGGCGACGAGGGTTCGGCCCCGATTGATCTTGAAATCGAAGGCGCGGAGCTGCCCGTGCTGCGAGAGCCCCGGCACGGCGACCGTCGGCTCCATATCGGGCTCGAACCCCTCCAGGAACCGTTTGAACGCCGTCAGGGAGGAATCGGTCGGCGTTTCTCCGAACGCCGCCGCCGAATCGTCGATGACCGCCAGACAACTATCCATGATCTGTCGCGAGGCGATCCCGACCGACGTCACGGAATTCCATTTCTGGAGCTGCGATTCCAGGCTCCGTATCTCCATCGTCACCCCCAGTTCGTATCCGGGGTTCATCTCGGCGAACGCCTGCCGCACCTTCCCGACATCCTCGATCGCCGCGCGATATTCATCGGTCTTCCTGTAATCTGCCGCCTCTCGGTTCGACCATGCCCAGCCGTGGGGAATCTCGTCCCGTCTGCCGATGTAGATCTTCAGCGCCAGCAGCCGCCGCTGGGTCGCCGGTATCCGGAGGAGCGCCAGGCGCGGTTGCTCCGGGAGACTGTCGGCAAGCACGGCGATATGGTTGAGGACGATACGCTCCGCCGGCGGGATCGTGCGCGGGGCCTTCGGTTTCCGTCGTTTTGCGAGGGTTTCGGCGGGGGAGAGGAGGCCGGCCAGAAGCGCCAGCAGAAGCACGAGAGTCACCGGCCCCGGGTCCGTCGAGCGTCGCCATGTATATCGTAGATCGTGTATGTTCATCGTTCATCTCCGGGATGCATTCGTGAAGCTTCACCATCGACCGTTCATGAGTATGAAACGGGTCTGTTCATCGGATCGTGTTCCCCGGCCGTGGGGATTGCGGCCGGCGGGTCTGGGGATGGAATCGGGTCTCCTGTTCCGGTTCGACCGGGAAGGCCGCCAGAGTCTATTCTGGCGAACACGTCGACGGCGTGCAACGGTTCCGGAGCAGGGCTGTCTCGGATAGCGGATCGAGAGGTGGAAGAAAGTACGGTGCAGAACGGTCAGATTCAACCGGGGTGATAAATTGGGTCGGATGAAGCTCCGACCGACCGGCCCGAGCCCCTCCCGCAACCGTATCGACGCCATGAACCCGATCCTGCCCGCTGCCGAAACCGTGGAGGAATACGAGAGCCTTCCCCGTGATCCGGAGCCGTATCTCCCTGCCGTGGAGGTCGTCCGCGGTCGGCACGGCCTCGCTTCCGGTCCCGTGGTGAAGTTCACGAACGGCTCCACTCCGATCTTTTCGGTCGGGGAGGAGCATGTCGTGAAGCTCTTCGCGCCGATCTACGCCCTGGAGACCGTGACCGAGAGGGCGTTCCTGGAATTCCTTCACGGCCGGCTTCCGCTCCCCACGCCGGGGTTCATTGCCGAGGGAGAGCTGGAGGGATGGCGGTATATCGTCATGGAACGCCTTCCGGGGGAAGAGCTCCGAACCGTCTGGAACGACCTCGATCGCGCCGAACGGCTCCATCTGACACGGCTCCTCGGGGAGGCGACGGCCGCGCTCCACACCCTCGATCCCGCCCCGTTGCCGATCGACGGCGCCGCGTGGCACGCCTTCATCGAAGCGCAGCGGAACGGTTGCGTCGAGCGGCAGCGGAGACTGGGGCTGGGGGAGGCGTGGCTCCAGATGATCCCCGCATTTCTCGACGGTGTGAAGGTCGACGACTCGGCTCCCGTGGTTCCGCTCCACACCGAGATCATGCCGGATCACGTGCTTGTCCGCAGGGAGCAGGGGGAATGGAAGCTGACGGGAATGATCGACTTCGAGCCGTCGACGGTCGGCGTCGCCGAGTACGATCTCGCGTCGGTCGGTCTCTTCCATGCGCGCGGCGACGGGGAGATCCTGCGCGACTTCCTTCTGGCCTACGGCTATCCGGAGTCGGCGCTGAATGTGGAGCTGGGACGAAGGATCATGCTCTACACGCTCCTCCACCGCTACAGCAGCATGCCGTGGTACATGCGCTTCATGCCGGCGGACGACGCGGCCACGACGCTGGAGGGGCTGGCCGATCTCTGGTTCGACCCGCGCCTCCCCGTCGCTCGCTGAACCCCTTCCTCACCCCTCGTGTTATGGTGCGGAGGCGGTCCGCCGGGCCGTCGGATATCATGTAACTGGGACACCATGCCGGACTGGATGAAAGTGGTACATCGTCTCGGGCTCACCCTCGAGGAACTTCACGACACCCTCAAGTGGCGGCTCAAGCGGAGTTTCGGGGGGATCGATCCCGTCTGCATCCAGCCGTATCTGGGGCACGGGAACGCGCGCGAGGTATATCTGAAAGGGAGGGTTCTCGAGAGGAAGGAGCTGAAGAGCGGCGACGATATCGACTCCGTCTGGGATAATCTCGTTGCGATGTACAGGCGTTTCGAAAGCGACGAGATCCCGGAGGTGAGACTGCGCGCCCGCTTCGGCGATTCGGTGCAGGATGTCGTCACCGATCGCGAGGGATATTTCGAGCTGATCTTTCCCGTCGGCGCTCCTCTCCCCACCGACCGTGATCGCCATCCGATCGAGCTGGAGCTGCTGGAGGAGGTGGTGGAGGGACAGGGGCCGGTCAGGGCGACGGGGGAGGTGATCGTCCCGCCGCCCGATGCCGGGTTCGGCGTCATCAGCGACATCGACGACACGATCATCCGGACATTCTCCGCCGAGCCGCTCAAGGCGATCCAGACGACGCTTCTGAACAACGCCCGCACCCGGCTGCCGTTCAAGGGGGGGGCCGGGTTCTATCGCGCCCTGCGCGGCGGGCCGGGAGGAATATCACGTAATCCGATCTTCTACGTCAGCAGCAGTCCGTGGAATCTCTACGATCTTCTGATCGATTTCATTCAGATCAACGAGATCCCCGCAGGTCCCCTTTTCCTTCAGGATCTGGGGATCGACTGGGAGAAGTTCATCAAGCTCGACAACGCCGACCATAAGCTGGAGCTGATCCGGCATATCATGAACGCCCACGCGTCGCTGCCGTTCGTCCTGATAGGGGATAGCGGCGAGCACGACCCGGAGATCTACGTCAGGGTCGTCGAGGAATATCCCGACAGGATCAAGGCGATCTACATCCGCGACGTGTCGCTCGACGAACGGGACGCGGAGGTGCGGACGATCGCCGCCGGGCTCGGGGAGCGGAAGGTGGAGATGCTCCTTGTCCCCGACACCGAGGCCGCCGCCCGGCACGCCCTCGCCCACGGCCTGATCGCCCCCGACAAACCGGCCGAGGTCCGCGCCGAAAAGCAGCGGGACGAATCGTTGCCGGAGCCGCAGGACGATATTGCGGAGAGCTGACTCCTCCCCTTTACCCTAACCCTTATACCGATACCCGCCATCATGGACGACACCTCGTTCTACACGCTCCCGGCCGGCCTCCCCGTTCCGGTCGACGACGGCGCCTGCGATCATCTTCCGGGCATGCGTCCCGTTTCGATGCCTCTTCGCTCCACATCGGGCCGCGATGTAGATCTTTCAGCGACGACCGGGCGCGTGGTCGTCTACTGCTACCCCCGGACGGGAATGCCGGGGGAGCGACAGTCGGACGACTGGGACGCGGTCCCCGGCGCGCGGGGATGTACGCCGCAATCGTGCGCCTTCCGCGATCTTCACGCCCGGTTCCGGGAACTGGGGGTCGAGGTCTTCGGCATGAGCACGCAGTCGACGGAGTATCAGCAGGAACTGGTGGAACGGATCCACCTCCCGTTCGAGGTCCTCAGCGACGAGGGATTCCGCTTCACCGACGCCCACAACCTGCCGACGTTCGAGTTCGAAGGGGTCCGGCTGATGAAGCGGTTTACCCTCCTCCTCCGTGACGGCGTGATCGAGCATGTCTTCTATCCGGTCTTCCCCACGGACAGGAACGCGACCGAGGTCCTGGCCTGGCTGCGGGAAGATCCTTCCGCCGTATAGCCTCCTTCTTGATCACTTTGCGATAGTTCTACAACTACTTCCATGAGCGTGCACGGGATCATCCGCCTGGTCGATCGAGTCGTTGTCGGCCTCCTCCTCTTCCTGCTCGCCTCCGCAGCCTCCGCGCTCGATGCCCGGCACTACACCTGCCGGATCGAAACGGATATCGCCGGGGGGAACGAATGGATGGTATGCGCGCCCGACCTTCTCGACAAGGCGACGCTGGAGCTGCAACTCGTCGTTCCGCCGGGGCTGAAGGCCGTAGCCTCCGGGGAGTTCCAGTCATCCGCCGACTTCGTGAACGGGAGAACGCTTCAGGTATGGAGGGAGCGGGACCCGGTGCCGGCGTACACGTTCGGTTTTTCGATCGGCAGGTTCAACGAGCATAATGAGACCCATCGCGGTGTTTCCCTCCGCAGTTTCAGCGAGAAATATTCAGTGCCGCAACTCGATTCGATCTTCACGGAAACCGGATCGATGATCGATTTCCTTGCGATGCGCGCCGGCGTTCCGTATCCCGGCATATCGTATTCGCAGATCATCGGCGAGGGGAATATATCGCAGGAGATGTCGGGCTTCTGCGTCCTCTGGAACGGCTACGGGGCGCAGGTGCTCGGCGATTCGACGCAGGTGAACCTGTCGGCGCACGAGCTGGCGCATCAGTGGTGGGGGAATCGCGTGACCTGCGAAAGCTGGAAGCATTTCTGGCTGAACGAGGGGCTTGCCGTCTACATGTCGTCGGCGTACAAGGAAGATCGCTTCGGCAGAGCTGCGTACCTGGACGATATCGAGTTCTACCGGACGAAATACGAGAGCGTCCCCGACAGGCCGCTGCAGTTCCCCGACTGGGATCGTCCCACGAAGGAGGATCGTACCATCGTGTATTTCAAAGGGGCGTACTTCCTTCACCTGCTGCGGGAAAAGGTCGGCGACGCCATCTTCTGGGAGGGTATCCGCATCTACACGACGACGTATTTCGGCGGCACGGTGGTTTCCTCCGATCTGCAGAAGTCGATGGAAGCCGCAGGGGGAAGCGACCTGGGCCCCTTCTTCAGCCGGTACGTCTATTGATCTCCCCACGGGGCGATCTTTACCATGAACTAAAAAAGTAGTTGACTAACTATGTTTTTAGTTGTACGTTCTCCCCATGACACGATTGACGAAAGCCGAGGAGCAGGTGATGCAGATCCTCTGGCGACTGGAACAGGGGTTCGTGCGGGATATCATCGATGAGCTTCCCGAACCGAAGCCGGCGTACAACACCATCTCCACGATCGTCAGGATCCTGGAGGAGAAGGGGTTCGTGGATCATACCGCCGTCGGGAAGAGCCATCGCTACCATCCGGTCGTACATAAGGACGAGTACAGAAAGTTCTATCTCGATACACTCGTCACGGGATATTTCGGCGGCTCCTTCGACCGTCTTGTCTCCTTCTTTGTGAAGGAGAACAACATGAGCATCGCGGAGTTCGAAAAGCTGCTCAAGACGGTTCAACGGAATCTCAACGACCCGGAGTCGAACGATGAATGAGCCCGGATACCTTCTCGCCGTCAACCTCTCCCTGCTCCTTCTCTTCGCCCTCTATCGCGTCGGGCTGGAGCGGGAGACCTTCTTCCGGGTCAATAGATCCTTCCTTCTCGCGTCTCTTCTTCTCTCCTTCGTGCTTCCCCTGGTGACCATCCCGGGAGTTTCGGGAGTTCTGGGGCTCTTCCCCCCGGAAAGCCGGGCTCTCTTCGATTCCGGTCCGGCGGCGGGAGAAGGGGGGGGAGAGAATCGGCTGGAGAGCATCCTCCTCTGGGCCTATGCGGCGGGCGCGCTCTTCACCGCCTTCCGCCTGACGCGGCGCCTGGTCGCGATCGCCCGTTTCGGCGACGGACGGGAGCGCGCGAAGACGCAGGAGGGGTACACGATCGTCCGCACCCCCGCCGGAACCCCCACGTTCTCCTATTTTCGCAGACTCTTCTGGGATGGAGGAGAGGGCCTGACGGCGGCGCAGCGGGAGATGGTGCTGCGGCATGAGATCGCGCATATCCGCCAGCGACATTCATTCGATATTCTTCTGGTCGAGCTCGTCGGCGTCCTCTGCTGGATGAACCCGGTGGTCGGCCTCTACAGGCGTCATCTGCAGGAGGTCCATGAGTTCCTGGCGGATGAGGCCGCGGGCGCGGAGGACGGCGTCGCCTACCAGAGGCTTCTGGCCGCTCAGTCGCTGAAGGAGGCGGGGTTCGATCTGGCCCACAGTTTCACGCAGACCCATGTTCCGCGCAGGATCGACAGGCTGCGTCAGGCACGATCGGGCCGTTCGGCCGCCGCGAAATACTCGCTGGCGCTCCCCGCCGTGCTCCTTCTTGCCATGCTCTGCTCTCCCGCGGCCGAAGAGAATATGCCGAGGGAAGTAAAGGCGGCTCCGGTCGTGGCAAGCCTGCCGCAGGTTGCTCCGGAGCCGGTCGCGGTGGTCGCGGCCTCTGAACCGTCCGGAACGGATATCTCAGATGTCAGGGATGGGATCGTCGATATGTCGACAGGGGCGGCGGGAGAAGTCAGGATCGAGAAAGGGGGAGCAGCAGTCGAGCGTTCCAGAAGCGGCGCAGCGAGCCGCGCGGGACGCCGCAAGGGGTCGCGCCGTCAGCCGGCAACCCGGCGGTTGACGAACTATACGGCGATCGAGGAGGCCGTGCTGCTGGCGGCGATGGATTCCTCGATGAAAAAGGTGGCCGAGCTCGACCCGGAACGAATCGGGGCGGCTTCCGCGTCATACCTTCTGCGGTTACATCAGGCTCCCCCGACGCAGCGTCGGTTCTGACGCGGAGCGCACCGGGGAGGGGAACGAACGAAACAGGCATGAACTATCAACAGTTATATCCACTATTTCAGGGGAAGATCATGAAAAGGATCTGGGCGGGATTGATGTTCTCAGGGGCGCTTGCCCTGGGCGTCTCGTGCACCGTGCATGCGAGCGATCCCGGAGAGAACGGCAAGGAAAAGATGATCGAGGAAGTGATTCAGGAGATATTGAGCCAGGGACACTATCAGCCTCTTGATATAAATCAGGATCTCTCCGTCAAGGCGTTCAAGCTCTATCTGGAGCGGCTCGACTACGGCAAGCAGTTTCTGACCCAGGGAGATGTGGATCGCATCACGAAGCTGGGGCCGAACATGGCGACCGATTTTCAGGACGGCGATTTCGAGCTGCTCAACACTGCCTCGTCGATCCTTGCCAAGCGGATCACGGAGGTGAAAGGCTTCTACGCGTCGCTCCTGGCCAAGCCGTTCAACTTCGAGACGAACGACAGCATCACGGTCGATGCCGACAAGCTCGCCTACGTGAAGGATGATGCCGGTCTGCGCGAGCGCTGGGCGGCGAACCTGAAGTACCAGACCCTGCAACGCTATCTGACGCTGATCGAGTCGGAAAAGAAGGAGAAAGGGACCTTCCATGCGGATCTGGAGGCCCAGGCGCGCGAGAAGGTGAAGGAGAGCACCCGGAAGTATCTCGACAGGATCCAGAAGCTCGACCGGGACGACAACCTGGCGCAGTATCTGAACGCGATCGTCAACGTCTATGACCCGCACACGGAATACTTCCCGCCGGCCGACAAGGAGAATTTCGATATCGAGATCACCGGCACGCTGGAAGGGATCGGCGCGCAGCTTCGTGAGGATGACGGCTTCATCAAGGTGTCGGAGATCGTCCCCGGCAGCGCCTCCTGGAAACAGAAGGAGCTGGAGCCGGAGGATGCGATCCTGAAGGTCGCGCAGGGGAGCGGGGAACCGGTCGACGTGGTCGGCGTCTCAATCGACGAGGCGGTGAAGCTGATCCGCGGCAAGAAGGGGACCGAGGTGCGGCTGACGGTCAAGAAGGCCGACGGACGGATCAAGGTGATCCCGATCGTCCGTGACGTGGTGATCCTGGAGGAGACCTACGCCAAGGGGGCGGTGATCACCAGCGACAAGTCGCAGAAGAAGTTCGGCTATATCGACGTGCCGAAGTTCTACACCGATTTCCGCCACGAAGGGGGGCCCCGCGCCGCCAATGACGTCCGGAAGATCCTTGAGCAGCTCAAGGGACAGGGGGTCGAGGGAGTGGTGCTCGACCTGCGGAACAACGGCGGCGGTTCGCTGGAGGAGGCGGTCAACATGGCCGGTCTCTTCATCAAGCAGGGACCGATCGTGCAGGTCCGCGACCGTTCGGGACGGAAGAAGATTCATAACGACAACGACGCGGCCGTGGTCTACGACGGCACACTGGTGGTGCTGATCAACTCGTTCAGCGCATCCGCCTCGGAGATCGTCTCCGCCGCTCTTCAGGATTACAACCGCGCCGTGGTGATCGGCACCCCGACCTCCTTCGGCAAGGGAACGGTGCAGCAGTTCGTGGAGCTGGACGAGCAGGTCAACAGCGATTTCGACGCCTACAAGCCGCTCGGCTCGTTGAAACTGACGATCCAGAAATTTTATCGGATCAACGGCGCCTCCACGCAACTTAACGGCGTCTCCTCCGATATCCGGCTTCCCGACTCGTACGGCTACGCCGAGATCGGCGAACGGGAGCTCGACTACTCCCTGGCCGGCGACACGATCAACGCGGTTCCCTACACGCTCTGGCGCGACCAGCGGTTCTCGCTGACCGATATTCTGCGCCGCAGCAACGAGCGGATCGCGGCGAACAAGACCTTCTCGCTGATCAACCAGCGGGTCGAAAACCTGAAGGTCCGCCGCGCCAACTCGAAGCAGAGCCTCAACTGGAAAGCGGTGCTGAAGGATCAGGAGGCATTGCAGCAGGAGAGCGAGGCGATCACGAACTCCGCCGAGGAGATCGCGCATCTGGGGATAAGTCCGCTCACTGCCGACGGAACGACGAAGGAGACCTCCGAGAACTTCACCAAGGAGTTGAAAAAGGATATCTACCTGGACGAAGCGATCTCGATCCTGAACGACATGACGGGAGACTTCGCGGGAGAATTCGCCAGAACCAAGGATCTGAAGTAAGATCCTCCCAGCCAATGCGTCTCCGGCCGGCCGGTCGTTCTGAGCATATCTCCGAACGGCCGGCCGGTTCACTATCGGGTGGCCCCGATCGTGCAGGGATATCTATCCCACAGCATTCATGACCGTCCGTACATCCACTTCCCTCTCTCCCTGCCTCTCTCTCTTTCTTCCTTTCTTTCCTACCTCTGTGTCCTCTGTGACTCCCTGTTATTTATCTTCATCTTCATGGAAATCCCAACCCCTCGTCTCCTCCTGCGCGAGTTCACAGAGGAGGACTGGCGCTCCCTGCTAGCCTTCCAGAACGATCCTCGCTACCTCACCTACTACGACGCCGACACCCAGACCGAGTCCGACGCCCGCAAGATGCTCGGCTGGTTCCTCGACTACCGGAAAGCCGAACCAAGGCTCAAATTCCAGCTCGCCATCACCCTCCGCGACTCCGGCCGTCTGATAGGAAGCTGCGGCGTCCGCACCACCGACATCGAGCTGCGCGAGGCAGACATGGGAGGAGAGCTCGATCCGAACGAATGGGGAAAAGGCTACGCCACCGAAGCCTTCCGCCCCATGCTCGAGTTCGCCTTCAGGGAGATGAAGGTCCACCGCCTCTGGACCTCCTCGATCGCCGAAAACAGGGCCGCCGGGAAGCTGGTGGAGCGTCTCGGCTTCACAAGGGAGGCGACCCTGCGGGAGAAGAGTTTTCTGAAGGGGAGATGGTGGGATGTGGCGATCCACGCGATGCTCGATCGGGAGTGGGAACTCCTTCAGCAGGTTTCCCCTTTTTTCACTAGCTTCAGGGCCGATCAGCATATTCAACCCGAATGAGCACAAGCCCCAACGGAACCGGTTTCACGGTAGGCGATCGAGCCCGGGCGCTCGCCAACTACCCTCACGCGCGCCGCATCGGCGACGTCATCTACGTCTCCGGCGTCTCGTCGCGACGTTTCGACAACACGCATGCCGGGGTAACCGTCCGTTCCGACGGAACGGTCGAGCTCGACATCCGCGAGCAGACCCGGGCGGTGATCGAGAACATCAGGGCGATCCTGGAAACCGCCGGCGCCGGCCTGGAGAACATCGTCGACATGCTCGTCATGCTCGTCGACATGAACGATTACGCGGGGATGAACGAGGTCTACAACGAGTTCTTCAACGCGGAGAGCGGCCCGACCAGAACGACCTGCGCCGTCCATCAGCTTCCCCACCCCAATCTCCTGATCGAGATCAAGGCGGTGGCGGCGGCACGGTAGTCTGTAGAACGATATATCGCACGGAACGTCATACCATGTCTTTTCATAACGAACTCGCCGCGACTCTCTGGAACGCCCAGTTCAGCGGCGTCCCCTGCGACGCCCTGACCCAGGAGCGTCCCGACATGACCCTGACCGACGCCTACGAGATCCAGAGCATCAATCTGGAACGGAGGATCAACGAGCGGGGGCTCTTCGGGAAGAAGGCACGCCTTGTCGGACGGAAGGTGGGGATCACGAGCCGTGCCGTGCAGGAGTGGCTGAACGTCAACGAGCCCGATTTCGGCGGGCTGCTGGACGATATGTCGGTTCCCGATGGAGGGAAGGCCGACATCACGAAACTGCTCCAGCCGCGCGCCGAGGGGGAGATCGCGTTCATCCTGAAGAAATGCCTGATCGGTCCCGGCATCACCGCCGCGCAGGTCCTGGCGGCCACCGAGTGTATCGTCCCCTCGATCGAGATCATCGACTCGCGGATCAGGGATTGGAAGATCAAGATCCAGGACACCGTGGCCGACAACGCCTCCAGCGCGATGTTCGTCCTCGGCTCGCAGCCTGCGCTGCCGACGGAGGTCAACCTGAAGACGATCGGGATGACCTTCAGGAAGAACGGCGTGGTCGCCTCCACCGGGGCGGGCGCCGCCTGTCTCGGGAGCCCGGTGAACGCCGTCGTCTGGCTTGCCAACAAGCTCGGCGAGCTGGGAGCGCAGTTGAACACGGGGCAGGTGATCCTCTCCGGCGCGCTGGGGCCGGTGCAGCCGGTGGCCGCCGGGGATGTGGTGACCGTGCAGATCGGCAGGCTGGCCGAGGTCGCCGTGGAGTTCTGATCGGCAGTCGTATCGTAACGAAGAAGATCTATTCCGTCAATGAAGCATACAGCAGCAATCATCGGTTCGGGAAATATCGGAACCGATCTCATGGTGAAGATCCTCCGGACCTCGACGACGCTCCGGATGGGAGTGCTCGTCGGCATCGACCCTGAATCGGACGGACTCCGCCGGGCCCGTGGAATGGGGGTGGCGACCACCGACGAGGGGATCGAGGGGCTGGTGAAGCATCCTCTCTTTCCCGAGATCGAGATCGTGTTCGACGCGACCTCCGCGAAGGCGCATCTGCATCATGCCGCGATCCTCAAGTCGCACGGCAAGCGGGTCGTCGATCTCACCCCCGCGGCCGTGGGACCGTATACCGTCCCGGTCGCGAACCTGGATGAGCATATCGACGCGGAGAACGTCAACATGGTGACCTGCGGCGGACAGGCGACGATCCCGATCGTCTGGGCGGTGAGCAGGGTGGCGCCGGTGGAGTACGCGGAGATCGTGGCGTCGATCGCCAGCAGATCGGCCGGACCCGGCACCCGCGCCAACATCGACGAGTTCACGCAGACGACCGCCAGCGGGATCGAGAAGATCGGCGGCGCCCGCAGGGGGAAGGCGATCATCGTCCTGAACCCGGCCGAGCCGCCGCTGATCATGCGCGATACGGTCTACGTCTTCTGCGAGGGAAAGGATCGCGACGCGATCACGGAGTCGATCCGGTCGGTCGTGGCGCAGGTGGCGGAATACGTCCCCGGCTACCGGCTGCTGAAGGACCCGATCTACGACGACGTCGATGTGACGATGCCCGGCGCCGGGCGGTTCACCGGGCTCAAGGTCACCTGCCTGCTGGAGGTGGAGGGGGCGGGGCACTACCTGCCGAAGTATGCCGGAAACCTGGATATCATGACCTCCGCCGCGCTCCGCGTCGGAGAACGTATCGCGATGCATCTCGACCGTCAGGTCGCTCATTCAACGGATCGTTAGGGCAGCAGCAGCGTGAAAGCCACGGTAGTCGTCAGCGCGTCGATCATGCGGGATGGGAAGATTCTCCTCGTGAAGGAGGGGAAGGAGTTCTGCTACGGTCAATGGAGTTTTCCGGGAGGTCGGGTCGAGGAGGAGGAGGGGCTGGATGCCGCCGTGGTGCGCGAGGTGAGGGAGGAGACCGGCTACGACGTGACGATCACCGGCATGACCCGCGTGCTGCGATATATCAGCCAGTACGGGTTCCACTGCGTCCGCTTCAACTTCATCGCGGAGATCGTCGGCGGAACCCCGCGCGTGGACGGGACGGAGATCCTGGAGCTGCGCTGGTTCGCGCCGGACGACGTCCGCCATTGCGAGGAACTTCAGCTTCGCACCCCCGCCATCATTCAGACCATCATCGACGACCTCCGTGCGGGGGCGTTCCATCCGGTGGGGATCGTCTACGATATGTTCGCCGCTGCGGGAAACATCGAGGAGTAGAGCGGGGGACGCCGTATCATCTTGAGCTACAATCGGACAAATGTCACAGATGGAAGAATCAGGCACTGAAATATCCGGGCAGGATGCATCCTCCCGGAAGATCATCGTCAACGACGTCACCCTCCGCGACGGCATGCACGCCATCGCCCACCAGTACACGGTGGAGCAGATGCGGGCCGTGGCGCGGAAGCTGGACGAGGCGAAGGTCGATCTGATCGAAGTATCGCACGGCGACGGATTGAACGGCAACTCGATCAACTACGGCTTCTCCGCCTGCGCCGAGATCGACTACCTCCGCGCCGTTCGCGAGGAGCTGCGTCATGCGCGTCTTGCGGCGCTTCTCCTCCCCGGCATCGGCACCATCGAGGATATGGAGATGGCCCGCGAGGCCGGTGTCGACACCATCAGGATCGCCACCCACTGCACCGAGGCCGATATCGCGGCGCAGCATATCGCGACGGCGCGCCGGCTCGGGTTCGACGTGGTCGGCTTCCTGATGATGGCGCATATGATCCCGACGGCGCAGCTCGTGGAGCAGGCGAAACTGATGGAGTCGTACGGCGCCCACTGCGTCTACATCACCGACTCCGCCGGCGCCCTCCTGATGGAGGAGACGCGCGAGCGGGTGACGGCGTTCAGGAACGAGCTCGGCTGCCAGATCGGCTTCCACAACCACAACAACCTCGGCCTGGGGGTGGCGAACTCGATCATCGCCATCGAGTCCGGTATCGACCGGATCGACGCCTCGCTGGCGGGGATGGGGGCCGGCGCCGGAAACTGTCCGCTGGAAGTCCTGATCGCCGTGACCGACAGAATGGGGATCCGCACAGACGTCGAACTCTATCCCCTGATCGATGCCGCCGACGGGATCGTCAGGCCGCTCCAGACACGCCCCGTGCAGACCGACGGGAACGCGCTGATGCTCGGGTTCGCCGGGGTCTACTCCTCCTTCCTGCTCCACACCGAACGCGCGGCAAAGCGCTTCAATGTCGATCCGCGAGATATCCTTCGCGAGCTGGGACGCAGGCGGATGGTGGGGGGACAGGAGGATATGATCGTCGACGTCGCGCTCGATCTGGCGGGCCGGACCGCCGTCACAACCAACGGGGAGGCACACGCATGAGCGACGACACGATCGCACGACTTGCCACGATCGTCGACTCGGCGGCGATCGAGGGACGGGAGATAGATATGCTGAGCGCGGAGACCGAACTGACGATCGAGACCGCCTATGCAGTCCAGGAGGCGTCGGTCGCGCTCCGGACGGAACGGGGAGAACGGCTCGTCGGCATGAAGATGGGACTCACCAGCCGCGCCAAGATGGAGCAGATGGGGGTTCACGAGCCGATCTACGGCCGCCTGACCGACTCCATGATCGCCCACGACGGCGGCGCGATCCGCTTCGACGAGTTGCTGCATCCGAAGGCGGAGCCGGAGGTGGCCTTCATCCTGAAGGATGATCTCGTCGGTCCCGTCACCCCCGCGCAGGCGCTGGAGGCGGTGGGAGGAATCTGCGCCGCCCTGGAAATTATCGATAGTCGATATAAAGATTTCAAGTTCGAACTCGCCGACGTGATCGCCGACAACACCTCGGCCTCCCTCTTCGTGCTCGGAAGCCGCTCGCTTCCGCCGGAGAGCGTGAACCTGGGGAATCTGGGGATCATCCTGGAGATCAACGGCCGGGTCGTGGAGATCGGATCGAGCGCCGCCATTCTGGAGCATCCCGCCCGCTCGCTCGCCGAGCTTGCCAACATGCTCGCGCGGCGCGGGCAGAAGCTCACGGCCGGACAGATCGTTCTGGGAGGCGCAGCCACGGCCGCCGTCCCGTTCAAGGCCGGGGACCGGGTCCGCGCGATCGTCGACGAGCTGGGAACCGTCGAGTTCCGATGCGTCTGACCGGCGGGGAAAGAACGGTCGGCATGAAGGATCGGTAGGCGATATATGCTTCCGACCCCTTCACGCGAGCGGGGATCGTGGGGAGGTCATATCACAAGAGAGTCAAACAGGGAGAATAGATCATGGTAGCGGCACCGTTCAATCTGCACAAGTGGGTCGAGGAGAACCGTCATATTCTGAAGCCGCCGGTCGGCAACGCGCAGTTGTTCAAGGATGTGCATCCCGAGTTCATCGTGATGATCGTCGGCGGGCCGAACGCGCGGAAGGATTTCCACGTCGACGCCGGCGAGGAGCTCTTCTATCAGCTCGAGGGGGATATCGTCGTCCGTATCGTCGAGGATGGAAAGATCCGCGACGTCGAGATCAGGGAGGGGGAACTCTTCCTTCTGCCCCCGAACGTTCCCCATTCCCCGCAGCGTCGCGCCAACACCGTCGGCATGGTCGTGGAGCGTCAGCGCCGCGACGGTGAACTGGACGGGTTTCAGTGGTACTGCGAGAACTGCGGCGAGAAGCTCCATGAGGCGTTCATCACGCTTACCGATATAACCACGCAGCTCAAGCCGATCTTCGACGCCTTCTGGGCCGACGAGGAGGCCCGCACCTGCAGGAACTGCGGCACGGTCATGCAGCCCCCCCCCGCCCCCGTGAAGGTCGAGGACTAACAATACGATATTGCCGCCGCCGGCCGTACCCGGCGCGGCCGATGCGCCCACGATCCCGGCCGTACCCGGGACCGAGGCGCCCGATATCGGTTATTGAATATCACCCTGGCCGGTGAAGGAATGGCTCCCCAAGGAATGGCTCCCGATGGTTCGCCCCTTCGGGGCCGGAAGAGAGGCGAAGCTCCCGAACATATCCGAATCCGAATTTCATGAAGATCGACATCCATACGCATATCCTCCCCGAGACCTGGCCCGACCTCAGGGAACGTTACGGCTACGGGGGCTGGGTCCGACTGGAGCATCACGCCCCGTGCTGCGCGCGGATGATGATCGACGACCGGTTCTTCCGTGAGATCCGGGACGACTGCTGGAGCGCCGAGACGCGCCTGCACGACTGTGACCGCGACGGGGTGGACGTACAGGTCCTCTCCACGGTCCCGGTCATGTTCTCCTACTGGGCGAAGCCGGCCGACGCGCTCGATCTCTCGATGATCCTGAACGATCATATCGCGTCGGTGGTGGATCGCAGCCCGACCCGCTTCGCCGGGCTCGCCACGGTCCCGCTCCAGGCGCCCGATCTGGCGGCCCGCGAGCTGGAACGCTGCGTCAGGGATCTGGGGCTGGCGGGGATCCAGATCGGATCGCACGTCAACGACTGGAACCTCGATGTGGAGGATCTCTATCCGGTCTACGAGGCGGCCGAGGCGCTCGGGGCGGCGATCTTCGTCCATCCGTGGGATATGATGGGGAAGGAGAAGATGCCGAGATACTGGCTCCCCTGGCTGGTCGGCATGCCGGCCGAAACGTCGCTCGCCATCTGTTCGGTCATCTTCGGCGGCGTGCTCGACCGGTTCCCGAACCTCCGCTTCTGCTTCGCGCACGGCGGCGGCTCCTTCCCGGCGACGATCGGCCGGATCGAGCACGGGTTCCGCGTCCGCCCCGATCTGCTCCAGGTCAACACGACCCGCGAGCCGCGCGACTATCTCTGCAGACTCTACTTCGACTCCCTCGTCCACGATCCTGAAGTATTGCGATATATGATCCGGCTCTGCTCGGCCGAAAGGATCATGCTCGGGTCGGACTATCCCTTCCCGCTCGGGGAGCATCATCCGGGGGAGCTGATCGAGTCGATGGAGGAGCTCTCCGCGGAGACCCGCGAACGACTGCTGAGCGGCACGGCGCTGGAGTTCCTCGGGATCGAGAGGAGCCGGTTCGAGACCGGGAAGGTCGGCCATCTCCACGGCGCGGCCGATCACAAGCACCACGGCGGGGTCTGAGCGATGATTCTGACCTTTGCCGTCGACTCCGTGACCTACTTCTTCGAGTCGTCGACTCCCCACGATATATCGATCCCTCTCGATTTCAAGGGGGAACAGCCCCACGCCTTCCATCTCCCCCGTGCCGAATCGCATCCGTTCGAGGCGGGCGGGTTCGTCGGGGATACCAGGCAGGGGGGGGGATGCAACTGCGAGACGATCACCTTCAACCCGCACGGCAACGGCACCCATACCGAGTGCGTCGGCCATGTGAGCGACCAGCGCCATCCGGTGGCGTCGTTCCTGCCGACGGGGCTCATCCCGGCGACCCTCGTCACCGTGGCGGTGACCCCGGCCGGTCCGGAGACGGAAGGAGCGCGGGAAGGGGATATGGTGATAGCGCGCGCGGAGCTGGAACGGGCCGTCGCGTCGCTCGGGGAGATCCCCCGGGAATTCTTCGGCGGAGTGATCCTCCGGACGCTCCCGAACGGCCCCGCCAAGCTCACGGCCGAATACTCCGGAACCAACCCTCCCTACGTCTCTCGTGAGGCGATGCGTTTCATCCGGGAACTCGGCGTCGACCATCTGCTGGTCGATCTCCCCTCCGTCGATCGCGAGAGCGACGACGGGGCGCTGGCGGCGCACAGGATCTTCTGGGAGGCCGATCCACTGGATCATGATATCCCGGGCGTCCCGGGACGGCGGACGATCACGGAGATGATCTACGCGGAGGAGGCGATCCCCGACGGGATCTACATGCTCGATCTCCAGATCCCGAACTTCCTGCTCGACGCCGCCCCCTCGCGACCGCTGATCCATCCGGTGGTCAGGAACCGATAATAGTATCGCATTTGAACATTATGACTGCAACGACCGAACAGACAATCTCCGCGTACGATGCATCGCCGGAATTCGCCGCCGACATGGACGGCCGCGATCCGCTCGCCGGGTTCCGCGACGAGTATCATCTGCCGAAGACTCCGGGGGGCGATCCCTACATCTATCTCACCGGCAATTCGCTCGGCCTGCAGCCGAAGGGAACCCGCGCCGCCGTCGAGCAGGAGCTGAAGGACTGGGCGGAGCTCGGCGTGGAGGGACATTTCGAGGGGAAGAACCCGTGGTACTCGTATCACGAGATCTTCCGCGAGCCGGCCGCCGCACTGGTCGGCGGCGTTCCGGGAGAAGTCGTCGTGATGAACACGCTGACGACGAACCTTCATCTGATGATGGTCTCCTTCTACAGGCCCACGCCGGAGCGGTACAGGATTCTCGTGGAGGATGGAGCGTTCCCCTCCGATCAGTATGCGGTCCGGAGCCAGGCGGCCTACCACGGCTACGATCCCGACGACGCCATCATTCCGCTGACCCCGCGGCCCGGCGAGAATATCGTTCGTACATCGGATATCGAGGAGATTCTCGCGGCGCGCGGCGGGGAGATCGCGCTGGTGATGCTCGGCGGGGTGAACTACTACACCGGCCAGGCGTTCGAGATGGGAAGGATCACGGCGGCGGCGCAGGCGCAGGGATGCGTGGTCGGGTTCGATCTGGCGCATGCGGCCGGCAACCTTCTGATGAACCTCCACGACTGGAACGTCGACTTCGCCGTCTGGTGCTCCTACAAGTATCTCAACTCCGGTCCCGGCGGGGTCTCCGGCTGTTTCGTCCATGAGCGGCATGCGTTCGAGCCGGAGCTTCCCCGGTTCGCCGGGTGGTGGGGGAACGATCCGGAGACGCGGTTCGGGATGAGCCCGGAGTTCGTGCCGCAGCGGGGAGCCGCCGGCTGGCAGCTCAGCAACGCGCAGATCCTCCCGATGGCCGCCCACAAGGCGTCGCTCGATCTCTTCACCCGCGCGGGGATGCCGGCGCTCAGGAGGAAGTCGGAGCTGCTGACCGGGTATGTGGAGTTCCTGCTGGAGGGCATGGGAGCGGATCACTTTACGATACTTACGCCGAGGAATCCCGCCGAGCGCGGCTGCCAGCTCTCCATACGCGTCCATGCCGACGCCCGCGCGCTGGCCCATACCTTGAAGAACGAGGGAGTCATCGCCGACTTCAGGCCGCCCGACGTCATCCGCGTAGCTCCCGTTCCGATGTACAACACGTTCGAGGATGTGCGCCGCTTCGTCGAGATCCTGGGCCGGCTCGCGTGATCATCTTCAAGTTCCGACAGACATCATGAGCAGAAACATCACGGTTCTCGGGGCCGGACTCACCGGCCCTCTCCTTTCCATGTATCTCGTGCGGCGAGGTTATACCGTCGACCTCTACGAGCGCCGTCCCGATATGCGGATTCACGACGTGGGGGGGGGACGCTCCATCAATCTGGCGCTCTCCACCCGCGGGATCAACGCGCTCAGGGAGGTGGGGGTGGAAACCGACGTGCTGGCCGACGCCATCAGAATGCCGGGACGGATGATCCACGGCACGGACGGATCGCTCGACTTCCAGCCGTACGGAAAGGAGGGGGAGGCGATCAATTCCATCTCCCGCGCCGGCCTGAACATGCTGCTGCTCGACGCGGCGGAGAAGACCGGGGGCGTCACGATACATTTCAACTCCCGCTGCTCCCATGTCGACCCCGCGGCCCGCGCCGTGACGCTGGTGAACGACACGACGGGAGAGTCGCGCGTGATCCACCCCGAACGGCTCCTTGCCGCCGACGGCGCCAACTCCGCGCTCCGCGCCTCGATGGAGGGGCTGCCGGGGTTCACCTCGGAGACCGAATGGCTCGATCACGGATACAAGGAACTGGAGATCCCTCCCGGTCCCGACGGCGGATTCCTTATGGAGAAGAACGCTCTCCATATCTGGCCGCGGCATGAGTTCATGATGATCGCCCTCCCGAACCCGAACGCCACCTTCACCTGCACCCTCTTCGCGGCGCTGGAGGGGGACGAGGGGGCGTTCGATACGGTCTCCACCGATGAGGATATCCTCGCCTACTTCAACACCTATTTCCCCGACGCGCTCCCGCTGATGCCGACCCTGCTGGCCGACTGGCACGGCAACCCGACCTCCCGGCTCGGCACCGTCTTCTGCTCCCCCTGGCATATCGACGACTGGGCGATGCTGATCGGCGACGCGGCCCATGCCATCGTCCCCTTCTACGGCCAGGGGATGAACTGCTGCTTCGAGGACTGCTACGAACTCGACAGGCTGATGGCGGAGAGCGACGACTGGGGGACGATCATGCGGCGGTTCCATGAGATCCGCAAGCCGAACACCGACGCCATCGCACGGCTCGCCGTCTACAACTTCCTGGAGATGCGCTCCAAGGTCGTCGATCCCGACTTCCTCCGGAAGAAGAAGATCGAAACGAAACTCACCGAGATCTTCCCCGACCGCTGGATGACCCTCTATTCCATGGTCACCTTCAGCACCATCCCCTACGCCGAGGCGCTCCGCCGGGCGGGGGAGCAGGATGCGCTCCTGAGCGCCATCGGCCCCGAGCGGCTGGAACAGGCGCTCGCCGAGGGGAAGGAGGCCACCGAGCGGCTTCTGTGGGGAGAGTGAGCCGCGTCGAGAGTATGTGATGGTGTGATAGATCTGAGGGCGGAGATTCTTTTCCGCCCTCGATCATTTTCCGATATTCGTCCGACCTGTCCGATTCTTTTTCGGTTCTCTTCGATTCCCTCAACATTCTTCTGTTCCGGAGCCTGCCATGCGTCGTTCCATCCGCATCCTGCCGTTCTGTCTGTTCATCATGCTTGCCGCCGTCTGTCGTGGACAGAGCGGCGCGAAGATCGGAGTCCCGAAGGAGATCATCGAGATCACGAAGGGGCTTCGGAATCTCACGATCGACTCGGCCGAAACCGCCTCCGTCTCCGGTCTCATGCTCCAGCGCGACGTCGGCTCCTTCCTTCTGGAACAGGGGACGATCTATCTCTGCCGTCCGATCATGGGGGAGGTCCGCGCGGCGCTCTTCGTCGGGAGCGGGATGTTCGTCTACGCGCCGCCGACCGAGGTGGAGCAGGGGCAGCTCCGTCGGTTCATGGAGACCGAATCGGTGCAGGAGGAGATCAGTTCGATCCTCTTTCTCTTCGGCGACACCACGGTGAAGGAGATCTCCGCCGGGCTCACCTTCGCGCCGGCCGCCATCCCCGCCGAGGCGGGCAGGACGCTGACCGCTTCTGCGGAGCGGGTCTTCGGCAGGGGGGGATATACATTCGAATACGAGATGTGGAAGCTGCTGCTGGAGGGGGGAGGGAACGATCTCTTCGTGGCGTTCATGGAACGGCCGAAGAAGGAGCCGATCTGCTTCACGATCAACCCGTACGAGGCCGAGGAGGTGATGTTCCTCCGCACCTACGACGCGGGCCCCGCCGCCGGCGGCAAGGTGCTGGAGACGGTCAACCAGTTCCACACCCAGGCCGAGTATGCAACGGGGATCGATCCGCGCGAGCGGAGGGATGATTTCGACGTCGCCTCCTACGTGCTCGACTGCACCATCGGCGACGACCTGATCTTCGGGGCGCGGGGCGAGATCACGATACGTCCCCGCGCGACCGAACCGAAGTGGCTGCGGCTCGATCTCTTCCCCCTGCTCGACGTCGACTCCCTCCGCTGGGGAAGCGGCGCCCCCGCGGTGTTCCACTACGATCACGACCAGGGGCACCTCTGGATACGGAACGACGAGAAGCTCGACGCCGAGGGGAAGAAGCGGCTGCGGATCGGCTACCACGGCGAGATGATCGGGCGCCGGGAGGAATGGCTCGGCCTCTACTCCTCCACCGGCTGGTATCCCACCCACGGCTACAAGCAGAAGTCGCTCTTCGATCTCACCTTCCATGTTCCCACGGAGTACGAATTCGCCAGCATCGGCGACAATCTCTCCACCGACGAGTCGGAGGGGGTCACGACCTCACGCTGGGTGACCGACCGGCCGATCCGGAACGCCTCCTTCAATATCGGATTGTTCAAGATTCATGAAGTGGAGAAGGAAGGCGTTCCGCCGATCACCGTCATGATGTCGAGATCGGGGCACGGGAACATCGGGGCGTCGCTGATCGAGCAGGGAATTACATCGGGCCGCGACATGGAAAAGCAGGTGGGGGAGGATGTGGCCCAGAGCCTGGAGTTCTTCACCAAGATATACGGGCCGCTCCAGTGCAAAAAGTTCAACGCCACGGAGATCCCCGGCTCGCACGGCGAGGCGTTCCCCGGCCTGATCCATCTCTCCTGGAGCACCTTCCAGCGGACCGGGGAGAACGGGTTCGACGAGCTCTTCCGCGCCCACGAGGTGGCCCATCAGTGGTGGGGGATCGGGCTCGACTTCGCCACCTACCACGACCAGTGGCTGAGCGAGGGGTTCGCGGAGTATTCGGGAATGCTCTACATGTCCCTGGTCCGCAAGGACAACGAGAAGTTCTTCAACTGGCTCAGGACCTACAGGGAGTCGATCGTGAAGAACAGAAAATCGATCTTCGGAAGCGGACAGGAGGCGGGCCCGATCTGGCTCGGCTACAGGACGCAGAGCATCAGGACCGCCGGCGACTACGATCTCATCATCTATCGCAAGGGGGCCTGGGTGCTTCACATGCTCCGAAATCTGCTGATGAACGAGACGACCTTGAACGACGACGCCTTCCTCGCGATCATGAAAGATTTTTTTACCACGTATCAGGGGAAGGAGGCGACCACGCTCGATTTCCAGAGAACGATCGAAAAGCGGGTCGGCGTCGACATGGGATGGTTTTTCGATCAGTGGGTGCGTGGAACGAGTATCCCGACCTACAGGTTTGCATATAAGGTGCGGGACACCCTGGACGGTAAGTACAAGGTCTCCTGCAGCATCAGGCAATTGAATGTTCCGGACGACTTCAAGATGTATGTCCCGATCCGGATTACCTTCAAGGGGGGGGGTATGGCACGGAGCCGGGTCCTGATAACGGGACCGCGGACGGAGATCGAGATCCCCCAGCTGATGCCCAAGGAACCTGAATCGATCATTCTCAACGATCTGGAATCGGTCCTGTGCGAGGTTGAGCCGGTGGACTGGGACGAGAGAATGGAGTGAGTGCGGTGTCGACCGCCCGCCGTCTTATGTTCGGCCCGATCGCCTGCTCACGGTCGGGCCTTTTCCTTGGAAGGTGTGCCATGAATATGCTCATTCTCGGCGCCGGGCCTCTGGGATCGGCGATTGCCGAGGCGCTTGTGATAGATCCCAAGGTTACCCAGGTGATTCTGACTGATTCGGACCGCGTCCGTCTGGACGCATCCGCCGCCGCGCTGGCGGCGGTCGACCCCGCCCGTAAACTGACCCCCTGGATCCTCGATCCGGGAGATCTTCGCAACGTCCTGATCCTGATGCGCGCGGCGAACGCCGTCGTCTCCACCCTCCCGTGGGAGGAGAGCCGGCCGGCGATCGTTACCGCGGCCGAGGCGGGCGCCCCGATCATCTGCCTCGACCATGGCGGGCCGGAGGAGATCGAGGAGCTTCGATCGACCCTGGAACGGGAGGCGAGCCTTGCCGTCGTCGGGTGCTGCAGTGATCCGGGGCTCGCCGGAATCATCGCGCGTCATATCGAGTCGGGACTCGACAGGATCGACTCCGTCGAGGTCGCCTCGGAATCCCCCACCGCCCCCCTGCGCGTCCGCGTTCACGGGGAACGGAACGGAGAGCGGCAGAGCATCGTCGTCGCCATCGGCCGCCATGCCGACGAGTGGACGACCCTCTCGACCGACGACCTCACCGCATGCGTGAGCGCCGCCGCCGCCCGTCTGGCCGCCTATGGGCGGCTCCCCTCGGTCGGGGTGTTCAGCGCGCGGGATATCTTTACCGGAACACTCTACGATGCCCTGATCTACGAGCTCACCCGGTACGGATTTCATGTGGAGGGATGGACCGATCTTCAGGAGAAGGTCGCCTGATCCCGTCGACCCGATCGGCAGGATGCTCCGGAGGCCTGGTCCGGTGTTCATCTGAAGATATCTTCGGCCCGGTACCGGCGATTTTCCGCCGGAAATATCATGCTGGGGGCGTAACTTGTCCCCCATGAGTGGAATTCAGACAGAGATATGGACGGTGATGCGCCTGATCAACTGGGGGGCGGACTTCTTCAAGAAACGCTCGATCTCCTCCCCCCGGCTGACCATGGAGCTGCTGCTGGCTCATGTGTTGCAGCTCTCCCGGTTCGAACTCTATCTTCAGTTCGACAGGCCGCTGACCGAAGTCGAGCTGGCGCGTCTGCGCGAGATGGTGAAGCGACGGGGGAACCGGGAGCCGATCCAGTACATTCTCGGGGAGGCGCATTTCTACAAGCGGGTCTTCGAGGTCGATCACTCGGTGCTGATTCCCCGTCCCGAAACCGAGCTGCTGGTGGAGGAGGCGCTCAGAAGGGTCCACGCCCTTCGCTGCCTCGATGTCGGAACCGGATCGGGGTGCATCGGGATCACGATAGCGCTGGAGCGGCCCGACACCGAGGTGGTGGCGATCGACCTCTCCGAGGAAGCGCTCGCCATCGCCCGCAGGAACGCCGAACGGCTGGGGGCGCGGAACATCACCTTCCGGAAGATCGATTTCTTCGACGGCCCCGGTATGCGGGAGCTCGGTTCGTTCGACCTCGTCGTCAGCAATCCCCCCTATATCCCGCAGGCCGAGCTCCCCACCCTTGAGCCGGAGGTGCGTGACTACGAGCCCAAGCTGGCGCTTACCGACTACGGCGACGGCTACGCCTTCTACGCGCACTTCATCGATCTCTCGGGCGATCTTCTCCGCGACGGCTCCAACCTTTTCCTCGAGATGGGGTACGGACAGGCCGCCAGGATCGCCGAGATGTACCGCGATGCCCGTTTCGAGGTGGACGTTCTTACCGATCTTGACAAGGTCGAACGGATCCTCTGGGCACGAAAGGGCTGACCGGTTCGTCCGTATGCCCCGGCGCCCATATCGTGTCGGGCCGGGGGCCACACATCTCCATGCGACATTATGAAAGCGGTGGTTCAGCGCGCCAGGGGCGCCTCCGTTACGATCGACGGCGAAGTCGTCGGTAACATCGGGAGGGGGATGGTTGTACTATTGGGGGTCGGGCGTGAGGATGACCGGGCCCATGCAGCCATGCTGGCCCGCAAGATCGCTTCGCTCCGCCTCTTCCCCGACGCAAACGACGTTCCCAACCTGTCGCTCCTCGATACCGGGTATGCCGCCCTGGTCGTGAGCCAGTTCACGCTGATGGCCGACACCCGCAAGGGGAACCGTCCCAGCTACACCGGGGCCGCGGCTCCCGATCTCGCCGTCCCGCTCTACGAGTTCTTCGTCTCCGAACTGCGCGCCCTCATCGGCGCCGATCGGGTCGCCACGGGACGGTTCGGCGCCATGATGGATGTCGCGTTCGTCAACGAAGGTCCGTTCACGCTTCTGCTCGAATCGAGGGTATGATCCCTTCCCTTCCCCCTCTCCGTCGCTCGATGATCGTCGCGGCGCTCGTCGCTTCCGCCGTCGCGTGGGGCGCCGGGAGCGCCCGGGCGGGAGGGGAGATACGGGTGAGATCGGCGCACTTCTCGCTGGTCGTCCCTCGTGGGGTGGAGCCGGGAGCGCTTCTCGATGCGCTGGAGGAGGCGTACGAGGCTGTCCGAAGCAGAGGTCTGAAGCTCCCGTCGACGGTCCACGCCCGGACCTACGCGACGACCGACGAGTTCGTGCGGGGATCGCGGGTCGGCCTCGGCTCCATGCTGGCCGCCGCCCGAGGCGAGGGGATCCATCTTCAACCTGTCGCTCTTCTCCTCCGCCGTCCCGACGCCCGGTCGGCGTACCGTCACGAGCTGGTCCATGTGGCGCTGGAGAAGTCGGCGCGGCGGGGGCTGCCCCGCTGGCTGAACGAGGGGCTCGCCATGACGGTGGCGGGGGAGAAGCATCCGGAGCAGGCCGGTTTTGCCGATCTCGACCGGCTGAACGACACTCTGGCCCGTTCCCGGAACTACATCACGCTCCGATCCGCATACGCGGTCTCCGAACGGCTCGTGTCAGGACTGATCGCCGTTCATGGTCTCTCCGGGGTTCTGGCGCTGACCAGATCGGTGGCGGGGGGGAGCCGGTTCCCCGAAACGTTCCGTCGGCTGACCGGGAGCGAGCTTCGGGAGTGGGGGCGTCGGGAGCTGGCGCGGGGGAAGGAAGCGCGGCGGCGCTGACCTTGCAAAATGCAAGGACGCCCCTTTCCGGTTCGGCTTCTTGCAATACCTCCGAAGCACAAACAAGCCGCCGGCGCCGAAAAAACGCGGTTTTCGATTGTGGCACGGAATTTATATCCTGACCTATTACAACACAACCAGGAGGCTAGGCCGACATGCTGTCACCGAAAGTGAAGGTTACTTCGAACGAGGATATCCGCATCGTGGAGATGCGCGGCGAATTCATCGGTGGCGACGAAACCGACGATCTTCGTGACGTTCTCCAGAAAGAGTCGCAGGACGGCGCCGACCGTCTGCTTGTCGACCTTTCGGGCGCCACCTACCTGAACTCGACGGCGCTGGGAGTCCTTATCTCCGCGCACACGAGCTTTTCCAAGCGGAACGCAAAGATTGCGCTCTGCAACGTGTCGAAGAACATCGAGAACATCTTCGTCATCACAAAGCTCGCCCTTGTCTTCAGCATCTACAGCACGCGCCAGGAAGCTCTGGAGCAGATGCGGAACGGCAGGTAGGGCCGTCGATCGCCGGCAACTCGAACTTCGCACACAGTCCAATCCTCTCAATCAATCAATCCCATGAAAAGCAAGTATTTCGTCATCGGAGTCGTTATCGCCTGCCTTGCGGTGGGTACGCTCATCTGGCTGGTCCTCTTCGGCGCGCCGGGCAACTTCAAGGATGCCGCCAAGCACGAGCCGATCAACCTTCTGGGGACCATCTACACCGGCGGCTGGGTCGTTCCGGTGCTGGTCGGCCTGACCCTCATGGTCGTCACCTTCATCATCGAGCGTCTTTTCTCCCTCTCCAAGGCTCAGGGCCGCGGCAGCCTCCCCCAGTTCCTGAAGAGGGTTCACGATCACCTGCTCTCCGACAACATCAACGCGGCGATCGACGAATGCAACAAGCAGCGCGGCTCGGCGGCGAACATCCTGCGCGCCGGACTGGAGCGTTACCTCCAGGTCCGCAACGATCCCGCCTATGATCCCGAGAAGAAGCTCGCCGAGGTCAAGCGCGTCGTCGACGAGGCCACCGGTCTGGAGACGCCGCTGCTGGAGAAGAACCTGGTCGCCCTGTCGACCGTCGCCTCCATCTCCACCATGTTCGGTCTGCTCGGCACGACGATCGGTATGATCCGCGCCTTCTCGGCTCTCGCGACGTCGGGACAGGCGGCCTCCGCAGTGCAGCTTTCGATCGGTATCTCCGAGGCTCTTATCAACACGGCCTTCGGTCTTATCGCGGCGATCATGGCTATCGTGGCCTACAACTTCTTCACGACCAAGGTCGACAGCTTCGTCTACATGATCGAGGAAGCAACGATCTCGATGATGGAGATCCTGACCGTCAAGTCGAAGTAATTCCAACGTAAGCAAGGGAGACGTTCATGGCACATAAACCGAAACGACTCGGTCTGAAGCTGGATATGACGCCGCTTGTCGACGTGGCCTTCCTTCTGCTGACCTTCTTCATGTTCACGGCGAAGTTCAAATCGGAGGCCGAGAGCGAACAGAAGTTCGAGATCAAGCGCCCTGTTGCCTCCGCCGACACGACGAAGCTGCCGGAGATCGGCACGGCGATCGTGAAGATCGCGATCGAGGAGAAGACCGGGGATACGACGATGTGGTTCACGGTGACCAACGAGAAGGAGCGGAAGGAGATCTACAGCATCCTTCCCACCGTCTCGGCCGAGGATGCCGGCAAGGCGCAGATCCAGGTCCCCGACACCACGTCGCTCGGCATGCTGGTTCTTCAGACGCGTCGCACGAACGGCAAGATCAAGTTCGTTGTGGACGCCGACCGGAGGATCAAGTACGGCAACATCGAGCGGGTGATGAACACCTTCCGCTCGCAGGGGGCCACGATCTTCAACTTCGTCACGGTCAGCACCGATGAAGGGGCCCCGGCCGGAGGGTAACTCCGTCGCCCCGATGGATGACCGGATCTCTGAGTACGACGAAAACATATTGCGAGATAATCCCACGGAGGATATACCATGGCTGGTGGTGGTGATTTAGCTGCTAGTCCCAGAGGAAAAAAGAAAGGGGGCGCCAAAAAGAAGAAACGCGTCGGGTTCAACCTCGATATGACGCCGCTTGTCGATGTTGCGTTCCTTCTTCTGACATTCTTCATGTTCGCGACGACGATGGCGCAGCCGCAGATGATGGAGATGCAGATACCGCCCGATATTTCCGTGCCGGTGGAGGTCAAGCAGTCGGAACTGATGACCCTCTACGTACGCGGGGACGGCAAGGTTTATTATAACACGGGAATCGATCCCGTCATGCGTCCGCTGGAAATGAAGCAGATCCGCGATTTTTCGGTCCAGAAGAACACGGAGCTGGGGAACAGACTCATCACGATCCTCAAGATCGATCAGGCCGCCCCCTATTCGCGGCTGGTCGATGTGCTGGACGAGCTGAACCTGGCCGAGGGTGATCTGGTGGAGAAATACGCGCAGACCAACGTTGGCAAGCGCGAGCGCAGATTTTCCATCGTTCCGATGGAGGAACCCGATAAACAGGAGCTGGCAAAGCTATGAGCATACAGGAGACTGTGAAATACGGAGCCTCGGAGCTCAAGAGGATCTACAACCGTAACCTCGGTGTAGCCCTGAGCATCTCGGTTGCCGTGCACGTGGCGCTGGTTCTGGCCTTCATGTTCGGTGAACGGATCAGCAAGGCCGATACCAAGAAGGCGGCGCCGCCGGTAAAGATGAAGCTGATGAATCTTCCTCCTCCCCCGGTCGCGGACAACGTTCCGCCGCCGCCTCCCCCGCCGATGATCCCGCCGTCGCTGCAGAGCGCGTCGGGAACCGGTGGCGGTGTGGCCGCGCGCGCGGGAACGCCGGTGCCGGTGCCGGACGCGCTCATCACCCCCGATATCCAGGATTTCGCGACGACCGCCGAGGTTGCCGTCGCGCAACCTGAAGGGGGAACGGGGGGCGGATTCGGTCTCGGCGACGGTGACGGCGGCCTCGGCAACGTCGAGATCAAGGAGCCGGTGAAGATCGCTACGAAGGAGGAAATCCCGGAGCCCGACGAGTTCATCCCGGTCGAGGTCGAGCCCACCTTCGATGAGGGCGAGCTCTACAGCAGGCTGAAATATCCTGCGATGGCAAGCCGCAACAACATCGAGGGGAAGGTGCAGATCCGCGTCTTCGTCGACAAGTTCGGCAAGCCGCAGAAGTCGATCGTCGAGCTGAGCGATAACAAGATCTTCGAGGAGGAAGCTCGCAGGGCGATCATGAACACGACGTTCAGGCCGGCGATCATGAACGGAAATCCGGTCGGTGTCTGGATGTCCATTCCGGTCACCTTCAAGCTGAGATAGTCGCCGGATCGACATGGAAAAACAGGGTGCCCTCCACGTCGGAGGGCACCTCTGTAAATGGGGATGGGTGTCCGGTGGAATATCGGCCGGCAGAGGCGCGGGAATATATTGTGAGTCGGGTTCTGCCGTGTCGTTGTGTTGTGTCGGATGTGGAACGATGTGATATTTCTTCAGGCTTCGAAGGTCCGTATCGTCCTTCCACGTTGATGCTGGGAAGAACGGTACGCACCTGCGGCGCTCAGGAAAAAAATGTCGGGGTGCCTGCATTCATGATGTTGCAGTTGCGATAATTATGGCGGAATAATGCGCGCTGTAGTCGTATGTATGGAGTGGTTTTTGAAGAAATATTCCGTCGTTAATTCATCTGAAAATATTCTTTGAAAAATGATTGATCCGTGTAACCGAACTCCTGATGGCGGTTATGTTTTTCGAGAATATTTCTCGGCGATGCCATTAATAATTATTTCGGGAGACGGCCATGAACAACCAGATGATCGCGTACGGCGCCGCTGAACTGAAGCTGGCGTACAATCGCAATCTCTTGAAGGCGTTCGCTCTTGCGACGCTGACGCTCGGCGGATGCTTTGCCGCATATCGGATGTTGTCGAACAACGGAACTACGGAATCTCTGATACGTCGCCTTCATATTCCTCCTCCCATTGAGATCTGGGACGATGTGAAGATCATCAAAGAGGAACCGAAAGGGGCGACGTCGGAGGGAAACGGAAAGGGTGAACAGGCGGCGACGGGCTCCGGGAATAAGGATGGTCGAGTCCTCAAACCGTGGGAGCAGAAAATTCGACTCGTCACGGATGAGACCGTGCTTGATGACACCGTCGACGTGAAGAATGATCTCCCCTCATCCCGGGACGGAAAGGAAGTGCTCGACGAAGGGGGGAACGGGTTAGACGGAGATGGATCGAAGGACGATGGAGGTGGGGGAGAGAAGGGGAAGGAAGGAAACGGTGGCGGCGAATCGAACACCGCTCGTTCCGCCTCGGATGATGATGTTTTGAAGGAGGTCGTCTTCATCCCCCATGAGGTCGAGCCGCAGTACGACGTCGACGGGCTCCGGAGCCGGCTCAGGTACCCCGAGATGGCGAGTCGGAACCGGCTTGAAGGGAGGGTGGTTCTCAGTGTGTTCGTCGATCGGGACGGAACCCCTCTGAAGACGATTGTGGAACAGAGCGACAACCGGATCTTCGTGGAGGCGGCGGTGAACGCCGTCATGTCGACCCTCTTCACGCCGGCCGAGCAGAACGGGGAGCCGGTGGGGGTATGGGTCCAGCTCCCGATCGAATTCCGGCTGCCGTAGAGGCGGCCCGCCGTGCGACCGATGCCGCGGGCGGCATCGTATAATCGAATCGTTACTACCTGGTGGGTGCTCCCCGCTTGGCCGTTTTCCCACGATACGCCAATTTTGCCGCTTATGCGTACCAACCTGTTCTGGATAGGATATGTGCTCGGCACCGTCATGGTGGCGCTCGGAATCGCCATCCTGACAGGGTTCATGAAGCTCAGGTTCGCCGACGGAGAGGAGGCATCGATGCTCAGGACGATCTTCGGGATCGTCCTGCTCCTCTACGGAGTCTATCGGTTCGCGCTGACCGACATGCAGCGCCGCCGCGCCGCGCGCGAAGACGCACGGGAACGGAGGGAGGCACTATGAATATGAAGAAGATGAAAGAGTCGACGGCGCTCCTCCGCCCGATGTCGATGATCGCGCTCTGCGCTACGCTCGTCGTACTCGCCGCCGGGTGCGGCGAGTACGACCCGAAACAGAACACGCCCACCTCCGGACGCCTGATCGTCTTCGTCGACGAAGCGTACGCTCCGCTGGTCAGGGCCCTCGCCGACACGTTCCTGACGCGGACCAACGCCTCGATCGAGGTGCGCGCCGTGAACCCCCGGCAGGCCCTTCAGGAGATGATCGACAGTTACCTTGCCGACACGCTCCGGAGCGACACGGCGACCTCCGTGGTCGCCATTATCGGCCGCAGACTCCTTCCGGACGAGCAGAAGGTGATCGTCGGCGGAGGGCTGGAGCCGAAGGAATATATCATCGGCTACGACGGGCTGGCGGTCGCCGTGCCGGTCGGGTCGCCGCTGCAGGAGACGACGGTCGAACGCCTCACGGCGGCGCTCCGCTCCCCGGCTCCGACGCTTGCGAGCCTGGACACGACCGCCCCCGCCGAGCCGCTCCGGCTGGTGCTTCCGGACCAGAACTCCTCCTCGCTCCTCGTGCTCCGATCCACTTTACTCGGAGATTCGAACGTCACTGCTCAGACGAAGTATGTGTCGACCGTCGATTCCGCTCTTGCGGCGGTGGCGGCGGGGGAGGGGGTCACCCTGATCGGCTGGTATGCCGCCCACCGCGACAGCGCCCGGGTCAGGACGCTCCGGCTCGGTTCGGTCGATTCCACGGGGGCTCCGCGTTCTCCCGTGCGCGTTCATCCCGCGTCTCTGGTCATGGGCTCGTATCCTCTGAAGCAGCCGATCGTCGGCTACACCTTCTCCTCCGTCAACTCGCTGGCTATCGGATTCCTCGCCTCGGTCGCGCGGGGAGGGCCGGCCCAGCGGTTCATCGTGGACCAGGGGTTGCAGGGGGAGAATATCCGAATGCGACTTGTGACCTCCGAGGCCGAGGAGGAGTAGTCGGGGCGGGCTTACCGCCGGTTACGAAAAGTTCGGCCGTCGGATCAAGCCGAATCGAACATTGTCTGTCAGAACTCCCGAACGGATATGCAGTTGCGGGTACGAGCAGGGGGTTCCCGATTTCGATTTCCAGTGTCAACAACCGTTTAGACAGGATATGCAACAACTCTTGAGCAACGCCGTGCGAGTCGCGGCCCTGATCATCGTTTCACTGGCATCCGTCGTGTCGGCTCATGCCCAGAGCGCTCTCGATCGCGCCCGGCAGGCCGTCGAGGAGAAGGATTTCACCAGCGCCGCCCGACATTATGATGAGGCGCTGAAGCAGTCCCCCAAGGACCCGCAGATTCTGGTCGAGGCCGGGGACGTGAACATGGAACTCGACAGATCCGGCGTCGCCCGCGACCTCTACAAGCGCGCGCTGGATGAAGAGAGCCGCAACGCGATCTACACCAGAAAGTACGCCCTTGCCCTCTCCGCCCTCGGGAACACGACCGAGGCGGTGGAAGTCGCCCGGCGTGCCGTCAAGTACGACGACGGTTCGCTGGAGTCGCAGATGGTGCTGGGGCAGGTCCTTATCAACGGCGGCAAGGATTCGCTCAATTCGGCCGAACTGGTCATCCTCGGCGCCAACAAGAAGTTCGCCGACGCGGCCGAACCGAACGTGGCGCTCGGCGATCTCTACTTCGCCCGCAACGTCTACGAGCTTGCGCAGAACTACTACGAGAAGGCCCTCCAGATCAACCAGGGGCTGATCGAGTCGCGGGTCAGGCTGGGGCGCACCTATCGTGAAATGGCGAAGAGGCTGCCGCTGGCGGAGGCGAACGAGTTCTACAACAAGGCGCTGCTGGAGTTCAACGACGTCACCATTCGTGACCCGAAGAACGCCCGCGCCTGGTTCGAGCAGGGGGAGATCCTGATGCTGGCGAAGGAGTTCGAGAAGGCGGGACAGTCGTTCACGAAGTATGTCGAGCTGCGGCCGGAGGACCCGCGCGGCCATCTGATGCTGGCCCGCGCCGCCTACGAGGGACAGTTCTACAACCTGGCGGTGGAGCCGCTGGAGAAGGTTCTCGCGCAGAACGATTCCCTCTCCTCCCTCTACCACGACCGCGCTCGCGCCATGCTCGCGAAGTCCTACCTGGCGACCAAGGAGTACGCCAAGTCGCGCGAGATGTACGCCCGGGTGTCGGACACGCTGATGACCCCGGAGGAACGGAAGTTCCAGGTCGCCAGCATCCTCTCCTCCGGAGGGGATACCACGATGGCGCTCGGCATCCTCCGGAAGGTGATGGATGCGAACCCGGCCGACTGCTCGGTGGCGAAGGAGCTGGGCCGTCTGAGCTACAACCTGAAGCGGTACGACGAGGTGGTGGAGGTCTTCGGAAGGTTCGTGGCGAACTGCCCGAACGAGCCGAAGGCGAGCCCCTACCTCTATATAGGTCTGGCGGAGTTCTCACGGAAGCAGTACGAGCCGGCGATCGTCGCCCTTAACAAGTCGATCGAGGCGGACAGCAGCTACGTGCAGGCCTACTACTGGCTGATGAACGCGCATGCGACCAACAAGCAGATGGAGAAGGCCGTGGCGGTGGCGCAGGTTCTGACCGCCAGAAACATCGACGAGAAGGAGAACGCCAAGATTCTGGCGACCGCCTACTTCTTCATGGGGAACGAGCGGTTCCAGGCGAAGGATTACCAGGGGGCGATCAAGGAGTTCGAGAAGGCGGTGAAGTACGATCCGGAGAACTCGCAGTCGTATCTCTTCTCGGCCTACAGCTATCAGTTCCTGAAGGACAAGGAGAACGCCTGCAAGAACTATCGACTGACGATAAAGTACGATCCGAAGAACGCCGACGCCAAGAAGAACATGACGGCTCTCGGTTGCGACTAGAAGAAAAGGGGCCGCCGATGCGGTCCCGATGGCGGCCGGATCTCTCGGGGTCCGGCCGTTCCCGTTCAGGAGGAAATCACGAATCGGAGGGGCCCGGGGCTATTATGAAGGGATAACCTGATCGTGGGGAGGAGGCTCTGCACGATCGATGGCCGGGTCGTCGTCATGATTCCAGGTATCGCTCATCCGGTGCAGGCGCGGCCGGCGGCTTCGGCGGCCCGCGTACTCTCTCGCCTTCGGATATGTCGGGTCTCACCCGCGGGGTAGCGATCGCCGCCGTTCGTGCCGAAAACAGGCGTTGCGATCGTGACAAGTTATAGACATATTGCTGCTAGAACATCGGTTTCAACTCTATATCAATCAATCGAAAGAGGCATTCCGTATGAACGCTTTGCATCCGCTTCGCACGATGGTGACGGCGGCCGGAGCCATGATCCTCATGGCGATGGCGGCCAACGCACAGAACGCCGGTCAGTCGACGCAGAAGTCCGATGGATCGGAGGGTAAGCTTGAGGTTATCGGCGGGACGACGTACGACTGGGGTAAGGTCGAGCCGGGCGCTCTGAAGACGACCATCGAGATCAAGAACTCGGGGACGGGGATCCTGAACATCAAGGATGTGCGCCCGAGCTGCGGCTGCACCGCCAGCCAGATCGACAAGAACAAGCTCGGCCCGGGCGAGGTCGGCAAGATCAGCGTCACGCTGAACGCCACGGCCAACGGCCAGCTCCACAAGTATCTCAACGTCACCTCGGACGATCCCAACCAGCCGCTGGTGACGATCAACCTGAAGGCGAACGTCAAGAAGCCGTTCTCCTTCCAGCCGACCGACTTCTTCTCGGTGCTCAACGGCAAGGTCGGCGTCGAGCAGACGGTGACGCTCACGATGACGAACGTCGGCGACACCGCCTTCACGCTTCATCCTCCGAAGCTGAACGGCGGGAACGTGACGGCACGGTTCGAGCCGGCCATGGACAAGGTGCTGAAGCCGGGTGAGGTGACCGAGATCAAGATGTTCATCACGCCGATGAAGGCGGGCCCGATCGGCGGCTCGGTGGAGATCGCGACGGATATCGCCTCGGTCAAGAAGCTCGACATCGTCGGATCGGACGTTGTCGCCGCCGGCAAGGATCAGTCGCACTGATCGGTCGCGAATCTTCCGGCTCCCCGTCCCTCTTACCCCGCGGCGGAAGCCTCTACGACACGCCAGAAATGCCTCGGAATCCCGGCCCGGCGGCCGGGATTCCTCCCTACCGCATGCGACACCCCACGGGCTGCCGAGTCTTTTAATTAAACGTTTGTTATTAAACGTTGCCTTTTACATCTCGGCACCCTAAATTCCTTTTCCCAGAGAATCTGCGCGACTCGCCCCTCAGGGCCCCCTTAGTTTCCTCTCCTTTCCTCTTACATGCATCAACAGCGTCAATGAACAACAACAACAACCAACAGAAAGTGGTGGTGAATCGCCCGAGCCTACGCTCGCACTTCGCCCTGTTTCTCGCAGCCGCTGTGGTTGGTCTGATTGCCCTTCCCCTGTACGCCCAGCCGGGGGGGGGAGGCACTCCCGAAGAGAATCTCCAGAGGTTCAAGATCCGTAACCTCGGCCCGATGGTGAACACCACGAATATCGAGTACGCACCAACGATCACCGCCGACGGTCGGACGCTCTACTTCGTCTCCGACAGACCGGGCGGCATCGGCGGTCACGATTTCTGGTATACGACAAAGGCAGGTCGTCTCGATACGATCTTCACCCCCCCGGTGAATCTGGCCGAGCCTGTGGATACAGATCAGAACGAAGGCGTCGCCTCGATCGCTGCCGACGGACAGACCATTTTCTTCACCGGCTGCGATCGCAACGACGGTCTCGGCGACTGCGATCTCTACGAGGCCGAACTGGAAGGGACCGAGTGGAAGAACGTGCGGAACGTCGAGGAGATCAACTCGTCGGCATGGGATTCCCAGCCGGCCCTCTCCTCCGACGGCAAGACCCTCTACTTCGTCTCCACCCGCGAAGGCGCGATGGGACCGGAAGGGGATGCCGACATCTACGTCACGACCAAGGGGAGCGACGGCCGCTGGGCCAAGCCGCGCAACGTCGGCCCTCCCATCAACACGACCGAGCGTGAGGACAGCCCGTTCCTCTTCCCGGGCGGCAAGGTCCTCTACTTCGCCTCGGCCGGTCACGGCGGTCTCGGCGGCCTCGACTTCTTCAGCGCAAAGCTGAACGCCGACGGCACCTGGGGCGAGCCCGAGAACATGGGCGAACCGTTCAACACCGAGCGCGACGAGCGTTTCATCACGCTCCCGGCCGCCGGCGATATCGTCTACTTCGCTTCCGAGCGTAATCACGACACCGACAAGAACCAGGGACAGCTCGACATCTTCATGGGTCTGCTCCCGCCGCGTACGGTCACGGTCCTCGTCGCCGGACGCGTCTACGATCAGTGCACCGACAAGAACCTTCCGGCCGACCTGGTCTTCATCGACCACAAGAACGGCGACACGATCCAGGCGGTGAAGACGAACTTCTCCACCGGCAACTACTCCTTCGTGATCAACGCCGAAGGGGCGATGTCGATCGACGTCTACGGCACCAGCGACGGCTACAGCAACATCGTCGACACGATCCAGATCCCGAAGGTTGCCTCCTACACCGAGTTCCGGAAGGACTTCCCGCTCGGCATGCCGCCGACGCTGGCCGCGACCTACGACATCTCCAAGTACGTCGCCAACCTTCCGGAGACCGCTCCGGCCAAGTACCGCAACTTCCGTGGTCTGCTGATCGAGGAGAACCTGGTGAAGGAGCTCTATCCGCTTCTCACCTACGTCTTCTTCGATTCCGGGAGCGCCACGATCCCGGACCGCTATATCCTCTTCAAGAGCCCGGACGAGACGCGCAACTTCAGCGACTCGTCGATCCCCGGCGGTACGCTCCAGAAGTACTACCACATGCTCAACATCGTCGGCTACCGCATGCGCTCGCATCCGGATACGAAGATCGAGATCGTCGGTAACAACTCGGAGCAGCCCGACCTGAACGAGGTGATGGATGTCTCCAAGCAGCGCGGCCAGATCGTCTACGACTACCTGATCAATATCTGGCAGATCGACCCGTCGCGTATCACGCTCCTTCCCCCCAGGAACTTCCCGAAGTTCCGTTCCAACCCGAAGGACCCGCTCGGCATCGTCGAGAACCGCCGGACCGAGATCCTCTCCGAGGACTGGGAGATCATGAAGCCGATCCTGCAGACCGACTTCCGTCGCTACCCGCAGCCGGAGTCGATGCTCTTCCAGATGAAGAACGGCCTGAACGACGCCCTCGTCGATCGCCGCGCGATCGAGATCAAGCGGAACGGCAAGATGTGGCATGTGATGGAGAACGTCGGCAAGACCGACGCCGTCTCCCCGGCATACTTCTGGGGAGAGAAGGGATCGGAGGAGGATGAGGCGAAGCCGACCGATGAAGCTCCGTACCAGGCCCAGCTCGTCATCTACGACAAGGATGGTCACGAGTGCCGTTCGAACATCGTCGAGATCCCGATCCTGATCGTCTCCAACGAACTCAAGCGCCGCGAGCGCCTGGTGGACAGCACGATCGACCGCTACTCGCTGGTGCTCTTCAAGTTCGACAGCCCGGAGGCGGGACCGCTGAACGAGAGGATTCTGAAGGAGTATATCTACGACGATATCCGTCCGGGCGCCAAGGTTCTCGTGACGGGATATACCGACGTCGTCGGTCTCGACGACCGTAACCTGAAGCTCTCGAAGGATCGCTCCAACACGGTCGTGAACGGTCTGAAGAAGAACGTCAAGGGAGGTCTGATCACCCAGTTGTTCGGTCAGGGGGTGGGCGAAACCTCACCGCTGTACCGAAACGATATACCTGAAGGCCGATTCTATAATCGAACGGTGCAGGTGGTTATCAGTACACCGTCCGGTACCGATAACCCGTAAGGGGCTTTATCCGGACGCATTCGTCGGCGTCCGCTCCCGCGCAATCGGGAGCGGACGCTTTTTTTTTCTTCCACTGTGACACAAGGCCACGACCGGGAGTCTAATAATCTGCCAGGAAGTTCAGGCATAGGGCTTGTATCCGATTGTATGTTCGTTATATTCCCGCTCCGGGAATTTCCGTCACGTCTTCCCGAAGCTGCGACACGAACCGACCGATATAGCCCAGGCAGTATGGAGCTGTCCCCTCTCGACAGCCTCCTGACGGCAAACAGGGGTGGTCGGTCGGCGATCCGACCGGAGCCCTCCGGCGTTACTCGCAGTCGTGGTCCTACCAGCGAACGTTAACCCTACTGTATCGTGTAACGTTGTTATTTCCTGCTGCTACCAACATGCCGAAACAAGCCGTTGCCGTGCTTCTGCTCGCGCTCCTCTGCGCGGGGGGCGGCGCCACGCTCCTGCACGCCCAGGAGGGCGGCAAGCGCGGGGCGTCGGCGCTGGGGTCGAACGCCGAGGGGGTACATTTTCTCGTCGGGTTCATGCAGAACGAAACCGACGTCTGCAGTCCCCCCTCGATTCATCGTGTTGTCTCTATCGCATCGCGATTTCATGTCGATGTGACGGTGACCTTTCCGGACGGCTATGTCGTCACCCGAAAGCTTGCGCCGTACGAGATCACGAAGGTGAGCATCGATGAGCGATTCGAGTGCACGGGGGAAGGAGTCTTCCGTAACGCCATCGAGATCAGGTCGACCGAGCCGATCAGCGTCTACTGCTACAACAGCAGGACGCATACCTCGGACGGCTACCTGGCGCTGCCGGTGAACGCGTGGGGAATGCAGTACGTGACGGCGAATTACGCGCTCGATCACTATACGCCCAGGGATTCCAGCAACATGTTCTCCCTGGCGTGCGATGTGGCCCCGCGCGGCGGCGAGTTCGCGATCCTGGCCTCCGAGTCGAACACGGCGGTCACGGTCTATCCCAAGACCAAGACGGTCGACGGATATCGTCCCGGAGACCTGATCACCAGAATCCTCGACAAAGGAGAGATCCTCCAGATCCAGGATGGCGGGTCGATCCGCGGGGCGTCCGATATCACCGGCTCCATCGTCGTCTCCGACAAGCCGGTCGGGGTGCTGAGCGGCCACATGAGGGCCGCGGTCCCCTGGACCCTCGACACGAAGGATCATCTCATCGAGATGCTTCCTCCCCGCGAAATGCTCAGCACCGAGTATGTCGCTGTTCCGTTCGGGGGACGAAAGGGGGGGGATCTGATCCGCGTCATATCGGCCGATCCGGGAACGACGACCGTGACGATCCGGAAGGAGGGGGCGAAGCCCGAGGCGTTCGACCTCGCCTCGATCGGCGCCTTCATGGAATACGACCTGCGCGAGCCTGTCGTGATCCGGTCGACGAAGCCGGTGATGGTGGCGCATTACTCCCGGTCGGCGATGGCCGATCCGACCAACAAGGATTCTGGGCGCGCCGTGGTCAACTTCGATCCGAACATGGTGATGATCACGCCGACCGATCAGTACGTGAACGCGGCGGTCTTCCAGACGCTCCCGAACAGGATCTCCAACGCGCCGAACGCGGCGAAGCAGTTCGACCGTCACCTCCTTACACTGGTGGTGGAGCAGGAGTACCTGACGACGACGACCCTGGACGGCAGGAAGCTGAGCGACTTCGCCGGCATCACGATGGGACAGGTGCCGGACGGCACGGGAAAATATCTCTGGGCGACCCTCGAGGTCTCCGACGGCACGACTCACGTCCTGCTGAGCGACGGGCTGCTGGCGGGCTTCGTCTACGGCATGGGGACATGGGACTCGTACGCATGGGCGATCGGCTCCGGCATGCGACGGCTGAAGCGGGCCGACGTCACGAAGCCCCGCTTCACGGTCGAACGCCTCTGCGACAGCTACAAGGTCAGGGCGCTCGACAGCGGCCTCTTCGAGAGCGGTCTGAAGCGCGTCTGGCTCGACTCCTCGGCCTCGACGAACGCCGTGCTGGAGTTCGGGGTCGGGATCGACGGCGACGACTTCCGGACGGGGAGAGTGACGACACGCGATCCGATGCAGCCGGGAAGCGCCAGGATCATCGCGGAGGATATGTTCCGCAACCGCGATACGTTCAACCTGACGCTCGACGTCCTCGCCCCGGTCCTGACGCCCGATGCGATCTCGGCCAGGGGGACGCCGGGGGGGAAGATCCAGCTCAAGGAGATGACGATCTCCAACACGGGGAACGCCGTGATGATGGTCGACAGCGTCCGGATCCTGCGCGGTCGGGAGTTCACCCTGGTGACCCGGCACAGCGGCCGGGAGATCTACCCCGCGGGGTCGCTGACCGTCGGCGTGGCGTTCAAGTCGGACGCGATCGGCACCTATACCGATACGCTCCTGATCTGGTGCAACTGCCGGCTCTACATGATCCCGCTGACCGGCCGGGTGATCGGACCGAGCATCGCGACCGAGGATCTGGAGTACGGCGCGGTCCGTGTGGGAAGGAACAGGACGCTCGACGTCCGCGTCTGGAACAACGGCGCGGCGGAGCTTACGATCGACAGCATGCAGACCGACGCCGGGGTCTTCACCCTCGCGGGCCCGGTCGCCTACCCGATCGATCTGGAGCCGGACGAGGTTCTGACCCTGCCGTTCCGGTTCAACCCGTCGGCGACGACCGATTTCACCGGAGAGGTCAGATTCTTCAGCAGCGCCGGCGATCCGGTCACGGCGCATCTGCACGGCGTCGGTGTCTACCCCCGCCTTGCGCTCGGCGGCCACGACTACGGCGCGCTCCATATCGGCGACACGGCGCTCTGGAGGGTGGCGGTCGTCAACAGCGGCTCCGACACCGCCTTCCTGCGGGGAGTCGCGACCGATGATCCGGTCACGTTCGCTCCCGAGAAGAGCGATTTCCGGTACGACCTCCCGATGGGGGATACCCTCTGGGTCTCGTATGGGTTCAAGCCGACCGGAGAACGGTCGTACAGGTCGGCGATCTCCGTGAAGAACGACGACGGCCTGGAGGCTGTCGCCGAGCTGGTGGGGAGCGGATATCATCTCCGCGCGGCGATCGGCGGCTACGACTGGGGAGCCCGGTGGGTAGGATCGACACACGATACTCTTGTCGCGATCCGGAACACCGACGCGCGGGCGATCACGATCGACAGCGTCTGGATCGACGCCGGCGACATCAGCGACTTCGCGGCGACCCCGCTCGACGCCCCGATCACCCTGCCGGCCGGAGGAGAGGCGATGGTCCCTGTCCGGTTCAGCCCGCTGCAGCCGGGGCTGCGCGAGTGTCTGATCAAGGCGGGGACCGGTTCCCGGATCATGCCGATCATTGAAAACAAGCTTGAGGGATTCGGCCTGATCGCCCTCGCGGAGGACGCGATCGAGTTCGACGCGAGCGTCGCCGTTCCCTGCGAGGCCCGGACTGGTCGCGTTACGATCAAGAACGACGGCAACACGCCCCTTACGATCGCCGAGATCGGTCTGGCGACGACCTCGCCGCTGGTGAAGGCGAACCTGCCGGCGGTGGGACATGTGCTGGCCGTGGGGGATTTCCTCACGGTGGAGTACACGATCGATTTCGCGGGGCAGGTCGATACGGTCACAGGCTCGATCTACTGGCGGTTCGCCGAGATCGGCGCGACCTACAGCCGGGAGTTCGGCCTGCGGAGCGAACCGCAGGAATATCGGCTCAGCGCCACGGCTCCTGGATCGGTGTCGTTCGGTCGGACGATCGATCTGGCGGTCGAGGTGGAATCGGCCCTCTGGGAGGGCATGCCGCAGAGCGGGGCGACGGTCACCGTCGCCTACAACCCGCGGATGGCTCGCTTCAGCCTGGAGGCATGGAAGGTGAGAGCCGACACGGTCGGTTCGGGCTGGAGGATCGTCGGCGATCCGCTCGTCGATCCGGCGGGGCTGCTGACCCTGCGGTTCGAGCCGGTCGGAGGGGGGAGCGCGCGGCTCGATCCGTTCCGTCTGCCGGAGATCCCGTTCCGCGTCTTCATCGGCGACTCCCCCCTCGATACGTTCGTGGTGACGATGTCGACCGGGTGCGCGGCGCCGGTGACGGCAAGCGTGCCGTACATGATCGACAGCGTCTGCGGATTATCGCAGCGGCTGATCGTGGTGACCGGGGAGGGATATGCTCTCCGTCAGAACGCCCCGAACCCGGTCTCGGGGATGACGCAGATCGACTTTACGGTCGGATTGGACGCCCACACGCGTCTTGAGGTCTACGGCCCCGGGGGCGCCCTGCAGAGGGTGCTGGTGGACGAAGTGCTGGCGGCCGGGCAGTATACGGCCACATTCGATGCGTCGGAGCTTCCGAGCGGTCTTTATTACTACAGGATCGACTCGGGTCCGTTCACATCGATAAAGCGGATGCATATCATTAAGTAATGATGTCGTATCTTCGGAGCCTTGGGTTCGGGAACCTTCTATAGCCTACATACATCAATCATCTCAATCATCGGAGTATCAACCCCATGAAGAGAGTCTCCTACATTCTTGCCCTGCTCGGCGCGTTTACCCTCGGCGCGGAGATGGTCAGCGCGCAGGGATCCAACCCCCTTGATCCGACGGTGCCTCGTTCGCAGGTGCTTGTCGGTCCTACCGTGGGACTGAGCCGCAACTACCACACCGGGGGCTTCCGGACGATCGAGGACCCGAACTGCCCGATCTTTGAAGATGGTTCGGGATGGGGATTTCTTGTCGGTATCACGGCGGAATTCCAGCCCTCTCCCACCTGGAGCATCATCCCGCGCGTGGCCTACGAGTCGCGTCCGGCAAACTTCGAGCAGAACCTTCCCGACGCCCAGGTCCTTCTTCCCGGCGCCAGCAATCCGGTGAACCAGACGGTGACGACCTCATCGGCGATCACCTACAGCCTGCTGACGGCTGAAGTGATGTACAAGTACGAGTTCCTGAAGATCGGTCGTGGATTCCGTGTCGCCGCCGAGGCCGGTCCCGTCTTCGGTTACGTGCTGGGTGGAAAGAACCGCCAGGTGCAGAACCTGATCGAGCCGCAGAACGCCCGTTTCGTCAACCCCGACGGCTATCCGACCGAGAACAACGGCCGTACGCTGGTCCTGTTCGATAACGACATCCCGGGCCGCAGCTCCACCCGCTTCTCCCTGAAGGGTGGTCTCCAGGCTGAAATCGGTCTCTTCGGCAACGCCTGGATCGCAACCCCCGGCATCTACTACGATTACGGTCTGACCCAGGTCACCGAGAACGAGAACTGGAACCTGAACAGCATTCTCTTCCAGCTCGACTTCCGCCGCGCCTTCTAAGCGAAGAGCCGGAGATACGACAATGTGAAGGGGCGATCCGATATGTTCGGATCGCCCCTTCGTCGTTCCGATACGCGCGGTTTCGTCGGCTCAGGCTCGCGGGATGTCGATCGAGGCGATCAGCGCCCCCGCCGCCATGTAGCCGCTCTGCACCGCCCCCTCGATCGTGCCGGGGAGCCCGGTGGCGGTCCAGTCTCCGGCCAGGAAGAACCCGGGGAGGGAGGTGACCGATCTGGCGCGAAGCGGCTCGGCCTCCGGCGTGGCGGCGAACGTCGCCTGCTTCTCCTTGATCACCTGCGAGTCGAGGAGCCGTGCCCCCCGCATCTCCGGGAAGGCGCTCCTCAGCTCCCGCTCGGCCGTCTCCACCACGGTCGCGGCGTCGGCGGCGCTCTCCTCGAAGGCGGCGCTGATCGTGCAGGAGAGGAGCCCGGGGAAGCGTGGGTTATCTCCCGGAGCGATCTTTCGTCTGTTGAAGACCCATTGCACGTTCGTCCCGAGCATCGCACAGAAGGGGGGGAGGCCCGGCTCGCGGTCGTACCAGAGATAGAGGGAGACGATCGGCGCCGTCGGGAGCGGGGCGGTGAGCCATGTAGGGAGAGGGCCGACCCGCCAGAGCGTCCGGAGCATCCCCTGCGGGAGCGCGGAGATCATACGCCGGGTCACGATCTCTTCTCCCTCCTTGATCGTGATGCGATATCCGGAGTCGGTCTGCTCCAGCCCCGTCACCGCCGATCCGGTCAGCACGCGCCCGCCGCGCTCGCTGATGAAGGAGGCGGCGGGGTCGAAGAGACTCGACAACCCGCCGGTCGGAAACGCCAGCAGTGAATCGCTCTCCCCCCCCAGAAACGCCAGACGCATGACCCTCGCGAAGAGGAGGGCGGAGGCACGTTCCGGAGGGGTGTTGAGGGTGGCGATCACGATCGGGTCCCACAGCCTGCGGCGCGCCCCGGCGGACTGGCGCATTCTCCCCAGATACCGGTCGACCGTCTCGTCGGGGCGGGGCCCTCCCAGGCGCAGGTCGAGGCCGACCCTGAGGAGCATCAGGCGATCACGAACCGGGAGCCGGCGAAGGCGGAGCATGCCGGCCAGGACGTTGAGCGGCGGCGCAAGGGAGGAGGAGGCGAGAACATCGGACGAACCCCCCGGATCGCGGAACTCCACGCGGAGCTTCGGCTGCAGCCGCACCAGCGGGCGCGTTCCCAGGCGTTCGAGCAGGCGGAAGGTGGCGCGGTAGCATCCCATCATCAGGTGCTGGCCGTTGTCGATCTCATCCCCCGTCCCCTGATGAACGAACGAGCGGACCCGCCCCCCCAGGTAGGGGCGCGATTCGACGAGCGTGGGGCGCAGTCCGGCATCGGCCAGCGCTACGGCGGCGGCCAGGCCGGCGACCCCGCCGCCGAGGACGACGGGCGTATCGGTAGCGGTATTCAGATCGACTCGCGATGTTGATGTCCGGGGAGTCTCATTCCCCTATCCCCGGAGACTCATCTCGGCCTGCGACATGAGCCCCGAGCGCTCCAGAATCTCGATGATCATATCGAACCGTTTTCCGGGGGGCATGATATAGACGCCGGCAAGCCGGTCGCGCATCGTGTGGATGATCTCCAGGAACTCCACCGAGATCGAGACCCCCTCCGCCATGGCGTTCTCCGCCGTTCTCATCCTCCGCTGGATCTCGTCGGGGATCTTCATGCCGGGGAGCTCGTGATGCAGGAACTCGGCGTGCGTCGCGCTCCGCAGCGGGATGATCCCGACCATGATCGAGATCGGGATATGGGAGGTGCGGTCGAGGAACTCCCGGAGCGTGTCGGCCCGGAAGACCGGCTGCGTGAAGGCGACACGCGCCCCCTCGGCGGCCTTCCGTTCCAGCCGGGAGATCTCGCGCGCCATGTCGTCGGCGACGGGGTTGCAGGCGCAGGAGATCAGGAAGCTTGTCCGTTCTCCGACCGGATTTCCCATCAGGTCGAGCCCGTCGTTCATCCGGCTCAGCGTCCGGATCAGGCCGACCGCATCCACATCGTAGACCGATGTGGCGTACGGGTAGTCGCCGATATGCGCGGGGTCCCCCGTCACGGCGAGCAGGTTCCGTATCCCGAGCGCGTGCGCCCCGAGAAGCTCCGACTGGAGCCCCACCATATTTCTATCGCGGCAGGAGAGATGCGTCATGCACTCCATTCCGGTCCGCTGCTGGATCAGATGGCTGATGGTGATCGAGCTCATCCGGAGCCGGGCCCGGGCGCCGTCGGAGATGTTCACCGCGTCGATCCCGTGGCGGTGCAGATATTCGGCCCCCTCGTAGAGATGGGCCATATCGAGACCGCGCGGGATATCGAGCTCGACCGTGACCAGGAACTTCTTCCCGAGCTTCTCGGCAAAACGACTGACGACAGGATCGCGGCGGAGCTCCTCGCCGGCGCTCTCCTTCCGCTTCCGCGTCTTCGGTTCCGGGCTCCCGACCTGCATCCCGGCCACCGCCCTGCTGATCGCCTCCACATGCTCCGGCATCGCCCCTCCGTCGGCGCCGATGATCGTGACCCCGTTCTCCACCAGCGCGCGGGCCGAGCCCGCCACATATTCGATCGTGGCGTTGTAGACCGGCTGGCCGTCGACAAGGGTGGGGATGCCGATATCGGGCTGGGCCGAGAGGATCGCCCGGCTGCCGCCGTAAAGCGAACGGATGATGGAGAGCATCCGGTTGGGGCCGACCGTGCCGTTGGAGCCGATGGCGATCACGCCGGGACCGTGAAGCCGCCGCGCGACGTCGTGCGGGTAGTCGGTGGCAAGGACCGCGGCATCCTCGGGGAAGGTCTTCTGGGCGATGATGTCGATATCGGAGGAGATATGTCGCGCCGCGTCGAGCGCGATCTCCAGTTCGTCGACGTCGATGAACGACTTCAGGATGATCAGATCGGGGCTGCCGTCGAGGAGCGCGTGGATCTGCGTCATGAACGCCTCCCGCACCTCCTCGTGCTGCAGCTTCCCGATGGGACTGAGGAACTTGCCGACGGGACCGACCGCGGCGGCGACGTACGCCTTGTTGAGCGCCGCCTTGCGCGCCTGCCAGACCCCTTTCCTGTTGATCTCGTAGACCTTGTCGTTGAGCCCGTGGGCGGCAAGGGTGAGCGCGTTGGAATGGCAGGTGTTCGTCTGGACGATCTCCGCCCCCGCGTCGATGAACTCGCCGTGGATCTTCTCGATCAGGAAGGGGTTCTTCAGGTTGTAGAGGTCGACCGGCCGTTCGCAATGGCCGCGCGAACGGAGGACCGCCTCGATCGATCCGTCGATCACGATCGGTCCGGCTGCCAGCCGGCCGTGCAGGTTTCCTTTCATCAGAGTGTCTTGATGTACTCGTAGATCATCATCCGCGACTCATGGTCGAGGGTGTCGAACTTCGGCATGAGGCCGGTGCCGACGGTAAGGGAGGTGTCGAACTTGCCGAACGTACCGGTCGGTGTGTGGGCCCACCCCTTCATATCGGTGATATCCTTGGTGACGGAGACGCCGTCGGCGCCGTGGCAGCTCTGGCAGTTCCATTCGTAGAGTGTCTTGCCGGTCCGCTCCACCTTGCCGGTCGGCTCTCCCTCGATCGTCGCCTCCGGAGAAGGATCGAGCAGCGAGCACCCGGAACCGGAGACGACGGCGATCGTGCCGATCATGATCAGGGAAAGCGCGCGTCTCATGCGACCCATAACTATCGTGGAAAGATTGTTCATGGCGTTTCCCTCAGCTTACGTTGACATTGTAGCGGACGATCGCGTTCTGCCCGTCGGTGACATCCTCGAGCACCGGCGGCTGCGTGTTCCCAGCCTCGTCGGTCGCCTGTATCGTAATGGTATGCTTCCCCGACGTCGCCTCCCACGGGAGTCGCCAGTGGACCCAGACGCCCGAGTAGGGGTACTCGATGTTCTCCTGGATCTGTCTGATGTTCGGCGGCAGCTGCTCCACCTCGCGAAGCTCGTCGAGCGATACGATCTCCGCTTTCCGCGGGGCCTGGCCGTCGATCGTGACGATGATCTCCTTGACCGGGGATGATCCGGCGATGGCGAACCCGCGGATCTCGAACGTTCCGGAGGGGATGGAGATATCGTTGCGGAGACTTGTCCCGCGGCTGTTGATCGCCATCTCCTCGCGGGTGAAGCCCTGCTCCGGGTAGGTTCCCACATCGGTCGTCACCACCGTCGTCCGGATCTCCTTGATCCACTTGATGTTCCTGTACCCGTACATCGTATGGACGATCAGCCGGACGGGGAAGCCGTGCTCCGGGGTGAGCGGCAGGCCGTTCATCCTGTAGGCGAGAATCGGCTCGTAGCGTCCCTGCTGCGTCGCCTGGGTCACATCCTCGATCCCGAGGCTGGAGACGTACTTGTCCTCGCCGGTGAAGATGAATCGTTTCGTGTTCTGATAATCGACGCCGACCTTGTCGAGGAAGTGCTTCAGCGGCACGCCGGTCCAGTACGCCGTACCGGTGAAGCCGGTGGGGGTGACGCGGAGCGGACTCTCCAGGATGCACTGCATCGTACAGAGGATCGTGGTCTGAAGCGTCGGGTCGGCCGCCACGGCATCCATCAGATCCTGATAGGTGACGGTTCCGAGCTTGGTCGTCTGCGCGCCGAGGCGGCGGAGGATATCCATCTTCCAGTCGGTCGCCGCGGCGTAGGTCGGCATGCTCCACTGGGTGATGCTCCCCTCGCCGCCGTTCTGGACGAAGAAGTCCTCGGGGGAGGTGAGGAACGGCGTCTTCGCGATTGTCTGGTTCTCCCCGAGCGGGGTGATGATCTGCTCCTCGCAACCGTTCAGCAGCGGCACGAACGCGATACCGACGACCCCCATTCCGCCGATTCTCAGAAATGTTCTACGATCAATGGACATGGTAATCTCAGATACTACATGGTTGAATTCGTCTGTCGATCACTTCGCATCTGAGGGGGATCCCAGAAGGTCGCCGGAGTAGGCCACACCGATCATGAGGTCGAAGCTCTTGGTCGCCTTCTTTCCCATCGGGGTCACCATCGCGTCCACGGAGAGTTCAATCCCGCTGTGGACCTTGAAGATGGCGCCGCCGCCGAGCTTCAGGTACTGCTGTGTCTCCGGCGGATGGGTGACGTCGAAGTCGTTCGTCCCGATCCGGGTGGAGGTGACGAACCTTGCCATACCATGGACGAGGACGCGGTCGGCGAACGTGTATCCCGCCTCGGCGTCGGCGAAGATCTCGTCGGCATAGTTCGGATCGAACCCGGCGTTCTCGTTCTGCAGCGACGAGAGGTAGATCGAGGGCCTGACCCGGTATCCGACCGACCCGGTGGCATAGGCCGGGGCGGGGTAGAAGGAGATACCGTAGTTGGCCGCCAGCTCCACGTTCAGGTTGCCGGAACCGAGCGGGGGGGTAAGATCGCGCGTGTAGCCTGTCGGTATGGTGAAGCCGAGCGTGGCGGAGACGACCTGCTGGTCGAACTCTGCAAGACGATATTTCGCGGCAAGTCCGAGATCGCCGAGCCCGCTCGTCTCGCGTCGCTCCACGGGGGTCGTGACGATGGTGCGCTTCAGCACGCCGCTTCCGATCAGCGTCAGCTCGTTGAGCAGTCCGTACTCCGCATAGAGGAAGATGCTGCGGTCGGCGAGGGGATAATCGCGAACCGTGAAGGGGGGACTGTCGGTGGGATACTTCTCGGTGCCGTCGAACCGGAAGACCTGGTTGGCCGAGGATGTGCCGTATGTGATCTTTCCGTAGACGTGCCCTTTCTCCTGGGTCCATCCGCCTGCAAGAGCGACGGATGGAAGCGACGTCAGCGCAATCGCGGCCGCCGCGCGAAGATGCCAGATCCGAACTGTCATGCCTCTTTCTGTTTGTGGGTGACAACGCTCCGCACATCCCCCGGAGGGACCGAAGCGGGAGCGCCGACGATCATGTCGTTGTTCGATGTTTTGTGTCGAGCTGTCTACGTGCGGAATGAAGATACAAACGGGGTATGCTTCCGGGAAATCCTGCACCATTCTATATGAGCCGAAATCGGCCCGATGGTTACGGTCACGATTGTGTCAAATGCTACGACGGCCCTCCCATAAATGACCGGGGGACGATCGGATGATCCGTCGCCCCCCGGCAGCAGGCAGTCGAGCCGCATCGAGCGGAACGTCAGACCAGTTCCTTCTCGAAGACCCTGTAGCGCTTGTAGGGACGGGCGTTCATCATCTCGGCGGCGCGCGTCATCATCGTGTTGTCCTCCAGAATCCACGATGCCTCGCCGCGGCGTATTCCCCTCCGGTCGGCGCGCTCCATGATCTCGCGGTAGAGCATCGCGTCGATCCCGAGCTTCTGATAGCGGGGGAGGACGCCGAGCGTGATGATCCTGAGCTGATGGATCTGCTTCTTCTTCGTCATCAGGTTCATGATCGCCGTGGGAAGATTCTTCGCCCCCGGCGGAATCGACGAGCCCGCCTTGAACGCCTGGTTGATGTCGGGCACGGCGAGCAGGAACCCGACGGTCTCCCCATCCTTCTCCGCGAAGAGGACATACTCGGGATCGATGATCTGCTTCAGCTCGTAGGCCATCAGGTTCATCTCCTCGTCGCTCATCGGGACGAAGCCCCAGTTCGGCTGCCACGCCTCGTTGAAGATCTTCTTGATCCGATTCACCTCCTCCGGGAACTTCTTCATCATCAGGCCGCGGATCGAGATGTTGTTCCGCTCGCGCAGGGCGTCGGTGACCCGGATCAGCTTGGGGTTGAGGCAGTCGGGGTATTCCACGATCCAGGCGAGCATATCCTTCGCCTTGGTGAACCCGGCCTGCTCCAGCACCTTCGGATAGAAGTCGGGGTTGTACGGCATCTGCAGCATCGGCGGCGAGTCGAACCCGTCCACCAGCATGCCGACCTCGTCGTTGATCGAGGGGGAGACGGGACCGCGCATCCTGGTCATCCCCTGGGAGCGGAGCCATGCGGCGGCGGCGTTCAGAAGGGTGTTCGCCACATCCTGATCCTGCACCGTCTCGAAGAATCCGAAGAACCCGACCTCCTCGCCGTGGACCTTGTTGTGAACGTCGTTGATGACCGCGCCGATACGACCGACCACGGCGCCGTTTCGCTCCGCGATATAGAGCTGCGCGCGCGCGTGGGTGTAGAACGGGTTCTTCTCGGCGTCGATCAGGCGCATTCTGTCCATCTCGAGCGGGGGGACCCAGTTGGGATCGTTCTTGTAGAGCCCCCACACCATCCTGATGAACTCCAGGCGTTCCTTCCTGCTGGTCACCGGACGGATCCTGACGTTCCCGCTGGTCGGCAGCTCATGCGATACGGAGACCCCCAGATCCTCGTTGAACTGGCTCATCCCCTCGGCCCCGACCGATTCCTTCGTCTGCTCGGCGGCAACGGCGGGGGTGTCGATCTCCAGCAGCCCCATCTCGGTGCCGATATCCTCGAAGAGCTCCAGGATGCGATCGAGATGCTTCTGCTCGTGCGTGGCCATCACGGAGGTGCGCATCATCTGGAGCCCCGGCATGACACCGGGGGAGATGAAGGCGTTGACGAAGACGCCGGCGTCGAAGAGGCGGCGCCAGAAGATGAAGGTGAGGGTGTCGTCGCCGATGATGACCGGGACGATCGCCGTCTTCGACTCGATGATCCTGTAGCCCATGCCGGTGAATCCCTTGCGGAGATAATCGGCGTTGGCGATCAGGCGGTCGATCCGCTCCGGTTCCTGCCGCATGATCCGGAGCGCGGTGACCGCGGCGGCGACCGAGGCGGGGGTGGGGGAGGCGGAGAAGATGAGGGCGGGGGAGTTATGCTTGATGTAGTTGATGACCCTCTCCTCGCCGACGACCCAGCCGCCGAGCGATGCGAGCGATTTGGAGAAGGTCCCCATCGTCAGGTCGGTCTCGGCGTCCAGGCCGAAGTAGCTGGCGGTGCCGCGTCCGCCGCTGCCGATGACGCCGAGCCCGTGGGCGTCGTCGACCATCAGGCGCGCGTTGTAGCGTTGCGCCAGGGCGACCATCGTGGGAAGGTCGACGATCTCTCCGGAGGTGGAGAAGACGCCGTCGGTGACGATCAGCTTGCCGGCCGATTCCGGGAGCCTGGAGATCTGGCGTTCCAGATCGGCCATGTCGTTATGCTTGTAGCGGACCACCTCGCCGAACGCCCCCTTCGCCATCAGGTTGCCGGCGACGATGCATGCGTGATTGTCCTTGTCGGAGATGACGTAGTCGCCGCGGTTGACGAGCGTCGGGATCACTCCCTGGGCGGTCTGGTAGCCGGTGGAGAAGAGGAGACATGCCTCCTTCCCCATGAATTCGGCCATCTCCGCCTCCATCTCCTCATGCAGACGGACGGTGCCGGTAAGGTAGCGGGAACCGGAGCAGCCTGTGCCGAACTGTTCGGTCGCCTTGATGGCGGCTTCCTTGACGCGCGGGTCGGCGGTCAGGCCAAGATAGTTGTTGGAGCCGGCCATGATGACGTCGCGCCCTTCGATCCGTACGATCGGACCCTCATTCTCTTCAATGGCTCGGAAGTATGGATAGTACCCGGCCTCCTTTACGTCGTCGGCACGAGTGAAGTCTCGACACTTTTGAAAGAGGTCTGCCAAGTGAACCCTCGTCTAGGATGTTTGATTATATCGTTGCTGTCGTCCGGGTCGATCGGTCGAGGGGCGCCCGCGATGCGATGCCTGCCGGGGAAGCGTCTATGATAGCGATTCTTCCGAACATGATGCTTTCCTCCGGAGAATCTTGGAAGAGTTCCGTGCGGGAGGGGACTCAGGAACCTTGCGTGAGAAGGTTCTCCACATGCATCACATCCTCCGGCGTGTCGACCGCATGCCCCGTATACTCGACTTCCACGCAGATCATGGGAAGACCCATCTCCAGCAGCCGCAACTGTTCCAGCTGCTCGCAGATCTCGTTTGCCGAGGGGGGAGCGGCAACGAACCGTTCGAGCGCCGCGCGCCGGTAGGCGTAGAGTCCGATATGACGCACGAACGGATAGAGGTCGAGCCATTCCTCGGCGGCCCGGTCGCGTACGCAGGGGATCGGGCTGCGGGAGAAGTAGAGGGGGGAACGATCCTCGCGGAGCGCGACCTTCACGACGTTGGTGTCGAAAAGATCACGAAAGGATGTGATCCGGGCAACCGGCGTCGAACAGACCGCGTCGGAACCGTTCAGCGTCTTCACCATGGCGTCGACGATCGCCGGATCGATCATCGGCTCATCCCCCTGGACGTTGACGATGATCGAGGCCTCCGGGACCGACCGCGCGACCTCGGCGATGCGATCGGTGCCGGAGATATGGCTGGAGGAGGTCATGACCGCCTCGCCGCCGAACCCGGTCACATACTCGGCGATCCGCCGGTCGTCGGTCGCCACGATCACCCGCTCCACCAGCGCGGCGCGCGCGACCCGTTCATACACATGCTGAATCATCCCCCTGCCGGCGATCTCTATCAGCGGCTTGCCGGGGAGTCTGGATGAGGCGTATCGGGCAGGGATAACGGCGAGCACGGACATCGTTGATCCTCACAACATTAATTGTTCGGAGGCCGAGACCGACGGGCCCCGGATCGCCCCTGCTCGCTCCGTCTCCTCCGCGGCGGGAGGGAACGTCACCCCTCGGCCTCACCTATCACTTTCGGAACGCTGAAGAATCCCTCGGTCTTCTTCGGCGCGTTGCGGAGCGCCTCGGCCGGGGTCAGGAGCGGTCCCGGTTCATCATCCCGCAGGACGTTCGCCGAGGTCAGCAGGCTCGTCATCGGCTCCACCCCCTCCGTGTCGGCCTCGTCGAGTTTCTCGACATAGGTGACGATCTGATTGAACCTGTCGGTAAAATCGGAGAGTTCCTCGGGAGAGAAACGGAGCCGTGCGAGACGGGCTATGTGAGCTACCTGATCGGGAGTAATGTGGGACATCGTTCTGATTCGATTGCGGCCCCCGTCGGCGGCCTGTCGATTGCGGAAATATGCGCCGACGCGCCGGACGTCCGTTACGTCGTCGCTGCCGCGTGTGTCATGTAGAAGTGCGCCGGAGACGAACCGACCGCGCCCGGCCGCACCGTTCGAGAGAGTCGTGACCGAAAGGTGTAAAAATACGCTCTATACGCTATATCCACACCGGCGAATGGAGCTTCTCACACACCTTAATATTTAGGAGGGAATCGAGGATCGAAGAAGGAACGGGCGGCAAAAAAAAAGAGCTGCGCAGCTCACCCCATACTGCGCAGCTCCCAATTGAAGGCTGAGTGTTGGTGCCTCATTTCCTTCGCTTCAAATATAGCGAAGACTCACCGTATTTCGTCACGCCCCTGAAATTTTTTTTTACGTGATTGTAATATGGGCCCATAAAAGGGCGAATTCCAGGTTTTTTCAAGGATAGAGCGACGCCACGTATGCCCCGTAACCGTTGAAGCGGAGCGTCGGCACGCGACGTTCCTCCCCGATCAAACGTTCTGCTGCCTGAGACCAGCGGGGATGAGGAATCCCCGGTTCGACGTTCGAAAGAAAGCTGTACTCGTCCGGCGCCAGATCGTTCCAGAAGGTGCGCGGCTGCTCGGCCGTCAGCTCGATCCGCACGATCGATTTCGGACTCTTGTAGCCGTATTTCCAGGGGACGATCACCCGGATGGGAGCGCCGTTCTGCTTCGGCAGCTCGTGGCCGTAGACCCCGGTGACGAGCATCGCCAGCTCGTTCCTCGCCTCGTCGATCCTGAGGGCCTCGTAGTAGGGCCATGAGTACCAGGTGGCCCGCTTCTGGTTCGGCGCCTGGTCGGGACGGAGGAAGGAGAGGAATCTGACGTATCGGGCGTCGCTGCGGGGAGCGGCAAGATCAAGGACTTTGGAGAGAGGAATCCCCGTCCAGGGCACCGTCATCGCCCACGCCTCGACGCACCTGAAGCGATAGACCCGTTCCTCCAGCGGAAGCTTCCGGACCAGGTCGTCGACGGTGAGCTTCACCGGCGTATCGACAAGGCCGGTGATCTCCAGATCCCACGGACGCACCCGGAATTCCTCCACCAGGTTCGCCACCGCTTCTTTCTCTTCCGAGAACTCGTAGAAATTGTTGTAGCGCGCCGTGATCCCCTCCTCGGTCATGGGACGATCGACCGTGTAGAGGGTGTTCCGTCCGGCGGGATAGAGATCGCCGTTGGGACTGGGGGGATCGCCCGGCGCCGCCGAAGCGGAACCCCGGCGCTCCGCCGGACTGCACCCGAGGAGCCCGATCGCCGCCGCCCCGAACCCCAGTGTGCGAAGGAACGCCCTTCTGTCGACGAAGGTCGATTCCGGCGTGACCTCCCGTTCGGAAATCCTCCAGCCCGGAGGGATGATGATATTGCTCATGTCGTTGTTCCTTTCATGCGCCTATACGCGCGACACGGGACGCCCCGCGGCAACGCGAAAGATATCGATCGGCCCATATCTCCATAACGATTTCCCGCGGGCCGACGTTCATATCTACGATCTTTCGGAGCGAACGGTTTATTCCCGACCGGCGACCGGCGCCGCCGGGAACGAGGCTGTGCGCCGTTCCCAGATCATCCCCACGGTCGCGACAAGAGCCTTGGCCCGATGCCCGAAACGGCGAAGGGAATTACGCCCCGCAAGCTTGTGCGCCTGCACCTCGTTATGAATCCTGCTTATCGCAAGGCGATAATACCTGCGGCTGTAGGGGCGCTTGAAATCGATATCGCGATCGGTGGAGGATGCCCACTCGGGGACGTTCGTAAGGATATCCGCCACATCCTCGTAGAGGGGGGTCCCGGTGATCGGGTAGGCGAGCGTGACGGTGTACTGGTCGGGATCGGAGCGTTTGAGGTGTTCGATGGTCTCGAGAATATCGCGTTCGGTCTCGCCCGGATACCCGAGCATGATGAAGGTTCCGGTCTCGATCCCTTTTTCGCGACTGAGTCGGATCATCGACCTGACCTGTTCGACGGTCACGCGGCGGTCCATCGCATCGAGAACGTTCTGCGATCCGCTTTCGGCGCCGATCCAGACGCGGAAGCATCCCGACTCCTTCAGCAGATCGACGGCCCGCTCATCGAGTCTGTCGGCGCGGGTGATGCATTCGTAGGGGAGCGCAGCCCCTCGCGCCGCGACTTCCGCCGCGAACTCCTCCAGCCAGCGATGGCTGATGGTGAAGACGTCATCCACGAACCATATCGTATCGGGATTGTATCGTTCCCTGATCGCAACAAGCTCATCCACGACAAGGCGGGGAGATCTGCGTCTGTAGCTGCCGCCGTAGACGGCGCGGCTGCACCAGCGGCAGGAATAGGGACATCCGCGCATGGTGCTGACCGAGATCGCGCTTCCGCCGTGGCGGGCGCGCCAGGTCTCCAGGTAGCGGGTCAGATCGATCCCGTCGCGTTTCGGCATCGGGAGCGCATCGATATTCTTCAGCAGCTCGCGGGCGCCCGTACGAACGGTCCCTCCGGCGCCGCGAAACGCGATCCCGCGCACCCCATCGGGAGGGGCATCGGAGGAGCTCCAGAAGGTGAGAAGTTCATGCATCGTCTCCTCTCCTTCACCGATCACGATCACATCGGCCCCATGCTCCAGAAACCCGTCGACATGATGAGTAACCTCCGGCCCCCCCAGAACGATCTTCAGGCCGTCGAGCTCCGGCGTATTCCTGATATCGCGGATCATCCGGAGCACATTGAGTTTCGTCATCAGGTTCGTATATATCCCAATCGCATCGATCCCCCCCGAAACCAGAACCCGATGGAACTCCTCCCTCGATGAAAATGTCGTATCGAACAACGACACATCATGCCCCCTCTCCTCCAGATACGCAGCGATATAAAGAATCCCCAGCGGAGCATACGGCTTCATAATCGCCTGCTCCCGAGGATCCTCATTCAGAAAATAGCCATGAGTCAACAACACTCTCATTCTTCTCTCTCTCTTCTCTTATCTCTGTGCCCTCTGTGACTCCCTGTTTATTTCTCTTCCGCCCCCAAGCGTGAAATGCATCATCACATGATCCCCCACCCGATTGAACGGAGACATCGCAGAAAGAGCATCCTCAAGAGGATACAAGGCTCTGAACAACCTCTCCATCTTCTCGAACACCCCCCGCATAAAGGTAGGCGGAGAAGAAAGCCCCACCGCCTCAACCCTCCGTAACACGAACCCCCCCGAAAATGTTTTCTTCATCCCCCGTATCGAATGGAAATAGGTCCGCAGCATGTATCCCCCCCCGATATGCACCGGAAGCCCGTCCCGACGAAGCCGCTGAAACGCCGATCCCCATCGCCCCCGAAGGAGGAGATAGAGAATCTCGACCGCGCAGACCGGATTCATGAAGACGAGAACCGCATCCCCCCCCGGACGAAGCAGACGCCGCAAAGCCTGCGGCATCCCCCCCGGATCGGCCACGCAGTTGAGCCCGTCGAAGTTGGAGAAGACGAGATCGAACCGACCTTCGACCGGAACGCTCCCCGCCGTGAACTCCTCGATACTCATGACATAATGCGATATGCTCCCCGAACACCCCGCGTGCAGCGCCTTCTCCCGGGCGACCCTGATCATCTCCGGCGAGATATCGGTGGCGACGACCTCCGCCCCCAGCCCCGCCAGCCAGACCGCATCGGCCCCCGTCCCGCAGTTCAGTTCCAGCACCCTGCAACCGGGCCGGACCAGCCCCCCGACGTATCTCCGGACGATATCGCGCTGCCGTCGTCCCAGGGGAGTATCGGTGAACGCGGTGTCGTAATCGCGCGCCACGGTATCGAACGGAGCTGTTGCGGTCGGATCTTTCATGGGGCTCAAGGTATGAAGTTCGGCCGAGACGGGGCACGGCCGCGGAGCGTAACTTACGGCCGGGTGAGGTGTCCCAACCGTGCCCGAAGAACTCCTCATGGAAAGCAGATACGCCCGCTATACCGACGAAGAACTCTTCTCTCTGCTCTGCGGCGGGAGGAAGGAGGCGTTTGTGGAGCTCTACACGCGGTTTCGCGGCAGGATCTACGCCTATTCGCTCCGGCTGGTGGGGGACAAGGAGCGGGCGAACGACATCTTCCAGGAGACGTTCATCCGGGTCTACCAGCAGTGTCTGAACTCCGAACGGAAGGTTCAGAACGTCTCGGCCTATATCTTCACCACCGCGCGCAATCTCTGTCTGAACGCGATCCGCGACCAGAAGCCGACGACGGCGGTGGAGGATTTTCATCAGATCGCCTACCAGCCGAACCATGAGAATATCGAGCTGGCCGAGCTGGTGAAGACGGCGCTGGAGCTGCTGCCGATCAACCATCGGGAGGCGTTCGTGCTGCGTGAGTACGACGGGTTGAGCTATCAGGAGATTGCGGAGATCACCGGACAGACCCTGGCGAGCGTGAAGATCCACATCTACAGGGCGAAGGACAGACTGCGGAAGATACTCTCCCCCTATCTGGAGGAGGCGCATGAGCGCGGCGAGTGAGAGGCGGTGAGGCTCGAACCGGAGCGGGTCCGGGGGGACGAGCGGCGACCGGAGCGAGAACATTGAGAACCGAGAAGCATTATGACTCAGAGTGAACTGATCCTGGAATATATCGACGGCACGCTCGACGCGGAGACGGAGCAGCGGCTGTTCGACGAGATGGCGCGTCATCCGGAGCTGCGGTCGGAGCTGCGGCAGTTCATCAGCATGGGGGATGCCGTCAGATCCGATCGGGAGGCGTTCATGCCTCCGGCGTTCGTGGAGAAGTCGCTGATGGCCGGTCTGGGGCTGACGCCGCTGATGAGCGGCGGCGCCGCGAGCACCGGTGGGAGCCTGCTGACGACCGGATGGTTCGGCAAGTTCGGGTCGATGCTCGCCGCGTTTCTGGTCGGAGCGCTTCTGGCCGGCGGCGGGGTATATCTGGCGACGGGTGACGGAGAGACGGTCGTGGCGGGGGATGGGAGGATCGTCCGGGAGGATCGATCGGTCACGGCGCCGGCGGTTGCCGGGAAGGGAGAAGGGACGGGAGAGAGTGTTATATCGGGTCCGGCGGCGGGTCGTTCGAACGCGGGGCATTCCGATGCGGGTCGTGTCGACATGAACCGTTCCGATGCGGGACGTTCCGATCTGAATCTCTCCGTCGCGCAGAACGCTGCCGTATCGCCTCGCGAGTCGAATGCCGACGTCGCTTCGATGCGATCGGGTTCGCGCGGCACGAGCAGAAGCATCGGGGGAGGGAGCATCAACACGATTCCTGAAGGGAGCGCCGACGGCGACGGGAAGCGCGCTCGCTCGGCGCAGGGAACCCAGGAGCGGAGCAATGATGAGGCAACGGAACCGGCCGCCGCGATCCCGGCTCCGGAGATCGTGCCGGTCGAGCTGCGGAGCGAGGATCTTCTTCCTCCTGCCGATGCCGCTCATACCGACCGGATCATCCGGGAAGCCGAGCTCCCCGCCGGATATATTCGCGCGCCGATGTCCGAGCCGCAGGATAACAGATCGAGCGCCGGAGAAGAGAACATGATTCTGGAAGGACGGTATATGTTCACGACCTCCGCGTTCGAGACGCGGGCGCGGGCAACCCCCCGCGGCACGCTGGAGAACATGGCGTTCGGCGCATATTTCGACGTGGGAGGAGCTCTCTACGTGGGGGCCGAGGCGGGCGCCGAACGTTACGCGCAGACCCTCTTCGTGAACAGCTCGGACACGCTGGCGATCGATCAGAAGCCGATGTACAACTGGCTGGGGCTGGCGGTCCGCTACACCTATCCGGGGCGTATTCCGCTGGTCGAGATGGAGCCGTACTTCCAGATGACCGGCGCCTACACGGAGGCCGGGCCGCTCCTCCGCTTCAGGCTTGCCGCCGCGGCCGATCTGGGATACGGGTTCTCGATCACGCCGGCGTTCGAGGCGTCGTCGCTTCTCTACACGTTCAACAACCAGCAGCTCTTCTCCGGACGGTACGGCTTCACCGCCGGTCTGGAGAAGAAATTCGATCTTACCGATCCGTTCTAGGGAGCCGGCCGGGAACGGCGCCGCAGGAGAGCCGTTCAGGGATATCGATCTATCGCTCAACCATATATTTCGCAACGTACGGCAATGTGCATTCGGAGACCGCTGTCTGAACTGATGGGGACGTTCGTCCGGGGAGCCCTGCTCCTTCTGGGCGTGTCGTTCATGCTTGTATCGTGCAAGGATGTTGCCGTCGACCCTTCAACCGGCAAGGTGATCCCTCGCGATATACCGTTCATCCCGAACGAGGAGAAATCGGGGGAGCCGTGCGGCGATTGTCCCCCCTCCCGTCTGCGGACGAGCGAGAACGTCCATGAGGGAGGGCTCATCTTCAATATCCTCAACAACGCCCAGCCCTCGACGCCGGAGTTCGATACGACGGAGTTCACCATCAAGGTCCTCCCCTCGACCGCCCGGAGCGGACCGAACACCTCGGAGGATCTTCTCGGGTTCGAGATGAGCGCGACGATCCCGGAGACCATCAGCAAGATGAACACCGGCTGGTCGGGATACGATGTGAAGACGATCCGGGTCAACGTGCCGGCGATGAAGCTGAAGGATCTCGCGGTGGCCGAGCTCGTCGGCGATCCCGAGGTGAAGGCGGGAGCGATGATCAGCATCCGTCCGACAGGCTCGGGCTCTCCGCTCAAGTACCTGAAGACCGGTGATGAGGATGAGAACAAGGTCAGCAGCGGCACCGTGCAGGTGATCTCGATCGACAGGGTTCGCCGGGTGGTCACCTGCCGCGTGGAGGTCATGTTCCTCTACAGGGCGGGCGTCACCGCGCAGACGTTAAGGACGTTCGACATCAACATGGATCTGCGGTTCGGCTATTGAGAGAAGGATCTTCACCCCGGGGTTCCGCTCCGGGGGACGTCGGGCGGTCCGTCGGGGTATGAAGAGAGCGGGTCTTTATTTCGCGCGGTCGATTCCGTACATTCCGGCCGCGATACGTTCCGGGGTCATTCGTTCGGAACCCGGCGCGACGCAATATTTCACCGCCACAGGCCATGAACACCCAACGCAGAAACCGGCGTGACGCGCTCGTTGCGGTCGTCACGAACGATATCGACCTCGAGCGTTTCCGGACGCAGGGGTGGTACAGGATTCCGGAGCGGGCACTCGGTCGCTCCCTGAGCGTCGGGGCGATCCGGGAGACGAACGCTCTCGCGCTCTACCAGACGTCGTCGATCACCGACGGGCTGCCGGGGGCGGTCGAGCTGTGCGCGAACGTCCGCGCCCTCTCGATATGTACCCGATGCGATCTTATTCCCGACGAGCCGGATCATCCGGCCGCCGAGGAGACGTACCATGTCCTCCATGTGGAGGATATCCATCCTCTCGAACGACCGATTCTCAGCCGCCGTCCGCGCCGGGTCACCTTCATACGGACCACCCGCGAGCGCCTCTTCCGCGCCGTCGACATCAACGATCTCTTCACCGGTCCCCCCGGCGACGAGAAGCTGTGGCGCGAGCTTCGGGAACTCGACGCCGAGCGGAAATATCTGATGAAGAGCGACGGCATGGTGATGGAGGTCGATTTCGCCCTCTTCAGCGGGAGGGGAGCCCTCGGCATCGTAATCGATCGGGAAGGGGCGCGGGGAGAGAGCTCACGGCTGCGGGAAGGGAGCGGCGTCGATTCGGAGGGGGAGGGAGCCTGGGGGATTCTCCGCTTCTCCCGGAACATGGTGGATGCGGATCTCGCCGGCTGCATGCAGGAGATCATGGAGTCGATCCGGAGGATGGAGAGGGGGAGCTGATCGTTCAGTCTTTTCCCCTTCCCTCGGCGGCGGTCTTCATCCGGGCTCCCCTTGTGCGTCCCCAGGAGACCAGCCGGTCATAGATCGCATTGGGAAGGATCTGAAGGAATCTGACCGCCAGCGACGTTCCGATCGGGAACCGATATTCGGATCTCCCCCGGTCGATCGCGTCGACCATTCTGCGGGCCGCCTCCTCCGGCTCCATCAGGAAGGGCATGCTGAACTCGTTCTTGTCGGTCATCGCCGTCCGGACGAATCCGGGGGCGATCGTGATCATCTCCACCCCCGACCCTCTCGTCTCCGCGCGGAGGCTTTCCATGAGGGTCGTGACGGCCGCCTTGCTTGCGTTGTAGGCTCCCGATCCCGGCATCCCCCTGTAGCCGGCCAGGGAGCTTACCGCCACGATTTTCCCCCGTCCCTCCCGCAGCATCCCCGGCAGGAGCGCTCCGATCGCCCGCGCGATGCTCAGATAGTTCACCTCGATCGCCCGTTCCACCCTCTCCAGGTCGAACTCGCGCGCCCAGAGCGGCTCGCTGACCCCTGCGTTCAGGATCACCGTATCCCACCCTCCGAACTCGCGCAGGGCCGTCTCGACCAGACGGGCCGGGAGCGCCGGGTCGGTCACATCCCCCTGAACCGTGACGGCCCTGCCGCCGAGGGAGCGGACTTCGGCGGCGAGCGTATCGAGAAGGTCGCCGCGGCGGGCGGTCAGCACCATCGCGGCGCCGCGCCGGGCATACAGGAGCGCCATGGCGCGGCCGAGGCCGGCGGAGGCTCCCGTGAGGATGATACGTTCGGAGGAGGGGAGGGGCATGACGGTTTCGTGGAAGGTTCGTGAACGCCTGCGGAGCATGGAGTTTCGGCGAGGGAGGGGGTCCTGCCTGCCGGGAATATACTCCCCGCGATCTGAACTCCCGTTTCCCTACATAACGGAACGCCGGGAACGGGAGCCGGGAATTCTTCACCAACCGGATGAACGATCAATAGGGAAGAAATCCGACAAACGACCGGTAGCAGCTGTTCGGCGGCCGGGTCGAAGAGGGAAGAGTGCCGCCAATGGGCAACGGGACAAGGACGATCGGCAGACCGAAGTGTATTCTCATTGGAGTCCCGCACCGGTTACAGGAATCGTGACGGAGACTTCGTAGAACGTACCATTGCACCCTTTCCCTCCAATCCAGACAGGGATCTTGGAGGACGTGCTTCTAATCTGGGCATACCATGGTCCGGCGCCGCAATTCCCGGTATGATCGGGGGTGGTCGTCGGATCCTGGCTCACCGTGACAACCTTCCCCAGCAGGTCCACATCGTACAGCTTCCCGTCGCATCCAACGCCTTCGATGCGGATAGGAATGCCCATTACATAATGGGTAAGCGAATACCAGGCGGACCTCTCGCTTCCTTCGAAGCATTCTCCCGTTTCGAACTTCCGTTCCACACCCAGCTCCGCCTGATTCGTCAATGCCGTCGATGTGATACATCCGACGCCGAGAGCAACGGCGACGAGGTATCGGGCTCTTCTCGTACGATCCGCAAGATCTTTCATCGCTCCCATAGCTGGAACTCCGTGAAATATGTGAAACCGGCGCGCTTGCGCCCTCCGATCCTCCGTCCAAGACCGAGCCGAATATATCGGTTATATATCGCGGTACAAAACGACAACAAGCACGCGGTCACCGGACCGGACGGGCCTCCGGCGCCCGGATGATTTCGAGACAATCCGACACAATCCCGCATTGCCCCCATTCCCTCGTATACCCTATATTTGCAAGCTTCCCCAACTAGCCCGCCTTTCCGAGGTCGGGTTGGGGGGCTTTACATACGGACCGCCCGGACCCGCGCGACGGGCCGGCGGTTCACGGCTGCCGAAGTAAGCAACAGAAACCAATCACGTTTATTCTGTACTCTTACCCGCCCTTCGCCTTCGCGTGTCGACATGAGACGGTCACGCAGGGTGGTTCGGGCAATCGGAGTCGAGTCAGCAGCATCGCCGGCCACCGACCGGACCCCGCATCGTCTCGCGCGGTTCGATTCGGCAGCCCGGTGACCGGTGCGATACACTGCGGCTCGAACATCCGGACGTTCTGCCGTCACGGGGGTCATCGTTTCCCTACGGCGGGGCACACATGGGTATGTGTCACAACTGCAGGAGTTCGTTATGCCTGAACAGACCACGCTTCAAGAGAAGGACCTCAAGACCAACGGCACACACAAGCGCCATGCCAAGCGGGGGAGTGATGCCCGCTACCGCAAGGACAGCGATTATTCGATGTCGGAGTACGATGAGCTGATCAAGATGTACGAGACGACCCTCGGCGAGATCTCCGAACATGAGATCATCAAGGGACGGATCGTGCAGATCAATGATGATGAAGTCTCCGTCGATATCGGCTTCAAGTCGGAAGGCGTCATCCCCCGGAGCGAATTCACCAACCTGGACGAGCTGAAGGCGGGCGACGAGATTGAGGTGTACCTCGAGAAGGTGGAGGATTCGGACGGCAAGCTGATCCTGAGCCGCAAGCGCGCCGATTTCATGCGCGTGTGGGACAAGATCATCCGTTCCTACGAGAACCAGGACGTTCTCAAGGCGAAGGTCGCCCGTCGTATCAAGGGTGGTCTCGTCGTCGATCTCCTCGGGCTGGATGCGTTCCTCCCCGGGTCGCAGGTCGATATCCGTCCGGTCCGCGACTTCGATGCCCTCATCGGTCGCGAGCTCGATGTCAGGGTGGTGAAGATCAATCACCCCAATGAAAATGTCGTCGTCTCCCACAAGGTGCTGCTGGAGGAGAACCTCGCCGGCCAGCGCCAGGAGATCCTCGCCAAGCTGGAGAAGGGACTGGTGCTGGAGGGAACCGTCAAGGCGATCACCGACTTCGGCGTCTTCGTCGATCTCGGCGGTGTCGACGGTCTCGTCCATATCACCGATCTCTCGTGGGGACGGGTCAACCATCCGTCGGAAGTCGTCAAGCTGGACGAGACGATCAAGGTCGTGGTTCTGGACTTCGACGAGGACCGCAAGCGTATCTCGCTCGGTCTCAAGCAGCTCACGCCGCACCCCTGGGAGACGATCGACGAGAAGATCTCGGTCGGCCAGCGGGTCACCGGCAAGGTCGTGTCGCTTACCGATTACGGCGCCTTCGTCGAGATCGAGAAGGGAATCGAGGGTCTGATCCATATCTCCGAGATGTCGTGGACGCAGCACGTCAAGCATCCGTCGCAGATGGTCTCGCTCGGCCAGATGGTCGACGTGCAGGTGCTGAACATCGACAAGGACGACAAGAAGATCTCGCTCGGCATGAAGCAGCTGGAGCCCGATCCCTGGTCGGCGCTCCTGGAGAAGTACCCGATCGGTTCGACCCACAACGGCATCGTCCGGAACCTGGCGAACTTCGGCGTCTTCGTGGAGCTGGAGCCGGGTGTGGACGGCCTCGTCCATATCAGCGACCTGAGCTGGACCAAGAAGCTCCGTCATCCGGGGGAGATGGTCAAGAAGGGACAGGAGCTGAACGTGGTGGTGCTCGGGATCGACCCGGAGCAGCGCCGCATCTCGCTCGGTCACAAGCAGCTCAGCAACAACCCGTGGGACGAGTTCTCGGACGACTACTCGGTCGGCAGCGAGAGCACCGGCAAGGTTGTGAGGATCATCGACAAGGGGGTCGTGGTGGAGCTTCCGCACGGGGTGGACGGCTTCGTTCCGACGTCGCAGCTCGCCTTCGCTCCGGTGAAGAACATCTCCCAGTACTTCCGTGTTGGGGATGATCTTCCGCTGAAGGTGATCGAGTTCGACAAGGATTCGAAGAAGATCGTCCTCTCCGCCGTCGAGGCGCTGAAGGGACGCGCGCAGGAGGATCAGGAGGATTACTACCGCCAGCATCCGGTTCCGCAGTCGGAGCCGGCCGGCATGGTGATCGAGGGTGGTGAGGCGAACGCTCCGGCCGAGTCGCCGGTCGCCGAGCCCCCGGCAGAGGCTCCCGCCGTGCCGCCGGCCGCCGAGCCGGTGACCGCAGGGAACGACGAGGAGGCTTCGTCGGACCAGGCGTAAGCCCGAATTTCCTTCGAACGTCGGTTTTTTCGTAAAAAGCCCGCGCAGTTCCTACTGCGCGGGCTTTTCTATTTGGAGCGGGTGAACGTTAATTCGTATAATTGTTCGACTTGTAACGGTAAGTTTTATTACCACGGAAACCGACCACGGTTTCCGCGAAGTTTCGGCACATCAGCAGGACGCGCGGCATGTTAACCGAGTTCGGTAAGATCTTCATCTTCTTCATCCTTGGCGCAATTTTCGTTGCCGGGGGGCTTGTCACGAACTGGCTTATCCGCCCCTCGCGTCCCGGCCGGGAAAAGTTCATGCTGTATGAATGCGGGGAGGACGTGGAGGGCGCTGCCCATATCCGGTTCAACATCCGCTTCTACGTCATCGCTCTCGCCTTCCTTCTCTTCGATCTGGAGTTCGTGATGCTCTTCCCCTGGGCGGTGGTCTTCCGCGAGATGGGGGAGGTCGCGTTCTGGCTCGGGATGGTCTTCATCGCCGTCCTGATCGTCGGGGACGCCTATCTCTGGAAGAAGGGGGATCTCGACTGGGTTCTGCCGAAGCCGGTCCTCCCAAGCCTCGAAACGCTCGTCACCCACGACGCGCCGCGCTTCAGGCCCGCCGGAACGGCGGCGCCCGTCGAACATCAGTCCGCAGAGAGAGTCTGAGCCCCGCCGGGCCACTCTTCGGGTAGCCGTGCGCGCGACCCGCGATCCGAATCCCTCAGCCTATATCAATGGGACTTCTCAACAAACTTGACAGCGTCGATTCGTTCGAGTCGGGGAACTTCGTGCTCAGTTCCGTGGAATCGCTCCTGAACTGGGGGCGTCTGAGCTCGATCTGGCAGATGGGGTTCGGTCTCGCATGCTGCGCGATCGAGTTCATGGCGGCCAACGCCTCGAACTTCGATATGATGCGCTTCGGCGTGATCCCCCGCCCCAGTCCCCGCCACTCCGACGTGATCATCATCTCCGGAACGGTCACCCTCAAGATGGCCACCAGGGTCAAGCGTCTGTACGAACAGATGCCCGATCCCCGCTATGTCATCTCGATGGGAAGCTGCGCCAACTGCGGCGGCCCCTACTGGGAGCACGGCTACCATGTGCTGAAGGGGGTCGACCGCGTGATCCCGGTGGATGTCTACGTCCCCGGCTGCCCGCCCCGCCCGGAGGCGCTGCTGGAAGGGTTGATCCGCCTGCGGGACAAGGTGCGGAACGAATCGCTGGTGAAGCAGCCGGCGTAATCCGGCGCCGCCCCTATCATGATCGAACATTACCAGATGAAGCCTGTTGCGATAGAAGCGATCCATGCCGATCTGAAGGAGAAGTTCTCCGACATGATCGGCGAGCTGCGGCGTGAGCCGGCCGATACCGGCACACCCTTCATCATCGTCCGCGCCGAATGGCTGCGGGATGTCTGCCTCTACCTGCGCGACGACCCGTCGTACCTGATGAACAACCTCAATCTGCTCACCTGCGTCGACTTCCGCGAGTACAAGGGGGAGGAGTACCAGGGGCAGCTCGGGGTCATCTACGACATGTCCGCGCTCCACCCGGTGGGGGATGAATGGAAGACGATCCATCGCTGCGCGCTCCGCGTCTACGTTCCGGTGGAGAACCCGAGGGTCCCCTCGGTGGCTCAGGTGTGGCGCACGGCCGACTGGCACGAGCGTGAGGGATACGATATGTTCGGGATTCTCTTCGACGGTCATCCCGATATGCGGCGCATCCTGCTGCCGGACGACTGGGTGGGATATCCGCTCCGGAAGGACTATAAGGTCCCCGATTACTACAACGGCATGAAGGTACCCTACTGATGGCAGGACAGAAGAATCCGGCCGCCGGATTTCTCATCATGGGGGCGTTCAGCATGATTGCCTGCATCGTCTTCGTCACGCTCTATTTCCTGAGCGCGGGGACGGAGAATGCGGTCTATTATCTGGTTGCCGCGGGGGTCAATCTGATTGCCTCCTTCGGCATGTTCGTTCTCTACGGCTACTTCAAGCGAAAGCTTCAGGGGCGCTGACCTTCACCGAAGAGGGAAGCCCCCGGAGATCGGGACCCGCGGCGGAGCGACGCGGCGGGATACCGGAACTCCAATCCGGTCAGGACCGGAACGCAATACGCGGGGGGATCTCCCCCTTACGAACAATCGATGTTCTTCGCGGCCTTCGTGCCGCCTGTGAAGGAGCAACAACCATGGCAGACGTACTAGATCCGGTGGTCGATCCCGACGTTCAAGTCGAGACGATACGCGCGCAGCGGACGCTCCGCACGGAGGAGATGGTCCTCAATGTGGGCCCGCAGCATCCCTCCACGCACGGCGTGTTCCGGGTCGAGCTGGTCCTGGACGGCGAGCAGATCGTCGACGCGATCCCGCACCTCGGCTACCTTCACCGCTGCTTCGAGAAGCACTGCGAAGCGATGACCTACCCGCAGGTGATCCCCTACTGCGACCGCATGGATTACCTGGGGGCGATGAACAACGACTGGGGGTTCGCCCTGGCCGTGGAACAGCTCATGGGGGTGAAGGTCTCCGAGAAGGTCGAGTATGTCCGCGTCATCGTCGGTGAGCTGAACCGTATCGCCTCTCACCTGGTCGGTGGGATCGGCACCTACGGTCTCGACGTCGGGGCGTTCACTCCCTTCCTCTACTGCTTCCGCGACCGGGAGATCATCCTCAACATCTTCGAGCGTCTCTGCGGCGCGCGCCTTCTCTACAACTATGTCTGGGTCGGAGGGCTGTCGCACGACCTCTACCCGACCTTCCTGGACGACGTCGAGGATTTCTGCGGCCAGTTCAGGGCGACCATTCAGGAGATCAACGAACTCCTCACCGGCAACAAGATCTTCACCACCCGGACGATGGGGGTGGGGATCATGCCGACCGACGTCGCCATCAACTACGGCATCACCGGCCCGATGCTCCGCGCCTGCGGCGTCCGCTGGGATATCCGTCGCGACGACCGCTACTCCATCTACGACAGGTTCGACTTCGAGGTCCCGATCGGGCACCAGAAGGACGGAGCCGTCCTTGGGGACTGCTACAACCGCTACTGGGTCCGGATGCGGGAGATGGAGGAGTCGCTGAAGATCGTGGAGCAGGCGGTGCGCGACTGCCGCAGGACGCCGTCGCTTCTGCACGGCGACGTGCAGAAGGATGTGCCGAAAAGGATCAAGCCGGCCGCCGGCGAGATCTACAGCCGCACCGAGACATCGAAGGGGGAGCTGGGGTACAGGATCCTCTCGACCAACGGGACGAACCCGTACCGGGTCAAGGTCCGCCCCCCCTGCTTCGTGAACCTCAGCATTCTTCCCGACGCGACACGCGGATTCCTGATCGCCGATTTCATCGCGATCATGGGCTCGATCGATTTCGTCATGGGCGAGGTCGACCGCTGAGGTCGCCCGGCCGGCACGCGGGACCTTTCCACGAACGCTCTTTCCGACATCGGACTTCCTTATGCAAGATTTCCTCATCGGTCTGCTGGGCGATAATGTCCTGACATATATCATCATGTCGGCGCTTCCGCTCGTGTTCATCCTGGTGTTCGCGCTGATAGCGATCCTGGGGGAACTGAAGCTCTCGGCGTTCATGCAGCACCGGCTCGGTCCGATGGAGGCGGGCCCGCACGGGCTGCTGCAGCCGCTGGCCGATATCGTCAAGCTGATGCAGAAGGAGTCGATACGGCCGCGGAAGGCGGATCGGTGGCTCTTTCAGATCGCGCCGTTCCTGGTCTTCATGGGGTCGTTCGCGGCGTTCGCGGTGGTTCCGTTCAGTCCCTTCTATATCGCGGCGGATCTGAACGTCGGCGTCTACTACATCATCGCCGTCTCGTCGATCGTGGTGATCGGCATCTTCATGGCGGGATGGGCCTCCAACAACAAGTACACGCTGGTCGGCGCCGTCCGCTCGGTGGCGCAGATCATCAGCTATGAAATCCCCGCCGGCTTCATCGTGCTGGCGGTGGTGATGTTCGCCGGGACCCTCTCGATGCAGGGAATCATCGAGCAGCAGGGTGGAGGGCTCTGGAACTGGTATATCTTCGGCGGACCGAAGGGGACCTCCACGGTCTCGTTCCTGACCGGCGAAATGATCTCCACCCCCGGCACCGGCCTCAGCATCTTCCTCATCCCTCTCTTCCTGCTCGCCTTCCTGATCATCTACGTCTGCGGTCTGGCGGAAACCAACCGCGTCCCGTTCGATCTTCCGGAAGCGGAGTCGGAGCTGGTCTCGGGCTACAACACCGAGTACAGCGCCATGAAGTACGCGATCTTCTATCTGGCGGAGTACGCGAACATGTTCGTGGTCTGCGCCATCGCCGTCACCCTCTTTCTTGGGGGATGGCACTCGCCGCTGCCGAAGTTCTTCGTGCAGTATTTCGGGCTGGAGGGGAAGCTCTGGATGGGGATCGAAGGGGTGATCTGGTTCGTTGGGAAGAGCTTCGCGCTGGTGCTGATGCAGATCCTTCTGCGATGGACCCTCCCGCGCCTGCGGGTCGATCAGCTCATGCATCTCTGCTGGAAGATCTTCCTTCCGGTCGGGTTCGTGATCGTGATCGTGGTGGGGGCATGGGTGACCTACGTCTCGCCGAAGCCGTCGGCGACGGAGCACGCCGGGCTTCAGAAGAAGGTCCCCGCGGCGTCGGCCGGGATCTCGTCGATCGAGGCCGGATCGTCCGGCGCGAAGAGCGGGACGCGGCCGTAGACGCAATCCGATATTTTCAGCGGCCTTCGGGATCTCCCCGAAGATCTGTCGCAGTCCGAGTTTGATGGCGTCCGCCGTCGGTCGTCATCCTTCTGTATCGCCGAATCAACAGTCAACAGCAGTCGACCTGGAGCAGAAATGGGCATCATGTCGAATATCTGGGAAGGTGTACGGACGACGATGGTCGGCCTGAAGATCACCGTCCCATACATCTGGAAGAAGCCGGTCACGGTGCAGTATCCGCACGCCCGACTGGAGCTCCCCGACCGTGCGCGCAATCGCCTTTACGTGAACATGGATGACTGCATCGGGTGCGACCAGTGTTCCCGCGCCTGCCCGGTGAACTGCATCACGATCGAGACGGCGAAGGCGATCGAGGGGGATTCCCCCGGCGTCACCAGCAACGGCAAGAAGAAGGCGCTCTGGGTGACCCGGTTCGACATCGATATCGCGAAGTGCTGCTACTGCGGGCTCTGCGTCTTCCCCTGCCCCACCGAATGCATCAAGATGACCGATGTGTTCGAGTTCTCGGAGCAGGAGCGGAACAACCTGATCTACAGCTACGTGACGCTGACGCCGCAGGAGATCACCGAGAAGATCGAGAAGGAGGGGATCGCCGAGCAGGAGGCGGCCGCCAAGAAAGCGGCTCCGGCCGAGGCGAAGCCCGCCGCGGCGGCTCCGAAGCCGGCGGCAGCGGCCCCCGCGGCGGCTCCCGCGAACCTCGACCCCGACAAGGCCGCCAAGCTTGCAGAGCTGCAGGCGAAGATGGCCGCCGCCAAGGCCGCCAAGGAAGGGGGCGCTCCGGCACCCGCCGCTGAAGCCGCCGCCGCTCCCTCCGACGTCGACTCCGAGAAGGAGGCGCGTCTGGCGGCGATGAAGGCGAAGATCGCGGAGGCCAAGGCGAAGAAGGAGGGGGGAGGGTGATCGGCGATCGCCGCGCGGCGAACTCCCTCTCTTCCGACCTTCCTCCGCATGCCGAGCTTTTCGAGTCCCGGCTCACACGCAATCAACGACCGACATGTACGATATAGTTTTCTACATCTTCGCGGCCATCTGCATCATCTCGGCGGCGGTGGTGGCGTTCTCGCGCAACATCGCGTACGCCGCGTTCGCCCTGGTCTTCACGTTCTTCGGCGTGGCCGGGATCTACGTGCTGCTGGGGGCGGACTTCGTCGGGGTGACGCAGCTGCTGATCTACGTCGGCGGCATCCTGGTCCTCTTCCTCTTCGGTATGATGCTTACATCGAACATCGATAAACTGAAGGAAGATCGTCCTCCGATGGGAAGGATGCTCCCGGCGGTGATCGTTGCAAGCGCCGTGGGGGCGATGCTGACGACGCTCGTCTGGACCAACCCGTTCTGGCGTTCGGCGAAGCCGCGCGAGCTGCCGCAGGAGAACACGACCGCGGTGATCGGCGCCCTCTTCGTGGGGGATTACGCCCTCCTCTTCGTGGCAAGCGCCGTGGCGATTCTGGTGGCGCTCGTGGGGGCGGCGATGATCGCCCGTTCGGAGCGGCTCGGCTCGGAGGAGTCGGTCTGAGCAATCGTATTCCATCCTGATAGAATCTCATACAGAGAGAACCAATGCCCTCGATCGCATTACCGCATTTCCTGACGATCAGCGCCATGCTGTTCGCGCTCGGTCTTTTCGCCATCATCACCAAGAGGAACGCGGTGATGCTGCTGATGGGGATCGAACTGGTGCTGAACGCCGCGAACATCAACTTCGTCGCGTTCTCCCGGTTCGGCTCGGCCGACGGACCGTCGATGCTGAACGGCCAGGTGGCCTCTCTGTTCGTGATCGTCCTTGCCGCATGCGAAGCAGCGGTGGCGCTGGCGATCGTTCTGAATATCTATAAGCGATTCAATACCATCAACGTCGACGAGGTCGACGCACTGAGGGATTGATCGATTGCGAACCGGACCCGACCAGGCGGCCGGGACCGTATCGCGCCCGGATCGATATCGTCGACGCTCACAGGTTTTTCGAATCGCCGCTGGTAGACATCAATCGCTATGGATTCAATCCTGACCCTTTCCGTCGTCATTCTCTTCCTCCCGCTCGTCGGGTTCATCATCCAGGTGATCGTGGGGAAGATGAAAACGCCTGCCGATTACGTGATCGATCCGCATGAGCACGCGCATCATCACGACCCGCACGGCGGACATGATCACGGCCACGGCTCGCACGACCATGTTCACCATTCGAACGTGGCCGATGCCCATACCTCCGATCACACCCAGCACGCCTCCGACGCTCCCCACGATGTCGCCGGGCATATCACCCACGACATCCACACGCATGCGGGAGATCATCACTACGAGCATGTGGTGACCAAGCGCCGCGGGCCGTGGACGGAGGCGGATCAGCGCCGCGCCTACTCGCTGAGCTGGATCTCGACGGCGATCATGGGGATCTGCCTGATGCTGTCGATCTACGTGGCGTACAACGTGCTGGGGGCTCCCGCGCCGGAAGGGGTTCCGAACTACTATCCGAAGGCGCAGGCAAGCTCGGTCTGGGTCGACTTCCGCGACGCCGCCTCCAGTACGATCGGAACGGGATATACCATCACCCTTGGGGTGCTTGCCGACAACATGGCGGCGATCATGCTGATCGTGGTCACCCTCATCTCCTTCCTCGTCCATCTCTTCTCCAGCGAATACATGCGCGAGCCGTCGATGCACGGCGGGCGCTTCAACAGGTTCTACGCGTTCCTCGGGCTTTTCACCTTCTCGATGCTCGGTATCGTGATCGCGAACAACCTGCTGATGATCTACATCTTCTGGGAACTGGTCGGTCTCAGCTCCTACCTGCTGATCGGGTTCTGGTACGAACGTCCCGCGCCGCAGTACGCGAACAAGAAGGCGTTCATCACCAACCGGGTGGGGGATATCGGCATGTTCGCCGGCATCATGATCCTCTACACGCAGCTCGGCACGCTGGAGCTGACGAAGGTCTTCGATATGATCGGCTCGGGGACGATCCCGTACGGATCGGAAGCGTGGCTGACGGCCGCCGGGATTCTCCTCTTCTGCGGCGCCATCGGCAAGTCGGCGCAGTTCCCGCTGAACGTCTGGCTGCCGGACGCGATGGAGGGACCGACCCCGGTCTCCGCGCTGATCCACGCGGCCACGATGGTCGCCGCCGGCGTCTACCTGACGGCCCGGGTCTTCCCGCTGCTGACCGGCGACGCGATGCTCTTCGTTGCGGCGATCGGCGCCGTCACCGCGTTCATCGCGGCGTCGATCGCGCTCTTCCAGTGGGATCTGAAAAAGGTGCTCGCCTTCTCCACCGTCTCGCAGCTCGGCTACATGGTGATGGCGCTCGGCGTCGGAGCCTTCTCCGCCGGCATCTTCCATCTGGTGACGCACGCGATGTTCAAGGCGTGTCTCTTCCTCGCCTCCGGCTCGGTGATCCATCAGATGCACCATTCGCTCCATCATCTGCACGACCACTCGCGCGATCCGCAGGATATGAGGAACATGGGTGGACTCCGGAAGCGGATGCCGACCACGTTCCTGACGACGCTCATCGCGACCCTGGCGATCAGCGGCATTCCGCTCTTCAGCGGGTATATGTCGAAAGACGAGATTCTTGCCGGGGCCTGGGCGTTCCGGAACGTGAACCCGCATATCGTGGCGAACGTCGTCTGGCTGGTCGGTTATCTGGTGGCGGGGATGACGGCGTTCTACATGTTCCGCATGGTCTTCCTCACCTTCTACGGCGAGCCGAAGGCGCGGGATATCTACGAGCATGTCCATGAAAACCCGAGAGTGATGGTGGCGCCGCTGATCATCCTGGCGTTCCTCTCGCTCTGGCTGCCGTTCGGCGCCAACCCGCTCAACCCCGGCGACGGCTGGTTCCTGAAGTCGTGGGTGCAGACGCCGAAGAACGTCGCCCCGGTCACCGCCCAGCCGCATCTGGTGGCGCATCATGCGCCGGAGGCGCCGCACGGAGCGGAGCAGACGGCCGAGGCGCCGCACGGCGAAGGGGAGCACGGGGGGAAGCTCGCCCCCTTCCAGGAGACGATCGAGCATGAGGTTCACTCGCTGCACGATACGTTCATCCCGCATGTGCTGAGCATGCCGGCCGCGGCCTCGCTGGTGCTGGCGATCAGCGGCATCGGGCTCGCCTTCATGCTCTTCGGCAGGGCGGGGGCGCGCGGTCAGCAGGTGAGCTGGGACCCGCCGCGCGGCGTGCGGGCGTTCCTGGTGAACAGGTGGTATCAGGATAATCTCTACGAAAAATTCTTCCCGGTCGGTATCACGCTGCTCCTGATGAGGATGATGGCGTGGTTCGACACGAACGTGATCGACGCGTTCGTGAACGGCGTCGCCAAGGTCAGCGTGCTGGCCGCGCGCGGCACCGCGGCGTTCGACACCTACGTCGTCGACGGGCTCGTCAACTTCCTGGCGGGGATCACCCAGTTCATGGGGCTCATCTTCCGTCAGGTCCAGACGGGGCGCGTGCAGACCTACGTTGTGTATGTCGTGCTGGGAGTCATCGTGCTCTTCTTCGCATTCCGATAATCATACGAGATGAAGCGTCTCACTTCGGTCATATATCTCTCCGCGGCGTTCCTTGCGGCGCTCCTCTTCTGCGGGTCTCCAGGTTTCGCGCAGAAGTCCGGGGGGGCGAGCGCTCCCCGCGGGGCGGCTCCGGCGCCGCCGGGGTACGATAATCTCGATCTTCGGAACCTCTTCGGGATGCTGGGAATCGAGGTCTACAAATACCCGGTCAAGGCGGCCCCCGGCGCGACGTTCGCTCTGAACTTCATCGTGGAGGAATATGAGAACGGCGTCGTGAAGCAGTCGATCGACTGGCAGCAGACGCTGAAGTCGAGGCTTGCTCCCGGCACCAACATGGCTCCCTTCCTCGACACCGTCGGGGTCGCGGGGGAGTGGGTCCGGGTCTACGCGCAGCGGAACGTGCCGGGGCAGTTCACGTTCCGGTTCGGCACCGACGGGATCCTGAAGTCGGCGACCTTCCCTCTCGACACGGCGACCTACCCGCAGTCGGCCAGCTATTCGGCCGGAACGCCGAAGTTCGCCATGGGGCAGAAGACCCCCCTGCTGGTCCATTACATGCAGAAGCGCGGCAAGACGATGGTTCCCTTCCCGACGGGGAAACCGCTGGCCGACGTCATCAAGGCCTATCCCCGGATGTTCGTGGTCTACGCGCAGCCGGTCCAGATAGGGGTTGCGGCCGGAGGGGGGACCTCCTCCGACCCGCGTACCAACAGGCAGAAGACCCCGTCCAAGTAATCGGCGCACGCCGGGACGGGGCAGAGGAACGCACTCGACTATCCAAACCCATAAACTTCGTTTCGAACGATGGACAACAGTACGTTACTTATCCTGGTCACGTTCCTGCCGCTGGCGGCAATGGCGGCGATTCTCGCCATGCCGAAGACGGCGCTCGGGGCGATCCGTTGGACCTCGCTCCTTGTCACCGTGGTCCAGCTCGTCATCTCGCTGATGCTCTGGTCCGCGTTCGATCCCGCGAAGGGGGGAATCAACGATGCGGCGAGCTTCCAGTTCGTGACGCAGGTTCCGTGGCTCCATCTCAACGCCGGGTTCCTCGGGAACATCAATATCGATTTCTACCTGGGGCTGGATGGTCTCTCGCTCCCGATGGTGATCCTCACCGGTCTGGTGATGCTGGTCGCCACGGTCAGTTCGTGGACGATCTCGAAAAATCAGAAAGGATATTTCGCCCTGCTCCTCCTGCTGAACACGGGGGTGATGGGGACGTTCGCGGCGCTCGACTTCTTCCTCTTCTATGTGTTCTGGGAACTGATGCTCCTGCCGATGTACTTCCTGATCGGCATCTGGGGCGGTCCGCGTCGCGAATACGCGGCGATCAAGTTCTTCCTCTACACGCTCGTCGGCTCCGTCTTCATGCTTCTGGCGATCATCGGGCTCTACTACAGCTCCAATGTGACGCCGGGGGGTGACACGGTCACGCATACCTTCAACATCATCGCGCTGATGAACCAGGCGAACTATATGCAGGGGGGACTTCTTTCCCCCGGCACCACCGAGCTCTTTCTCGGCGCCGGTCTGCGATACATCGCCTTCTTCGCTCTCTTCGTCGGCTTCGCGGTCAAGGTGCCGATGTTTCCGTTCCACACCTGGCTTCCGGACGCGCACGTCGAGGCTCCGACGCCGATCTCGGTCATCCTGGCCGGTGTTCTGCTGAAGCTCGGCACCTACGGCATGATGCGTATCTGCTTCTCGATCTTCCCCGATGTCGCCACCGACAAGGCAGTGATGGAGACGATCGCGATCTTCGGGTTCATCGGCATCGTCTACGGCGCCCTCTGCGCCATGGCGCAGAAGGACTTCAAGAAGCTGATCGCCTACTCCTCGGTCTCGCACATGGGCTACGTGCTGCTGGGGCTCGCCTCGATGAACGCCATCGGCTTCTCCGGCGCCGTCTTCCAGATGTTCAACCACGGCACCATCACCGCAATGCTCTTCCTGATCGTGGGCGTCGTCTACGACCGCGTTCACGACCGCACCATCGACAAGTTCGGCGGACTGGCGAACATCATGCCGGGATATTTCTTTATCGTGATGATCGCCTTCTTCGCGGCGCTCGGCCTGCCGGGTCTCTCCGGCTGGTGGTCGGAGTCGTTCGTCTTCATCGGAGCGTTCAGAAATATCGCAATCCGCACCTGGACGATCCTCTCGCTGGCCGGCGTGGTGCTGGGCGCCGCCTACATGCTCTGGCTGCTTCAGCGCGCCTTCCTCGGGACGCTCAAGACGCGCGAGTGGGAGAATCATCTCCCCGATCTCGACAAGCGTGAATGGGCGATGCTCGTCCCGCTGGCGATCATCGTGATCGTCCTCGGCGTCTGGCCGGCGCCGGTGCTCGATATGATGAACGGAAGCGTCAACGCGCTGGTGAACTTCCTCGGCGCCCACACGGCGGGAAGCGCTACGGCGATGGTGCCGTAAGTCCGGCCCGCATCTGAACGACGGCCCCACGGGGGGAACGCGCTCGCGGAAACACTACGGGAACGCCGGAGCGGGGAACCGACCGAAGCACCCGAACCTCGCAATCAGGAATCGATAATGGATCTCACTCAGATACAGATCAGCTTTTCCAACCTCGGCCCGGAGATCGCGCTGGGAGCCTTCTTCACGGTCGCGCTTCTGGTGGACGCCTTCACGAAGGAGGGGAACAAGCGCGGTTCGGGGATTCTGGCGCTCGTCGCCTTCGCTGTCGCGGGGATTCTGGCGCTCCAGCAGATCCCGCTCACGCGGAACCCGTTCCACGGCGAATGGCTCTTCCGCGCCGCGCATCAGCCGGCCGGGTTCGGGATGCTGGTGGTGGACACGTTCGCCATCTTCTTCAAGGTGCTGATCGCCGCCGCCGCCGTGCTCGTCACCATCTTCTCGCTCCTCTCGCGCGAGCTGACGACCGACGGCAAAGCCAGACTCGGGGAATACTATTCGCTGCTGATCGGCATGACGTTCGGCATGTATCTGATGGTGGGGGCGAACGATTTGATCGCGATGTATCTCGGCATCGAGATCGTCTCGCTCAGCTCGTACGCGATCGTCGGCTTCACGAAGAACGTGGCCCGCTCCAGCGAGGCGTCGATGAAGTATGTGATCTTCGGCGGCGTCGCCTCCGGGGTGATGCTCTTCGGCATCTCGCTGATCTACGGGATGGTCGGCTCCACGAACTTCAGTGAGATCGTCACGCTGCTCGGCGCGCCGAACGCGGAGTTCACTCTCCTGAACCCGCTGCTGATGGCGAGCATCATGATCCTGGCCGGTCTCGGCTACAAGATCTCCGCCGCCCCGTTCCACGCCTGGACGCCCGACGTCTACGAAGGGGCGCCGATCACGATGACGGCGTTCCTCTCGGTGGCATCCAAGGCTGCCGGGTTCGCGCTGCTGGTGCGGTTCGTGATCTCGGCCTATCCGCCGGTGCTCCAGGGTTTCAGCTGGCAGCCGATCCTGGCGGCGATCTCGGTCTTCACGATGTCGCTCGGCAATCTGGCCGCGCTCCAGCAGACCAACCTGAAGCGACTCCTCGCCTATTCCTCGATCGCGCACGCCGGCTACATGATGATGGGGCTGGTGGTGGGATCGGCCTACGGCATCACCTCGATCCTTCTCTACTTCGCCATCTACCTGCTGATGAACCTGGGAGGCTTCTTCGCCATCCAGAAGATCACCGAAAAGATCGGCTCGGAGGAACTCGAGGACTACAAGGGACTCGGCCCCCGGATGCCGATCCTGGGCGTCTTCCTCGCCACCTTCATGATCTCGCTGGTGGGGCTTCCCCCCACATCGGGATTCATCGCGAAGTTCTATGTCTTCAGCGCGCTGCTGGAGAGCGGCAGCGAGCATATCTGGCTGGCAATTATCGCGGTCATCAACTCGGCGATCTCCCTCTATTATTACGTCCGTGTGCTGAAGGTGATGTATCTGGAAAAGTCCGTCGGCGACACCTCCCGCATTTCGATTGACGGCGGTTCTATGGCGATCCTCGGCGTCCTTGCGCTGGCGACGCTGTTGTTCGGTCTTCCGAATTTCTTCGGCCCGCTGTTGAACACGGCGCAGGAGTCGCTTGGAACGCTGGCGCGGATGCTGGCGGAGACGGGGGGTGGGGGATTGGGGGGGCTGTAGACGAAATTTCATTGATGTCATTAGGGGGTATTGCATTGCCGATACGACCCTGTTATATTCGCTGCAGTTTATTGATAGCCCGGCAGTACGTTCATGCTGCTGCCGATCGGGAATTCATCCCCTCATAATTTGAGAGCGGGCTGATTTATCCTGTCGCCGTCGCCGCCTCGTATCTCCACTTGCCTTGTCATTCCATTGTCCGGTGGGCAGCCCGGGCGTTTTCATACATTGCCAGTCAGGTGCTACCCTGACCTGCCGGTCTGGCATTTATTTTCAGATCGATGTATTATCGGCGTATGTTTCTCGCCGCCCTTCGCGCCGTCTTCCCGGTCGTTGCGGCAATTATGATCATCGTCTGGGGAATGGCATCATGCGTATCCCCGGCTCATGCACGAACCGACACCTTACGGCATTACGATACCCGCCGCGGCCTTTTTCATTTTCGAGATCCTGAGATCGTGATGCATGCGGCGCGGTTCGAGCCACCGGCTCCGGGATATCTCACGGGGATAACAGTCGCCCTTGGGGGGGACAGCGCCTACGGCGAGGCGACGCTTCATATCTTCGGCCATGAAGGGGGAAGCAGCGTTCCGATGCTCGAGCACGATCTTGTTCCCCCCATCAGAATCCAGAAAACCCGTCCCGGCATCCAGGAAATTACCGTGATGCTCCCCCGGCCGGTCCTGATCGGAAACAATCAGATGTTCGTCGCCGTCGACGGCCTCACTCCCGGAGTGCTCGTCATGACCGGGCGACAGGATCTTCCCCCACGTTGCTCCACATCACTCGATCATTTCGGATATCAGTACCTCAAGTTTTCCGACGGTTCATGGAAATTTGCCCCGTATGCCTATGCCATCACCTCGGTAATAGAGGTCGAGGAAGAAATAACGGCGGCGCATCTGACCGATATGACGGCCGCTGTAGGACTTGCGGACAGTACGCGACATGTGCACGGCATATCGTGGGCGGATATCGATGCGGATGGCTACCTCGATCTTCTCGCGGCAGGAAGACTGTATCGTAACGTGGGAGGAAAACGATTTGAGGATATCTCCGATACGTCGAATCTGAAAGGAAATCCCCGCGCCGCCGTTCTTCTCGATGCCGACAACGACCGTCTTGTCGATATACTTTTCCTGGGTTCTCTCGATTCAGCCGATCCCGGCAGCACGTTGTTTCTGCGAACGACGGAAGGTTCCTTTACACGGCATCATCTCGACATTCCGCTGATCGAAGCGCCGAGCGGTGTAGCGATCGCCGATGCCGACGGGGATGGTTACCTGGACGCATTTGTCGGCCAGATTCCAGGTCCGAATCGGAACCGGAATTATCTGCTGCTGAACGATCGTAAAGGGGGATTCAAGGATGCAACGTCGATGCTGTACGCTGATGATGAGGCGACGGAAGGATCTCTCGGAGCCCAATGGGTCGACTACGACAACGACGGAACGCTCGACCTGTTCATACGGACTGCCGAAGGGGGGATAAGGCTCCTGAACAACAAGGGTGAAGGGCGGTTCACGAGTTCATCGCCGGTCCGCCGTCCCGACGCAGTACGATCGACGCCGGGGATCGGCTGTCACTGGGTCGATTTCGACAACGACGGTGATCGTGATGCGCTGCTGCCCGGCGGCATATCGCTCGACCGGGCCAGAAAAGGAGAAGGCGTTGCGCCGGTGTATGTGCAGGATGAGCTGCCGGAGGAGTCGATATCTCCGCTGATTCGTTCTGGTCTCGAATATGAAGAGCTGAGCGCCGGCGGCGCATGGGGAGATATCGACAACGACGGGCTGCAGGATCTGATCGTGACATCGGGCTGCGACTGCCGTTTTGCGGATATCTATATCCAGCAGCCGGATCACACGTTCAGGCTTGAAACGGTCCGGTACGGCATGAACAATGTCCCGGCAGGTCCCGATGCGATATGGCTGGACTACGACAACGACGGCAAGCTCGATCTGGCAACGACTGTCGACGGCCGGATCAACCTGCTGCGAAATCAAAGCCCGGACAACGGACGCTCATATCTTCAGGTCGATCTGGAAGGGGCCGACATCGTGGGAGCCCGCGCCGTTGTCCACGCCGGGGAAGTGGTGTATACACGTGAGGCGACGGCGGGGCGTGGAATGCTGATGCAGGACCCGTTGAGGCTTCATTTCGGTCTCGCGGATGCGGAGAAGATCGATTCGCTTGAAATCATATGGGGAAACGGAAGCAGCGAAACCCGCTACGATATTCCCGTCAACAGGACGTTGGCGCTTCGTGAAGGGGATGCGCGGGAGGTATTGCCCGATGCGGCCGGAGCTCTCGCGGTTTCACCCAATCCGTTCCAGGACAACGTTTCGTTCAGATTCAGGACGGCCCGTACGGCGACGGTCTCGCTGACCATTCATGCGCTCGACGGCACGATTGTCGCTGCTCTCGCCGACGGCCAGTTGCCGGCCGGTGATCACGAATATCTCTGGGGTGGATCGGGAGAAGGGGGCCGGGCCATGCCGCAGGGGACATATCTCTACAGATTCATCGCCGACGGAAAGGAACGTGGGGGGAAGATCGTATTAATTCGATAGTTCATCCTGACAGTTCATCTATTTCTCGACTCGTTTCATCGAATATACCGACCGATATTTCTTATCTCAATTGAAGCAAGATTTATGTACACCACTCTTCTGAGGGCATCGGTTGTACGAGCCGTAGCCGCTATCGTTCTCTGCTCGCTTCTGCTGGAAATCGTGATGCCGCTGACCGCATCGGCGTTGACGAACGGGCCGGCGCAGCCTGAGTTCTCGACGTTCGAACCTGTGGGGACGTCGGATATGGTCAATCAGTTTACGGGCCAGTTCACGTACAACCTGCCGGTGCTCTCCATTCCCGGACCGAACGGGTCGGGATATGCCCTTTCACTTTCCTACCACAGCGGCCTCTCTGCGGAGGAGGATGCATCATGGGCCGGCTTCGGGTGGACATTGAATCCCGGAGCGATCTCGCGTATGAAGCGCGGGTTTCCCGACGACTACAACAAGGCGCCGGTGAGATACTGGAGCAAGGTTCCGGAAAACTGGACTGTGACGGTGGGGAAGAAGATAAAACTGGAAACGTATAGTAAGGAATGGGATACCCTACCCGATCCCCCGCCTCCTACTGATACCAACAAAGCACGATCGATTACAAACTATTCTTTTAGTATTAATTCAAATGTCATTGCTCGATACAACAACTATAAAGGCTATAGCTACACATTCGGTGCTGGTATCGATGCCAACGGATGGGCAAATCTGGGATTTTCCACCACCGACGGGGTTGGAAGCTTCTCGGGTGCCGTTAGTCCGGCAAGGATACTAAATAGTATCGAAAACGGAGATAAGTATTATATCTACGGACCGAAGAAAACACCAGTAATGGATTGGGATAAGTTGCTTGGTAGAATCATGAACGGTCCAAACTTTCAGATAAGTACGACGTCGCTTTTCGGTCTGTTCAGGTTCGGAGAAGTCAATATGGCGACGTCATTCCCGGCGTATCATGGGGTTGCAAGCAACTATGATATAGGAGGAGAGGCAGATCCTGCAGCCTTCTTTATCGGCGGGGAAGTAGGAGTGAGCGGTTCCTATACCTATCAGCAGAATGTGCATACTACCGATCGTGAAGCATACGGCTACATGTATTCAGGTGAAAGGGGGGATGATGGTGTGATGGATTACTACGACGAACGTGAGGGACCGTACAACAAGCGTGACAGATACCTGGCAATGCCGTTCAGCAATGCCGATATCTTTTCTGTGAATGGAGAAGGAATCGGGGGAGGATTCCGGCTGTACAACAACAAGGCCGGACATTTTCATCCACCGAAGACCGTTTCCAAAATGGAGATTCGGCAGATCAGCGGCGATGGGCATTTCATCGGTACGATAGGAGCTGGCGCCGATATCGGCCTCGGCGAACAGACGTTGACGGTCGATAAGTGGGATGGGGACGAGGGTTCGGAGGAATACAGATTCGCGGACACGGGCGATATGGCCGTTCCCTATGCGTTCCGGTTCAACAACGATCCGGGCGGAAGCATCGAGTTCGACACCGATGATGCCGCGGTTCGCGCCGAATCGTCATCCGATCTCCTCTCATTCATGCAGGTAACGGCCGCCGAGTATAAGGTGCCGTCGAAGATTCAGGCGACGTCCAATAATACCCAGAGCAGGCAGGCCGGTTTCGTGGGATATAACACCTATGCCGAGGTACTGCATCAGCCCGATGCAGGCTGCATGGGAACAAGCCTGGGCAATGCCTTCTACAAGGCTCACAACAAACGGAAGGATATCCGTGATTTCTTCGTGGTTCATGATACGGCCGGGCCGCCAGATCACAGCAGCATTGCCGAATTCGCCACGGTGAATGAGGATGGGGACAGATATGTGTACGGTCTGCCGGTATATGCCCGGAAGGAACGCGACTACCAGTTCGGACTCGGCGGCCTGACGACCGATAATCTTCAGCATAAGTACCTGGCGTTTCCGCCCAATGGGATCTCGCCGGGGGATGAAGGAGTAACCGCGGTGGGCGAGGAACGGGACCGCGCATATGCAACGGCCTACCTCCTTACCGAGATCACCACACCGGACTACATCGACCGGACGAACGACGGGCCCAGCCTCGACGATCTCGGCGGCTACACCAAGTTCAGTTATGAACGCACGGCGGGAACGAACAGCAAGGAGCATGGCGCGTCCGACCAGTGGTACAAGTGGCGCATGCCGTACCGCGGATTGCTCTACAGGAAGAACTCGTTATCCGACTCCAGAGACGATCTCGGAAGCGTCTCATACGGAGAAAAGGAGATCTACTATCTGAAGGCGATCGAGACGAAGACGCATATCGCGAAGTTCGTGCTGAACGATCCTCTCTCGGAACCGCGCAGGGACGCATACGAAGCGGTGTCGAACGAACTGATCGCGATGAGCGACTCGACCGTCTCCGCTGCCGATGCCGGAAACAACAAGATGCGCTTTCTGAAGCGCATCGAGCTCTATGCCAAGGACGCTTCGGGAAATCCCGGGACGCTGATAACGACGGTGCGCTTCGAGTACGATTACTCGCTCTGTCCTGATATTCCCAACTCCGAACTGGTAGGCGGGGGACTCCGCGCCGGGAAGCTCACGTTGCGGCGTGTCTATTTCGAGCATGGAGGCGCGCGTGAATCCAGAATCAGTCCGTATGAATTCGGATATGAGTATCGCAAGTCGGCCGATTATTCTTCGCTTCCGATCCATCTGCGCGACACGCTGTACAAACAGGTTGTCTCGCACGCCGATAACTATTCCGGAAGCCCGTCGCTGGAGAATCCTTCCTATTCACCCTTCAATGCCGACGGCTGGGGCAACTATGGACGTGACGGAGGGAATGCGTTCAACAATCTGAATTTCTGGGTGAACCAGCGGGACGATGCACTCTTCGATCCCGCGGCATGGCAGTTGAAATGGATCAGACTCCCATCGGGAGGTGAGATCGATGTCCAGTACGAGCAGAATACCTACAGATATGTGCAGGACCGTGATGCCATGTGCATGGTCCCGCTCCGGAATGCCGTGGAGGGCGCCGGATCACCCTATAAGAACGACGACAATACTTATTATCTCTCGCTGGACAGCCTGGGGATCAATGACAGTTCATGGTTTTCAGGCGGTTCATATCACTATCTGCCCGAGGTCGAACTGCTGGAGAAACGGCTCGACAGCTTTTTCGTCGGGAATCCGACCCGAGGTCCGCATCGGATGTTCTTCAGATTCCTTTACTCTTTGAAGAACTGGGTTGATCCCGTTCTCGACAACTGTGCCTCCGAATATACCAGCGGGCATGTCAAGGTCGGCGAAGTATTCCTGGATCGGACGAACGGACACGGTCTCTATATCAGGTTCGAGGATCCTGACGACGGCGCCTACTCGCACCCGCAGGATGTCTGCCGCAATTTCGTGAGGACATCACGCCAGGGAATCGTCGAAAACAACGGTATCTGCGATCCCGGGATGGTCGGGATCAGCGGAGGGGCAGAGCCTGATCCGGAAGAGGTGATCGATGAACTGCTCGCGCAGTTCGGTGATTCATGGTACGATGAGGACGACTGCTGCTCAAGGATCAACCTCCCTCATTCCTATGTGCGTATTCCGATGTTTCGGGCGAAGAAGGGAGGGGGTGTCCGGGTGAAGAGGCTGCTGATGTATGATCCGGGGATCGAAACCGGCGCTGCCGCGCTCTATGGAACGGAATATCTCTACCAGACGCCCGACGGCTTGTGCAGCGGCGTTGCCACCAACGAGCCCGGTCTGGGGAGGGAAGAGAACGCTCTGGTCACCTACCTGGAGCATCGTGACGAACAGGGGGAGATCAGCAAGATCATCTCCGGCGCCGATCGCGAACAGGCGGAAGGGCCGATAGGTGAATCGCTTCTTCCCTCCGCTTCGGTAGGTTATTCGAGGGTGATGACGAAGAATATTCATGTGGGAAAGACCGGGACCGGATTCGGTGTGAACGAATATTATACGGTCAGGGATTATCCGTTCGACAAATTCTACAATACGAACGCGATCAACGGACCGGCAATCGACCATACCGATATCGATGACTGGGGGCCGCCGCCGATGCATCTCTATTTCGGGTTCGGAAGCGTTGTGGCGAACAATCTGTACAGGCTGCAGGGATACCGCTATGTGCTCAACAGCATGCACGGCCGGCCGATACGGAGCGCCGCATACGTCGGCGATTATTCCGATCCGGATGGAAACGCCGTACTGCAGGATCAGCAGTACAGCTATTTCGAACCGGGTGAGTCGATTCTGATGATGAACAGTCTGGGCGATACGTCGCGGGCCTATCCCGGCAAGGAGATGGAGGTCGTCATGGAGTCGCGTGCGGTAACCGACCATACGGCCGATGCCAAGATAGAGATGGATTTCGGTCTCGGGCTGCTGCCGTTCATGCCGATACCCCAGTTCGGAGCCTTCCCCAGCGCGAACTATCGTGACGAGAGTATGTATACCCACGTTACCACGAAGGTCGTTCGGTATCCGGCGATCGTAAAATCGGTGACGGCTACCAAGGATGGCGTGACGTCGACGAACGATTACGTGGCGTTCAACCCCGACAACGGACACCCGAGCCTCGTGCGTACGTATGACGGATACAGCTCGAGGCGGGGTTCCCCGCTGGCCGATCATGAAGGTTCCTACTATACCTATACGTTCCCGGCGTCGCACGAGTATCCGGCGATGGGACAGCGTTCGGCTCTTGAACGTACCGTAATCCCAAGTACCGGTGGATTGAATATTGATAAGAGATATTTCGACTGGAAGCATTATCTCAACTTCAGTTCGAGCGGAGTAGGAGATTTCGCCAAAGCGATGGCGAACCTGACATCGGGAGACCTGGTACGTCTTACTTCGGGTGGGAATGATATCGGGACGTATCACATCGGCCGTATCGCGGGTAATCAGGTGGAGCTGCTGCCGACCTACATCGGATACTCCGACACGGAGGCTCGTCAGTCCGACGTGACGATCACGATCATCCGATCGGCGCGCGGCAACAGACTTAATGCCGCCGTAGGATCCATTACGACCTACGGGCGCTGGCCGACCGTCGAAGAGCATGAGATCCCATGACAATACAGGGCGGCAGAGTATTTCGGGGAACATTGTAGTCTATTATCCAAAAGAGTTCAATATTATGTTGTGTCGTAAACGGATGTTGATCTGTATAATGAGGCGTCTCCGGCTTGCAGCCTGCATCGTGCTTCTCTTGCCGGCCCTCTGCTCCGTCGGTAACGGCCAGAGCATCTCCGGCCGCAGGAATCTGGCGATCGCGTTGAACTCGGCCATGGGCTCGCTGGGCGCGTTACCTGTGACTGTGCCTATCAACTCGTTCGGGCCGATCAGGATATCCAATATCTATTCGGGTTGTGATACCGTCAACAACACGAATGCCGCCGATGATGAGGTTCAGCTCATCGGTCACGGTACATACTTCACGTTGAGCGTACAGAAGAAGGCAGCCTCAACGATGACGATCGCGTCGGAATCGCATCCGGTGGTGTGCGATCTGAATGGCTGGCTCTGGTATACGTGGGGAGTCAAGATCTACGAGAATGCAATCGGTATCCCGGCCTATGGGCGGATTGGAGAGGACTGTGACGACGTGGGGAATCCGCAGCAGTACTATATGGGAAGCATAGATCCGTTGACTCTTACGGCATATACCTCAGCCAATGATTCAATATTGTATCATCAGGTCGAATGGTTCGGGCAGGCCGACGACGGTGCGGCGAAACCCTATAACATCGTCGACAATGCCGGTTCACCTCAGCTCGGGGTGCTTTCCAATGATCTGTTCAGATTTCCAATACGCAACCCTATTGTCTATATCGGGTCATATCTGCCCGGTACACCGGGGCCGAAGGATACGGGGATAGCGAAGATCGCCCACGCGAAGATCGAGTTTCAGAATTATCATGGGGCCGATATCGATGCCAACGGTTATCCCGACGGAGCGGCACGGCGTGTGCTGACGGAGATCAGCATCGAGGCCAATACAGAGGAATACGACACCGACTGTTCCGATGCCTACGATTTCGGCTCGGGTCCCGAGCCCGATCCTGGGGGCGCGGGTGTTCGGCTTTCCCTGAAGTGGATGAACTACTCGACCGGGCTTGTGGAGACGGAGAACAACTTCTGCTCGCATGATATTCTGCTCGGCACGCCGAATGAGACGAACGATTCCCTCTGGAACTACTTCCACTGGACCAATCATGTTTCCGGCATGTGGGGGAAGTTCGATATAGATTCGCTGGGATATCTCGTGTTCCAGCTGTTCGGCCCGCCTTCCAGTTGCACGCGGATGGATACGTTCCGGATTATGCGGCTTCGCAGTCCGGATACCCCGCCCGAGTACTGCGATGTATCACTTCCGATCAACGGCATGTTCTGTGTCGACGACATGACCGGTGAATTGATCTATCGCGTTCCGCAGACCGGAACCCCGACCTGCTCCACAGGCACCGTCTACAAGATTCCATGTCTTGAATTCTGCGAGAAGATCTCAGGGTACAGGACGATCGACGGCGTGCTCGCCTCGTCTGCGGTGAAATTGAACGATGACTGGAGCGGGGAGAACGGATCGTTCCTGACCCCCAAGGAGCTCTCGACCTGGCCGTACGAGAACGCGACGAATAATGCCTATGAAACCGGAGCCAAAGGTAGATGGCGGCCGGAAGCCACCTTCGCGTATCGTACCTCGATCATGAGCGGGCTTGGTGGAACAAGAAGGATCTACAAGGATGCGGGCGTCTACCTGAACGACTCAGGGACCATCTACGATGCATTTCGTATGTTCGACTGGCGCGATACATCCGCCAACCAGTCCACGAAATGGCTCCAGCTGGGCACGACCACGATAGCCTCTCCGTTCGGCGAGCCGCTGGAGGAGCGGAACATCATGGGGATCTACAGCTCGGCCCGGTTCGCGCACGCCAACACGGTGCCGGCGCTGGTGGCGAAGAATGCCCGATACGGCTCCATCGATTTCGAGAGCTTCGAGGACGGCAGACGGAACGACAGCACCTATGCCCACTCCGGCCGCGGCTCGCTCCGGCTTCCCCTCAACGGAAGCAACAGCGACCCGATATTTACGGTGAAGAGCGACGCCCAGAACACCGTCGAGGGCATTCTCGTGAGCGCCTGGGTCAAGCGTACCTATGGAGGAGGGGCGCCGGAGAATGCCGTTCCGATCGATGTGAGTATCACGACCGACTCTTCATTCCGTCGCGTGGCGAAGACCGGCGAGTGGGCGTTGTACGAGGCGGAGATCAAGGACTTCGGTGCGACATATACCTCCGGCACGAGCGTCGACATCCGTTTGCAGAACACGATCGGAAGCAGTTACGGCGACACGGTCTGGGTCGACGACGTCAAGGTCCAGCCGCTTGATGCCGAGGCGGTCTGCTATGCGTACGATCCCGCCACGCTCAGGACCGTCGCTCAGTTCGACGACCGGCATTTCGGCGTCTTCTATCGCTACAACGGTGAGGGGAAGCTGACGCACGTGCAGCGGGAGACCGAGCGGGGGATGAAGACGGTGACCGAGACCCAGTATCATCTCCCCAAGAGCGAATTCAGGGATGGAACGGCGGCGAGCTTCGCGCTGCTCGAAGGTGGAGGAGGGACGCCGTCGTCGATGTGGGCGCCCTCAACGAGTGTGGGTGACGGGGGGAAGACAACCCGTCAGGGCACCGGGGCGACATTCGATATCTTCGACATCGAGATCGGACCGGAAGGAGCGTCGACGAAACTCTTCGGCCGGGAGAATCCATCTCTCCCCGATATCGATTCGCTCCAGGCTCCCGATTTCTCCGGGATCGCACTTCCGTCGCTGCCGATTCTTCCCAATATCGATTCACTCGACTTCCCCGATCTGCCCCGCGCCGAGGCGATCAAGGTTCTCGAGGAGATCCGTGATCTCGATCGCCGGATAGAGAAGGCTGCATCGGACGCGACAGCCGAAGGAACCGAGGAAGTACGGGCAGCCGCCGCGAAGGAAGCCGACGAGCTGCGAACTATTCGCCGGAAGCTGATCACCGGGAAGCTCGGGATCACCGACGAGGAATATCGCGCATTGATCGATGCGGCACATAAGGACGATTCGGAGGAGCAGCCATGAACCGACTGATCTATCGTCTCGGGTGTGTCCTCCTGGTTCTATGCCTTGTGCCCAGGGCAATCGTGGGTCAGGATGGTGACGATTGTCTGACAAGGCTGCGTGCGATCTATCGGAAGCAGATGGCGTCCGGCGATCCGGAGAATATCTCCCACATGATCTACAGCACGACAACAACGTCGATGATGGGGGGGAAGCCTGTAACGTCCGAATCGGAGGTCGATCTGCTGATAAGCGAACGCCGGATGCGGATGAAGACTCCGGTGATGGAGGTCTATCAGGACGATCGTATTGCCGTGACTCTGCTTCCGGGACGGCGTCTGATCTACATTGCAGATTCGGACCCGAAGAAGCTGGCGGAGCAGCGTGCAAGGATTCAGGAGGGATTGCAGGATACGATCCTTTCGCACTGCCGTGTGGAGAGCTGCACCGAAGCGAAGGGGGATGAAGGAGCCGTGCTGACTCGCGTGGTGCTGCGGCCTCCCGAACAGATGGTCGGACTGTTCGGTCTCGGCACCGTGACCGTCACGCTGAACGAGCGGGAGGAGCGGGTAACACGGGTGGAAGCAGATTACGGACCGGATCGTCCGTTGCTCCGAGTGGATATGACGTTCCGCACGGTAGAGCACGCGTACGCGACGAGCGAGTTCGATGGAGAGATTCTGGAACGATTCCTGGACGACTCGGGGAAGCCGAGGGGAGCATATGCGGGATTTGGAGTCCAGGATGTGCGGGTGAGGAAGTGAAGGGTGGGAATCAATAACGTCAAACGGCTGAAGACAATGAAGAAGTTTACACAGTACCGGAATCTGGTTGTTTGTATATGGATGATCCTTGCTGGAAGTGCGTCCATAGTCCGATCTCAGGATAATGGTACAATCATTCCCTTGCCCGGCCTTAATGTGGAAGAATTTCGTTGCGCCTCCTTTAGTAAGGATGGTAGTAAGATTGTAACGGTTAGCCAAGCCCCTCTAAAGATCTGGAATGCCAAGACCGGAGATCTGATAATTGAATTCGATTCAGCTGTGAGTGGAGGATATACCTATGCGGAATTTAGCCCGGACGATACAAGGATTGTTGTAACAGGGCATTATGTCGAACGCAGTGTGCCAGGGGAATTTGATTATTTCATTCAGATATATGACGCGGAGACGGGCGCAGAGATTCGTCGAATAGGTGGACATCCTACAATAGTTAGAAAAGCGCACTATCTTAACGGTGGTGATGATATCATCTCCATCGGTGACGATAACCTGTTCTATATATGGGGTGCTGAATCGGGAGAGTTGAAAAGAATCATCCCAATCCCTGATTTTGCATATGAATTCTCAATAAGCCCGGATGAAAAATATATTGCTGCAATAAGGATGTTCGGAAATGTTCAAACTTCTCGATTGAATTCTTCTATTCGCATCATGGACCTTGCTACAGGTGATTCCTTGAAGGAGATTGTGTTCGCCGATTCAACTGCTCTGGATGTCAAGTGGGCGAATAATAGTGAAGAGCTGCTGGTATGTATGTATAAAAACCTGGAAGGCTTTATGAGAGAGTTTATTCCACTTCGCATCATCAATGCATGGACGGAGGAGATCCTGAACATCTATGATTATCCTGGTGTCTATGCGGGTGTAGTAGAGATTAGCTCAAAGAATATGATAGCAGTAAGTAGCGGAGAGCCTGGCCTGATTCTAGAAGATGTGGTGCCTCAGATGGACATATGGATGAGAACATCAACAGGTCCGCTTGTGGCGCACCAGCCGCTTTCATTAGCCTGGTATCTTACTTTTAGTCCGGATGGCGAGCAACTGGCATTTTTAAGAAGATACGGTGATACGGCATATATCTGGAATCTACCTGCTATCTCCGATGCCCCTGTTGCCGGCAACGTCGATCATGGCATGGCGATATCATGTACACCGAATCCCGCGTCGTCTGAACTTATCGTTAACTATCAGGTGTCGTCACCATCTGTCATCCGTATGTCGCTGGTCGATGCGATTGGCAGGACGGTCTCGGTACTGGTGGATAAAGCCGTTGAGGCAGGCGTCCACCGGCTGCCGTTGAAGGTCGATGATCTGCAGCCCGGTATCTACTACTGCTATGCGCAGAAGGGTGGACAGGTCTCCGTCTGTCCCATTCATGTCGTTCGATAGTATCACGTCGACGATTGCAACGTGTGGATATGACGTTCCGCACGGTAGAGCACGCGTACGCGACGACCGAGTTCGATGGAGAGATTCTGGATCGATTCCTGGACAACTCGGGGAAGCCGAGGGGAGCATATGCGGGATTCGGAGTTCAGGATGTGCGGGTGAGGAAGTGAGGAGTGGGAATCAATAACATCAAACGGAAGAAGGCAATGAGAGTGAATACCTGGTGGCGGCATCTGCTTGTCGGTATGATAGTGCTGGTTACGGGGGCAACAGGAATGTTGTGGGCTCAGGATAACGGGACGATGATTCCGTTGGTCGGGGAGCAGTTCGAAGGCTTTTGGGGGATTGCATTCAGTAAGGATGGAAGCAAGGTTGTAACGACGGGTCACCTTCGCATACGAATATGGGATGCCGCTACGGGTAAGCTGATAAGAACCTTCGATACTGTCTCCTACAATGGCTTCAGCTCGGCGGAGTTCAGCCCCGATGGCTCGAAAATCGTAGTAACGGGGTATGAAGGAGAACAACCCGGTTATCCGGTTCAGATTTTCGATGCCACTACTGGTGCTCAGATACACAGTATGGAAGGTCATGAGTATGGGAGCCGGATTGCGCATTATTTTGACGATGGTAAGAAAATCATATCGTCTGCCGCAGAAGATGATATCTCGCTCCGTATATGGGATGCTGAAACCGGTCAGCAGACGGGCATGACTGTTGTTCCAGGCTTTACACGCGGCTATGCGCTCAGTCCGGATGAAAAACGTATTGCTGCAATAAGAGATTACTGGAGCGACGAGTTGTCGAAGCTGAGGTATGCTATACGGATTATTGATCTAGCAACCGGCGATTCCATCAACGAATTTACATTCGATTCTGTTGTTACCGGGCTTAGCTGGACCAACAATAATGATGAGCTTGCTGTATGCTTGTTTGAAAAAACGGGGCCTTTCGCCGGCAGAATCGCTCCATCAAGAATAATGAACGTGAACACAGGAGAAGTCATTGCGGAGTATAACTTCCCGGATGTGTATGCGGGAATTGTTACTGTCAGCTCTACGGACCTAATTGCCGTCAGTGGCGGTAGCTATGTCTTCAATTCTCAGGACATTCCGTTTCAGTTGGATATTTGGCATAAAACATCAACAAGACCGATCCTCACATATAAAACCTTGTCTCAAGTTGTTAAAACCGCCTTCAGTCCGAATGGAAAACAGGTTGCGTTCACGAGAGGGGATGGTGACACAGCATATATCTGGAATCTACCTGCTATCTCCGATGCCCCTGTTGCCGGCAACATCGATCATGGTATGGCGATATCATGTACACCAAACCCTGCGTCGTCTGAACTTGTCATTAGCTATCAGATGTCGTCACCATCTGTTATCCGTATGTCGCTGGTCGATGCGATTGGCAGGACGGTCTCGGTACTGGTGGATAAAGCCGTTGAGGCTGGTGTCCATCGCTTGCCCTTGAAGGCCGATGATCTGCAGCCCGGTATCTACTACTGCTATGCGCAGAAGGATGGACAGGTCTCTGTCTGTCCCATTCATGTCGTTCGATAGCCTCATCTTCGTCGGTCAATTGTCTCGTTGAGTATTGTCGTTCTGTATTTGGGATCCTCTGTTTATTCAATTCTGGTGTCATCATGCAGTATCTACAGCGCATCCTCGTTGCCGTTGGTCTGTTTCTCTCCGCCGTGCTCGCCCAGGCTCAGCAGTTGAACCCGGGCGACACGGAGGACGGCATCTCCCCGGTTATTCAGAAGACCGCTCCTTCCGCGAAGCCACTGAGCGTTCAGCAGAAGGTCACCTTGGTCTCGTATGACCATGGCGAGCTTTCCAGTCTCACCCCGCCCGTCAAGAAGCTCATTATCCGCGAGGATCCCGATCCCCTCCTCTGCGCCGACACCAATCTCCGCAGAGCGTTCCTCTGGGTTCGCCTGAAAATGGGGCCGAAGGACTACGAGTTCGGCGACAGCGTCTTTACCGTCAATGCCGTCGTCTCCATCAAGGGATGGGCCGATGCTGCCGAGACCGGGTCTCCCCTCTTCACCAAGACCTGCTCGTTGCAGATTCTCAGTAACTCCGCCGCCATTCGGCCCGAGCAGCTCTGCGAGAAGGACTTTACCTCCGATTATTATTCACTCGATCATCTCTCGATCACTATTAGCTCCTTCGGCCTTACGTACACCAGCACCGTGGCCGCATATATCACCGATATCAAGAACAACCTCCGCCTTGAGGCTTCCTACGGCGAGTCGTTCGATGTCTCCGGACTGCGGACATCATTGCCCACCGATCAGGCGCTCTCCATCAATGCTCTGACCGATTCGGTCTCCACCAACCCGGTCACGTTCACCTGGGACAAGGTCGCCTCCTGCGACAACGACACCCTGCCGAACTACCAGTTCCAGCTCCTTCGTCTCTTCAATCGCAACGAGATCAAAGCCCAGGCAAAGCAGGAACGCGATATTATCGATACCGTCGACTGGAGCCGCGCGCTCACCATCGAGACGGGAAGTGCGGCCACGTCGCTGACGCTGACACTTGCCGAGGGACAGGGATACTACGTCTGGCGCGTCCGTCCCATCGGCAACCTCTACCCGGGTGGGATCGCCGACGATCGCAACTGGGGACTCTGGACGACTGCTCCGGCCGACCGATCGACGCTCGCCATCGAGGATGTTGCCAAGACGAACATCATCGATGCCGATATCAGGAACTCGATCTTCTTCTACAAGCAGTTCGATCAGACCCGTAACTGGATCTACTCACGCACCTTTACCGAGGGAGAGGAAGGGACACGGATCTCCGAGAAGATGACCTATGCGACGGGGCTGGCGCAGCCGGTGCAGACGCAGACGCACCTGCAATCCCAGAACAATATCGTGGTCAGTCAGAGTGTCCTCGACTTCTCCGGACGCCCGGCACTGAACTCGCTGCCGACGCCGGTGTCGGTCGATGCGCTCGGCTACCGCGAGGGATTTCTCAAACGCAACAGCGGCAACGTCCTCTACGGGGCGACGCACTTCGATCGTGACTACAACTTCCGCGATCCGAACCCGCTGGACAGCGGAGCGGTGCATCGCTACTACTCGGACATCAACACGGATCTGACGATCCCGAACGCGGAGACCTACGGCTTCACGCGTGTGCTCTACTATCCTGACGCCACCGGTCGCGTGCGCGAGCAGGCAGGAGTGGGCTCGGCGCATCGGCTGGTGAACACCGGCACGCCCCACACGACGCGCTACGGCTACGGCCAGCCGTCGGACATGGAGCTGATCGCGATGTTCGGCGATGAGGCGCCGGAGTCGCACAGCGTGCAGATGATCTCGACGACCGATCCGAACGGTGTCATCTCCCTGAAGTATGTCTCGAAGGATGGGCAGACACTCGCCACCTGCCTGGTCAAGCAGACCGGCACGATCCAGACGGCATTGAACGAATCGCAGTCGTTCGACACGATCGTCGTCGACACGGTGAAATCGACATCGCGAGCCGATGCATCTGCGTCGCGGAAGGGGAAGACGGTGCGACTGGTGGAGCCGTCGACGATCAAGCTACGATATCGTGTCGATCCGAAGACCTTCTGGCTGGAGTGCGCCGAGTACTGCCGTACCTGCGATTACGTGGTGCGCTACCGGATCTACGACCTGCTCGATATGTCGAACCCGGCGCTGGATACAAGTCTGGTGATCCCGTCGGAGGAGTCGTGCGAGTCGCCGACGGTGTACGAAGGGTCGTGGACCACGGCGACACTCGATCCGGGAACGTATGTCGTGGAGCGAACGATTCAATCGCATACGAACACGCCGTCGGGTCTGTCGTGGATCGATCTCGCCGCGAGCGAGGTACGATCGGAGGTTCGTGACCAGTTCTCGCCGTACCTGGACAGCATCAACTACTATCTCGACTCGATCGACCTGAGGGGACTCTATCGCTACCTGGACAGCAGCGGAGCGGTGAAGAGCTGGCGACAGAAGGTGGGTGGAGACTCGGTGCTGATGTCGTACACGATCACGACGGAGTGCTGCCGGCTGGAGATCCCGTTCCGGGAATGTCCGAACGAGATGTTGTGTCCGTCGCCGCTGCCGAGCTTCGAGGGGATGCTGTACGATCGATGGGGATCGGCGCATCCCTACACCGGAACGGATCGAAGCTTCGGCGACGATCCGAGCAAGTACTTCCGTCGCGGGGGTGATCCGTTGTACCCGGATTATCAGACGGTGGGGGACAAGGGGCTTGGCGCGTTCGACACGCTGGTGGCGCATATGATCGCCGACGGGTACGACTGCCGGAAGCTGTACGACGCGTGGGTGGATCTGGTGATGAACTTCGGGACGTACGCGACCAGTGACGGGAGTGGAGATCCTGACAAGGCGGTGGAGGACTTCGACCTGCTGGATGCGTTCCTGTCGCGGACGGGGCTGATGCTGGAGGGGATCTCGAGTTGTCCATACGGGGACTGCTCCAGTGGAGGTAGCCCGTTGAGCGGGTATGGTACCGGCTACGGCGAGGGATATCTGGACAATGCGCACAAGTACTTCGCGTACTACATGGACTGGCGCGATGTGTGGAACCCCAAGTGGGTCTACAGCCAGGATTGTGAGAAGGCGTACGATGTCCACAATCAGTTGATCGTCCCGTCCGGGACGGGAGTGCTCTGGTCGCAGTACTTGCCGCAGCCGTCATGGGGAGCCGATTCACTGGACGGAGATATCGCCTACAAGGAGTGGGAGACGTTCTACCAGTGTCTGAAGATCGGCCGTCCGATGTCGGAGCGGTTCGAGGAGAAGCTGCCGTGCACCTCGGGAGACTATGCGTGCGTCGAGGAGCTGCGTGCGGCACAGGAGGGAGCGTGCAGCACGGCATGCGAGGCGCGCTATCCGAGCTTCGTGACACAGGTGGCCGCGGCGTATCGTCGCGCTGGGCAGACGGTGGAGGGAGATCTCTACACGCCATCGGGCGAACCGGTGGACGAGCTGACGGAGTTCGTGCCGATGACGGCAGTGGAGTGCAAGGCGCGGATGCTGGTGGAGTATTGCAGGGAGGGATGCGAGCTGACGCCGATCGACAGCAGTGGGGTGATCATCCGCGTGGGAGATTCCGCCCAGATCGCGGCGATGCAGCGGTCGATGTACTGGAGCTTCCAGGTCGATATCCCGGAGGGCGGCGTCTGCACCGATACGCTGAAGACGATCGTGGCGTCGCCCGATCCGTCGCGGGTGTGGGGGCAGGTAGTTGTCAAACGGATGAACGATTCGTTGAAGGCGTATCGAGCATCGGGTCGTGATACGAACGATGCGATGGAGATCTGCGAGTGGGCTCGTGGAGTGTTCATCGAGCTGACCGGCGACAGTTGCATGTGGACATGCTCGACAGTGCCGCCGGCGAGCCTGCCGTATCTCGGAGAGTGTCCGTCGGACTCGCTGCCGTATCTGTTCACGATGGATGAGACGATCGCCTCGGAATTTGTGCTGGACGACTGTGCGCTCTTCTATCGACGGTACTGTATCGTGGACGGAGATACGGTGGGGACCGTGTACCAGGGATTGTGCCACGACATCTGCACGCAGGCGTGCAGCGATTCGGTGTGCTTCCGGTGGCGCGATCTGGAGGCGCCGGATACGACGGTGATCTTCCGTCCGGTGACGTGCGCGGAGCAGACCGTGGCAGCGTTGCGGGAGGTGATCGCTGCGCAGATCGATCAGTGTCTGACGGCGGCTGAAGGGATGCTGAAACTATCGTATGCGAAGTCATGCATCGATCCGACGCAGAGCGATGATCGAATGATCCTGGAGTACTCGACAGCATTGTATCACTTCACGTTGTATTACTACGATCGAGCGGGGAACCTTGTGCAGACGATCCCTCCGCAGGGGGTAAGGCTGTCGAGCCGGAGCCGGTCGGTGCATCCGAGTCACACGATGGCGACGGCGTACAGCTACAACTCGCTGAAGCAGATGATGTCGAAGAGCACGCCGGACGGCGGGGGCGTCGGCTATGTGTACGACGATCTGGGTCGTTTGCGGTTCAGTCAGGAGGAGAACCAGGCGAATGGGCGGTTCCCGCGGACGATCACGGCGCCGTCGACGATGGGGATGACGTACAAGCCGTCGGTATACTCGTATCTGAAGTACGATAATCTGAGTCGCGTGATCGAGTCCGGGGAGGCGCTGGCGGACTGGAGTCTGGTGGGTGTTGGGTCGACGGGTATCCCGATGCCGAAGATCGCGGACATGACATATCCGGTGATCGGAGTGCGATACAAGACGGCGACGACGTACAGCGCGGCAGCGACGTTCCCCGGCTATACGAATGTGGCGGGAAAGAAGCAGCGATTCCTGCGGAACCGTGTAAGTCGGACGGTGACGGAGTCGGGAGTCCAGACGGTGTACAGTTACGACCCTCATGGGAACGTGGAGTGGATGGGGAGCTACATCCCGGGCCTCGGCTGGAACTATGTACGATATGAGTATGACCTGATCAGCAGCAATGTGCTGAAGGTGTACTACGACGAGGAGATGGGGGATCAGTTCACGCAACGGTACCGGTACGATGAGGACAACCGATTGCTGCGGGTGGAGACATCACGTGACGGCCGGATCTGGGATCGTGATGCAGAGTACAAGTACTACGCATATGGTCCGCTGAAGCGTGTGATGATCGGAGAGGATAGTCTTCAGGGACTGGACTACGTGTACACGGTACACGGCTGGCTGAAAGGGATCAACTATCCGAATCTGCTGGCGGGCGCCGATCCTGGTCGTGATGGTGGGGGGAGCGGCAGGCGGTATATGCTCGATGTGTTCGGGATGGTGCTGACGTATTATGAAGGAGATTATCTACGCAAGGCAGGATCAACGCACTCAGTCTATAATTCGAATGTAGCAGCAGGAGTATATAATCCAGGACCACGGCGTCAAACTTCCCTGACGTCATTGTATAACGGCAATATCGCAGGCTGGGCGCTTGGCACACAGCCAGCCCCCGGTGTTCCACCGCCGTATACCACGCAGACAGTGGGATATCTGTATACGTATGATGTTTTGAATCGTCTACTTGGTTCAGCGTTCCGATACTATTCGGGAGGCATATGGCAAGTTGGCTTGAGTACAGCAAAGTACGATGAAACGTTCAGCTATGATGCGAACGGGAACATCCAGACACTGAACCGACATGGAATGCTTGTCGGCGTAAGCACACGGATGGACAGTCTGGTCTACAACTACAGTTATGAGGTGGGTGGCGGAGCGCAGCGCAACGAGCTACTGTCGGTGGACGATCTGGTTGCCACACCCGCTGCCTGGTCGACCGATATCGACGATCAGCCTGCACCCGGTGCCTTCCCCTTCCCGAACAACTATGGCTACGATCGTGCCGGGAACCTGATCCAGGATCAGTCGGAAGGAACCCGGATCAAGTGGAATGCCGGAGGGAAGGTGGAGGAGGTGCACAAGGACTTGCCCGGCATCAGCACAACGATTAAGTTCTGGTACAACGCGGCAGGAAACCGTGTGAAGAAGCAGGTGATCAACAACCTGCATCTGAGCGACAGCTTGAGTGAGATCACGTACTATGTGCGTGATGCCGGCGAGCAGGTTGTGGCGATCTATCGCCAGACAGCGCATTATGGAGGCGTGGACACGTCATGTACCCCACCACCGAACAACACCGGGGGTGGGAACGACTTCGATCAGGACGGGATCTATAATGCATTACCGGGCCCGCAATCATGCGACAACTGCCCGTCAGCGGTGAGCATGTTCAACACGAGGGAGTGGAACCCGTGGCAGGAGGATTACGACGGGGACGGTACGGGAGATCTGTGCGATCCTTGCCCGTTCAAGCTGGCGCCTGGGTGCACGGGTCCAGCGCAACCACCGATGCTGCCCGCGAATCCGTGGTCAGTGCTGCAGACGCGGTTGATGGAGTTGATGATCTATGGGAGCGAGTTGGATGGACGGGTCGGCCTGTTGCGAACGGACACATTACGGGATACGATCCATGTATCGCCGACGGTGGATATCTTCACGCGGCTGGTGGATCGGAAGGAGTATGAGCTGAAGGATCATCTGGGGAATGTGCGAGTGGTGATCAGCGATCTGAAGAAGATCAGCGGCCCGACGACATCGGCGAACTTCAGAGTGAAGGAGCATGCGGTGAACCATTACTATGCGTTTGGGGCACTGCAGGAGGGGATGAGTCAGCAAAATGGAGAGTATCGGTATGGTTTTAATGGGAAAGAAAAAGATAATGAAATAGCCGGCAAGGGAAATGCAATCCATTTTGAATTTAGAGAATTCGATCCGCGGTTATGTCGATTTAAATCGATCGACCTGAGGGACGCTGATTATCCTTGGCAATCTCCTTACGCTTATCATAGAAATAATCCTGTTAACGGAGTTGATTATCTTGGACTTGGAGATCCTATTCCCCCATTGCTATGGGATGAATTGCAAAGTCGTCATCTTATATCAGGGAAATTTGCTGGGTTCCCAAAAGATCAGAACACTATTGTCATGAATCTAGATTGGCAATCTCAATCAGTAATTCAGACTTTTTACGAGCAAGCCGTGAGAATGGTTAGAGCAATGGGGAAAACTGAAAAGAATGTAATGTTGCCTAATGGTTCTGTCTGGAATGTTAATGTTAATAATGGTCATTTTTATCCGGTAAGTGGAAATGGTATTGTTAACCCGACAAGTGCGGAATATGCGGCATTGCGAGCAGCCTACAAGGGGGGGACGGGCGAAGCGTTTTTTGCGAACCTAGCTAAGAATAAAACCTTGACTATATACAGTAGTGATATGGTGAAAATCCTTCAAAGCATAGCTCAAACAGAAGGAGTCAGTGCAGGAACAGCCTTGAAACATATTGGGGGTAAACTACCATCATCTTGGGTCGGCCCGGCGGAACGCGCTGCTGCTACATCACGTTTTGGTCAGTCAGCCAAGTTTGTTAGATGGGGAGCGGGGACGCTTTTGCTGGCAGGTGGTGTTGGGCTTGATTTGTGGGAAGTTTATCATAGCGAGTATGCTGCAAGGACTGTAACTACGAAAATTTCTGCCTGGTCGGCTTCGGCTGCAGGGGCAGCAGCGCTTGGAGCATTAGTAGCAGGTCAAGCTGGACCTCAAATGGCAGTTCCTGAGGAAGCTGTAACTGTTCCCCTAGCATATGCCGTCGGAGGGTTGGGTGGATACATTTTGGGTGAGGAGGTTAGTACTGTTATCTGGGACTGGATATTTACACCTGTCAAGTAAGGGAAATATCGTGAGTGAAGTTGAACTCATGCTTGTTTACTGACTTACGCAGAGCCATCGCCTACAGGGGCTCCAATGAGGATCTCAACAGCTCTGATTGGGGCCATAATGGTTCTCAGGTCAAGCTTGGCAGGCTTTGGCGGGTTCTCCGGCCAAAAAGCCTTGCGTGAGGCCAGTTATTTATTGCTCACTTTGGGGACCTGATGCCAGTTCCACTCGTTTATTGAGCCTTTGCTGAGTGGGCGAACTCTCTGCCTGTTCAAGCGCGCCTGGAATCAGGATAGTCTGATAAGGAAATTAATCAAGTGCCCAAGGCCTCAATAGCCGTTGGTATTGTAAGTGAATTGTGGCATCTTTGCCAGAGCTGGCTAAGTCGCAGGCGATCCTCGTGAGCCCTTGCTCCGCCGACATCGACAGTAAGCGCATAAGCGCTTGTTGTGAAAGTGATAGGTTCGGTCGAAACTTGTGATAGTTCTTGAAACGTCAAATGAGGTTGATGTGTCGCATGTTGTGAATGAAATTGAAGTTGCACTCATCTATCGCTCTAATGAGGGGCGTGATGTCTCTTTCGTTTTTTTAAGAGACGGAACGGATTACATGGATGATGATGATTTTCTTGTTAGAGATTTCTGGAGTGTTTCAGGGGGCCTCTCAATTGTGGTCGGAGGTTACTGCAATATTTTTAGAAGTATGGGATATTATGTGCTCTTGAAGCCGGTGACATTTCTTCTGCATAGCCTTTATTGGCTTGCGGACATGGATTCTGGCTGGTACGATCAAGATGATCCTTCATCAGTTGTTCTTGAAACAATGTCGCGGGAAAGTCTTGTTCTCTCTAAGAAAAATGATTCGGACTTGTTATTGTCTTCTTATCCTTCTGAAAAAAATGCACCGACCAGGCGGGGTCGTCATTATTTTTGTGATGTGTGTATCACCAAAGATGCTTGGATACGGGCTACATTAACAGCTCTGGAAGAATATTTCTATTTTTTTGAAAAAATACTGAAAGAAACATCGCCATCGGTGATCTATCAGCAAGAGCAAAAATTCTTACAACTCTGGCACAAGATAAAGAGCCATTTTTGAATGCTGCTATATGCTTAGCTCGACTTTGTCCATCAGGAACCATAGGCAAGAGTGTGGAGCAAGCGTTC
>CBINGZ010000001.1:0-258169 GCA_966250335.1 uncultured bacterium | reverse complement strand
CGACCGCCCAGCTGCATGTGGTGGAGACCGGCGGATTCACTCAGAATGTCATCGAGGGAACGACCAACGGAATGGGGACCGCGGTTGTGGGAACCACGACCGGCGGCGGCAACGCCGGCAGGTTCGAGATCAATAACGCTCCCAGCTCCGCAGACGCTCTTGTCGCTGCCACCGACGGCACCGGCGATGCGGTCTTCGGCGAAGCTACCGGCAACGGCACTGCAGGCAGGTTTGAGATCAACAATGCTTCCAACTCTTCGACCGCTCTTGTAGCCACCACCAACGGCACCGGTGACGCTCTCGTCGGCGAAGCTACCGGAGGCGGCAGCGCCGGCAGGTTTGAGATTGAAAACGCGGCCAGCGCCGCAGACGCTCTTGTAGCTACCACCGACGGCACCGGCAGTGCCGCTTCATTCGAGAACAGTAATGCCGGCAACACCGCTCCCACGGTCAATGTGGCACAAGGCGGTCTCGGCAACGGTATCGCGGTCCAGTTGACGAACGCTTCGAACGGCGGCCGTGGTATCGATGTTGCGCAGTCGGGCGTCGGCCCGGGCGTCTTCGCAACGAGCGCGGGGGGCAACGCGATCTGGGGTATCACCAGCTCGGTCAGCGCAGCAGGCGTCATCGGCGACAACACCTTCGGTGAGGCCGTCGTCGGTCGCAACCGCGGCGGCGACGGTGTCGGCGCAGTTGTCGGTCGCAACGACTCCAGCGGCTACGGTGTCCGCGGCTTCAACACGAAGGATGGTGTCGGCGTGATCGGTCAGGCCGGCATCAGCGGCGGCACCGGCACCGCAGGTCGCTTCGAGAACGTCAATGCAGCCAACGTCACCACCACCCTGGCAGTTGAGAGCAACGGTATCGGTAACGGCATTGATGTCGAACTCACGAACGCCTCGAACGGTGGACGGGGTGTGAATGTGACGCAGGCAGGTGTCGGCCCGGGCGTCTTCGCGACGAGCGCGGGGGGCAACGCCGTCTGGGGTATCACCAGCTCGATCAGCGCGGCAGGCGTCATCGGCGACAACACCTTCGGCGAAGCTGTCGTCGGTCGCAACCGCGGCGGCAACGGCGTCGGCGCGGTCGTCGGTCGCAACGACTCGAGCGGTTACGGTGTCCGCGGCTTCAACACGAAGAACGGTATCGGCGTGATCGGTCAGGCCGGCATCAGCGGCGGCACCGGCACGGCAGGTCGCTTCGAGAACGTCAATGCGGCCAATTCGTCCCCTGCCCTTGTGGCAGTCACCAACGGCAGCGGACCGGCTGTTCAGACCGCAGGGGCTGTGGATGTGCACGGCAACGGTGGGGCGGCCGGCGAGCTTCGTATCTATGAACCTTCCGGCGACGGCACCGACTATACCGCCTTCCAGGCACAGGCGCAGAGTGGAAACGTCACCTACACTCTACCGCCAGCAGACGGCAACAGTGGTGATGCATTGACGACGGACGGCTCCGGCGGACTCACCTGGACTGCTCCTTCCTCAGGCCTTACCTTTCCCTACAGCGCCACCGAGTCTACCTCGTCGCCGATGCTCAGCCTGACGCAGACGGGGAATTCGAACGTCGGTTCGTTCGTGATCAATAATCCGGCGAGCGTAGCCAGCGTTCTCAATCTCAACCATAACGGCATCGGCAACGGTCTTGCCATTCAGTTGTCCAACGCTTCGAACGGCGGTCGCGGCGTCGACGTGACGCAGTCGGGCGTGGGCCCGGGCGTCTTCGCGACGAGCGCAGGGGGCAACGCGGTCTGGGGTATTACCAGCTCGATCAGCGCAGCAGGCGTTATCGGTGACAACACCTTCGGCGAAGCAGTCGTCGGTCGTAACCGCGGCGGCAACGGTGTCGGTGCGGTTGTCGGTCGTAACGACTCCAGCGGCTACGGCGTCCGCGGCTTCAACACGAAGAACGGCTACGGCGTGCTCGGTCAGGCCGGTATCTCCGGTGGTACGGGTACCGCAGGTCGCTTCGAGAACGTCAACGCGGCGAACACGTCGGACGCTCTCCAGGTCGTGACCAACAGCTCGGGCAACGCTGCACGTTTCACGGGTAACGTCGTCGTCAACGGCAACATGACGGTGAGCGGCACGGTCGCCAAGGGCGGCGGTACGTTCAAGATCGATCACCCGCTCGATCCGAAGAACCAGTACCTCTACCACTCGTTCGTCGAGTCGGATCAGATGATGAACCTCTATGACGGTGTGACTCGTCTGGACGAGAAGGGTGAGGCGACGGTGACCCTGCCGAAGTGGTTCGAGGCGCTGAACGGCGACTTCCGCTACCAGCTCACGGCGATCGGCGCTCCGGGCCCGGGCCTCTACATCGCTCAGATGATCAAGGGGAACACCTTCCGCATCGCCGGCGGCACGTCGGGAATGCAGGTCTCCTGGCAGGTGACCGGCGTTCGTCACGACGCGTATGCCGAGAAGAACCGGGTTCAGGTCGAGGTTCAGAAGCCGGAAGGGGAGCGCGGCACCTACCTCCATCCGGAGGCGTTCGGTGTCGATCAGCCGAAGGATGTGAAGTCGGTGTGGAGCAGCCCGTCGTCCGGCACGCAGCTTCAGTCGGAGAGCGCTGAAAAGGCTCCTGCCGCTGTTCGCACGGATATCTCGAACGGGAAGTCGGGGAGCACGATTCAGTCGGCAGCGCCGGCGGCTGCAAAGACGGCCAAGCCGGCTGCCGTCCGCACGGATGCTGCAAAGTCGGGCAACACGATTCACTCGGCGGCGCCGATCATGCAGCTCCCGGCTGCAACGGTGCCCCTCTCGTCGTCGACCGACGGATCGGCCGCAGCCTCGACGTCGGCTCCTGCTTCCAGGACCAGCGTCGCTCCGCCTGCTTCGCTTCCGTCGGGATCGACGGGAACGGTGAAGTCGACCACGAGCACGCCGAACAAGTAAGCTCAGGTCGGTCTTGAATGACAAAAGCCCCTCGCACGTTGGTGCGAGGGGCTTTTTCTTTGCTCTTCCGCGTAAGAAAAATAACAGGGAGTCACAGAGAGCACAGAGGTAAGAGAAGAGAGAAAGAGAGACCCATTCTCTCTTGAGGCGGCACTCCGGAAGGAGATGGAGAGGTATAGTTGTGAGGCCGTGATCGAAGCAAGGCAGAAGCTATGATATCACTCGGAGGTCAGCTCCAGACCGTCATACGCTAAGGACATCGACTGGGGGAGTATCCTTTCCACTTCACTGTGTTTGATCTCGTGGGCGATGTGGGTGAAGTATGTTTCACGCGCCCCGACCCGCTCGGCCACGGCGATTGCCTGCGTCAGTGAGAAATGTGTCGGATGTTCGGTGAGCCGCAGTGCGTCCAGAATCAATACCTCCACTCCCTCCATCCGCTCGTAGGCTTCATCGGTGATACGATTGCAGTCGGTGCAGTAGGCGAACTTCCCGATGCGATACCCGTTGACCCGCATCCGCCCATGCATCAGCGGCAGCGGGGTCAGCTGAAACGAACCGATGACGAACGGATCACTCGTCACCTCCTCCACCTTCACCAGTGGAACCGAGCTTTCATGGGCCTTCCCTGTTGCAAAGGCGTAGCTGAACATATTCCGGAGCTCGTTCAGGGTCTCCCCGAGCAGATAGATCGGCACGGGACGCCGCGTCTTGAAGTTGAACGCTCTCAGGTCGTCGAACCCGGCGATATGATCGAAATGATGGTGCGTATAGACGACGGCATCGAGCGAATCGATATTCGCCTGGAGACACTGCTGCCGGAAGTCGCTTGAGGTGTCGATGACGATGCTTGTTTCCCCGTCACGAACCCAGATCGACGGTCTCAGCCGTTTATCACGCGGGTCGGTGGACATACACGTGGGACACGTACAGGCGATCGTGGGGACGCCGGAAGATGTTCCGCTTCCCAGTATTCGTACTCTCAACATGCCGATCCTTCGACGTGGGTGACGATCATGGCTCTGGAACAGATAGACTGTCGGGAATCCTCACTATACCACCGGAGCCCTCCGCTATCGGACAATGAGGAGCGCGTGGAGAAAGGAGATGCCTCATGTTGCATGCCTTCCTCCCTGAGAGACTACAGTCTCGCCTCTTCCAGGCGTTTACGCTGTGTAAGATACATATTCACGGCGTCCTTTACCGATCGTGGACGGATATCGAGCGACGATCTGGCCTTAAGGGTCACAAGACCTGACCGCAGCGGACGTTTTGCTGCACGCACAAGCTGCCCTGAAGGCAAGGGGACGATTCGTTTCGGATCGGCGTTCAACTGCTCGGCGATCTCCCGGGCGAACTCCAGGCGGGAGATCAGATCCTCTCCCGCTACGTTCAGCACCCCCTGGAACTTCTTTTCTATGATCTGGATGATACCGTAGGCGAGATCATCCGTCAGTGTGGGGTTTCCGATCTCATCGACCACAACCGGTACGGTATCCTTGTTCTCAAGCTGTTCCACAACCCAGTCGACAAAATTACGGCGCCCGTTCTCAGAATGGCCGAACAGCCACATCGTCCGCACAATTGCAGAGTCGACACCGCTTCTGGTACAGATATTCTCTGCGGCCAGCTTCGTCTTGCCGTAGTAGTTGATTGGGTTCGGACGCGCGGTTTCCGAGTAAGGTCCTTCGGTACCATCGAACACGTAGTCGGTGGAGACCTGGACCAGTTGCGCTTCCACGTTTCGAGCGATGGAGAGAAGGATCTCCACAAGTTGAACGTTGCTCTTCCAGGCGCGCTCCCGCTCTGTTTCACACCCGTCCACATCGGTGAACGCGGCGGCGTTGATGATCACATTGGGTCGCCACCGCTCGTTCATCACCATCCGCTTCCACTCATTCCTGGAGGTGATATCGAAATTCGCATAACCTTCCTGGTCGACGATGGCGTCGCGGATGACGCTCACAAGCTCCCAATCGGTCTCACGATTGATCACCTGGAGCAGTTTCTGGCCGAGCTGTCCCTGGCCTCCGACAACGAGAACTCTCATGATTCGGTCCCTGACTGTTTCACGTGAAACATGTTGCCTCTATGATGTTAGACGAGCATGCTGAGAATTGCCAGATCCGACCTGGAAACCCCGCTGATCCGCGAGGCCTGACCGAGAGATCGGGGACGGATTGCGGTCAGCTTCTCTCTCCCTTCGGAAGAGAGCGATTTCATGCTCCAGTAGTCGATCGACGGCGGGAGAAGTGCGTTCTCCTGACGTTTGAACCGTTCGACCTCCTGAATCTGGCGCTGAATGTACCCATCATATTTGGCGGTGACGTCCAACTGCTCCGCAACCTCAGGATTCGCCAGGATCGCGCCGAGTTCGTCGATCTCATCGAGTTGACGACGAAGACTCTCGATGGAGACGCCGGGACGTTTCAGCAGCTGCCACCCCTTCACCCGCTCCCCTCCTTCCTCCGGATCGAACGCCCTCATCTCCAGAAGCGCGCGTCCACGCTCGGTCAGTCGCCCCTTTTCACGAACCCGCTCTGCCTGCGCTCCCTCCACAAGACCGTAGGCCGCGCCGATCTCCGAAAGCCGCAGGTCGGCATTATCCTTTCTGAGAAGCAGACGGTATTCCGCTCTGGAGGTGAACATCCGGTACGGCTCGTTGGTGCTCAGACCGGCGAGATCATCGATCAGGACGCCGATGTATGCCTGGGATCTGTCCAGAATCAACGGCTCCCGTTCCAGAACCCGGCTTGCGGCGTTGATGCCGGCGATCAATCCCTGCGCCGCCGCCTCTTCATAGCCTGAGGTTCCGTTGATCTGGCCGGCAAAGAACAATCCCTCCACAAACTTGCTCTCCAGCGTAAGCTGAAGCTGATATGGAGGAAAGTAGTCGTATTCGACGGCATATCCGTAGCGGAGCACTCTGCACTCTTCCAGTCCGGGCACTGTCCGTAGTCCCGCCCTCTGCACATCTTCCGGAAGTGATGTGGAGAATCCATTTACATATACCGAATCGGTGTTCAGCCCTTCAGGTTCCAGAAAGAGCTGATGGCTCTCCTTATCGGCAAATCGATGGATCTTGTCCTCGATCGACGGGCAGTAGCGCGGTCCGGCGCCAGTGATCCTTCCGGTGAACATGGGCGAACGATCGAAACCGGTCCTGAGCGCGGCGTGTGTCGCTTCCGAGGTCTCGGTCACGAAACAGGTGATCCGGTTCTCGACCGAAGGTGTCCGTTTCGAGAAGGGAACCGGCTCCCGGTCGCCTCCGTCGGCGTGACACCGTGAGAAGTCGATCGAGTTCCTGTCGATCCGGGGCGGGGTGCCGGTCTTGAGTCGGCCGGTCATAAACCCGACCTGGCGGAGCGATCCGCTCAAATGTTCGGCCGAGCGCTCACCGACCCGGCCCCCCACGAGCTGCTCTTCTCCCGTATGCATCCGTCCACAAAGGAATGTGCCGGAGCAGAGGACCAGAGAGGTGCAGGAATATGCCGTGCCGTTCGCAACGACCCCATGAACCTTTCCCTCTTCGATCACGACATCGTCGACGGTCGCTTCGATGATCGTAAGATTCGCCAGCCGTTCCAGTCTCTCCAGCGCAAACCACGGGTAGAGATCCTTATCGTTCTGAGAACGTGGGGACCACATCGCCGGTCCCTTCGACTTCCCGAGGACCTTGAACTGAATCCCTGATCGATCTGCAAGGAGCGCCATCTCCCCTCCTAACGCATCAATCTCACAGACGAGCTGTCCCTTTGCCATTCCGCCGATGGCGGGGTTGCAGGAGAGCCGTCCGATCGACATCCGATCCATGGTGATCAGGGCCGTACGGCATCCCATTCTCGCGGCAGCAGATGCCGCCTCGATACCGGCATGGCCCCCCCCTATGACGATAACGTCGAAAACGGAGCCGTTTCCGCCGATATGTGCCCCTATCGAGCCCTCAGACCTGTTCATCGCTATAGCGTTTCACGTGGAACATTATGCAATCGGAGATGTGGAACAACGGGAAAAACGGCAGAAGAATAATGCCTCCGGTTCCAGAACGTGCTGTCGATAAACAGCCTGGAGAAATCGAGACGGTTCAGTCTCACCCTATTTCCCGATACAGAAGGAACCGAAGATCGTATCCAGAACATCCTCGTTCGTAACGGCGCCGGTGAGCTCGGAAAGGGGTTCCATAATGGACCGAAGCTGCGCCGACAGAATCTCTGTGGAGACCGCGGTATTGGCCGAGGCCTCAAGAACCCGCTCGAGACAGCGGGCGGCAACACCCGCCTGACGCCTGTTCAACAGGGAAATGCCGGTAGTTGCGACAGGAAGAACCGTTTGTGCGAGAAGATCGAGCAGCCGATCGATCGACGCAGGCTGGATGATCGAGATGGAAGGAAATGCTTCGATGTCGACGGCAGCAATATCCCGTTTGGTCCAGACAATCGAGAAACGGACATCGGGATACGCCCTCATCAGCCCCTTCGCGGCTTCGATCTCAGCCTGAGCCGAGAGAGCATCGGAAGAATCGATGAGATAACAGACATGATCCGATAGCGGAATACGTTCCTTGGCCCGCTCGATCCCTTCCGATTCAAGATGATCGGCCGATGTTCGAATCCCTGCGGTATCGATCAGGCGAAGCGTTACCCCTTTATGGACGATTCGCTCCTCCAGGTAATCGCGTGTAGTACCGGCCACAGGACTGACAATCGCTCGCGCATAGCCGATCAGAGCGTTGAACAGGCTCGATTTCCCTGCATTCGGCTTCCCGAGCAGAAGAATACGGGGACCCCGCGCCAGACGATCTGCCGCCGGGAAGGAATCGACCATCCTCTGCAGCAGAGCGCGCATCTCACCAAGAAGTCTCTCGATCTCCTCCACAGGCATGAACGAATACCCTTCCTCGACGAAATCGAGCTCAAGCTCCAGACGTGCAAGAACATCGACAAGGGTTCCACGGAACGTCTCAAGCCGACGTCCGATCTCCCCCCCATGATGCTTCTGAGCCAGAAACACCCCCTGCTCCGACTCGGACGTAATCATCGCCATCACCGATTCGGCCTGCATCAACCCCATCTTGCCGTTGACGAACGCGCGACGGGTGAACTCTCCGGGAGTCGCTACTCGCGCCCCATATCTGACGGCCAGCGCCACAACTCCTTCCACGATCACCGGATTGCCGTGAAGATGGAGTTCCACGAGGTCTTCGCCGGTGTACGAGGCCGGCGCCCGAAAGAGAAGGAGGATCGGATGATCGAGAACTTCGCCTTCTCTCACGATCTCGGCGTTGATGACGGTCCTGGTCGGAGCCTCCCGCAGGCTTCCGTATGCACGTGAACGGACGAAGGCATCGGCAACGGTCATCGCCTGAGGCCCGCTCATCCTGACGATTGCGATCGCTCCCTCCCCTGGAGGGGTCGCGGGGGCAACTATGGTATCGTTAAGCCAGCTCATCGGTTGGAGCACTAAGATGCGCGGGAGAGGACCAATATGATGACCGACGGCACGTCGTTTTCGACCGAACGTTCCACTGATCGGAACGTCTGTAAGATAGGCACGCTCCGCAGCGAATGAAGCATACCTAACGCGGGTTGCAATTCGATATTGCAGCGAGAAGGCTAAATTGAGCCGCGGTCGTCCCTCCTCGTCAGTTCGGGATATCGAAGTATCCCGATCGACTCTTCACGCCAGGGTTCGAAGGATCTCCAATGTTCAACAACGGCTTCGCGGCTCTTCTCGGGATGATGCTTTCGGCGCTGCACCCGCAGCTCCCCCCGTTGCATCTGGACAAGACCGAATACATCGTCAGCGACTCGGCGAAGTACATGAACTTCCACCTCTATCTGCACAACGAGTCGGACAGCGCCGTGTTCATTACGAGAGTGGATCCCAGTTGCGGCTGCGTGCTGGCCTCGGTGCAGCGGAATCGCGCCATGCGTGATAAACCGGGAGATGTCTATGTTGCAGTCACGACCGGTCTGATGGATACGCTTCAGCCGATCACCGTCGACGTCTATACGACGAAAGATCCCTCATCCCCCCTCAGGCTTTTTATCCGGAAGAAACCGCTCTCCGCCGAATGAATCTCCAATTCTCCGGTTATTCCGTCGCCCGGATGCTTACCAAGGCCCCAATGGAACGGATCTATCCGACTTATTCCGGACGGCACAGCATGATCATGAGGAAATTGAAAGGAATCGGCGGAATCATAATGATCGTGCCCTTCGTCGCACTGGTATCGGCAGGTTGTGAGGGGACGATCGATAAGGAGGGACAGGACGCCGTGGCAACAGCCTACGCAGATATCCTGCTTGCCGAAAGTATGAACGCAGCGGACTCAGTGGCGGCCGGCAAGGCGGTCGACAGCATCCTGGCCCACCACGGTTTCGCCGATCGGGAAGAACTCAATGCGGATATGAAAAGAGCAACCGAGCAACCCGAGATGATCCGTTCGATTCTGGATAGCGCCCAGCGGAGACTTCAGAGGATTCAGCAGGGAACAGAGGACACGGCACAGACCGGAGCGAGAGTAAAGCCGTGGAACGCTCGGAAGCAGGTACCATAAGCGCTGTTAACACAAGAAAGGCGGACCGAAGTCCGCCTTTCTCGCATCCTCTCTCGATGTCTCTCAATCACTCTCTCTACATGCTCATGCTTTCCGTTTCCCTACCATAACCCGATATCTTACTTCTCGTCTTCGACGATCGTGTAATCGGCGTCTTCCACGTTGGAACCACCCTTCTGACCTGCTCCATCTCCCTGCGGCTGAGCCTCGCCCGTCGAACCCTGCGAGTACATCTGCGATGATACTTCGCTCCAGGTGCGGTCGAGCTCATCCTTGGCGGTCCTGATCGCGTCGATCGAGTCTCCCTTGAGGGCCGTTTCCAGCTTCTCCAGGCTCCCCTGGATCTTCGACTTCCCTTCGGCCGGGAGACGGTCACCGAGCTCCTCGAGCTGCTTGCGGGTGGAGAAGACGGTATGATCGGCCTGGTTGCGCAGTTCGACCTCTTCCTTCCTCTTCCGGTCGCCGGCGGCGTTCTCCTGCGCCTCACGCTTCATTCGCTCGATGTCATCCTTCGAGAGACCGCTCGACGACGTGATACGGATCGACTGTTCCTTGTTGGTCGCCTTGTCCTTCGCGGAAACGTTCAGGATGCCGTTGGCGTCGAGATCGAAGGTGACCTCGATCTGCGGCACTCCGCGCGGCGCCGGCGGGATGCCGTCCAGATGGAACTTGCCGAGCGATTTGTTGTCCCCGGCCATCGGACGCTCACCCTGCAGAATGTGGATTTCCACCGAAGGCTGGCTGTCGGCAGCCGTCGAGAAGATCTCCGTCTTCTTCGTCGGGATGGTCGTGTTGGACTGGATCATCGGCGTCATGACGCCTCCCTGGGTCTCGATGCCAAGGGTGAGCGGCGTGACGTCGAGCAGAAGCACGTCGGTCACGTCTCCCATCAGCACGGCGCCCTGGATAGCCGCGCCGATTGCAACGACCTCGTCCGGGTTGACGCTCTTGTTCGGCTCCTTCCCGAAGAACTCGCGAACCATCTGCTGAATCTTCGGAATACGGGTGGAACCGCCCACCAGAATCACCTCGTCGATCTGAGCAGGGCTCTGTCCCGCGTCTTTGAGGGCGTTCTGCACCGGAGCAAGGGTCCTCTTGAAAAGATCCTCGCAGAGCTGCTCGAACTTTGCCCGCGTGACGTTGATGTTCAGGTGCTTCGGTCCCTCGGCCGTCGCCGTGATGAAGGGAAGGTTGACGTCGGTCTGCAGCATCTGCGAGAGCTCGATCTTCGCCTTCTCGGCGGCCTCCTTCAAACGCTGGAGAGCCATCGGATCGTTCCTGAGATCGATCCCCTCCTGCTTCTTGAACTCTTCGGCCAGGAAGATCACCAGGCGCTGATCGAAATCGTCCCCTCCCAGGTGGCCGTCGCCGTTGGTGGACTTCACTTCAAACACGCCGTCACCGAGTTCCAGGACGGAGATATCGAATGTGCCGCCGCCGAGATCGTAGACCGCGATCTTGGCGCTCTGTCCCTTCTTGTCGAGACCGTAGGCAAGGGCGGCCGCGGTCGGCTCGTTGATGATACGGCGGACGGCAAGGCCCGCGATCTCGCCGGCGTCCTTCGTGGCCTGACGCTGGGAATCGTTGAAGTAGGCCGGGACGGTGATCACCGCCTCCGTTACCTTCTGGCCCAGATAATCCTCGGCCGTCTGCTTCATCTTCTGAAGGATCATGGCCGAGATCTCCGGCGGAGAATACATACGGTCATCGATCTTGATCCTGACGGTGCCGTCGTCGCCGGCGACGACCTCATACGGAACCATCTTCTCCTCTTCACGCACCTCAGCCTCGGTACGCCCCATGAACCGCTTGATCGAATAGATGGTGTTCTTCGGATTTGTGACGGCCTGGCGCTTCGCGGCCTGCCCCACCAGACGGTCGCCCGACTTCGTGAAGGCGACGACGGAGGGAGTTGTACGTGCTCCCTCGCTGTTCGGGATAACCGTCGGGGAGGATCCCTCCATGACGGATACCACCGAGTTGGTGGTGCCAAGGTCGATACCTATGATCTTACCCATTGTCTAGCTCTCCTTGAAAACTTCCCGGGGGACAACCCGGGTCATGTATCTGTATGGTATGGTTAGGTCTGCTCGATAAACAGACGATGATGCCGACTTGGTGCCGCTACTGGATCGGAACGGAAACGCGCGGCGATTCCTGAGCCTCGATACGCGGAACAGCGATCTTGAGGAGGCCGTTCTCGAACGATGCGGCAGCCCTGCTCAGATCGAACGCCCTGCTCTCCGGAATACGGACCTGACGCCGGAAGGCGCCGAACCAGCGTTCCTGGGCCAGAACGGAATAGCCGTTGCGGGCCTCCTTCCTCCCTGACACCTCAAGAGCATCACCGACTATATTGATTTCCACATCCTCCTTGCGCACCCCCGGTATCTCAAGCTCGACGTAGAGTGTCTGAGCGTCGCGGTAGATCGAGATAGGGATGCGAACCGGGGAGGAGTCTCCCTTCTGCTCCTTGCCGGACGGATCCACGTCCTTCATATACCCCTTGAATCTGTTCGCAAAATCTTCAATCTCTCTCAGCAGATCAAACTGGCCTGTCATAGAATCTTCTCCTGTGTGTTGTGAGTAGAAGATCTCTACAAGGAGTGTGCCATTACTCTTTTTGTCTGAATCCATGTCGTTCTGTCAGAAAATCTCTATAGCGATAAACACTATGTCTTGAAGACCTGACAGAACCATCCGTTGTTCTTCTCTTCAAACTCTTCTTATTATCTGCTGCCTATAAAACAATATTATAATGGTTATGATGAGAATGTGGATCAGTGGAAAATTGGCGCGAATGTGGAAAGAAGGGCGGCTTTTAGAGAGAATTCGGCCTTTTTTCGACGAAGCTCTCTCGGGATAAAAAGTGGAAAACCTCAGAGTTTTCCATAGGAGTGTGGATAGCTCCAGAGAGCAAGTCGGGGAGGGTGGAGATAACCACACGTATTCCAGCAGTTTTTCAGCGTATGTATCTGAATATGTGGAAAAGGATGTGGATAACGCTGGTGTAAAATTCAGGAAAAACGCCGGTTTCAGGTGACCATATCGCGGAAGGAGAATGGTGCTTCCGGGAAGGTCAACCTGGAACCGGATGTGGAAGGAATGTGGAACATCTTCCTGAAGAAGAAACACGTGAAGGGAGTGGAAAAGTTCTCCTCCGCGCAAAGAAAAACGGCATCGTCCTTTATGGGAACGATGCCGTCGATGAGAATGGGGGGCGGGTAGTGTCGAACTCTTTCAGTGAAAGGCGTTAGAGCGGCTGCCAGTTGCGGACCATGTCGACAAGGAGGCGAACGCCGGCGCCTGATCCTCCCTTCGGAAGATAGCCCGATCCCTTGGGGAGAGAGGCGGTTCCTGCGATGTCGAGATGGGCCCAGGGATAATCACCGATGAAGTGCTGCAGGAAGAGGGCCGCGGTGATGGTGCCGGCAGCACGGCCACCGGCGTTCTTGACGTCGGCGATGTCGCTCTTGATCTGTTCCTCGTACTCCTCCCAGATCGGAAGTTCCACGACACGGTCGTAGGTCCTCTCCCCTGCTTCACGGATCCGGGCGTTGAACGCGGGTGTGTTCCCCATGAGACCGGAGGCGACGCTGCCGAGCGCGATCACGCAGGCGCCGGTCAGGGTCGCCAGGTCGACGACGGCCTGCGGCTTGTAGCGGTCGGCATAGGTAAGAGCGTCGGCCAGGATCAGTCTTCCTTCAGCATCGGTGTTGTCGATCTCGGCCGTCTTGCCGTTCATGAATCGGATGACGTCGCCCGGCTTGTAGGCGCTTCCGGAAGGCATGTTCTCGGTAGTCGGAACCAGACCGACGACGTTCACGGGAAGCTTCAACTCGGCAATGGCGCGGAGGGCGCCGATCACGGCAGCTGCTCCACCCATGTCGGTTTTCATCTCTCCCATCCCTGCAGCCGGCTTGATCGAGATGCCGCCGGTGTCGAAGGTGATTCCCTTGCCGACGAAGACGATCGGGGCGACTCCCTTCTTCCCTTTCATGTACTCCATGATGATGAAGCTCGGGGGACGAACACTCCCCTGGTTCACCGCCAGCAGGCCACCCATGCCGAGCTTGGTGATCTGCTGCTTGCTCAGCGTCGTGACTTTCACGCCGTGCTGGGACAGATTCTGCGCGCGAGCGGCAAGGGCTTCCGGATAGAGATCGTTGGAGGGCTCGTTGACGAGGTCGCGGGCAAGGATGACGCCGTTGGCGATCGCATCACCTATCTCCACCCCCTTCTTCACCTCTTTAATATCGGCCTCCCCTCCCACGAGCACCGTCGTCTTCTCGACATAGACCGCCGGAGAGGAAGCGAACTTCTCGGTGAAATAGTGATCGTAGGAATATCCGCCGAGCTTCGCCCCTTCGGCGACCGCCTGAGCCGCCTCCACCGTATCGGCGAGCAGGCCGGCCGGGAAGACGACGGCGAGATGTCTGCACTTCAGCGAGGTCGCCTTCTGAACGGCGCCGGCCGCGGCACGCCGCAGAAACTCCGGAGAAACCTTGGCCGACTCGCCGATTCCGACGAGAATGAGGCGTGGAAGGTTCTTCCAGCCGGTGTAGACCACGTTACCGGTGTCGCGCGCGCCGCCGAAATCGGCGGTTCCGAAGAGAAGAGAAGTTACCTCGCGGAGCGATGCCAGCTCCGGCTGATCCTCCCAGAAGGATTTCCTATCCTGTGGGACGAAGATTGCCACCGCGTCGGCGTTGATCTTTTCGAGGTTCAGCTTGAGAACTGACAGGTCCATAGAGGTGTGATAATGCGGTGAAGAGAAAGGTATGATGGATGGTCCGGCTTACTCCCATTCAATGGTTGCCGGCGGTTTGGAGCTGACATCGTACACGACACGATTGATGCCCCTGACCTCATTGATGATGCGGCTGGAAACCGTTCCCAGAACCTGGTACGGAACATGGGCCCAGTCGGCCGTCATTCCGTCGGTGCTGGTTACCGCGCGGAGAGCGCAGACGTTCTCGTAGGTCCGGACATCCCCCATCACTCCGACCGAGGAGATCGGAAGCAGGACGCAGAAGGCCTGCCAGATGAGATTGTACTGTCCGGCGCGATGCAGCTCCTCCAGGAAAATGGTATCGGCGCGGCGGAGAACATCGCAACGTTCGCGGGTCACTTCACCCAGCACTCGAACGGCCAGGCCGGGACCGGGGAACGGATGGCGCTCCAGCAGTGCGGCAGGTAACCCGAGCTCACGGCCGACGGCGCGGACTTCATCCTTGAAAAGCTCACGCAACGGTTCAAGAAGCTTCAGGTTCATCCGCTCCGGGAGTCCTCCGACATTGTGATGCGACTTGATCGTCACCGACGGTCCCTTGAAGGAGACCGACTCGATAACGTCGGGATAGAGGGTTCCCTGAGCCAGCCATGCCGCATCGGAAAATTTCTTCGCTTCCTCCTCGAATACCTCGATAAAGGTCGCGCCGATGATCTTTCGTTTCTTTTCCGGATCTGTTACACCCGAAAGGCGTTCGAGAAAAAGATTGCTGGCGTCGACGAAGTCGAGGGGGATGTTGTACTGCTCACGGAAGATCCTGACGACCTCCTGCGATTCACCGGCCCGCATCAGACCGTTGTCGATATGAATACAGAGAACCTGGTCGCCGATCGCCTCATGAAGAAGGACAGCCAGGACGCTTGAATCGACTCCTCCGGAGAGGGCGCAGATCACTTTTCCCTCACCCACCTTCTCCCGGATCTCCCGTTTCGCCTCCTCGATGAAGGCCGCGGCGTTCCATCCGCCGGTCGCCTTGCAGATATTGAAGACGAAGTTTCGGAGGAGATCGATGCCGTGCGGGGTGTGATGGACTTCCGGGTGGAACTGGACACCGAAGATGCGGCGTTCCGGGCTGGCGATCACGCAGATCGGCGCGTTATCGGTGTGGGCCACGACCTCGAACCCTTCGGGAAGGGCGGTCAGCGAATCGCCGTGGCTCATCCAGACCTGCATATGTTCGGGGAGCCCGTTCAGCAGTTCGTTGGAAGGATCATCGACCTTCAGCTCCGCTCGACCGAACTCGCGTTTGGCTGAGGAGTCGACGCTTCCTCCCAGTTGTTCGGCCATCAGCTGAAGGCCGTAGCAGATGCCGAGTACGGGGCTGTCGAGCTTGAAGATTCCGGGATCGGAGTGCGGCGCCCCTTCCTCATAGACCGATGACGGCCCTCCCGACAGGATAATCCCGATCGGCGCCATCTCGATAATCTTTTCCAGGGGAAAATTGAAGGGGTGGATCTCGGCGTATACTCCGCATTCACGGACCTTCCGAGCGATCAACTGCGTGTACTGCGATCCGTAGTCGAGGATCAGAATACGCTCTGAGTGAGTCACGGCGGGGACCTGTATCTTGTAGAGTTCTCCCGGGTCGGTTCTCCGCCCAGGGACGGATGCAAACGAATGGAAACGACTAAAATACGTAATCGCGAGGTGCCGCCGGTACTTCTTGTTGGTGTTGAAATGTAAATGTCGGGGAGATTATTTCCCCGACAGCCACCGTTTCAACGAACGTTTCCGTGCGGTCACGGCGTTCTTGTCGGTTTCGATCCGGAAGGGACGGGTATCCCTCTCATCGGTCTTCATCCGGAGAGTGAGGAGACGGGGGCCGCGGAAGAGGGTGATCTCGATCGTCTCTCCCGAGCGTCTGGTTTCCATCACCTGCTCCCATGTCCTGCCGTCGACCCTGTCACCGTCAAGGGCCAGCAGCACGTCGCCGACGCTCAGGCCCGCGGCCTCGGCCGGTGAGCCCGCCAGCACGTTCGCGACGCTGATCAGCTCACGCGTGCCGCGCGACTTCGGGTCGGCAACGATGATTCCGGTGAAGGGAGGAAGCGGCTTCTCCTCCTTGCGTGCTTCTCTCCCCCGCTGAAGCTTCAGGCCGACATGGCTCAGCGCCCCCTCGTAATCGATCTCATCGGTCGTCTCCACCATCCTTCTCAGAAACGCCAGCGCCTCCGGACCGGCCACCGCTTCCACGGCATCGTAGATATCGTGTTCGGTATATCCCCGGCCGCGCAGGAAGTAGTCGCCGATCCCGGTGTCGGCGTAGCTGGTTTCGTAGAGCCGGATCATAAGATCGTCGAGAGACTTGCGATCACCTGTCAGACGCCGTATCTCCATATCGAGAGCTAGAGCGGCGACGGCTCCCTTATGATAGTAGTTGACGTAGGTGTTCCGGTAGTTGCTTCCTCCCGCCGCCGGATTTCTGGCGCTTCCCATATGCCAGGTGTCGAAGCTCGATTCCCGCAGATTTCTGTGGGCCCGGCCCGGCGATCTGTCGACCATGTTGATCTCGCCGGCGAGTGTTTTGTAGAAATGGCGATCGTCCCAGGCCCCTCCCCTGCGCGCCATCAGATGGCCGTAGTACTGGGTGAACCCCTCGGCGAACCAGAGGAGCGTGGTGTGGCTCTCCCGGTCATACTCGAACGGACCGAGCTCGGCCGGTCTCATCCGCTTGACGTTCCAGATATGGAAGAACTCGTGCGACATCACCCCGACAAGATCATTGTAGTGATCGTCATCGGTGATGAACCCGTTGATCACCAGCCGGGTCGAGGCAAGATGTTCCATGCCGTCACCATTCGGGGCGTACGGGTCTATATTGACGAGGAAGTAGTAGGCATCGAACTCCGGTCTGCCGAACGTCGCCGTATAGGCGGCCACCGTCTTCTCCGTGTCGGCCGTGAACCTGTCGATCCGTTTCATCGTCTCGGCGCTCTTCTCCGCGCCGGAGCCTGACGCGATATCGACCACGACGTGATAGGTGATGCCGTCCAGGATGAACTTGCGGGCGATCGGGTTCCCGATCTCGATCGGAGAATCGATCAGGAGGTCGTAGTTCTCGGCCGCGTAGAGGGTTCGTCCGTTCCTGCGGCGTTTCCGGAGGGAGGTGTAGATCTTCCAGTCGGAAGGGGCGGCTATCTCGAGTTCGATCGGCTCCGGGATTCGTCCCACGATATATCCGAACACCGAGGAGCCGTTGATCGCCGCGTGACGGTCGTCGAGCTGGGAGAACGTGCCTCCCAGGGTGTCGCCGTACATCCGGTACTCCAGACGGACCGCATCGGCGCCGCGGCAATCGATTCTCCACGTTCCCTTTCTGATTTTCTCGAAGGGGAGCGCCGATCCGTCGGCCGACAAGGCGCCGAGATTCTGAACGTTGCGGGCGAAATCGTAGATGAAATACCGGCCGGGAGACCAGGCGGGGAACTCCAGATCGATGAACTCCTCCCCCCCCGTTTCAAGGTCGATGGAAACATGGAAGAGATGAGTCGATGGACGGTCGAGCGTGAGAGTGTAGCGGATCATGGTTCTGACGAATCTGGTGCCCCCTGAGATGAACAGGTCGTACGGTGATCAGGCGGCAGGAACGAACGACGAAAATAAAGAAACGGAAGAAGCCCCTCCTACGGTAATTGTCGGCGGGAACGTTTCGACCCAATCCACACAGGGAATCCCTACGTATAGACATGGCGAAACGCGGAACGCAGCTCGATACCGGCAACCGGTTCCTGACATCCTCGCGCGAGAAGTTCGACGACGGCTGGGAGACGCTGGCGGATGAACCCGATCCCCGCACTCAGTTCCTGGACGACACGTCGCGGAGCGCGTTCGCCACGAACAAAAGCCCCGATATCCCCTTCACCCATTCGGTGAACCCCTACCGTGGCTGCGAGCATGGATGCGCCTACTGCTATGCCCGCCCCACTCATGAGTATCTCGGGTTCAACGCCGGGATCGACTTCGAAACGAAGATCATGGTCAAGAGGGATGTCGCGAAGCTGGCGCGTGCGGAGATGATGAAGCGGTCATGGTCCCCCACCGTGGTCTCGATGAGCGGGGTGACCGACCCCTACCAGCCCGCCGAGCGCCGGTTCGCTCTTTCCCGAAGCGTGCTGGAGGTGATGCTGGAGTTCCGGAATCCCATAGGAATCGTCACCAAGAACGCTCTCGTGACGCGGGATATCGATCTCCTTGCCGAGCTGGCGCGCTACCACTGCGCGGCTGTCTTCCTCTCCGTGACCACCCTCGACAGAGATCTGGCCAGACGTCTGGAGCCGAGAACCTCGACGCCGGAGATGAGATTGCAGGCGATACGGAAACTCTCGGATGCCGGCGTTCAGGTGGGGGCGATGGTCGCTCCGCTGATACCGGGCCTTACCGACAGCGAGATCCCCTCGATACTTCAGGCGGTCTCCGACGCGGGAGCTCGACACGCCTACTTTACCGTGGTTCGGCTCCCTATGGCGGTTCGTCCCATCTTTCTCGACTGGCTGGAACGTGAAGAGCCGGCGCGGGCGGCGAAGGTCAGACATGCGCTCGAGGATATGCGGGACGGCAGCCTGAATCTCTCGGAGTTCGGAGCGCGGATGAAAGGGATGGGAGCGCGGGCGCAGACGATCTCTTCCCTCTTCAAGATGACCGCGAGGCGTCTGGGGCTCAACCAGTCCGAGTTCAATCTCACAACCGAACATTTCCGACGTCCCGCGCGGGAGGGGCAGATCGATCTTTTCCCATGAAACGTATCGTGCTGAACAGTTCAGTGCAGAACTGTTCAGCACGAAACAACAGGTCAGATAACGATAGAACGGAAAGGGGCGGCTGTAAAAAAGTCCAGGGAGATGACCCTCCTCAGTATCATCTCCCCGGGTAGCTCGATTTCAGGAGTTTTCACCCATTCTCATCACTGCCATCGAGCTCGACTTGCTTTTTAAGATCGACTAATATAAAGGGGCAGAATCATGAAATCGGGTTGAAACGGTGTAAGTTCCATGAAATACCGATTTAACTTCACCGAAATTTCAGCCGTTTGATGAACGTTGGATCGGATTTTGCCCCTTTTTGCGGCGTTTTCAAGTTTCCGGGATAAAGAAAGGGCGCTCATCAGTGAGCGCCCTTTCTCTTTTTCGAGTCCCTGTGAACAGGGAGATATGCCTCTGAGTATTATCTGACGACGACCAGAGTCCTCGTCAGGATTTCGTTCCCGACCACAAGGCGGTAGTTGTAGACACCCGCTGCCAGAGCGCTCAGGTCAACGGTCGCCTGATGACGGCCGGCATCGCGGTATCCGTCGACGGCCACCGCCACCTCGGTTCCCGCGGCATCGTAGATCGTCAGGCGGATCTTCTCGCCGCGCCGCAGCTCATAACCGATCACGGCCTGATCGCGGGCCGGGTTCGGAATGCTCTGCTCAAGGCGATCGCCGTTGCTCCCGACCGTCTCCTCTACCGCGCTCGTCGCGTTGATGTTCGCGGGGGCGCCGATCTTCATTCCCGTTCCGCCGAGGGTCACCGACTGCGGGCCGTTGGTTCCGTTGCCGTTGACCGTGAGGGTCGCCGTCGAGGCTCCCCTGTCGACCGGCCTGAAGGTCACCTCCAGATACTCCGTCTGACCCGGCAGCAGAACAAGGCGGGGAAGCGCTCCCAGCATGTAGTTCCCGGCGTTCGGTCCCGTGATCGTCGTGGCGCCGAGCTGCAGCGGAAGCGTACCGTTGTTGGTGATCATCAAGACCTCGAAGGCGCTCTTGCCGACCGGCATGCGGGTGTTGGCGAAGAGCGACGTCGGGTTCAGGGTCAGCGTCCGCGTCCCTGCCTCCCCCTTCAGGTGGATGAAGATCGTGTCGCCGGTGGAGGCGAAGAGAAGCAGGTCGGCCCTGCGGGCGCCGGGGAGACTTCCGGGAGCCGCGCTGTGAACGACGGCGAACTCAAGGCGCTCTCCGGGACGGAAGGCGAACGGCACGGCCGGCCACGGCTTCGCGGGGTCCATCCTGAACTCGGAAGCGTCGGGTCCGACGATCCTGAGGCTGTCGATGCGGATCAGCTCGCGCGAGGAGTTATCGATGCTGGCCGTTCCCTTCCCCGGGATCGACCCGTCGATGATCGAGGGGACGAAGCCGGTCACGGTGGCCTCGAGCCCGATCCTGCCGGTGCCGAACACGTCCCAGTAGTACGCGCCCCGCTCGGTGAGACCGGGGAGGTGGATCGTGGAATCGCTCGTCTGAAGGAGGATGGTGGCGCGGCGTGAACCGCTGCGCGACGGCTTGAAGCAGAGGGTGACCCGGCCGGAATCTCCCGCCGGGATGATATAGGTGTCGCTGAACTGATCGACCGGGTTATCCGAGAAGATCTCGGCGATGTTGAACTCACCCACGTCGCCGCCGGCAAGGCGGAACTGCTTCCGGTCGATGCGCAGATCGCACGCGCCGGGGTTGTAGAGCGTGACGGTGGTGCAGACCGAGTCGCCGACGGCGGTCGGCTTGAAGACGACAGGCTTCGGCAGATGTCCCTTCTCGGCAATGTCGGAAAGCGATGCTCCGATTCCCCTGCCGAAGAGATCGACCGTCTGCACGCCGTACCGCGGGGTGACGTCGCCGTAGACCGAATGGGTTGCGTTCGTGTCGACCGAGACGAAGTTGATGCCGTCGGTACGAACCACCAGCCGGGCGAAGCGCTTCCCCGGATACTGCGGGATGAAGTTGATGTAGAGCGTGCGCGTCTTCCCCGCCTCGACGGTGAACGGCTGATCCACCGGCCTGTTCCGGGTGAAGGGGGCGACGGCCGGATCCGCGGTCACGATATAATCACGCGACGGGAGGGGAAGCCCCCCGGCGTTGCGGAGCAGCGGATAGACCGGAACGCCCTGACCGTAGACCGTGTCGGTCCTGTAGATGTCGATCCCCTTCACCAGAAGTTCGGCGCCGGAAGTATTCGTGATCGTGAACGGGATCGTCGTCACGGTGGAACCGGCGCACTGGAACTCCTTCTGGAAGAGCTGGGCGCCCTGCGAGAGAGTCACACCGTCTCCCTTGAACTCCGCCGTGGGGCCGACCTGATAGTCGAGCGGCGACTTCAGCGCGTAGACGAGGAAGTCGGTCTGCTTGCCGCTCTGAACGACCTTGCCGTCGGCGTTCGGGGAGACGACTCCGAAGTCGTTGTCGGTGCTGACGACGATCGTCAGAGGATCGATCACCGAGAGTCCCTCCGGCTTGTCCTGTCCCGCAGGGTAGCTCGGGTTGCCGTTGCCGGCGTTGCGAAGGTCGAGCACGAGCGTCTTGGCAACGGGAACGAGCCCGGCCAGGGAGGTGAGCTGGGCGCGGGTCAGCTCCTCCAGCGTCTTGAAGGTGCCGGGGGAGGTCTCGAAGACTTCGGTCGTGATCGGCGTGGCGTCGGCGATCGAGATCTTATAGATGAGCTTCGGGCTCTGCGAACCGCGCTCGCCGTGCTCCAGCACCAGGAACTCGTTGTTGTTGAGCGCAACCAGATCACCCATCTTGACGTCGCGACGGCGCATGCCGCTCCCTCCGCTCTCGGGGTAGCCGGCATCCATCAGGTAGGCGAACATGCGGGAAGTCCGGGTGTTCGGATCGTATTCCACGAAGCGGATCAGTTCGGTCTTCTCGCTGGCGTTCTCGTCATCCTTGGTCTTGCCGCTGTAGGAGTTCGTCATGCCGCTCTGTACGATCGCATAGATCTTGCCGTTCGGCGTGATGGCGACCCCCTCGAACCCGCGGTTGGAGCGGCGCTTCTTCAGCACATCCGGCAGACCGTCGGTCGGGCTCGGCCAGATGCGCTCGATCACCTCTCCGCTCCTGGAGAGATGCGCGATGCTGGCGCCGTACTCCTCGGAGAGCCAGAAGGAACCGTCGGCCGCGCGGGCCAGACCTTCGGAATCGAAGCCCCAGGGATCGGTTCCCAGAGCGTTGAAGAAGGTGTCGCGCGCCGTTTCAGGAGCGCCGTAGAGAGCCGGGGCGGGGAGTCCGGAGGTGCGGCCGCCGCCGGGTCGTGTCAGATACATCGAGTCGATAAGCCGGACGATGCCGTTCGGCATCACCCGCATCTTATAGAGAAGCGTCTGGAAGTTCGGAGCGACGAAAATCTTGGTGGTGCTGCCGGAATCGACGTTCGGGCCGCGATCGGTGATTCCCCAGAACTCGTTGCCTCCCGCATAGAAGATTCCCGAGCCCATCGCGCCGATCCGGAAGGGGGCGTAACCGGGGATGAACGGAAGGGAGGCGTCAGGGATGGTGTAGTGTCCCGGTGCCGGTGGGAGCTCCGTCTTCTGGCCGTAGAGATTCCCGGCCGTCATGACCAGGAGCGCAAGTACGGCGTAACGTAGTAAGCGCATGATAGAGGTTTGCGTTGATGGATGGAACATTCGATTCCACTGGTTCAAGCCCCGAACCTAGCCAGAGCGCAATACCTGGGGATTATCCGGAGGTTAATTCCGGGAGGGATGGCGTTGTGTTATGCGAAGGTAATGTGACGCCGTTCCCGCTGCGGGGTCGCCGTATCGGAGCGGATGGAATTGCGGGTCCGACAGGTCGAAGAGAGAGAAGGGATGGAACCGGGAATGGGATGGGGCGGTTGATGCTACGCACCGTATCTTTCCCGCAGTCAATAAATCCACCGCTGTGGAGTCATGGAATAGGCGGGTTGTTCCGTGGGATGGGTCAATGTCGATATAGTGGCATGAATCGGGAATATTCTATGAATTCAAGGTCGGTTCTCCGCGCGCCGGGCGCGGTCGTTGCGCTCTGCATGCTTCTGCTGGGCCTTCTTACCGGATCGGCGGCGGCCCAGGAGCCGTTGCCGGGGGTGGGGGGGGCGGCGCCCGACGAGCAGTCCTCCAGCGCGTTCGTGCTGGCGAGGCTCAAATATTCGGGGGGCGGAGACTGGTACAACGACCAGGCCGGGGAAGCGAACATGCTGAACTATCTGCGGGAGCATACCGGCATCAAGGTCCGTCCCACCTTCGAGTATGTCGATCTCTCCACCGACAAGATCTTCAACTACCCCCTTGTCTTCATGACGGGGCACGGCGACGTGAAGCTGACCGACGGCGAGGCGAAGCGACTGCGCGCCTATCTCGACAACGGCGGGTTCCTCTATATCGACGACGATTACGGGATGGATACGGCGATCCGCCGCGAGATGCGGAAGGTCTTTCCGGAGCAGGAGTTCCAGGAGCTCCCCTTCACCCATCCGATCTACCATTGCTTCTACGACTTCCCGAGCGGTCTGCCGAAGATCCACGAGCATAACGAGAAGCCGCCGCAGGGCTTCGGGCTCTTTACCGGCGCCGGGCGTCTCAGCGTCTTCTACACGTTCGAGACCAACCCGACCGACGGATGGGTCGACGCCCACAACGATCCTCCGGAGAAACGCGAGGCGTCGTTCCGCGTCGGGACGAACATCATCGTCTACGCGCTCACGAACTGAGCGGTCTCATATCGCGATCGGATTCTTAGATCGTGATCGCGGCGTCCCCCGATCCGCCGTTCACCCCGGGCGGATCGGGCTCCCGTACCTCTTTCCCACCATCGTTCCTTCGAACTTCTTTATGTTGCGTCCCGCCGGGACGAACTATGCGTATCGATTGCATCATGACCGGGTTGTGTCGTGATGATTCTTATTCCTTCGGCTGGCAGGAATTCGGTGTCGTGTAGGGCTACGTATAGGTGCTCCCTACGGGAGCCGATGGAGGCGTGGCCCCCGTATACAGGTGGGGGCCGAACAATTCAATGTCCTGTCTTCTACTATTGGCGACTTGGGGCCGTTGCGGCGTGAGGTCCTACTCAACATACTACTATCGATTCGGAGGAGATTCTTATGCGGAGGTTCACTATCCCTCTCCTGTTCATCCTGTCTCTGTTCCTTGCCGTTGTGACCGAAGGGACGGCTCAGCGTCAGACGTTCACGTTTCAGGCCGTGCTCCCTATCACCACCGGAGCCTTTGGTGACGCATGGGGAGGCGGGTTCGGCGGCATGATTGCGGGATCGCGCGATATCGGCAACCGAATGCACCTCACCTATTCGTTAGCCTACCTGCCGTTGAGTCCGAGCGACGAGTTGGGGCTTCCAGAGGATCTTACCTTCACAATGGTTCCGATAGGGTCTGGGATCCGATATGAGTTCGCGAAGCGCAAGCTGATACCGTATGCCATCCTGCAGGGAGATGTCATCATCGCGGTTCCTCCAACCGAGTCGGACCTCGATGCCGACGCACATTTCGGGTTCTCGCTGGGGGGTGGGGTTCGGTACGAGTTCAAGCCCGGCGGCGCCTTCGCAATCGGAGAGGCACAGTATACCCATGGGATCGGCGACGCCGAGATCTACTATATCACCCTGAGCGCCGGAATCGGATTCACTTTCTGAGCGTTCGGGAAGGAGTATAGGAACAACGGGGCGCCGGGGTCCGACGACGCGTCGCATTCTCCTGAAAACTATAGCGTCGGCTGGTTCGTTACCACTTCTGACCGCGCTTCATTTCACCTGAATCCGACATCGTATGATTATCCGATATAGTCAGTGGAACGAGGACTCGAAGACCGACGAGGAGCGGTTTGAACAGCTCTTCCAGCTCTTCAGCTATCTGCTGGTGAAGACGTCGGGGGATGTGGACGAGGCTCTGGAGTGGCTGGGGAGACTGAACGACCAGTACAATCTGCTCGGCGACATGACGATGCAGGAGTTCGTCGACAAACTGAAGGAGGCGGGGCTGATCCGCGACGACCGCTCCGGCAACGCCGATCTTGAGCTGACCCTGAAAGGGGCCCAGCGGATCAGACAGGATGCGCTGCGCGAGATCTTCTCCACCCTGAAGAAATCGGCTCCCGGCGAGCATGAGACCCCCTATACCGGGGCCGGCGTGGAACATTCGGGTGAACTCCGCAGCTACGTGTTCGGCGATCATCCGGCGCATATCGATCCCACCAGCACCCTGAGCAATGCGCTCAAGCGGGAGAGCGATCTGGAGCGGTTCACTCTTCAGGAGGATGATATCCGGGTCCACGAGTCGGAGCACAGCACAAGCGTCGCCACGATCCTGATGCTCGACATATCGCACTCGATGATATTGTACGGCGAGGATAGAATAACCCCCGCCAAGCAGGTGGCGCTGGCGCTTTCCGAGCTGATCATGACGCGTTACCCGAAGGATCGGCTGCACGTCGTCCTCTTCGGCGACGAGGCGCGCGAGGTGAACGTCCACGAGCTGCCGTTCGTCTCCGTGGGACCGTTCCACACGAACACGCGGGCCGGGCTGCAGCTTGCCCGTCAGCTGCTGAAACGGAAAGGGAGCGGAAACAAGCAGATCTTCATGGTGACCGACGGCAAGCCCTCGGCGATCTTCGAGACCTCCGGACGGCTCTACAAGAACTCGTTCGGCCTCGACCCGCGTATCGTCAACAAGACGCTGGACGAGGCGGTTGCCTGCCGTCGGGAAGGAGTGACGATCAGCACGTTCATGGTGGCTCGCGATCCCTATCTGGTGAACTTCGTGGAGGAACTGACCAAGGCGAACCGGGGCCGCGCCTACTACTCCGGCCTCAACAAGCTCGGCGAGACCATCTTCGTTGATTATATCAGAAACAGACGGAAGATGTTCATCTCGCGCTGAGATGAGTTGACGTCGAAGCCTCTTCCGACCCGAAGCATAAACGGGAACGCCGGGCTCTGAAGTCCCGGCGTTCCCGTTTGAATATATCGTGTCAGGTGTGCAGGGGTCGTCCGCTATTGCGGCTCGTTCCCCGTCACCTTGATATTCTCGAACATGACCAGATGGCGACCGTCGCCGCTGCGCCGGCGCGTGGCGAGGCGGAGAGGACCGAACTGGCGATAGAGGTCGAGCTTGTAATAGATCGGCGTGCCGGCCGGAGTCAGGTAGCGATAGCCGTCGATCTGCTTCGTCTGGGAGCTGACGTGAATCCAGTAGTTGCTGGTGAAATTGAGCGCCGAGTCCCGGGCGAAGGAGGCCTCCAGAATCGAATAGGTGGCGCCGTCGATCGAGGTATCGGTGCCGATCGTCAGCGAAACGCCGGGATCGAGCAGTTCGAACGGCAGGAAGAGGGCATGGCAGTCGGCGCGGAAGCGGCCGTAGGCCATCTTGAGGATGCCGGGAAGCTCGGACTCCAGCACCGGCATGCTGTCGACGGTGGCGGTCCCCTTCATCCCCGCGACATCGGAGAAATGGACGCGCCACGCTCTGCCGTCCGGGGTCTTCCCCTCAACGACGCATTCATTCTTGCTGCGGTTCCAGTCGTAGTGGAAACGGCTTCCTTCCTTGCCGTCGGAGCGGAGGGAGACGTCGAACGCGATATTCCATTTGGTGTTCTGCCATCCCTTCAATCCGCCCAGACCGTACGCGAGTTCATTCGCCATGAACTGTTCGGGGGTCCAGTCCCAGTCGGGGGTGAAAGTCTGTGACGTATCACCGCCCCCCTGTCCCGTCTGGGCATGGAGCGCGCAGAACGGGAGGAGAAGCATGCAGAGGATCAAGAAACCGAAGCGCATATGTTCAATGCTGATGTAAGGTTCGGGTTGACTGTCGGGACACCTTCCGACGTCGGTCGAGGCGGGTCGGGAAGCATCGGTCGGGGAAAGGGGGACGTATGAGAGAGGCTCAGATTTTCCCGCCGAGCGGCCAGACGGGGGCCGGCTCTCCCTTTCTCGCCGCTATGATAAGCTCGGCGAACTCGCGGAAGGCCCCGTGCCCTCCCGGTCTGCGGCAGATATACCGTGCCACTTCCTGCGCCTGCGGCAGCGCGTCTCCCGGCGCTGCCGGCAGCCCCACCAGCTTCATGACCTCCACATCGTTGACGTCGTCGCCGATATAGGCGATCTCCTCCGCCTCGAACCCGTGCCGTTCCATGACCTCCCGCAGTACCGCGGGTTTATCCTTGCAGAAAAGATGGACAAGATCGATTCTCAGTTTCTCCGCGCGCCGGAGCACCGATTCCGACCGTTCCCCCGTGATGATGCCGACCTCCACGCCGACGGCGCGAAGGCGTTCCACGGCCATACCGTCGCGGATGTTGAACCGTTTCATGACCTCTCCGTCGGCGCCGTAGTAGACGCCTCCGTCGGTCAGCACGCCGTCCACATCGGTCAGAAGCAGTCTGATGCCGGCCGCGGCTGCCGTAAGATCCCCGGTCGTCAGGTCGTCGCTCATAAATGAAGAGTCGGTCCGTTCGGCTCCGTTTCTCCTGTGAGAGGGAGCCTCGATCAAGCCGGACAATATAGCTACCCTCCGGTGATGATCGAATATCACCCGACAAGCGACGTGACATCAGAACACGAACGGCGGCAAGTTGTTCCATCATCCCCTATGAAACTTTCCTCTGCTCCGGACGTTTCCGGCGGTTCCGCCGGAAGTTCGTTGAACTATCGTCTCCGATCCCTGGTTGAACGTTTCCAGCTCTCGTGAACGGAAACGGGGAGCGCGCGACGTTCGATCACAACCGGATGCACCCGACCGGACGTTATTTCGCGGCTCTGGTGCGTCTATGGGAAAGGAATATTCCGGCGTCGCATCCCGAGTATCTCCGCCGCGTGAGGGTTCCATACGGAAGGTGATCTCCCGTGAGATTGTATATTCCTTCCGCCGTTCGCCGAATGTGAGTGGGCGCGGAGCATTCAACACAATGAAGAGATCCATCAAGAGTCTGATGAAGACACATCCCGGGGGATTCATGTTCGCATACGGTCTCACATACCGTCGATCGGCGGCGCTCATGTTCGCCGCGCTTCTCGCCTTCTCGCTGCCGACCGCAGCCGATGCCCAGCAGCGCGCCGCGGCGCCGGAAAAGGAATATGCCAAGTTCACGCTCGACAACGGACTCGAGGTGCTGGTGGTGGAAAACCATCTCGTCCCGATCGCCACCGTCGAGCTTGCCGTGCGCAACGGATCGTTCACCGAGGGACCGGAGTTCGCCGGACTTTCCCATCTGTACGAGCATATGTTCTTCAAGGGGAACAGCACGTACAAAAGCTTCGAGGAGTTCAGCTCGGTGCTGAGTCAGCTCGGCATCATCTGGAACGCCACCACGCGCGAGGAGGTGGTGAATTATTACTTCACCCTTCCGGTCGATAATCTGGAAAGCGGCATGGAGCTGATGGCAAACACGGTCCAGACTCCACTCTTCGATCCGATGGAACTGGAGCGGGAGCGCGAAGTGGTGATCGGAGAGTTCGACAGACATGAGTCCTCCCCCTTCTTCCCCTTCAACAGGGCGATGGAGGAAGTTCTCTGGGGGGATGTGGTCACCCGCAAGCAGCCGATCGGCCAGCGCCCGGTGATCAAGTCGGCGACGCCGGAGAAGATGCGGGCGATCCAGTCGAAATATTATATCCCCAACAACTCCGTTCTGATGGTCGCCGGCGACGTCGATTCGGCGACGGTTCACAACTACGCCAAGCGATATTTCTCGAGCTGGAAGCGGGGCGCCGATCCGTTCGCGAAGGAGAAGCCGCCGCTTGCCAAGCCGCTGACGGAGAACAAGCTGGTGGTGGTCCCGGTCCCGATCGAACTGGCGCAGATCGATTTCCGCTGGCACGGTCCCTCCATCGGTGTGGATAACGCCTCCACCTACGCCGCCGACGTCTTCCTCTTCATTCTCCGGCAGCCGCAGTCGCGCTTCCAGCGGAAGCTGGTGGAGAGCGGCATCGGCCAGGGGGCCGGGATCAGCTACTACACGCAGCGGTACGTGGGACCGATCAGCGTCCAGGTCATCTCGGCACCGGAGAACGTGAAGACGGCGCTCGACGCTCTCTGGGAGGAGATCCAGGCGTTCGACGATCCGAGCTACTTCACCGACGAGGAGCTGGAGACCGCCAAGGCGATCCTTCGCGTGGAGCATCTCTACGAGAGCGAGGAGACCACCGACTGGATTCACACGCTCGGGTTCTGGTGGAGCACGACCGGCATCGACTACTTCAAGAATTATCTGGATGATCTCTCCAAGGTGACGCGTGAGGATATCCAGCGCTACGTCCGTCAGTATATCAAGGGAAAGCCGTATGTGCTCGGCATCGCGACCAACGAGGAGACGCTCGGGAAGATGAATCTTCAGGAAGCGGTCAGGCCCTACAATGTGAAGCCCGTGGAATCTCTGAGATAAGGTCCCCCCAATTCCTTCATTGCCGATTATGACAACTCCAACAATAGTGTCGAGGTTTTCAGGATGGTTCGCGGCGGCGCTCGTCATCGCCGCCGCGCTTGGAGCGGCCGGCTGCGCCTCCAGCGCGAAGCAGCGGCAGGTGATCTATTATCGCGGCATGCCGAACAACGTGAAGGAATTCACGGTCAACGGGCTGGAGGTGATCCTCCGTCCCACCGGCGCCGCGAACCATGTGATCGCCGCAAAACTCTTCATCAAGGGAGGGGTGACGGTGCTCCCGCGCGGGATCTCCCCCGCCGTGGAGGATCTGGCGCTCGACCTCCCGCCGCTCAGCGGTCCGGCGGAGATGACGAAGGCGGAATATCGCAGGGTGCTCGATCGCATGGTGACCGGGATCATCCCCGCCGCCGGCCGCGATTTCTCCACCATGACGCTCCGGTGCGTCGATGAGAACTTCGATCCCTCCTGGGAGCTCTTCACCGGCGTCATCATGCGCCCGAAGATCGACGCTCAGGAGCTGCGGAACGCCAAGGAGCGGACCGTTCTTGCGCTCAGGAACCGGCTCGTCAACCCGGAGTCGTACGCGCAGTATCTGGTGGATAGCGCCTTCTACCATAATCACCCCTACGGTCGGTTCGCGCAGGAGGCCGATATCCCCGGGATCGGCGAGCAGCAGCTTCTCAACTTCTATCGCGGTCTCTTCGTGAAGTCGCGTCTGCTGCTGGTGGTGGTCGGCAACGTCGACAGCGCCGATCTCCACAACAAGATCGCCGCCACGCTCGGGAAGCTTCCTGAAGGGAACTACGAGGAGCCGGAGATCCCGACCCCTCAGAACGCCGACTCGTCGATCCTGATCGTCCGTCCCCCCTACGGCGGCCAGCAGGCCGTGACGAGCTGGGTGAAGGCGCGCTACCTGGCGCCGAACCGCGGTGATTCCCTCTACTTCCCGATGATGCGTCTGACGAGCTTTCTGAACGGGCATCTCTTCCGGGAGATCCGGGTGGAGCGGAATCTGAGCTACGCCCCCGATGCCGACGTGAACTTCGGAAAATCATCGTATGGTGAGATTTCCGTCTCCACCACACTTCCCGATTCCGCGTGGCGGGTGGCGAAGAACAACGTGGTGGATCTCTTCAGGACGATCACCATCAGTGAGAACTCCGCGAAATCGGGGCTTGTCGGATGGCTCACAAATAACTATATACGCGAGCAGACGAACGAGTCGCAGGCGAACGAGATGGGGATTTCCCACCTCTACACCGGCTCGTGGCGAAGCGCGTTCCGGACGGTGACCGCCATCCGCGACATGAAGCCGGCTCAGATGAACCAGGCGGCGCGGGCATACCTGCGGAACTTCACGATCGCCATCGTCGGCGATCCCGATCTGGTCGATCCCTCCAACTATGCTCCCTCGCCCGACGAGGATGAGATCGAACCGGTACCCGGAGGGTAGTCCGTCGGCGCGATCGGCGACGCCCTCCGGCTCGCCGATCGCAACGGCCTCGATTGCCTCTCTCTTTGCGTCGCCGGTCCGCCGCGCCTTCAGCGCCCCGGCCGCCCGCAGGGGAAGTCATGCCGACAACGCCTCAGACGGTCACCGATATGCCGCGTAAGGAGAGGAAGTACGTATGGCCAAGCTCGTGTTCGGAATGAACCAGTCGCTGGACGGCTACGTCGATCACATGGCGTTTGCGCCGGACCCCACCCTCTTCCGCCACTTCATCGAGGAGGCTCAGGGGCAGGCGGGGAGTCTCTACGGTCGCAAGATGTATGAGATCATGCGGTACTGGGATGACGATCATCCTGAATGGAGCGCGGAGGAACACGCCTTCGCGGCGGCGTGGCGGAACCAGCCGAAATGGGTGGTCTCGCGCTCGCTGGAGTCGGTCGGTCCCAACGCCGGGCTTGTTGAGGATGATCTCGAGGGGGCGATCCGCAAGTTGAAGGCCGAGCGCGACGGGGAGATCGAAGTTGCCGGCCCGAGCCTGGCGCAGAGCCTCACCGAACGTGGCCTGATCGATGAGTATCGAATCTACCTGCATCCCGTCGTGCTTGGTCACGGCACGCCATATTTCGCCGGACCCCGGCCGCCGCTCCGCCTTGTGACCAGTGATCGGATCGGCGAGGATGTGATCAGGTTGACCTACGTTCCTGCTTAATCTCGCGACGAACGTGCCCGACGAACGGCGGTTGAAGGTCTTTCTTACATCGACGATGGACATGCCGTTCATCCGGGACGACATCGAGCTTCTCGGACGGCATTTCACTGTGGTCTCCCATATCGGATCCGGGCTGCGCGGCGTGGCGCGGATCGTGCGCGGCGCCCTCTCGGCTGACGTAAGCATATGCTGGTTCGGATCGGCATATGCTTTTTTCATGGTGGCCGCCGCGATGCTGGCGCGCAGAAAGTCGATCATCATTCTCGGAGGTGTCGATGTCGCCAGGGAGCCGGCGCTCGGCTACGGCATCTGGCTCAGCCCGTGGAAAAGTCGTCTGCTCGCCTTCGCGCTCCGCAGGGCCGACAGCATCCTGGTGGTGGATGAAAGCCTCCGCCGTGACCTGCGCGCCAGGATCGGCGAGGATCTGCCGCAGGTGGAATGCCTCCCGACCGGCTACGACACCGACTTCTGGACCCCCGCCTGGCCCAAGGATGCGGGCGTTCTCTGCGTGGCGAACTGCACGACCTGGGAGCGGGCGCAGCTCAAGGGGATCGATCTGCTGGCGGAGGTCGCGGCGGAACTGCCCGATCTCCGGTTCCGGGTCATCGGTGTCGATCCGTCGCTGCATGAGAGGATCGGCTCGATCGCCGGGAACATCGAGCTGCTGCCGCTGATCCCGCGCCGTGATCTTCTCCCCTACTATCGCAGCGCGGAGATCTACTGTCAGATATCGCTTCGCGAGGGATTGCCCAACTCTCTCTGCGAGGCGCTTCTCTGCGGCTGCATCGGGGTCGGAACGCGGGTCGGCGGCGTGCCGACGGCGCTGGAGGGGCACGGGTTCGTGATCGAGCCGGGGCGACGCGACGAGCTGCGGGCGGCGATCGAGCGGGCGCGGGCGCTTCCGGAGATCGAAGGAGTGCGCGGACGTAGACATATCGTGGAACGATTCCCCCGGAGACGCCGGGAGGAGCGGCTGGTGAGGATCGTGGAAGGATTGAGGGATGGCGCGCACCGCCGCTGACGCCCTCTGGGCGCTGACCGGCGACGTCGTGGCCCGGGGGCTCGGCTTCGCCGCCGTGATTCATCTGACGGCGACGCTCGGGCCCTCCGGCTTCGGCGTCGTTACCGTCGGACTTTCGGTGCTGACCTACGCCCTCTGGCTGGTCGATCTCGGGTTGAACACCCTCGGTATCCGCGAGGCCGCCCGTCCGGCCGGCAGCCGGGGGACCGCGCTCCGCCGGATCGTCGTGCTGGAGCTGGTCCTGGCCGCCGCGGTCTTTCTGGTGGGACAGGGGCTGCTGGCCGTACTGCCGACCGATCCCCAGGTGGCGCGGGTCGTGCGCCTCTACCTCTGGTACACCTTCTCGTACGCGATCCTGCTCGACTGGTATCACCAGGGGATCCGCAACTACAGCGCCGTCACCGTCTCCAAGTTTCTCAACGGAGTGATCTACGCGGGGGGCGTCTATCTTCTGGTACGATCGGAAGAGGATATGTCGATCGTCCCGCTGGTGCAGATCGCCGCGAACCTGGCCGCCGCCGCGTGGCTGCTGCTGCGGGCGCGGGGGGAGGACTTTACAGCAGGAGACCGGGGGAGCGGCCTTCGTCCCTATCGCGATATGCTCACGATGTCGCTGCCGATCGGGGTCGGCGCGCTGCTGGCCCAGGGAATCCAGGCGCTCCCTCCGATCGCCGTCGCCCTCTACTACGGGACAGCCGAGACCGGCGTGCTGGGGACCGTCCTCAGGGTGGCGACCACGCTGATGATGGCCGACAGGATCTTCATCGCCCTCTTTCTCCCCGCCGTCTCCGCGATGTGGGCCAGGGGGAGCGAGAGGATGACGGAAGCTCTGACCGCGGCGCTCAGATGGGTCGTGACGGGGGGATGTTCCCTCAGCGTCGTCATCACCCTCTGCGCAGGCTCGATTCTGGAGACGGTCTTCGGAGAAGAATACGCCTCCGGTTCCCGGACCTTGGCGATCGTGAGCTGGTACCCGGCCGTCACGCTTCTCAACAGCTATTTCGCCTACAGCCTGATCGCCGCCGGACGGGAACGTTCCTATCTGCGCGTGAGCGTCGTCAGCGCCGTCGTGTCGGCCGTCATGATCCTTCTCTTCACCCGTCTCTGGGGCGCCGAGGGAGCCGCCGCGGCGATCGTCGCCGGGGAGGTCGTGATGACCACGATCATGTACAGGGAGTTCAGGGGAGCGTTCCAGGTGCCGGTGGGCCGCGCCCTCCTTCCCGCCGTCGCTGTCGCGGCCCTTGTGATCGCGGCGGGAGTAATGTTCGGACTGGGAGATATCCGGCTGGCCCCCCTTCTCTGGCTTGCCTTCGCCCTCCTCTCGCTCCTGGCCGGCGGAGTATCGCGTCGCGACATCGAACTCATTACCGGAAAATGAATCGTCGCCTTGTCATAGGAATCGTGGAGCCGGGTCTCGGGTGGACGATCGTGCTCCGACAGTGCGGCGTGGCGTACGAGCGTGTGTCGGGCGCGGGGACGATCGACGCCGACCGGTACAGCGTCGTTATCGTCAACAGAGCGATCGGCGGCGCGATGCGCGAGCGCCTGACCGGCTACCTGCGTGGCGGCGGAGCCGTGCTCGATACGGGGAATCATCTGGGGAGCCTGCCGGCGCGGGAGATCCGCCGGTCACAGGTTCGGTCCCTTCTCCCCTCCGATCAGGAGGCGACGCGAACCGGCATCATGCTCCTCGATCTGCATGCTCCCGTCCGGCGGCATCGCGGTTCCGATCTCTTCGGCGGGCTCCTTTCGTTCAGGGAGGTTCAGGGGGGATATATCGGATGGCTCGGGCTCGATATCGACGGATTGACGGTCGACACCCGTTCCGCCCGGAGACAGTTTCATACTCCCTCCGGACGATATCCGAGCGAAGTGGTCTCGGTCGTCTCCAAGGGGGAGGTGCGGCGACTGGTCGAACATGCTCTCATGGAGCTCCATGCGCTCCGCGGACTTCCCTATCTCCACATATGGTTCTTCCCGGACGAGCGCCCGAACATCTTCTGCTTCCGGATCGACACCGATTACGGCACGCGCGCCCAGATCCTCGATCTGTATCGTACGGCGAGACGTTGCGGCGTCGCCATGAGCTGGTTCCTGCATGTCGAGGCGCATGAGGAGTGGCTCGATCTCTTTACGAGGTTCGAGGAGCAGGAGATCGCCGTCCACTGCCGGACCCACAGAACCTACCCGACCTACGAGCCGAACGCGGCGAACATGGCGGAGGCGACGTATCTTCTCCGTCGCGCGGGGCTCGATCCGGTCGGGTTCGCGGCTCCCAACGGACGCTGGAACCGGGCGCTCGGACGCGCGGTGCGCGATCAGGGGTTCCTCTACTCCTCCGAGTTCGCGCTCGCCTACGACGATCTGCCGTTCAACCCGGCGCTGGAGGGAGCTTTTTCTCCGGCGCTCCAGGTGCCGATCCATCCGGTCTCCGTCGGGAATTTTCTTCGGGTGCGCGGAACGGAGCGGGAGATGGTGGAATACTACGGCCGGGCAGTCGAAGAAAAGCTCGCGTACGACAGGCCGCTCATCTTCTATCATCATCCGACACATGAGGCGGGGGGGCTGCTCGATGAAATCTTCGGCGCAGTACGCAACGCCGGTGTGGAAAGCGTGACGTTCGCCGACTATGCGCGATGGTGGAATCTGCGGAGCCGGGCATACCATGCGGCCGAATGGTCGGGCGAACGCCTCGACCTCGAGCTGGACGCGGACCCGTCCGTCGCGCTCCGGATCGTGCTGCCGGACGGCCGGCGCGGTTTCGTGCGGGGAGGAACTATACTCCTTTCCGATATACAATGGAGCGTCCCCCCTCCCGGTCTCCGGCGTCCCGACGACTACATGCGGATCAGGAGAACGGGGCTGAAGACGATCGTGCATTCAATCGAGGATATCAATACCCGGATGCGGCAATGAGAATCTGCGTGGCGGCGCAACAGAGCATCCGGATGGTCAGCGGCGGTCCCCGCGTTCAGGTGGAAGAGACCGTCAGGGGGCTTCGCGAGCTTGGGCACCGGGTCGATTTCTTCGATCAGTGGAGCGGGATCGAGAAGGAGAACTACGATCTGGTGCATCTCTTCGGCGCGAACATGATGACCCACGATCTTGCGATCCGCCTGCGCGAGTTCGGTATACCGTTCGTGGTCTCCTCCATTTTCTTCACGCTCCGTTCCCCCGCGCAGATACGGATGACGCTCCGCATGGAGAAGATGCTGGGGCGTCTGGTGAGCGGTGTCCGGACCGATTACGGGATCACCGCCCGCGTCTGCCGGGCGGCGAACGGCGTGCTGCCGAACACCGTTCAGGAGGGGAGGCTGATAGAGGAGGGATTCGGTGTCTCCGCCGACCGGATCAGCGTCGTGCCGAACGGGGTCGATCCCCGCTTCGCCGATGCCGATCCTTCTCTTTTCGTGAAGAGATACGGTATCAGCGATTTCATCCTGAACGTGGGGCATATCGGCTCGGTGAGGAAGAACGTCCTCTCGCTCGTCAGGGCGTTGAAGGGGATCGATCATCCGGCGGTGATCATCGGGAAGATTCAGAAGAACGACTATTCGGAACGGATCATGAGCGAGGCGGCGACGAACAGAAATATCGTGATCATAGATGGACTGGAGAACGACTCTCCGATGCTCGCCTCAGCCTACGCCGCGTGCCGCTGCTTCGTGCTCCCCTCCTGGTTCGAGACACCGGGGATTGCCGCGCTTGAGGCGGGGCTGGCCGGAGCAAATATCGCGATCACACGGTACGGAGGGACGACCGAGTATTTCAGGGATCACGCCAGGTATATCGAGCCGGGATCGATCTCGTCGATCGCGCGGGCCGTCGAGGCGACGCTCGCGGCGCCGAAGTCGGAGGAGCTGGTGAGGTTGATCCGCGCCGAGTATCTCTGGAGCCGAGTAGCGGCCGGGACCGCCGATGCATATCGGAGGTTGATATGACGAGGCGTCGCCGGATTCTTGTGGTGATCGGAACACGGCCCGATGTCGTCAAGCTGGCGCCGGTGATCAGGCGGCTGCGGGACGACGACCGTTTCGAGACGATCGTCGTCAACACGGGGCAGCATCGTGATCTGACGGCGCCGATTCTGGAGTTCTTCGGGGTCGAGCCGGATCACGATCTGGAGATCATGCGTCCCGACCAGAGTTCGGCCGGGATCACGGCCGAGGTTCTGCGCGAGATCTCGGCGGTCTACGCGGCGCGCGAGCCGGAGATGGTGATGGTGCTGGGGGATACGACCTCCGCGTTCGCCGCGGCGCTCGCCGCCTTCTACATGAGGATTCCGGTGGCGCATGTCGAGGCGGGGCTGCGGACGGACGACAGGTACAATCCCTTCCCCGAGGAGATGAACCGGCGGCTGATAACGCAGACCGCATCGCTCCATTTAGCGGCGACGGAGGGGAACCGGGAGCGTCTGATCGCCGAGCTTGTGGACCCCGGTTCCGTTGTGGTTACGGGGAACCCGGTGATCGACGCGCTGGCGGCGATCACCGGATCGGAGCCGGTCCCGGAGGATGAATCGCTTATCCTGCTCACAACGCATCGTCGCGAGAATTTCGGCGACGCGCAGCGCAACATCTTCCAGGCGGTTCGCCGGATCGTCGAGGAGCATCCCGATGTGCGGGTCGTCTTCCCGATGCATCCGAACCCGGAGGTGAGCAGGGCCGCGGCGCTCCATCTCGGGACGCATCCCAGGATCACCGTCACCTCCCCCCTCCCCTATATCCCGTTCATCCGTCTGATGAGCCGTTCCCGTCTTATCATGACCGACTCCGGGGGAATCCAGGAAGAGGCGCCCGCGCTGGGCAAACCGGTCGTTATCCTCCGCTCCACCACCGAACGCCCCGAAACCATCGCCGCCGGCAACGGGGTGCTGGCGGGTGTGCTCTGCGAGGATATCGTCCGCGTCACCACCGAGCTTCTGCGCGATCCGATGCTCTATGAGCGGATGTCGCGCCCTTCCTACCCCTACGGGAGCGGCGATGCGGCACGGAGGATCGTGGAGGCGCTGATCGAGCGGTTGTGATGAGCCGGCCGTTGTTGCCGGAGCGGAAATGCGAGAGGTAGTTATAAGACTTCGGCCGAGATGGATCCGTATCGGTCTTCGATATCCGAGCGCCTGATGAGGGCGCTCTTCGTTTCTTCAGGCTCCGTTATAGAGTTACCGAAACATTTCCCACCCGGCAGGCCCACGAGCGTTCCTTCCGGGCAACCGCCTGGATTTGTTGATCGCCCCGTGTGCGATCCTGCAACTTCCGATGCGCTTCATAGTACGGCGCTTCTCATGCGACACGAGCCCGCCCACGGGATGCTCGGACGCAACAGGCCCAGGCATCTCCGGTTGCGATAATGGGCGGCAGCCTGTCCCCGAAGTCACGCCGATCGAACAACTCACAGGTCCCTCGCTCTCCCTCCCGACATGAGAAACGTATCCAGGACTCTCCTGCTACTTGGCGCTCTCGTCGTAGCGTGGCTGCCGACGTATGCGCAGACGGACGCGGCCGATCTGTTTACCACACTGAAGCAGAAGGACAGCCTCCTCTTCTCCGTCGGTTTCAACGGCTGCGATACCTCGCAGTTCGAGCGATTGCTGAGCTCGAACTTTGAGTTCTACCATGATGAGGGGGGTATCACATCATCCAAGCAGGCGTTCATTCAGGGGTTCAGGAACAACGTCTGCGGTCTGGACTACAGGGTGCGAAGAGTCCTGCAGGAGGGATCACTCGAGGTCTATCCGTTGCGACGGCAAGGTGTAGTGTATGGCGCCGTTCAGACGGGCATTCATCGCTTCTATGCCTTGCGGCAGGATGAGCCCGAGCGCTTTACCAGCCGGGCCAGGTTCACCCATGTCTGGGTTCTGGAGGAGGGTGAGTGGAAGCTGGCCCGGGGCCTCAGCTTCGATCATCAGGCTCAGGATATATCATCGATCCCCGATTTCGATAACGCCGACCAGGTGAACAAATGGATCAGGGAGCAGAAGGTAGAGGCGCTGGCGATTGGAGTGATCCGTGACGGGCGGCTTGAGCCGGTCAGGATATACGGAGAGCTGGAGACCGGCCGACCCGCCCCTTCCGATGCGGTCTTCAATGTCGCATCGCTCACGAAGATGGTGACGGCGATCGTCACGCTCAGGCTCGTGAGTGCCGGCCGGTGGGATCTCGACGAACCTCTCCATTATTACTGGACCGACCCGGATGTGAAGGATGACCCGCGCAGCAGGGTCATCACGACACGCCATATTCTCAATCAGAGCAGCGGGTTTGCGAACTGGCGCTGGGAAGAAGCCTCCGGCCGTCTGACGTTCAATTTCGATCCCGGGACACGCTATCAGTATTCAGGAGAAGGGTACGAGTACCTGCGTCGTGCGCTTGAAGCCAGGTTCGGGAAGTCTCTCGATACTCTGGCCGACGAACTCCTCTTCAAGCCTCTCGGTATGAACTCGACCTGTTTCACATGGCAGGATGCCGACTCCATCAGGTTTGCCGTTCCGCACGATGCGAACGGGAAGGTTCTTCCCATCATCAGGAACAGAAGGCCGAATGCCGCCGATCTTGTCAAGACCACTATCGAGGATTACGGGAAGCTCCTGGTCTCGGTGCTGAACGGCGAGGGATTGTCGGATGAGGTCCGGGAGCAGATGATACGCCATACGACCGTCACCAAGCAGGATCGTTATATCGGATTGGGCTGGTTCATCTACGATCCCCTGGGGGAGGGCGAATATGCGCTCTCCCACGGTGGAGATGATCCCGGCGCCCATTCGATCTTCTTCCTTCTTCCGAAGTCACGGCAGGGACTGCTGATCTTCACCAACTCGGATAACGGCCCGAAGATTTATGCGGACATTATTCGAGCGTATCTGAAGGAGAAGGGGGAGGCAATCATCGATATCGAAATGAAGTAGAGGAGCGCCCACGATTCTCCCTCCATGGCCGCCCGGGTCGATGGAAAAAGAACAGGCGTCCCAGGGGAGACGCCCGTTCCGTGTACTTTCCGGATCGGTTCGGCCTTCTATCTGGTATAGAAGGTCCTCGATGAAATATCGAAGAAGAATCCGTTCCGGATGTGGGGCGGAGCCACGAAGTACACTTCTCCCCGTTCGCCGTCGGTGAATATCGGCGTGTAGATCGCATTGAATCTGTAGGCGATGGGAATGTCGATCCGGGTCCATGTGTCGGTCGCGACCTCGTAGATCTCCATCGCTCTCGGTGATTTTTCGTACGAGTTGATCTTATAGATCCTTCCGTCGCGTATGAAGCTGCTGCTGGCGTAACCACGTTCCGAATATCGCGGTGCGCTCTTCTTCGTGAACGCTCCGGTCGCGATGTCGAACTCCACGAAGATGATCGACCCGCCTGATCCATCTCGCCCCAGGATATAAACCTTCCCCTCGCCTCCTACCAGCGTCGGCTCGTCGAGCGCCGGAAGCTGCGCGCGGTGCTCCTTCCACGATTCGCCGTCGACCGATTCGTAGAGGCGGAGCGAGTTATCCACACGGCGTGTGGAAACCGTGAAGATCCTGCCGTCGCCGGCGGTGAAGTAGCGGCTGCTGGTGCCGTCGTAGTCGTCGAGCGTCACATCCCTCAGCGTGCTCCATGAGTCGGTCACGATGTCATATCGTTCCACGTACTTCCAGGTCTCTCGTGCAGCGATATCTCTGTTCTGTCCCCCGATCACGAAGATCTCCTTCCCCGCCGCCACGACCCCGGGCGATACGCGGGGGACTCTCATCGACGCTTTTTCGCTCCAGACGCCCTTCACCAGATCATACGCCATGACCCGGGTCGTCCCCTCTCCCGAAACGTCATCCTTCCCTCCGAAGAAATAGATCGTGTCGTCGATCTGCGTCACGGCGGAAAGATGAAAGTCGTCCGGCAGGTTCGATCCGAACGGCTTCGAACTGACCGGCTCCCCGAGGTCTCCCGAGACCGTATCGTCACCGCAGCCTGTTCCGGCAAGCGCCGCAAGAAGAACTGCCGCTGAAAGAAGAATCCTGCTTCGATATGTGTGTGCCGTCATTGTCGTACCCTCGTTTAGTGTTGTGAAGCCATCATCGATGTCACGTCACAAAACTAGAGAGGCCGGACATGGCGATGCACCGCTACAAAATCTATACAGCGGCGGCGGGTGATGCGGACGACCGAAGAGATCAGAACGAGGAGAGAAAGGAGGTGAGATTCGTCTCGGCTTCCAGCCCGAGCTTCTTGCGTATCCTTGAACGATAGATGTCGACGCTTCTCGGCGCGATATTCAGAAGATTGGCGATATCCTTGGAGGAAAGGTTGATCTTCAGCAGGGCGCAGACGTTCAGCTCGGTCGGTGTCAGCGCCGGAAAGCCGCCGGAGAGACGATGAATGAACTCCGGGTTGGCGGCGTTGAACTTCCCCTGGAACTCCACCCATCCGGAATCGACGTCGCCGTACCCCTCCATCCGTCGCACGACCCCGCGCAGATCGGAGTCCGCCCCGGCCGGGAGTGTGGCGGCGATCCGGAGCAGCTCGCTCTTCAATCCCTCCATCGCCTCGTTCTTCTGCACCAGATGAAGCGCCGAGGCGACCAGCTCGCGCTGTTTGAACTCCACCTCCCGCTGCAGCTCGGCCGCATGCCGGCGATGTCGCTCACGGTCCTTTTCCGCCTCCTGGATATCGTTCCGCAGCTTCATCTCCGCCAGCGCCTTCTGCTGACGGAACGTGGAGAGGTTCCGGAGCGTGCCGGCGTATTCCTTGAAGATCTCGAACGCCTTCGACGTATCGCCCAGCGATTCATGCGCGGCCGAGATCAGGCGTAGCGCCTCCGGCTCCAGATCGACCCGTCCGGCGCGCCGTGCCGCGCTGAGCCCCTTCGTCAGCCAGCCGAGCGCGCGTCGGGGATCCGACATGCGGAGAAGGATATCGCCGCGCACAAGGGAGGCATGGGCCCGCAGCTCCCGCACCTCGCCGTCGCGAAGCAGCCTCATCGTCTTCTCGCTGTTCGCGAGCGCGCTTTCAAGGTTGTTCTGGGATATATGGACGTTCGTGAGAAGCGAAAGGGCGATCACCTTCTGGGGCGCCACATCGAGCTCGTCGGCTATGGTCAGCATCTCCCCGGTCATCGCGAGCGCCTGCTCGTGCTCTTCGCGCTCCAGGTGGAACGTGGCGAGCACCTCCAGGATGGAGATCTCCAGATATCTGTCCCCCACCTCGCGAGCCGTCGTCAGACTCTCCCTGTAGTACGGCAGCGCCGTCTCCCAATCCCTGAACCTGCGGTAGATGTCGCCGATATGGAAGAGCGCCTCCCCCGCCGCCGCCCGGTTGTCGAGGCTCCGGTAGCCGGCATGGCTCTGCTGGGTGTATTCGAGCGCCTTGTCGAACTCCCCGAGCCGGTCGAAGAGGACGCCGACGGAAGCCTGGACGAGGGCGAGCGTCTCGGCGTCGACCCCATGCTCGCAGAGCGATAGACAGCGCACCGCGACGCGATATGCCTCCATCAGCTCCCCCTGCCGGACCCGGACGTCGGAAATCTTCTGAAGCGCACGGACAAGTCCGGGACGGTCGTCGATCTTCTCCGATATGTCGGCGGCAGCGTGCAGGTTCTCCAGCGCCTCGGCGAGCCCGCCGAGGAGATACTGGAAGCCGCCGATGCACCGGAGAGCCGTTGCGATCGACGGCTTGAAGCGTATGCTCCGTGCGATCTCCAGCGCCTCCCTGGCCAGATCGAGCGCGCCGTGAACATCCGATCTGTACGATGCCAGCGAGCGTTCCAGAAGCATCTCGATCTTGCGCTTCCGGCTGACCGTCGCATCGAGCCGTGTGCGGAATTCCGGATCGTGTGGTCTCATTACAGGGTCGTGCTGCACGTTCATGGCAGAGCGCGGAGAGGATGATACCCGTTCGGCGGCGCGCCGTATCTTCGGGCTTTCCGCGCGGAACGATACGTTCTCCGGAGGGCCGGAGACTCGGGCGGCGCAAGCTAGCTCCCGGAGAACAATACGCCAACAGCATGCACGGCACGCATTCGATATCGCCCGAGCTCCGATTGTTCGTCTCCTCGACGTTCCACGACCTTCAGGGAGAACGGGATCATCTGGCGAAGCATGTCTTCCCGGAGGTCAGGCGGTTCTGCCGTTCGCGCGGTGTGGAGTTCACAGAGATCGATCTCCGGTGGGGGGTGACCGAGGAGGAGGCGAGCATGGGACGGGTCGTCAGAACATGTCTTGAAGAGATCGATCGCTGCCGCCCCTACTTCATCGGTATTCTCGGTTCACGATACGGATGGGTCCCGAAGCTGCATGAGCTGCAGAAGGACTACGAGCTGCTCCAGCGTTATCCCTGGATCGAGGAGGCCGGAGTGGACGAGCTGAGCATCACTGAAATGGAATGCCTCTACGGTGTCGTCCACGATCCAGCGGCGGCCGCCGGAGCGTTCATCTACTGCCGGGAGCCGGAGGGGCCCGACGACGGCATCGATGCCGGGGAGCTGGAGAAGGTACGAGCGCTGCGCGGAGCCCTGGAATCGAGCGGCCGCCCGGTCAGGACGTTCAGCGATCCTGTCGATCTCGGCAGAAAGGTCCGGGAGGATCTTCTCGCGGTGATCGAACGCGACTGGCCGACCGACCGACTCCCCTCGGTCCACGACGTCGAGCGCAGGAACCATGCGGCGTACGCGGCCCAGCGGCGACGCGCGTATATCGCACGCATAGCATATCTGCGGCTGCTGAACGAACATGCCGTCGGCGACGGACCGCCGCTTGTCGTGACCGGGGAGCCGGGGATCGGCAAGAGCTCACAGCTTGCGTACTGGGGAGGGAACTTCCGCCGTCGCAATCCCTCCATCTTCTTCTTCGAACATTATGTCGAAGCCGCGTCGGGTGGATCGCAGGGTGAGATGATTCTGGAGCGGCTTGTCGCGGAGATCGGCGAGCGGTTCGGCAGGGAGCCGCGGCCGGCCGGAACCGGAACTATCGCACGCGAACTTCCCCACCTGCTTGAAGGTCTTGCCGGCCCGATCGTGATCGTCATAGATGGACTGGACCGGCTCGATGAGGCCTCGCGCAGGCTGCGGTGGCTTCCTCCCTCCCTTCCGCCGAATGTCAGGCTTATTCTCTCCACCTCCCTCCTTCCGACCGACGTCCAGGAGCCGGTCGAGCTGAGCGTGCTTCGCGAACGGGGATGCCGTGAGCTTCCGATCGCCCTGCTGGAACGGGAGGAGCGGGAGGCGATCGCCGTCCGGTTTCTCGGGGAATATCGCAAGGGGCTCTCTGCGGCCCAGCTCAGGACGATCGCCGACGACCCGAAATGTTCACTTCCGATCTTTCTACGGACCGTGCTGGAGGAACTCCGCCTCTCCGGTTCGTTCGAGAACCTGGATGCGCGGATCGATCACTACCTGGCGTGCCGCGACACCGACGATCTCTTCCGGCTTGTTCTGGAACGGCTGGAGGGAGATTACGGAGCGGATGCGGTCCGCAACGTGCTGACCTCCCTGCGCGCCGCCCGGCACGGGCTTTCCGAGACCGAGCTGATCGAGATCACCGGGATCGGGCGAACGGCTCTCTCGACCCTTCTCATCGCGCTCGAATATCATTTATCGCAGATCGATGGATTGATCGCCTTCTCCCATGAATATCTCCGTCGCGCCGTGTCGCGCCGGTATCTCTCCGGCGACGGATCGCGCCGCGAGGCGCATCTGCGGCTTGCCCGTTACTTCCGGGAGCAGCCGCTCGACGAGCGGAAGGCCGATGAGCTTCCGTGGCAGCTCAGGGAGGGGAAGGAGTGGAATGGGCTGATGGAAGCTGTGTCCGATATCGATATGTTCCGCATCCTCTACACGAAGGGAGGGCAGCACGAACTCCTCCGCTACTGGGTTGCGCTCGGGAAGGGATACGATCTGACGACCGCCTACTGCGAACGACTCCGGCTGTACGAAGAGACGCATCCGGAGGGGGGTGAACTGGCCGACACCGTTAACCAGATCGGCGAGCTGATCTACTGGAGCGGCGGGACCGCGGCGGCCGAAAAGCTCTTCCGTCGCGCCCTGTCGCTGCGCGAGCGATTTTTCGGCCCCGATCATCCCTCCACCGGTGAAAGCCTGGACAATCTGGCCTCCACCATGCTGCTGCGGGGCGCCTGTGAGGAGGCCGAGCCTCTCTTCCGCAGGGCGGTGGAGGTCAAGAGCGGCGCGCTGGGGCCGAGTCATCATGAAACGATATTGAGTCTCACCCACCTGGCGCTCACCTTGCAGAAGCGGGGGATGTACGATGGAGCGGAGACGCTCCTGCGGCGGGCTCTCGAGCTGCGGGCGAAGGAGTACGGGGACGATGATCCGGAGGCGGTGGCCGCTCTGGCCCGTCTCGCCGAGGTGCTGACCCTGCGGGGGAGTCGGGAGGAATCGGAGCTGCATCTGCGCAAGGTCGTCGCCATCCGTGAGCGCACGCTCGGACGGGAGCGGACGGAGACCGCCGACGGCCTCTCCAACCTTGCGATCCTGCTGATGTCCCGCCGGCGGTATCAGGAGGCCGAGAGCCTGCTGCGTCGCGCGCACGGCATCTACGAGATATCGCTCGGCTCCGACCATCGGAAGACGAACACGAGCCGGATCAATCTGGGACGCACGCTCTGGGAGATGGGGATGACCGAGGAGGGGGAAGGGTTCATACGCCGCGCGGTCGAGGCGTGCCTGCGGACTCTTCCGGAGGAGGATTCGATGAGGGGTTCCAGCCTCTTCCAGCTTGGGCGCATCCTTGCCGAGCAGGGAGAGCGGGAGGTTGCGCTGCCGCTCCTGGGGCGTGCCGTGGCGATCATGGAGAAGTCGTTCGGGGAGGATGCTCCGAACACCTCGTTCTTCCGTGTTCATTTCGCGCGGGTGCTGATCGCGCTCCGTCGCCCTGAGGAGGCGGAGATACTGCTGCTGCGGGCAGTTGCCTCGTTCGACAGCCTGCCGCCCTCGCGCGAATTATCGCACGAGGAGAAGCTCTGGAAACGCTCCGCGCTCTTCAACCTCGCCGCTCTGTTCGTCGAAATGAACCGGCCCGACGAGGCGCTCCCGATCTCTCTCCGCGCCCGGGAGATGCTCGCCGCCGCCGACCCCGACGATCCCCCCGGTGCCGTGGAAATAGAAGCGCTTATGAAGAAGATCGCATCGTAATAGATCGCCGCCGCTTCCAACACGCCACGCGCTTTACGGAAATAGAAGCGCCCACGAAGAAGGTTGTATCGTAATGCGTTGCCGCATCTTCCCACGGACTCTCAGTTTACCAGCCCGTGAAAGGCGTACATCACCGGTTATTCCATGAATCATCATTCCTCCCCCAACAACGGCTCCCGTGGGAACTACCCCGATATAATATGACCGGGCCGCTCGTCCCGGGGGAAGTGGGAGAGCGGCCCGGACGCCGCACAGGACTCATACCGCCATAAGTCCCGTACAGTTATGCAGTGCGAGCGTATCGATTAATAGAAGTTGATCTTGCCCGGTCCCGTGACGCCGACGCTGACGTTGTAGCCGCCGGCGGGGCCGACGATCAGCTGGCTCGAACCGTAGTTGACGGTGAATCCGTCGACCTCGATGCTGGTCAGCATTCCGTCGGCATTCTCGAACGGATGCGGGCCCATGGTGTCGAAATACTTGTTGACCGAGGCCGAGGCGAAATTGAACTTCACGGTCTTGGGAAGAGCGACCGCCGTGCTGAAGATGGCATCCCAGATGTTGCACTTCTTCTTGACGATGGAGATCACGCCGATCTGACCGGCCAGACCCGCCGAGCCCGAGGAGCCCGAGCTGCCGGAGGAACCGGGATTGCCGTCGTGGTGATCGGTGCAGTCCATGTGGGGGTCCCCCTCATGCGGGCCCTTCAGTCCGCCGTTGCCGCCTGCTCCACCGTTGCCGCCTGCTCCGCCTGCTCCCGCCGCGCCCCCCGCGACGGTGGCGGAGACGTTCGCATGGCAGTTGGCGCATGGGATCAGGGCGCCGTCGGAGCTCCTGTAGGTGACGTTGACGATGCCGCCGTTACCGCCGTTACCGCCGTTGCCGCCGTCGCCGCCGTCGCCACCCGGGCCGCCGTCGCCGCCGCTGCCGCCGTCTTCGCAATCGAGACCGTCACCGCCGCGACCTCCGTTGCCCCCCTGACCGCCGTCGGCTCCGCGACCGCCGTCGCCCCCCCTGCCTCCCTTGGCCTGCACTTCGACATCGACCGTAAGGCAGCCGAGGTCGAGGATGGCTACGCCGCCGTTACCTCCCGGCGCGCCGTTGCCGCCGTCGGTGCCGTCCGTACCGGCCGCTCCCGTTCCGCCGGTACCGGCGCAGTCGTCATCGATCCAGCCGCAGTATGCGGAAGAACCGGTGGAGCCGGTCGACGCCTGAGAGGGGGCGGAAGGGGATGTTCCCGGCGCCTGGTCCGCGCCGTTGAAATTGAGAATCGTTGGCATGGAAATACCTCTGGAAAAGTAAATGATGAAAGGAAATGATTGACTTGATGGAACTGTGCCGATATTCCGGCAGCGGGAATCCTGCCGGCTGCGGTGACGCCGGCATTTCCCGCGATTCATCAGTTCGACGTAAACGACTCGGTCTTCAGGAATGCAACCTGCGGCAGATTGATGACTGCGTCCTTCGCCGCCACGATCTGGTTCGCGTTGATGAAGTTGATGTTCGAGAACGTCAGCTCGCTCCCGTCACCCACGGTGATCACGTCGGCGAAGAAGCTCCGGAAATTGAGCTGCAGGCTGTTCTCGGCGACCCGACGGACGATATCGATGACCCGGTCCCATGGCGACGCGACACGCTCCTGCGCTTCCCCGATGACACGGGCCAGCGCGAAATTCTGCGTCCGGCGGTACGCCTTGTACTCCTGCTCCAGCGTCAGCCCCGCACAGCCTGTGCATCCCGAATCATGGGAAGCGCTGCGCTGACCCAGGAAGCTGCGACGCGCCTCCTCCGTATCCTGACGCACGGCGTCGTTGACATCCTTCACCGAGGGGTTGCCGAGCACCATGCCGATGGCAATCAGATCGTCAAGCGATGCGATCTTGACGTTGGCGATGCTCCTGGCAATCCCGTAGTCGCTGGTGTTGCCGTCGACCGTCTGTCGTCCGCGCGGGGCGACCTCGACCGAGGCCCGGATCACCTGATCCAGATTGCTTACGGAAAGCACTGATTGAGACATAGGAAACCTCCTGTTGGAAAACAGCGATTGTTGAAAAAAGTGTGTTGTACGATGACCGGCGCGTCGGAAAAACCACGCCGGATAGTTTGGTTGTGCGCAGAGGCCTGCTTGTTGGTCGTGATCCCGGTTCGCCGAGCCTCCCTGTCCTATCCACGAATTCAGCGGCGTCCGGAGCGGCACGGATAGGAATGGGAAGTGCCTCGGACGCCGATGTAATCGTACAGGGAAAACCGCGACGAATCTATATGAGACCGAACTGTTCGAGGCGCACACCCGGTTTCATCACGCAATTACGCCCATCAAGACCATGAGCGCCGTCGATGATCCGCCTCTGTTGGAATAATGCGTTTGCCTCGAACTGTGTGACAGGGGAATTAGGTAAAATATACCTGAAGTATATCGCAGAATTATCGGAATGAGAAAATGTGGATGTAGACATGATATGGAGAAGCATCGCCGAAACCGTGGTTCAATTCATTTCCGCAAGCGATATGTTTTGAAGCCGCGCCTTACGGCGGCTCATCCGCTCTGTCGGATCGTCCGGCTCATTTTCCGCAAGCTATAACGACGTATCCTGCGGCCGTCTCTTACGGCGGTGCATCCACTCTATCGGATGGCCCGGTTCATTTCCGCAAGCTATAACGACATAGTTCGCGGCCGCATCTTACTGCGGTTGCTCTGCTCCGTCGGAAGGCTCAATTCATTTCCGCAAGCTATAACGGTACAGTTTGCGGTCGCGTCCTACAGCGGCTCACCCGCTCTGTGGGACGGCTTAGTTTATCTCCGCAAGCGAGATGTTTCGCAACCGCCGGATAGCGCGCGAATGACGCTGCCGCACCGCCGCCACGTTGCAGCCGAGGTGTTGCGATATTTCCTCCAGCGTGAACCCCTCCAGGTCGTGCATGATCACGACGTTGCGCAGAAGAGGTGAGAGACGCGGCAGGAGCGAGCGCACCACGAGCGAGGCGTCGTATGAGCGCTCCGGCGAGGCGTGGCGAAGCCTGTCGAGCGAGACGGTCCGGTCCCCCGCCGTCGGCCCCTCGTCGTCGTGGGTCACGATCCAGTCGAACCGGCGACGGACCGAGAGCTCCCGGCGGAGGAGACGGCGGGCCGTGGTCGCCATCCAGGTGTAGGCGGCCGGCGGGTCGAGCGGAACCTCCGGCGATTCACGATTATAGAAACGGAGAAAGAAACGAAGCCGTGATTCGCGTACGGCCTCCCCGATAAGGTCCCGCTCCGTGGTGGAGTAGCGGGCCGAAATCGAGCGTTGAAGGATTGTCGTCAGGTTGTCCAGGTCTGACCATTGCATGAGCGTTTCCTCGATTCGTTCTTGAGTTGATAGTTCTTATCCACCTGAAAGGGCGTGCAATCCCCCTCCTGCCGGCACTGCGAGGAGTCAAGAACGGGATAGGCGGTGTTTCGTTCCGGTGGAAGCCGGTGCGGATTTTTTTTGGGTAACCCCGCAGTTACTTCTCGTTTTGTGAAGTAGAAGTAGTATCTTTACAAAGATAGTATCGCAAATTGTGCTATGTCAAGTGTAAAATCGCAAAACGTAAGGTCGTTGATCGACAGGTTGAAGAGTGCCTACGGGTTGGAAACGGATGTGGAGCTGGCGCGCCTTCTCAACGTGAAACAGAACACGATCTCCGCCTGGAAATCCCGCCAGTCGATCGACTACGACCTGGTGATCTCTACCTGCCCGGACCTGAACTACCACTGGTGGATCACCGGAGAAGGGGAGCCGTTTACGTCGTCATCCTCGTCCCGTGGTCGGGGCGGGGGGGGGCGCATAACCGTATTCCACTCTTCCTCTGTCCCGTGCCGGCCGGCGCCCCCACCCCCGGCGACGATTCCATCGAGACGCTCCTCGATGTGGAGGATCTCGTCCTTCCCAACCCCTCCTGCTTCGCCTGCCGGGTCACCGGGGACAGCATGATCGGTGCCGGGATCGAATCGGGAGACTATGTGATCGTGGAACGCGCCCGTGAACCGGTCCCCGGCTGTATCGTCGTCTGTGCCGTCGACGGAGAGCTCACCCTTAAACGGCTGGAAAAAATCGACACCCGGATCTATCTCTACCCCGAAAACGAGCGATATAAACCGCTCGAGGTGACGCCGGAGATGAATCTGAAGGTATGGGGTGTGGCGATCCGGACGATCAAGGTCCTGCCGTAGCGGATTGCGATCGGGAGCGGCACATGGTGGTGATGAGGATCTCCGGAGGGATGAAGATCCCGCCGCAGCCGGCTTCGATCCCGCGCCGGTTCGGGGAGCGCTCGATCCCGACCGATGATCTTCATCCAATATTATGCGGTAACGGAGATCGACCCCGCGCTCGATTCACATGGCCGTAGTGACGACGAGCGACCCGGCCGCGATACCGCGTCGGGCGCTGTCGGGACGGACAAAAATTTTTTTCGCCGGTTGGGAACTATGGGGGTTCCGACCGGCGTTTATATTTCAAACGATGGAAATGAATGAGCAGGAAAGGAGATCATGAGAGAGAGTCGGTGAAATCTTCACCGCAGATGCCAGAGCCGATGCCGATCAAGAGAGAGAGGGTCAGCATCAGAAAAGCCTGGTATACGCTGTTCGTCGCCTCGGTTGAGAAATGGATGGAGAGTGGTGTGAAGCTGGGGATCGAAGCAGGTACGGGCGGGGCGAACGATAGGGTTTGACGATCATCCGGTTCACACCGGGATCAGATACAACAAGGGAATAGGACTCACGTTCAGCGGAATACGAAACACATCGAGTTAGCCTCCTATGAACTAACTCCTCAGACCAAAACAGGTGACGGGTTCCTCCAAACGGTGTGTTTTGTAAAAGGTGAAGAGAGTTTGCCGGACGGCAAGCTCTCTTCCCTTTTTTATACCGATCCATTCCCTTCTTCCTCCCCCGTCAACTCCACGAAGAGCTTTACCACATCATCATGCGGTTCCTCGCCGTAGCGGTCGACGACGAAGCGGCGGAACTGCTCGTCGAGAGAGAGATGCTCAAGGCGGATGGGAGATTCGACTTCCTCACGGAGGGTGAACTCGGGACGGATGACGACGATGCCGGGATGACGGGAGCGGAGGGTCGAGATATATTCGGGATCGAGAGGGGCATCGACGCGGAGCGAAAGATCGAGCCATATCGAAGGATCACATTCCGAGAGAAAACGCTCCATCTCCTCGGTGCCGTGAAACGCTCCTCTCCGCAGTTCACGTCCGGCGCCGAGCTGAATCGTTCTCGCCGCATACTCGGTCCCGTCGGTTTCGAGCATCACCACCGATTTCTTCTGCCCCGCCTCGCTGAAACTGTATTGCAGGATCGATCCTGAATATCGGATCGGAATATCTCGTTCCCCCCGCTTCTCCTGGCTTCTGTGGAGATGTCCCAGTGCGACATATCCGGCCGTTCCCGGGAAGCTGGTCGGATCGACCGTGTAGGCGCCGCCGATGCTGATCGGGCGTTCCGATTCCGACTCCTCCCCCCCGTGCACGAAGAGATGGCTTGCGATGATGTTCGGCTCCCCCGGCAGGAACCGACCGGCAATTCCTTCCATGAACTCCCTGATCCGTCTGTTATAGTCGATCATCGCCTGCTCCTCGTCGTCGACGGCGACGCTGATCGCTTCACGCAGGCGCGATTCGGAAGGGTATGGGAGCGCAAGGACCGAAAGTATCTCACCGCGACGCGGCGTTCTGACCCTGACAAACGATGCGTCCGATTCCAGACACGAGGTCCTGTCGGAGCCGGCGTCGTGCAGCGGCGGGATATCTTTGGGATATCCGATGGTGACAATGCCGAGCGAGCGGGCGTACGGGTCGGCCGCCAGCAGACGGTCGGGACTGTCGTGGTTCCCGGCGATGACGATCACGCCGCGCCTCCCGCGGTCGGCAAGACGTGTCATGGTCCGATAGAAAAGCGATTCGGACTCGGTCGGCGGGTGGTAGGTGTCGAAGATGTCGCCGGCGACCACCACCGCGTCGGCGTGTTCCTCCTCGGCGATCCGGCAGATCTCGTCGAGCGCGGCGACCTGTTCGTCGTGTCGGGAGCGTCCCTCCAGTCGTCGCCCCAGATGCCAGTCGGCTGTGTGAAGTATTCTCAAGAAAATGGTCCGAAGGATCGGATCGGCTGGACCCGATCGGTCTCAGAAATAGAGCCTGTAGAAAAGCCTGACGTTCCGCCCGGCTTCCGGGAGTATCGATTTCAGACGCGAGAGATGCTGGCGATACTCGGTGTTCAGCAGGTTCTCGGCGCTGAGGACGATCGTGTGCAGCGTCGATGATGTCGTAAGACGATACTGCGCGAACGCATCGTAGAGAAGATAGCCGGCCGTCGGCTCCTCGAACTCCCCCGTCCTCTTCTGCGCCGCCGCTCCACGTCCCGAGATACCGGCGGAGAACGCCCCCGTCTGGTATCGTAATCCGATCTTCCCGTTGAACGGAGGGATCATCGGAAGGGGCATGTTCTCATCGCGAAGCGTCCCTTCCACATGGCTCAGCACGGTCGAAATGACGAACCGGGGAAGAATCTCGTATTCCAGCGAGAGCTCTCCTCCCAGCATGATCGCATCCCCTCCGGTCGCCTGATAGATCGGAAGGAGCGTCCGGATGTTCGTGTCGCCGGTGTTGCGGGAATAAATATAGCCGTCGATGGCGTTACGGAAGAGAGAAAGCGAGGCATGTCCCGATTCCGCGAGATGACGGAGCGTGATCTCCGTCCCGAGCCCGTTCTCCGCCCCGAGCTCCGGGTTCCCCACCTCGTAGGTGTATGAGGCCAGATGCGGCCCGCGAGTGAAGAGTTCATCCACGCTCGGTGTCCGGAGCGTCCGCATGAGGGTGGCCCCGGCCTGGAAATTTCCGCCGAGATCGTAGAGGAGCGAGAGCGATCCGGAGAATCCGTTGAACTCGCGCCGTCGAACTCCGGAGGCTGCGTCGGAAGATTCGGGATCGGCCGCATGATAATCGTAGCGGAGCCCCGCATTCAGCCGCAGATCGCCGAACCCGATCTCCTCGTAGAGAAACCCGGCGATGCTCCGTTCGATCGTCGGAGGGACATCGGTGAACCCTCCCGCCGCGAAGTCGCGGTGTTCTCCCCAGAGTCCGATCGTTCCCCGCTCGAAGGGGCCGAGAGAATCGTGATGGATCGACGCGGTCACTCCGGTCGTGACCAGGCCGAACTCCGTTCCCAGGCTGCCGTTCGATTCGAGTTCGGTATGATGGTAACGGGTGTACGTCCCCCGCATTTCCAGCCGCCGGAAGGGGCCCTCGTCGAACATCAGTTCCCCTCTTCCCTCCAGATTGCTTTTGTCGACCACGATCCGTACGCCGTTCGGATGTGCCCCCACGACTCCTCCCGGCACGCCGTATTCCGATCCGTAGAGCCCTCCCGAGACGCCGATGTACCCCTCGGACCCTACATAGCTGAGCCCCGCCGAGCCGTTATGGCTCGTCAGATCGGTGTTCGGGACGGCTCCGGCCGGTGTGGAGAAATCGGAGGCGGCGCGAGCCGTGCCGTCGAGCTGGAGCGCAAGAGGACCGATCGCGCCGCGGGCCACGGCGCCGCCGGAATATCCATTTGCGATACTCTCTCCCTGAAGCGACACGGTGCCGTGGATCCGGTCGGGGAGGTTTCGGGCGATCAGATCGTCGACAAGATTGATCACTCCGCCGAGCGCGTTGGAGCTGTAGAGAAGCGCCGCCGGCCCCTGGATGATCTCGATCCTGTCCGCCGTCATCGGGTCGAGCGTGACGGCATGATCGGAGGAGCCTGCGGAGAGATCGCCGGTCCGTTCGCCGTCCTGCAGAATCAGCAGGCGATCCCCTCCCAGCCCGCGCACGACCGGGCGCGCCGGAGCGGGCCCCATCGTCCGTTGCGACACCCCCGCCTCCGAGCCGAGCGTCGCGGCAAGCGTCCCTCCCAGTCCCTGCTGGAGCCGTTCACCCGAGAGAACATCGTTCGGTTCGTAGACCCGCTGCTCCTTCTCCGCCCGTATCACCACTCCGGCTCCCTGAAGAGCGGTCGGTGTCAGCGAGAGATTGATATGAAGCGTGTCCCCTTCCCTGATCGTCACCGGCCTGACCAGCGTCTGATAGCCGACGTGGCTCGCCTTCAGGGAATAGGCCCCGACCGGCAGATCGTGGAAGTGGAAGCTGCCGTCGGCGTGGGCGATCTCGCCGCGCCGCAGTTCGGTGAGGACGAGAGTGACCCAGCCGAGCGGCTCATGGGTCTCCGCGTCGGTCACGAATCCCGTCAGCGACCCGCCGGGGCCGGGCGCCGGTTCGATTCCTCCGGCCGTGGCGGGCCGCGCCGCAAGGAGCAGCGCGGCCGCGACGGCAAGAATCCCTGCAATGCCTGATCTGAACTTCTGAGAGATCATGGCGTGACGACGACCTCGATCGGTTTGGCCGTGAAGTCCGCGTGATCGACATGCATCAGCTGGAGGGTCAGGGTCGTCGTCCCGGCCTTCCGGCCGTCGATATGGAACTTCCAGGGGCCGTCCGCCTCATGCTGTTCCACGCTCGCGACCGTGGTGTCGCCGATGGTGTAGTCGAGGCTGAAATCGTCGTCGGTCGGGGTCTCTCTCTCTCCATCCTCAAGGATGAAGTCGAGCGAGATGAGATCGGTCTCCTCTCCCGCTTTCACCGTCAGCGAGCCGTTGACGACACCGTTGTCGTAGACGACGCTGTCGGTCCCGACCCTGAGGATCAGGCCGCGCGGCTCGAAATGATCGTGATTCTTCTCCCCCTCCACGGGGTTGTCGCCGCAACCGGCGATGATGAGACCCGCGACGAACGGGATGGCGAGGAGTCTGCCGAATATCGTGTTCATGATATAACCTGCTGATGCGATATGTACGGTGAGGCGACCGGAAGCATATCCGGTCGATGTGATATAGCCGCATGCACGGAGGCCGCCGTATGAACGGCCCACCGTGTACGCTGCCGGGGACGCATCGTACGAACGCGCACGGGCCCGCCGTCTCCATGCATGGAAGCGTCGGCGGTCGGCACGAAACGGTTGAAGGTTATATCGCGAAAGGTGGAGCTCTGAACGAGGGGGTAAGGAAGCTCTGCCGGACCACGCGTCCCGGAAGGCGTGGGCTCCGGGGGGAGTCGGCGCGTTCGATGAGCATGAGGAGCAGAGCCGTCACGATCATCAGGACGAGGGGGCCGGCGAGGCAGAAGGGACAGGTCGTGGTCGTATCGTGAAAGGAGGTTCCGTCGTCGGTCGTCACGGTCGACCCGTGGTCGTGTCCCGACCGGATATCGACCCGTGCGGACCCCGCGTGGACTACCTCATGCACCAGACTCCCGGCCGATGCCGTCAGGTAGACGGCAATGACCAGAAGGGTCAGGAGAGGTCGCAATATGTCCGGGAACTTCTTCACGGGAGGTCGGCAAACTATGGAGGAGCGCGTCCGGCGCAAAGGAAAAAATGCAAATCATTTGCAACAGAGCGAAGCCGGGTCGTTTTTGTAGATTGCGGAGTACAATTTCGTGGGCGGTCGATCTTCTATAGAGCCCAAAGCTGCGCCGGGCTTGGAGAAACCGCCCGCAGGAGACCTCGATTCCCTCCGGAAAAATTTTCTCACCTCTCCGGTGAGATCATTCTTCGGAACGAGTGTCTACTTCAAGCAGAGAACCGCCTTCCCGGCGGCGACCGTTCCCGAACGGTTCCTCACCGTTCGATCCATCCGAGCGCTGCATCCGATTACGAAGTACAACAGGGAGTCAGTCTCTCGAACCTTATATCCCTCGGAGAATCTCGCGTCATGACATCTTTCCGCTACTTACTGGCATTCGCCTCCATCCTGGTCGTCGGGTCGTCCGCTGCGTCGGCGCAGGGGATCGAGCATGAGGATCACGGAACGGACGCGGCCCTGTGCGGCATGTCGATCCTCGGTAATGTCGACAGTCGACAGGCACTTGAGAACACGGCCCGATACAACCCCGCTCTCTATCAGCGCATCATCGCACACTCCAGCGGCAAGTATGAGCCCGCGCGCGTGTTCGGCGCGGAGAGTGACGTCGAGTTCGATTTCAAGATGTACAACTACGACCTGAACCAGTACAAGATGGTGACGAGCGCTCTGCTCTACACCGGGATCAGGTTCCGCCTCTGGTGCGATATCAATGAGCTGGACAGAGTGTCGGAGAGCAAGGTGCTTCAGTTCGCCAAGTATCTCGACAGCTCCACGGTCAACGGCTCCCGTGATATCGAGAAGGGGATTCTGGAGAACGATCAGGAAGTTTTCGGCATGCCGCCGCTCAACAGGTTCGATCTGCCGATCTCCACGACGATCACCGACTTCCTGCTGACCGACATCCGCGACGGCATTCCCTCCGGCGCGAGCGTGGAAGGATATTTCTCGCCGATCGATCAGCAGGACCCGGTCACGAACCCGGCCTCGAACGGGATGAACATCCTCTACATCGATATCAACTCGATCGGCAACATCAACAACATCATGGGAACCCTGGCCCATGAGTATCAGCATCTGATCCATTACAACAGGAACAAGAACACGCTCACCTTCTTCAACGAGGGATGCAGCGAGGAAGCGAGCATCCGCAACGGCTACTACAGCCGCACGGACGCTCTCTATATGGATGAGCCCAACATCGACTTCTTCCGCTGGTCGCGCGACAGGAATCAGCCGCAGGAGATCCTGAAGGACTACACCCGCGCCCTGACCTTCACCCACTACCTGAGCGAGCGGTTCGGCGACCAGTATCTGTACGAACTGGTCGGTTCGACCGCCGACAGCATGAACCGGGTCAACGACGCGCTGCAGAAGATCGGCCGGACCGATATCGAGTGGCGGCAGATCTTCAAGAACTTCGCCGCGGCTCTCTACGTGACCGCCGGTGAGGCTCCAGCCCCCGAGTTCGCGTTCATCAAGCGTCCGACCGCCAGCCGTCCGAAGATGACCCAGACGTTCGAGTCGGGGGATGTGACGGCGAACATGACGACCAACCTGAAGCCGTTCGGCATCGCGTACTACATGTACAAGACGCCCCCCGGCGGATTGAAGCTCAACTTCACGAATGACGGTGACTTCGCGGTGGTCGCGATGATGTACAAGAAGATCGGCGACGATGCCGAGATTCGCGAGCTGACGCCCGACACCGATCATCTCCTCTCGGCCGCCAGCCAGTCCTACGTCCGTATCGTTCTGGCGGTGATCAACATGAGCGGAGTCGATCGGAACGTGAAGTGGACGGCCGCTCTGCAGACGCTCGGCGTGGATGACGCGGCGGCCGCTGCATCGGGCCTGAGCATGGCGACGGTTGCGCCGAACCCGGTCAGCACCATCACCAGCATCACCTTCACGACGGCGGCTCCGGCGCCGCTGACGCTCGGTCTCTACGATTCGCGCGGCGCCCTGGTGCGCACCCTCATCGACGGTCGGCAGTACGAGTCGGGAGAGCATACGATCACCTCCGATCTCTCCGATCTGCCGAACGGCGTCTATCTGGCGCGCCTGACGCAGAACGAGCACGCGGTGAGCACGTCGATCGTGGTGGTCAAGTAACGACCGTATCCGCGGCCTGAAGACGAAGAGAAAGCCCTCTGTTCCCGATGTGGGGACAGGGGGCTTTTTGTGCCGGTAGATATCGTTCAGGGCCGGTTCATACGGCTTGCCCGGCGGTCGAGAACGCAATCCGACCACGATAGCTACGTCAAAAGGGAGAGAGGGAGCCGATCGGGCGGTCGGCGACGGAAAGGCGAAAGCGGGTTGCTATCGCAACATCGAGCAATATGTTTCACTCCGGCAGGTATCGAATTGTTAGATTTACACGACGACCGTTAGGAAAACGTTTCCAGCCCTGACTCTTCTAGAAAGCGCCGTCCGGCGAACGACCGGTTTCCCTTTCCATGAACGACACGCGGAACGACTCGAACATGCCGAAACTCTTCTCACGCTTCCCGCTTCGCGCTCTGATGATTCTTGTCCTGGTCTCGAGTGCCGTCGCCCAGAGCGACGACGTCGAGGAGGTCAACGAAGCTCACGATCATCCCTCCCGCGCAGCTCTGTGCGGAACGGATCTGATGAGCTCGTTCGATCCGGCCGAGGTTCTGACCAGGACCGCCAAGAACGATCCGACTCTCTATCGCTCGATCATGAACAGCGCCAAGTCCGGCGCCCGCACGATGAGCGAACTGAACGGAGAGATGGTCCGCACGTTCCTCAACTTCAACTACACGACCAGCTCGCTTCAGCAGACGAAGGGGATTCTGGCCGTGACGGGACGGAGCTTCAGGCTCTGGATCGACGTGAGCGACACGACCCGTATCTCCCCGTCGGTGGTCGCCGAGCTTTCATCGGCGCTCGATTCGCTCACGGGGGCCGGCTCGCGTGATAAGGCGAAAGGGATCATCGAGAACGATCAGGATGTGTTCGGCATCCCGCCGGTCAACGCCTTCTCAGAGGACAGGGTCACCGACTTCCTGATGTTCGACATCCAGGACGGCCAGACCGACGGCGGCAACATCCTCGGCTTCTTCTCCCCCACCGACCAGATGGACCCGGCGGAACAGCCGATCTCCAACGGCATGAACCTCCTCTACATCGACTCGAAGGAGGGGCTTGAGGGGGGAATGAAGAGACTCCTCAGCACGATCGCCCACGAGTACCAGCATCTGATTCATTATGCGCGGAAGAGGAACAGCCTCCTCTTCATCAACGAGGGGTGCAGCGAGGTTGCGAGCATTCTGAACGGATATCAGGACAGAAGGGACGACGGCTACTACAAGAACACCAATGTGAACTTCTTCCGCTGGAGCAACGCGGCCAACGGAACGGCCGATCTTCTGGCGGATTACACCCGCGCCATGACCTGGGTCCACTATCTGAGCGAGCAGTACGGCGAGAAGTTCCTCTACGAGCTGGCCGGTGCCAAGAAGGACAGCATGGGGAGAGTCGACGAGGCGCTGAAGGCGATCGGCCGCACCGATATCACCTGGCGCGAGACGTTCAAGAACTTCGCCGTCGCCAACCATGTGCAGAAGAACCCGGACGATCCCCGCTACGGCTTCGTCCTCAGTCCCAACAGCGGACGGGCGCTGACGACGAGCTACGTCCGGCAGAACTTCCCGGAGAGCGCCTCGGCCGAGATGGAGCCGTTCGGCATCAAGTACTACGCCTACACGCTCCCCGGCGTCATCAGGGTGAAGACGGCAGGGACCCGCGACTACGCGGTGATGGCGATGTTCTGGAAGGAAGGGAACTCCGGCGCGCCGGACGAGATCCGCGAGCTTGCCGCGGGCGAGAATCATACCCTGACCGGTGAGGTCCCCTACAGGAAGATCGTGCTCGCGATCGTGAACATGCAGGGACGCCGGCAGACCGTGACGGTCACCAACGAGTTCGTCGCCGCGACGGGTGTAGAGAACGTCACGACGGCGCAGGGAGGCTTCCATGTCGACGCCCTTCCGAACCCGATGATCTCCGAGGGGACGATCAGGTTCAGCAGCGTGGGGAACGCTCCGGTCTCGCTCCGGCTCTACGACACGCGCGGCCTGATGGTCAGCTCGATCGTCGACGGTGCGAGCTATGAGCCGGGGGAGCATGAGATTCGTCTCGATGCCGCTCCGCTGGCGACGGGAGTCTATCTGCTCCGTCTGACCCAGGGGGATGCCTCGGCCGCGCGGTCGGTGGTGATCGTGAAGTAATAGGGATCGGGGAATCTCCTGCATCTCGTTCGAGAGGGATCAGGAAATATCGGTCTGAGACAATCGAGATAATGATGAAAGGCCGGAAGCATTTGCTTCCGGCCTTTTCCGTGTCCGGGCGTTCTCCAGCAACGACAGGCCGGGAACAGCGATCGTAATTGGTTCCCGGCCTGTCGGCACGCCCTCTATCAATCCATGCAGTGAAGATCGGTCTCGCAGATCTCCGCCCCGGACCGGTTCCGCTCCCGCACCCCCCTTCTCCACCCTGGTAGGCCATTCTCGCGGAAGCTGTGTGATGTCCCACGATCGAGAGCAACGCGACAATGAAGACCGATAACCCGAAACGCTTCATACATACCTCCTAGTTGAGTATCTGAACAGCCCTGCTTGCAACCGGCACACCATCACGATATACCACGACGGTATACCATCCGGCCGATTCGAAGTCATGATGTACGCGAATATCGGATCCTACATAACCGAGCACCGGCATAAATACCAGCGACCCGGCGGCATCGTAGATGGCGACCGTGACCGGATCGTCGGACAGGGTAAGCTCTACCGATATTTCAACGCCGGACGTTGCGGGATTCGGGAACACGGTGAATGTTTTCACCGCATCGCTCTTTTCCACTATCGATGAGCCCTGGACTACCGGCTTCAACCCTCCGCCGAATGATGCTACGTGCGATATAATCTCGGCATCGTTCAACCGCCCCGATAAATCGGTTGAGACCCCATCCCGGCGAACGAAATAGTATGGGCCGTTTCCACGGGAGTATAGTCTCACTCTGATGAACGCTGTCATGCCGTTGTATGGGGGAGGAACAATGTATTCAACCTTCGCAAAGATCGGCCTTGTGCCGTGCAACGATGGATATCCCGCCGGAACCTTTTTCAGCACCCCGAAACTGTCGAGCAGCGCCAGCCGCGCTCCGGTGGCGGCATGTACCAGCTCGACGGCATAATCGAGGCTATCCTCCGCATAATATCCGTTCGGTGTTCTTGTCGAGTTCACGGGGTCATACCATCCGAACTCTCGATAAAAGGAGAGGAGATCACCGGTCGCAAGCAGAATATTTTCCGTTCTGCTCGAATCGGTCAAGTCCGCTACATCGAGATTCCTCGTTGTTTTATGGCTGCACCAGTTGTTCAGGTGAATAACGGATGTATTCTTCCTGAACTCGGTGGCTATGTAGGAGACTACGCCATATTCGTAGTTCATCGTAAAGTTGTAGTACGCGCCGCTTTTCGATCCGGGCACCGTAACGTTCGTCCCGCCGACCTTCATCGTCAGGTCGGAGAAATCCTGCCGTGCATCACACTCCGCACAGGTTTGCCCCCGAACATCTTCCGCCAGCAGGATCAGCAGGCCGACAGCGATACACCTCGGATAGCCCATGACGACTCCGTTTGAAAGGTTTATGAGATTCTTTTCGATGAACGTCTACCGGACGATCGGCATCGCCAGCGCCTTCCCCATTCCCCTGATGATGAGGCTTCACCCCTTCGGCGGCGTTCGAGCCGTCGGGGAGGAGGACGAAGGTGGGCGCGGTCGTGGTGACCCAACTCATCTCCTCCCGCATCCCGGGAGAGAGATCGAGATTTCTGAAGCGTTCACGGACCATCAGGGGATTCTGTTCGTGCCACCGGAGGCCCTCGTAGTAGATCTTCTCGGCCGGGTCGATGAAGGTGCGCGCCCAGTGTTCCCGCCCTCCCGTCGCTTCGATCAGGCGGACGCCGATCACCCTGTTCGGGGTCGTGATCGAAGCTCCCTGACGGAGGATCGACCAGAAGTTTCCGGAAGGCTCCGGGGAGGGTCGGGGCGTCAGAGGTCGTTGTACGACATGCCCGGTCGATGAGTAGGGAGAGGGCTCTCCACCGATGATCTCCTGGTCGGGGTAGAGGCCGGTGGAGCCGTCGCATCCGATAACATGCCAGTAGCGTTTTCCCGTCGTCTCGTCCTCGATCAGATCGACGACCCCGACATCCGGGCAGTTCCAGTCGCGCATGGAAAAGAGGACGCGTCCCTGCCCCGTACTCTGAGCTGTTGTCAGCAGGGCCGATATCATGATCAGCGCAGATACCTTCATGGCTTTCTCCCTGCATATAGATCGGGAATCGATGCGTCTGACGGGCATACGTTCCTCCTGAAATCGAGAATGATTGGATGCCCCGCGCACCTGCCCGTCTCATGCGCGTTGCCTGGAGGAAACATATCTCTGTCGTATCGCAATCACAACGATCTCGACTGAGTAAAAATTGAGTACCGACAAACGGAGAGACGGTTCCGACCGGATGTGACTAAAGTGGGGGTATGGCGGTCATTGTAGAGATACCTCGTCCATACGGCCCGATTCGGCCGCTACGGACGATGTAGACAAATCTTCATATTGGCGGAGGGAGCGGATAAGAGTATCTTCTTTATCCGAATCCGCCGTGCGACCGAATCGCGGTCCCTTCCCTGGGGCTCGCTCCCCGCATTTCCTTCACTGGAGATGGTTCATGAGAGATATTGCGACACGCCTGCTCCTTGCCTCTGCCCTTCTTGTTCTCCTGCTGCTTCCGGGCGCCCGCCTGTCGGCGCAGGAGAAACTGCTGATAACCTTTCCCGACGTACCGTGCGACTCCATCTACTGCGACTCGCTGACGGTCACGAACAGCGATACGGTGGTGAAGTGGATCTCCCTTCTCCAGTTCCGGGACGGCCTCAGCTATCTGGTCGAGCCGAGCCCGACGATTCCGGACACGATACGCCCCGGAACCGTCCGTACGCTCCCGGTCTGCTTCCGGCCGCAACGCCGCGGGACGATCAGCGACTCCCTCTACGTGGTGATCGAATCGGACTCCGGCGATATCGACACGCTCCGCGTGCGGTTGACCGGACGCGGGATCGGGCCCGATATCAGCCTTGAGCCGAGCGTGCTGAACTTCCCCCGCACCAACCCGGCGAACGTCGCCGCGCTCTCGATGCAGGTGAAGAACAACGGCGAGCGGGGGCTGACCCTTTCTCCGGGAGCGATCGCCGTTCCCCCTCCCTTCCGTCTTCTGACGATCCTCCCCGTCGTTATCCCGCCGGGAGATTCCCTGCGGCTCGATTTCTCGTACGAGCCGACCGAGAACGGGGTCTTTTCCGTGGCGGTGCCGGTGAAATCGGGGTGCGCGGCCGAGGTCCAGATCGGGTTGAACGGTTCCACCGATCTGATCGGCACCGGCGCCGTCCTCCGCTCCAGCAAGCAGGGGTTCAATCCGGTCAACGTGGAACAGATCCCGTGCGATGTCTCGCGCTGTACCGAGGTGACCCTCTCCAACGTCGGCAATGCCACGCTGAACATCGAGTCGGTCCGGTGGGCGCAGGGGACCTACGGTTACACCCTCACCCCTCCGCCGCCGACCCCGTTCCTTGTCGAGCAGAACGGCGAGCGGCGGCTTCGGGTCTGCCTGAACAGCACGCAGCGGGGGATGCTCCGCGATACGCTCATCATCGAAAGCAACACCCGGACCTCCATTGCCTTCGGTCTGGTGATCGACGTGAGCAACAGCATGAAGGTCACGATGGACTGCGATACCTCCAAGCCGATGCGGCTCGACCAGGCGCGCATCCAGGCCGAGAACTTCCTGGAGAAGACGCTTCTCTATCTCCCTTCGGTCGGCATCCAGGATCAGATCGCCATCAGCCGCTACAGCGGGACCCCGGCCTCCCCCTTCGTCGATCACTTCTTCCATCTGGTCAATGTGACCGACGCCACCAGGGCGCAGGCGCAGTCGGCGGTGAACACCACCATCACGACCACGGTCTCCGGCACGGAGACGGGGATCGCGATCAGCAACATGATCGATACGCTCGCCAAGAGCCCGGTCGCCAACCGCGTCCTGGTGCTGCTCACCGACGGCCTGGCGAACGACACGGTCAGGTTCCCGGTCGGCCGCCTGGCCGATCTGGCCAGGGCGGCGAACGTCAGGATCTTCTCCATCGGCCTGGGATTGAGCGCCTTCACGAACCCCACCCAGAAGGAAGCGGCCGAACGCTATCTCCAGAAACTGGAGGAGTCGACACAGGGGGCGACGTTCATCGTGGAGGACTGCAACGCGCTGCAGGGGGCGTTCGAGTCGATCACCGATATCGTGAGCCGCGGCAACATCATCCGCGAGCCGTTCGCCATGAAGATCACGGCGCCGGCGCTGGTGGCCGACAGGCCCCTTGTCTTCGATTCCACCTACTGGTACAGGACGGGGGCAAAGGATACCCTCTGTTCCATGATCACGGTGACCAACGTGGGGGAAGGTGACGCGATTCTCAACTCGATCGCCTTCGCCGATCTGATGGGGGGCTCGACCGAGGAGTTCTTCGCCGGCGAGGGGGTGATGCTGCCGATCCTGATCCCCGAAAGCGCCCAGATCGACATTCCCGTCTGCTTCTCGCCGAACGGCCTCCGCCGTCGTTACGGCAAGGTCTCCTTCGGCTACAACGGCTGCGGATCGCTTCCGGCGGTCAGAGATCTCTCCGGCACCGCCTACGCGAAGGCGAACCTCAGGATCACCGACGAACGGCTCGGCCTCCCCGGCACGCTGGCGACGATGCCGATCCACGGCGACACGTCGCTTGCCGGGTTCGAGGTGAAGACGATCACCTATACGGTCCGCTGGAACAAGACGATGCTCGATCTGAAGCAGCTGATCAAGGGACCGGCCGCCGGCGCCGCAAGCGTCGATATCACGACGCCGGTGACCTACGACGACAACTACTGCACGGTCGGGATCACCGTGAGCGGGGCCGATGCGCTCCTCAACCCCGGCGAGATCGCGCAGCTCGAGTTCCAGGTGCTCCGCGGGAACGCTCTCTCCAGCGACGTGGAGCTGACGGCGGGGAACTTCGAGGACGGCAACCCGCAGACGCTGCTGGCGAACGCCGGGATGATCGCCTTCGACAGCACCTGCTTCCGTTCCTTCAAGCCGTTGCAGGCGCGGGCGCCCGCTGCCAAGATCCGCGTCGGCGAGTTCTCACCGAACCCTTCCACCGGCAACCTCCTCCGTCTCCCCGTGGACGCGAGCGACATGACCGGCGTGGTCGCCGTCCTCTATGCGGTCGACGGAACACCCGTTACGATCGCTCAGGAGCGGCCGCTGGAGAAGGGAATGAACGATCTCACATTCGACGTTTCCGGCCTTCAGGCCGGTGGCTACTTCCTGCTGCTGCACGGACCGTCCGGCGAAACGCACTTCCGTAAGATTATCGTGGAGCGATAACGATGTCAGCATTCCGGATCACCCTTCTCTCATCGGCTCTTCTCCTTCTGGCCGTCGGCGACATGCCGGCGCAGGGGGGACGGAGAACGGATATCCTCCTCTACTCGCGACCGAGGCTCCCTGTCTATTTCGGGCTGGAGGCGGGCTACGGCATGTGGACGAACAAGGCGTCGTTCGGCGTATCGGATCGCAATATTCCCTGCGCCCTCTTCACCGACGGCGACGGCGCCGGGCCGGCGGGAGGGGTGAAGGGGATCATCTACTTCACCAGATGGGTCATCTTCTCGCCGAGGCTTCGCTATGAGGAACGGTCGGGATCGTTCCTGACGCCGATCCCGGGGGAGCCGGCGCGGAACGCCGCCAACGAGATTGTGATGCTGGAGGAGGAGGCGCAGGTCGACGCCACGATGGCAACCCTTTCGCTCGACCTCATGGTCGGCATCGATATCGCCCGCACCGGCATTTATATCGTGGGGGGACCTTCCGGAAGTCTCCTCTCGAACGGGTTCTACGATTACACCGAGCGTCTGCTCGGCCCCGAGGGGTTCACGCTCGGAACCACCGGGGAGACGGAGCAGCTGCTTGTGCGGGGGGAATCGTTTCCCACCTACAACCAGTTTGCGTTCGACCTTCGTGGAGGACTCGGCTACCTCTTCCGTCTGGGGCGCTGGGGCTTCAATCCGGAGTTCTTCTACAGCTATCCCCTCACCTCGTCCCTCGCCTCTCCGGACGAAATGACGCAGACCGGGATGCTCGGCACCTTCAGCATCCTCTACAACTTCGGCGAGTAAGCGTTCCCACGACACGTTATTGCATATCATGCTGCGATATCATAGATCGACCCTCCCGACAACAGAGGCAACCCTTCCGGCGCGCGGGCCCGCCGTGGGACCGGTCCGCATCCTCGACCTTGCCGCGCGATGCTGCGCCCTGGCGGTCGTTCTCATGATCCCGGCGGCCGGCCTGCGCTCGCAGCCGTACACCGATCCCGAGGCGGCGAACTTCAAGATCAGGAACCTGGAGGGGATCAACTCCTCCGAGGATGACTACGCGCCGTTTCTGACCAGCAACGGGAAGTGGCTCTACTTCACCACGTCACGCACGGGACGGGCGAAGCTCGTGAGGAGTCTCAGAGAGGGGGGGATGTGGGGTGAACCTGTCACGGCGCCGGGAGCCGGGGTGAACAGCGATGTGGATGACGGCGTCTTCAGCGCTCCGGTCCATCCGCTGGCGCAGTTGTACGCGCTGGACGACGAAGCTCTCGCGAAGCTCACTATCCCGACGCTCGGCGTGATGGCGAGCGGCAAGAGAGATATCGCCGCCAACGCCGACCTGCTCGACGCCGACCTCTACCTCTTCGACCTCACGCGCGACGCCTCGGAGATCACCAACGTCAGACCGATCAGCGAGCTGAACACGCGCGACATGGAGTCGCAGCCGACGATCTCTCCCGATGGAAGCTTCATCATCTTCGTGGCCGACCGTTCCAACGGCGACGACCTGAAGGATCTCTATATCGCACGCCGAGGCTCCGACGGAGCCTTCCAGCCCGCCGTTCCGATCGAGGGTCCGGTCAACAGCCCGGCCAGGGAGATCTCCCCCTTCATCGCCCCGGACGGCAAAACGCTCTTCTTTTCGAGCGACCGCGCCGGGGGATTCGGCGAGGCCGACATCTACGTCTCCAAGATGGACGCCGCCGGCCGCTGGGGGGAACCGAAGAACCTTGGCCCGCTGGTCAACACATCGGCCAACGAGCTTTTCTTCTTCGGCGTCGGCAGGGAGCGCTGCTTCTTCGTGAGCGACCGCGACGGAGGGAGCGGCGGCTTCGACATCTACGAATCGGCCCCGAACATCTTTGCCGGAGGTTTCTCCGCGCTTCGCGTGATCCTGCGCGACTCCGTGACCGGACGGGAGATCGAGGGGCATGTGACCTTCAAGGAGACGACGCTGGGGCGCGGCGTGGGGAATCGCGCCGCGGAACCGGGACGTCCGGCGGAGATGCCGGTGGCCTCCGGTATCGGCTATCTGGTGGAAGGGCTCGCGCCCGGATATACCGGCGCGAAGCGGATCGCGATCCCGGCCGTTCCCCCCGACACCACGATCACCGTGGCGATCAACTTCGGCGCCCCTCTTCCGCCTCCTCCTCCTCCCCCTCCGATGGTCTTCAATATCGAGGGGATCAACGTCCCCCTCTACGTCAGCGGCTACTACAGGCTGAACACGCCGGTGCTGCTGGACGATCTGCGCGGACGGCAGAAGGAAGGAGATCTGAAGGGGCTGACCTACATCGCCGACGTCACCTCCGACGCGGGCTACAGGCAGTATGCCACGATGGCCCGCTCGGTGAACAAGACGCTGGAGGAGTTTCTGGAGCGGTGCACGAAGGAGTATTTCCCCTCCTTCATGAAGGTTCGGGCGCCGGGAGAAATCCTGGAGGTGAGCGTCCACGGATTTGCCGACCCGCGCCCGATCATCGGCAATTACATGGAGCCGTCCGCATCGTTCTACGATGCACAGGGGAAGCAGACGACGGTGGCGACGGGGGAAGCGCTGGACAATTTCAAGCTGGCCGGACTCCGCGCCCACTATGCGGCGCAATATCTGGACAAAAGGCTTCGTGAGCTCTCCCCCTCCGGCGAGGCCGGCTATGCCTCCATGATGGACCAGGGGCTGATTCGCTGGCGCGCCGTCAGCGGCAGCGTGGATGACGCCACCGGCGGCGATCTTTCGCAGAAGCGCCGTATCCAGGTCGATTTCCGGCGGGTTCCGGGCGGCAGGTAATTCCGCCCGGTTCCGAACGTTCGAGACGACTCAGGAGGTCGCCGTCACGGCCGCGGTCGGGATCATCTCCCCCGCGGCTTCCTCCAGAATCTCCTCCACTCTGACCACCACGATCGTAATATCGTCGTTCTGCTCGGCGTCGCCGCGGAAGCTGTCGATCGCCTGAAGGATATCGTCCCTCAGGGTTACCGGGTCGGCCCGATGCGCTCCGGCGACCAGATCCTGCAGCCGCTGATCGCCGAACTCCTCGCTCCGCGCGTTCATCGCCTCCGAGACGCCGTCGCTGTAGAGGATGAAGGAGTTGCCGGGACGGAGCGGAATCGTCTGCTGCTGGAGCGTATTGGAGAAGAGACCGTTGCCGCAGAGACCGAGTCCCATTCCTCGTGGAACGATGGAATCGACGTTCCCGTTGTGCTTCCGGAGGAGCGGCGTATGTCCCGCCCGTACCACGTTCACGGTGCCGGCCGCCGTGTCGAAGAGCGCCACGCCGGCGGTGACGAAAGTCCCTCTCGACATCCCTTCGTAGAGATGCTGGTTGATGGTGGAAAGGATCTCCCTGGGAGTATCGCACTGCGTACCGGCGATCCTTACCATGCCGTGCAGCTCCGCCATGTAGAGGGAGGCGGGAAGTCCCTTCCCGGAGACGTCGGCGACCAGCACCAGCAGCCGGTGGGGGCCGAGGCGGATCACCTCGTAGTAATCTCCGCCGACCGCCTGGGCCGGCTTCGAGATCGCGCTGATCGAGAGACCGGCGACATCGGGCATGACGCCGGGGAGGAGGCTCTCCTGGATTCTTCTGGCGGTCGCGAGATCCTCCTGGTAGCGGAGTCGGGCGATCTCCTGCTCGTAGAGCCGGGCCACCTCGAGCGCCGCCGCTCCCTGTCCCGCCACCCCTGTGATGAAGGGCGTCTGACTCCCGCTGATCGAATCGCCCCCCCGCGGAGCGCTCATCAGCGCCATGCCGACGATTCTTCCCTGCGCGTGGAGCCCCACGGCGTACGGGAACGTCCGGCGCAGACTCTCCAGCTCCGGAGCGTCGACCGTGGCGAGCTGAACGGCCGTGCGCGATTCCAGGACGACCCGTCGGAGCGCCTCCAGCTCCTCCTCGCTCAACGGCTCGACCGTCCCCTGCGTCTCCGTGTGCCGGTCGGCGAAGATCCTGTCGTCGATGATGACGCGGACCTCGTCCAGATCGAGCGCCAGACGGAGCGTCCGGGCCGTCAGCCGGGCAATCCCCTTTTCTCCGAGCGTCTCCGAGAGCTGCGCGGTGTAGGCGGCCAGATGATGTCCGTAATTGCGCCGCTGCGGGAAGAATCTGTTCTCGATCGCCGTCTGTATCTGCCGCTTGACCGGATCGAAGAGCATGATGAAGAGGACGAAGCCGATCACGCCGATCACCCCCTCGAACCTTCTTCCGAACATGAGATCGAACGCCTGGCCGATCGCATATCCGAGCGCCAGATAGAGCCCGGCGATCAGGATCATGGTGGCGGTATAGACCATGGTGGTCTTGATCACCAGCCTGAAATCCATCACCTGATATTTGAAGATCGCATACCCGAACGCGATCGGGAGCGCCAGCAGGAGCACGACCGGATAGAAGAAGGCGAGGCTGGAGATGATGTTCCGTCCCAGCGAGTCGAGGACGATCACCACGATGAAGTAGATCAGCGCGAACCCGGTAAGACAGGCCCCCAGCAGAATCAGCCGCATCGGACGCCGGTTCACCTCCTTCGGCAGACGACGGTAGCCGAGGTAGAGGAAGAAGATCCCGCCGTAGAAATAGAGGAAGCAGAGCCCCAGCCCTCCCACGAAGGCGATCCCGAGGAGCATCATCGCCGGGCCCGGAGTCCCCAGATTCCCCGATGTGGTAAGAACCAGGAAGCCGAAGAAGGCGGCGGCGGTGAGATAGAGATAGACGGGGCTGAAGAGGAAGATCCGCCGGACTCGTGTGGAAAAGATCTGCTGGTCGACCGGATAGGTCGTGCAGAAGCGGAGCCAGAGCGGATAGAAGGTCACCCCCAGAAGGAACTGAAGGAAAACCACGATCCCCTTGGTGGTCGATCCCACCATGATGGTCGCCGACGAATCGGTGGAGATCGCCCCCGGCAGCGAGAAGGCGAAGATGACCGTGGCCGCCGTGAAGAAGAACTTCCGCTGCACCGTCCCTCGCGGCTGCGCCAGCGCCACCATCGTCCCCACGATCAGCCAGACCGTGGCGAAGAGAGGGAAGACCAGGAAGATGTAGCGATGGCTGGCCGGGCGCTGGATCCCCTTTTTCGACTCTTCCCGCAGGCGGATGGAGAGTTCGTGGATCTTCCCGCTACGTTCGATGACATAGGGGATCGGCACATCGACCGGTGCGGAATCGAGCGAATTCTGGGCGTTGCGCGAGAGCGCGTTCCCGTCCGCTCCGGAGACCACACGGCCGTTGATCGCCACGATCCTGTCCCCCACCCTGATCCCCGCCTGCTCGGCTCTTCCGCCGGTGACGGTCGATTCGACGTAGAGCGACGGCTTCCCGTCGGTCTTCCGTGCTCCCCAGAGGAGATCGTCGGTATGGAGTACGCGCGGGGTGTCGCTCTCCGGTCCCCTGATGAAGAAGGTGGCGGAAAGGATGATCCAGGAGAGCGACGTGACGGCGATCACGGAAAAAACGATCCGTAATCCGGTGTCGGAGAGCCCTCGGAATCGGTCGGCCAGTGCTGAGAAAGGTCGGATCATGGAGGCCGAAAGTACGCGAAAAATCACAAAGTAAGGTATGGTCATGCCCCGCGCCGGACCGGTATCTCCGGCGGCGCGCCGGGTGTGATCCCGCCGGGCCTCTATCGACTCCGCGCCGGAGCCGATCTCACGTTCTCGGTCGTCTCCCCCACCTCCTTCTCGATCCGGATCACCACGATCGTGACGTCGTCGTTCTGCTCGGCCCCCCCTCTGAACTCATCCACCCGGCGGGCGATGCCGCCGCAGATCGCATCGGCGCCGTCGTCGGACATGGAGGAGACGACATCCATCAGCCGCCCCTCGCCGAATTCATCGCGGGAGGCGTTCATCGCCTCCGAAACGCCGTCGCTGTAGAGGATGAAGGTCTCCCCCGGCTCGTACCGGACCGTGTATTCCTGGAGCGACCGCGTGAAGATATCGCGCGAGCCGAGTCCCAGGGCGATCCCTCCGGGGATCAGCGTGTCGACCTCCGAGCCCTGGCGGCGGATGATCGGGGTGTGCCCCGCCCGCGCCATCCCCACGCTCCTGCGCCGGGTATCGAAAAGGAGCATGGTCGCCGTGATGAACGATCCGCGCGCGATGATCGCGCTCAGGTGTTCGTTCAGCATCGAGAGAATCTCCTTCGGCGTCCCTCTGGTCGCGCTGGCGATCCTGACCATGCCGTGGAATTCGGCCATGTAGAGAGACGCGGGGAGCCCCTTGCCGGAGACGTCGGCGATGATCACGAGGAAGCGTCCCTCCTCCAGCTGTATCACGTCATGATAGTCCCCGCCGACCGCCTGCGCCGAGCGCGCCATGGCGCAGATGGAGATGCCGGGAAATTTCGGCATCGCGGAGGGGAGCAGGCTCTCCTGGATGCGTCGTGCCGTGGCAAGCTCCTCTCGGTATCGCTGGCGTTCCAGCTCCTCGCCGTAGAGCCGCGCGGCCTCGATCGCCCCGGCCCCCTGGCGCGCCACGCCGGAGATGAACTGAAGCTGCCGTCCGCTCAGCGCGGCGCCGTCGGCCGGACGGGTCAGAAGGACCATGCCGATCACTCGTCCCTGCGCGAAGAGGCCGACCACGTAGGAGAACCATTCCTGGATGGAGGCGAGCGCTGGGTCGTTGACGGTTTCCAGCGAAATGATGTCGTGCGCCTCGTGCAGCAGCCCCCGCAGCCTCATGATCGACGCGTACTGGACCTCCAGCGGCGGGAAGTCGGTCGCCTTGGCGAGCAGTTCCAGCTCCTTCTCCCTCGGCTCCACCAGCACGTAGACCCCGCGGAGCTGCAGCCCGTGCTTCATCGTGAAGGCCATCAGCTCGGCGACGGCGCGGGTGCCGACGGTCTCGGAGATCTGCTCCGAATAGGCGGCGATCTGGTCGGTGAAGTCGCGGTACTGCGGGAAGAACCTGTTCTCGATCGTCGTCTGTACCTGCCATTTGATCGGCTCGAAGAGGAGAAGGAAGACGACGACCGCGATCCAGGTCACCGTCGTCTCCATCGATTCCCCGGTCAGCGACCCGATCGCATTGCCGAAGCCGTAGGCGACTCCAAGGGTGAGGGCGCCGATCAGCGCCATGGTGGCGGTGTAGACCAGCGTGGTCTGCACCACCATCCGGAAATCCATCAGCTGATAGAAGAAGATGCCGTAGGCGAACGAGGTCGGCAGCGCCAGGAGGAGGAGCATCGGAAGGAGCAGGTAGGGATTGACGATCAGGGTCAGCCCCAGGTTGCTCGTCTGCACCACGGCGAAATAGGCGTAGGAGAGACCGGCGAGCACCGCGCCCGCCAGCAGCACCCGCATCGGCCGACGGCTGGAGCCGATCGGCATCCGGGCGTAGGCCCTGAAGAGGAACCAGATCCCCGCGATGAAATAGAGCGCGGCGCCGATGACGAAGGCGGCGCCGATGATCTGGAAGATGAGGATCGCCGTCGGTCTGCTGATCTGGCCGTCGCTGTAGAGCCAGCTCAGCAGGAACCGGACCGCGGTCAGCAGCAGATAGGCCCAGACGATCGAGTAGAGAGCGAACCGGCGGCCGCGCGTGTTGAAGATCCGCTGGTCGACCGGGAAGATCGTGCAGAAATGGAGCCAGAGGGGATAGAACATGATGGAGAGAAATCCCCAGGCGTACGCAAGGATCTGCTCGGAGATCCCACCCCCCTGCAGCCGCGCCGGCGAGACGAACGCGAAGAGCATCAGCGCCCCCGTCAGGAAGAACCGCCGCTGCACGACCCCCTGCGGTCGCGCGAAGGCGACCATCGCCCCGATCACCAGCCAGAGAAGCGCCACCAGCGGGATGACCGCGCGGACGAAGATGAGCTGCCCGGTGAGGCGGATCTTCAGGTGGTGTATGATTCCGTCCCGCCTCACGACGTAGGGGATCTCCCGGTCGGTCGGAGCCTGGTTGAGAATGACCTGCGCGGCGTTCGGGTCGGGGTTCGTGATCGGGACGTCGTTGATCGCCACGACCTCATCCCCCTTCAGAACCCCCCCCTTCTCCGCTCCCCCCCCCTTCAGCACCGAATCGACGACGAGCGCGGTCTTTCCGTCGATCTCCCTCGTCGTCCAGAGCGTGTCGTCGGAGTTGACGAGGTTGTCGCTGAGGATACGGATCGAGGCGAACGCGATCGAGCCCAGCGTCAGGACGACGATGATCGAGTAGATGATCCGGAAATGATTGTCGGTCAGGCGCCCGAAGCGCTCCGACAGCGAAGAGGATATGAAGCCCATAACATCGATGTCGCGTGAATGCCCGACGGGTCCCGAAGGTCGCCGGCAGAGGGCGACATGCAGAGACGGAGAGGAACGGGAATAGTTTCCCTGTCCGGCGATAAAGGTACGGCTATCGGGCTGGGAGGGGAAGTCCTAAACGCCGTCGGTTCGGTATCGCCGCTCACTACGATCTGAGTATCTTTGCCGTCTGCATAATCGTTCCACAGATTGATCCGTGACATGATCCGATACCGCGCTCTCCTCCTCACCCTCCCTGCTCTCTTCACGCTGCATCTATCGACCGAAGCCCAGACGACCGGACGGGAGACCGTCATACCGGACCGTTACCGCGAAGTGGCGGCCGCGATTCTCGATTCGGCCCTCTCCGCCGGTGAAGCCCACCAGATGCTCTACGATCTGACGAAGTTCGTCGGCGCCCGGCTCAGCGGTTCCCCCCAGGCTGCACGCGCCGTCGACTGGGGCCGGAGAGCGATGGAGAAGAAGGGGCTGGAGAAGGTCATGCTGCAGCCGGTGACGGTTCCGCACTGGGAACGGGGAGCGCCCGAAGAGCTGGTCGTGGTCGGCGGGACGCAGAACGGATCACCGTTCCGGGTCCTTGCTCTGGGGGGAAGCGTCGCCACCCCGGCCGAGGGGATCGAGGGGGAGGTGATCGAGGTTCACAGTCTGGAGGAAGCGAGGGGGCTCGGCGAGAAGGCTCGCGGCAGGATCATCTTCTTCAACCGCCCGATGGACCGTTCGCTGGTCAGCACGTTCGATGCCTACGGCGGGGCGGTCGATCAGCGGGTGGCCGGGGCGAGCACGGCGGCGGGAGTCGGCGCCGCCGCGGTGCTGGTCCGTTCGATGACGACGGCGCGCGACGACGTTCCCCATACCGGCATGTTGCGATATGACGAGTCGAAACCGAAGATTCCCGGCGTGACGCTCGGCATCGAGAGCGCCGAGCGGTTGAGCGGGATGCTGAAGGGATCCTCTCCCCTCCGCGTGAAGCTGACGACCCACTGCCGGACGCTGCCGGATGCCGAGTCGCACAACGTGGTCGGGGAGATCACCGGAAGCGAGCTGCCGGACGAAGTCGTGCTGATCGCCGGGCATCTGGACAGCTGGGACGTGGGAGAAGGGGCGCACGACGACGGCGCGGGATGCGTCCAGGCGATCGAGGCGCTCCGGCTGCTGAAGCATCTCGGCATACGACCGAAGCGGACGATCCGGGCCGTCCTCTACATGAACGAGGAGAACGGTCTCCGCGGCGGGCACGCCTATGCCGACGAGGTGGGCCGGCAGGGACCGCGCCATGTCGCCGCCATCGAGAGCGACCGCGGAGGGTTCGCACCGCGAGGTTTCTACGTGGAGGCGGGGGCTGACACGGTGGCGTCGCTCGGGCGCTGGCGCAGCCTCTTCGCGGCGATGGGGGCCGAGAGGTTCGAGGCTGGAGGCGGAGGGGCGGATATCGGCCCGTTGAAGAAGCATGGGACGCTCAATATCGGTCTCTCCGTGGAGTCGCACCGCTATTTCGACTACCACCACACGGAGATCGACACCTTCGAGAAGGTCAACGAGCGAGAGCTTGAGCTCGGGGCTGCCGCGATGGCGCTTCTGGCATATCTGATCTCCGAGGAGGGGGTGTAGGAAGCGATTCGAGGATCTCGCGCAGGTTTTTCAGATCCTGCCCCCACCATTCCTCCGAACGGTTGTGGAGCGTGGCGACGAGTCTGCCGTTATGCGATATATGTAGCGCCGTGAGCGGTTTCGCGTAGACTCCCTTCGGTATTTCGACGCGCCAGCTCAGCCCTTCGTAGGTAAGCTCGATCGGTCGCGCCGCGAGCTTTCCAGCAATGCTTCGCAGCACGAGCAGACTCTTCTCGTCGTCGAACTCGACGGTCGAGACTATTCTCCGCAGTCCCCGTTCCCGCCAGATGCGATGCGCCGTGCAGAGAATCATCAGGATGGTCCAGGGAAGCAGGGCCGGCGGTCTCGACTCCTCTCCCTCCACCGGTATCAGGAAGTTCAACAACGTCCCTATCGGGAAGCTGTTGCCGGGAAAGAAGATCGCGACGACGAACGAAGTCCAGACCCGTTTCCATGTGCGGGAAACGATTCTATCGGCGATCGATACGTTTCGCGGGGGATGCGACGAGGAGGGAGGGAACTGTTCCATCTGTTGAACCAGATAGATGGGCGGAGTCGACGGGACTGCGAATTAAATATATCGTAACACGGCACAGCGGCTACATGCTGCGTCGAGATTATATCGGACTGCTCAAGAGGTCGAAGGGGGGCCGGAACATATCGTCCGGCCCCCCTTCGCGTATATCTTCTACTTCCACTTGTCGGCCGCGAAGCCGACATGCTTCGTATCGCGGCGCGCCAGCACCAGGAGTGTCGACTGGTCGTTGATCGCGAGCGCGAGCTGTTTTTCCGACCATCCGTCGATCAGAAGCTGGTTCACCGTCGCCACGCCGTTCCGCTCTCCGGTGGTGCTCTTTATCAGCACGGCGCGCTGATCGACCGTTCCCCCTTCCTCCAGAATCAGGAGCATGGAGCCGTTCTCGGTCTTCTCGTTCCCCACCCGGATCGACTCCACGATCTTCCATTTCTGCGCCAGCAGCTCGTTCAGCGGCTCGACGCCGTTCGCCGTCTGATCCGCGGTGTTGCTGATGAGAATCGCCTTGCTTGTCTGGTCCGCCATATTCGCTTCGCTGAAATTCGATGTAGTTGATTGTTAGGATCGCCGCTTCTCTTCCTCCCTTCCGACCATGTTCCCGTTCGGGACCCGACGGCCGCCACGGGGGGGATGTTACATCGCGTATCCCTCATCGTCCTTGCCTCGGTCGTTCGAACGCCGAGACTTCAGACACTCAGTACAGAAGAGATTCCGTACAGAAACTTCCGTTCAATATACAAGGGAGGAGGATGCCGCCATGCGCGCACCATTCAACAAAACGTCGGGTCACGTCGTTCTCGGCTCGCTTCTCGTCGCCGTTCTCGCTTCATGCAGCTCCCCGCAGGAGAGCGCGAAGAAGCGGGAAGAGGCCCTCGACAGCAGTCCCCTTTCACCGTCGTCGGGAACGGTTGCAGCTCCGGCTCCGGCCGTGATGCCGGAGAAGGTCGTCGTGACCTCTGCCAGGAGGGAGAAGAAGGCGAGCGTCGCACGGGATATCCGCGGCTCGCGAAAGACGACCGAGAGAGTGAGGGTCGACGGGATAGAACTGATGGATAATTCGGTCACCTCGGCCGATATACGGGCCGACAGCGACGGCGGAGAATATAGCCGTGAGGATATAGCCAACGACGCCATCAACCGGATAGACATTATCGACGCAACGATCACTGTCGATGATCTCGGCGATAAGACCATCGGCTCCAACGAAATCATCGAGAGCCCGATGACCCTCGGCTACTCGGCGACGACCGTCGCCAATGCGGTTGCCGACGGCGCCGCGCTGAGCGTCGATCTTCTCGACAACTCCATAGCAAGCGCCGACATTACCGACAACTCCGTTGCCGGCGCCGAGATCGTCGACGGTCCGGTAGCGAGCGCCGACATCATCGATGGGGACGTCGTCACCTTCTCCTCGATAACGGCTTCCGGTACGGCGGTCGCCACCGCGGGCAACGGTCTCTCCATACGGGGCGGCCGTCCCCTGGAGAACATGCTGAAGCCGATCAAGGATCTCCCCTCCCCCGGCACGATCTCCGATTCGGTCAATGTGCGTGAGGTCGTCGAGGAGCCGGTGCGCCCCACCCGCTACCGTCCCGTCGTCGAGAACAACTTCCTGGCCCCTTCCTCCAGCCCTCTCTCCACCTTCTCCATCGATGTGGACGCCGCCTCGTACAGCAATACGCGGCGCCATATCAACGGCGGCGAGCTTCCCCCCGTCGACGCGGTGAGAATCGAGGAGATGGTGAACTACTTCACCTACGATTATCCGGCGCCGAAGGGAACGGATCCGTTTGCGATCATTACCGAGACCGCCGACTGTCCCTGGAATTCGGACCACCGTCTCGTCCACGTCGGTCTGCAGGGGCGCGTGATGGACCCCGCGGAGGCCCCCGCGAGCAACCTGGTCTTCCTGATCGACGTCTCCGGATCGATGGACCCGGAGGAATGCCTCCCCCTCCTGAAGAAGTCGTTCAAACTGCTGGTCGACAATCTCCGGGAAAAGGATCGCGTTTCGATAGTAGCCTACGCCGGCGCCGCGCGGGTGGTGCTTCCCCCCACTTCGGGCATCAAGAAGGAGAAGATCATGGCGGCGATCGAGAGCCTGGATGCCGGGGGATCGACGGCCGGCGGCGACGGGATCGAGCTGGCGTACAGGATGGCGCGTGAGAACTTCCGTCCCGGGGGGAACAACCGCGTGGTCCTTGCCACCGACGGCGACTTCAATATCGGCACGTCGGATTACGATGGACTTGTCTCGATCATCGAGGCGAAGCGCAAGGAGGGGATCTTCCTCTCCGTCCTCGGCGTCGGCACCGAACATTATCAGGACGCCAACATGGAAGGGCTCGCCGACAACGGCAACGGGAACTTCTTCTTCCTCGACAATATCGAGGAAGCGCGCAAGGTGCTCGCCACGGAACTGACCGGAACGCTCTATGCGATCGCCAAGGATGTGAAGATCCAGGTCGAGTTCAACCCGAAGATGGTGGCCGCCTACCGTCTGATCGGCTACGAGAACCGCGCCCTTGCCGCGCGTGACTTCGACGACGACGGGAAGGACGCCGGGGAACTGGGCGCCGGACACTCCGTCACCGCTCTCTACGAGATCATCCCGACCGGCGCCGAGGTGAAGTACGATATCGAGAAGCCGAAGGACCCCTCGAAGCACAGGCTGGAGTCGATGCGCCCGGCCGCCTACGGCGAGGGAGATCTGATGGAGGTCCGCCTACGCTACAAGCACCCGGCCGACAGCGTCAGCAATCTGATGGGGGCGGTCGTCAAGAACGAGAAGCGTTCGGTGGAGAAGGCGAGCGAGAACTTCCGGTTCTCGGCGGCCGTCGCGGAACTCGGACTGCTTCTCAGGAACTCCTCCTACGCCGGAACCGCATCGTACGACGATGTCATCAGGCTCGCCTCCGGCGCCGCCGGGAGCGATGCGGAGGGATACCGCAAGGAGTTCGTGACCCTTGCGACCGACGCGCGGCGGATCGCCGGCGCAGGGGAGACGCTCGGCGCCGTCCGCTGAGAGCCCGCCGCGGAACCCGCGGCACGGAGAACCGCGGTTACGCGATGATGCTTCCCCCATCGGCGTCGCTTTCGTAGGTTTACCCGCGACGGCGAAGCCAGGCACATGCGATCGAGTTCGGTTCGGTCGACGGTTCGGTCTGCGATATTGCGGCAGGGCGTGGCTTCACGTCCTGCCGTTGCGTTTGGCGGAACAGACTCATGACCCTTACTACCATCGAGCTGGGATTTCTGCTGGGGGGGATCGAATCGGACGACGAACGGATCGATACGCTGCTCCGACATGCCCCGCTGCTCGCTCAGGGGAGGCCGATCGACCGACACGTCCAGACCGTTCTCGATCTTCCTCCCGACGAGCTGCGGCGCGGCGCGCTCGCCCGCGCCCTCAACATCATTCTCCTGAGCAGCATCTTCAGCGGCGACGGCCGCAGCAGAGTGGAGATCGGCAACAGGTCGGTCGCCCTCTACAGGGAGCTTGGAGAGAGGGATGGAGAGGCGCATGCGCTCTATCATCTCGCCAGCGTCTACTGGGGTCAGGGGCGCTTAGCGGAGGCGCTGGAGTACCTTCCCCGCTGCATGGAACTGTGGCGGGCCGAGGGAAACATCGCCGGTGTGACGGGGGTGCTGAACAAGATGGCGATGATCCATCACGATCAGGGGGACTACGCCGTCGCGCTCCGTATGCTCCGCGAGGCGCTTGCCCTGGGAGAGACCTCCGGCAACCCGCGGATGGTCGCTCGGGAACTCAGTTCTCTCGGTCTTGTTTTCACCAACTTCGGCATCTTCGATCGCGCTCTCGAATACCATCAGCGGAGCCTTTCCCTCAGGGAGGAGAACGGTGACGAGCAGGATATGATCTCGTCGCTTCTCAACATCGGTCTCCTCTATCACAAAATCTCCGATTTCGAGCGCGGCTGCAGCGTGGTGACGCGCGCGCTGGAGATGAGCAGGCAGATCGGCATGCGACGGAGCGAGGCCAAGGCGCTGCAGAATCTCGCGGTCCATTATATGGGGCTCGGCGACCGCGCCGCCGCGCTGGCATGCTACAAGGAGTCTCTGGCGATCAAGGAGGAGCTGGAGGATCGGGTCGGAATGGCTTCGTCGCTGAACGGTATCGCCTGGATCTGCTGCGAGCTGGAAGAGTACGATGAAGCTCTCCGGTATGCGACGCGGAGCGCCGAGATACGCGAGGAGATCGGGTTGCGCCCCGGCATTGCGGCCGCTCTGCATCGGCTCGGTAATATCCAGGGACTTCGGGGTGATTTCGCCGCCGCCGTCGAAACGCTCAACCGCGCGCTCGCCATCGTCGGGGAAATGGGTGTCAAGTCCGATATGCGCCAGATACATTTCGAGCTTGCCGAGGTGCTGAAGCGGCGGGGAGATTATCGTGGAGCGATTGAACATTGCGAGGAATATATCCGGCTCGATCGGGAGATCTACAGCGAGGAGACGAACCGGCGCCTGCGGAACATGACGATCGCCTATGAGGTGGAGCAGATGGAGAAGGAGGCGAAGATCCTTCGCCTCAACAACGAGCGACTGGAGCAGGAGGCGGAGTTTCGGAAGAAGGAGCTGACGTCGACGGCGATCTACCTGACGCAGAAGAACGAGTTTCTGCGGAAGCTGCGGCGGCGCGTGGAGGAGATAGGTCGGGATGCGATGCTGCCGGAAGTGACGGAGCATCTGCGTTCGATCATGGAGGATATCGACGAGGCGGTGGCGTCGGAACAGCACTGGTCGACGTTCGAGAAGCAGTTCCATCAGGTGCATGCCGGATACCTTGAGATACTGGCGGAGCGATACCCGAAGCTGACGCCGACGGAGCTGAAGGTCTGCGCGCTGATCAAGATCAACGTGTCGACGAAGGAGATCGCGCAGATCCTGAACACCGAGCCGAGAAGCGTCGAGAAATATCGTCAACGGATACGGAAGAAGCTCGAACTGGCGCAGGATGAGAACCTGGGAGCCTTCCTGACGGCGCTGGGGCGGCAGAGGGAAGCCCCGGTCGAGAACGCCTGACTTCTTTCCCCTCTCCTTTTCTGAACCTGCCGCACAGATGCAACAGACGATTCCGGAACTGGGCGAACAGCTGATCGAGACGACCGACGACCGGGAACGGATCGATCTCCTGCTCCGATATCTTGCCGCGATAGGACCTATTGAGGGTGACTCGCTCGACGCGCACCTGCATCGATATGCCGAGATTCCGTCGGAGCGTCGTGAGAGGGGGCTGCTCGCCCGCGTCCACACGGTCATGGCGATTGCGCGCCTCTTCCGGGGGGTGGGCTACTCCACGGAAACCGCCGAGCGGGCGCTGGAGCTGTATCGCGATATAGATGACCGGGAGGGAGAGGCGCACGTCTGTTTCCATCTCTGCAGCGCGCTCTGGGGGGCGGGGGACTATCGGGGGGCGCTCGACTATGGCCGGCGGAGCCTGGAATACTGGCGCGCCGGCGAAAGTCGGCACGGAATGGCGGGAGCGCTTTCCAAGATCGGCATCATCCACAGCGAGATGGGGGACCACGCGGCCGCGCTCCGCCATCTGCGGGAGGCTCTCGCGATCTGCGAGGAGCTGGGCGCCCGCCGGGGAATCGCCCGCGAGCTCAACGCCATTGCCATCGTCCTGATGGAACTCGGCATCTACGACCACGCTCTCGGGTACCTGCAGCGAAGCCTTGCCCTGCGCGAGGAGATGGAAGAGGAGGCGGAGGTGGTGGCATGTCTCAACAATCTCGGCATCCTCTATCAGCATATCCACGACTACGACCGTGCGCTCGCCGTGCTGGAGCGGAGCCTGGAGATGGGAAGACGTGTCGGAGTGGGACGGAGCGTCTCCAAGGCGCTCATGAACCTCGGCAACACCTATGTCGCCCGGAACGAGCCGCTGATCGCCCTCGACTACTTCCGACAGGGGGTCGCGCTGCATGAGGAGATGGGGGACATGGCCGGAAGCGCCAGCGGACTGAACGGCATAGGACGTATCCACCTCGGTCTGGGAGAGCACGACGAGGCGCTGCGCTGCTGCCGACGAAGCGCCGAGATCTCCGAACGGCTCGGCAGCAGACCGTCGCTCGTCGCCTCCCTCACCACGATTGCCGCGACCCTGGGAGCGACGGGAGAGTACAGAGAGGCGGTCGAGACGTTCGAGAAGGCGCTCGACCTGGCACGGGAGACGGGGGCGCGCCTCGACGTTCGCGACATCCACCATGAGCTTGCCGTGGTGCTGAAGCAGCGGGGAGACTATCGCGGAGCGATTGAACACTACGACGAGTATATCCGGCTCGACCGGGAGATCTACAGCGAGGAGACCGACCGGCGCCTGCGGAACATGACGATCGCCTACGAGGTGGAGCAGATGGAGAAGGAAGCGAAGATCCTTCGCCTCAACAACGAGCGGCTGGAACAGGAAGCGGAGTTTCGGAAGAAGGAGCTGACGTCGACGGCAATGTACCTGACACAGAAGAACGAGTTTCTGCGGAAGCTGCGGCGACGGGTGGAGGAGATCTGTCGCGATACGATCCCGCCGGAGGTGAAGGGGAGTCTGGAGCAGGTGATGTCGGATATCGACGAGACGGTGGAATCGGAGCAGCACTGGTCGACGTTCGAGAAGCAGTTTCATCAGGTGCATGCGGGATACCTGGAGGTGCTGGCGGAGCGATACCCGAAGCTGACGCCGACGGAGCTGAAGGTCTGCGCGCTGATCAAGATCAATGTGTCGACGAAGGAGATCGCGCAGATTCTGAACACCGATCCCAGGAGCATCGAGAAATATCGTCAGCGGATACGGAAGAAGCTCGATCTGGCGCAGGACGAAAATCTTGGAGCGTTTCTCATCGCGATGCGGTGACCGATCCCCGTTTTGTATCGTTCACCCCCTCCTCCCCCCTGATTGTCCGGGTTTTGTCCGGGTTTTGTCCGGGTGGCTGTCGGTTGCATCCGGCTGCTCCCCGGTTGATAGTGGCGGGAAGCGCTGCCGGCGTGATATGCCGGCCATTCCTGTCCGGGTTTTGTCCTGGTGACAGCCCCCTACTGGACGCCGTAGTTTTGCAGCACAGAACAACGGCGGTCCGTTGTCACGGCATTGGTTGAGCAGGCGCCGCTCTTCCAATGCCGGGCACGCCGCCTCAACGCCAACATTCCAACATCAGGACTTCCAGAGATGGAAACACTCGATAGAGTCGGCCGGATCATGATCGCCGTCGCGGCGGCGGTTCTGATCGTCGCGCTTGCAGCGACGGAGGCGCGGGGCCAGATGCGGATAACCCGTCAGGTCGTCGGGAGCGGCGGATCGACAGGCGTCGGCGACGGTACGCATAAGGTCTCCTCCACCGTCGGCCAGGCGATCATCGGCCCGGCATCGGGGGGTGCGATCGGTGCGATGCAGGGATTCTGGCTGCCGGTCTCCCCCGTCTCCGGAGTCGCCGGGGAGCGTACGGAGGGCTCGGCGGTCGCCGGTCATCCGAACCCCTTCAGCATCAGCACGACGATCGGCTACACGGCGACGGCCCCCTCCGACGTACGAATAGCGGTCTACGATATGCTCGGACGTGAGCTTAGGACGCTCGAGGCGGGACGTGTGGAGAAGGGGCGCCACGGCGCCGAATGGGACGGTCGAGACGCGGGGGGAAATCGGGCGGCCGCCGGTGAATATCTCTGCCGCGTGGAGATCCGCCCGGTTGGAGGACGTCCGATAACGCGGACACTGCTCCTGCAGCTCCTCCGCTAGGTCGAAGAGGGAACTACCAGCACAGCAGACTACAGCTTCTTCATAATAATCTCACAGGAATCATCATGAACATGATACATCGTATCGTGAAGGGACCGCTCGCGCCGAACCGTACGGCTGCGCGCTCCCGTTCGCTTGCAGGGCTCTGCGTTCTTGTTGGAATGATGGCCGGGGGAGCCGGCGCCGCCGGTCAGGTTCCGGAACTCATCAGCTACCAGGGGGTCGTGACCGGTCCCGACGGGGTCGTGCCGGTCAACGACGGCACCTACTCCATGGTCCTTCGCCTCTACGATGCGGCAACCGGCGGCGCCCCCGTCTGGAGCGAGACGCAGAGCGTGCAGGTCACCCGCGGGCTCTTCAACGTGAACCTCGGGAGCGCCACGCCGTTCGGCGCCCTGACGTTCGACAAGCCGTACTATCTGGGCGTCACGATCGACGCCGGGTCGGAGCTTCCACGCACCGAGCTCACCTCGGCCCCCTACAGCCTTCGTTCGGATGTGGCGGAAATGGCGGAGGATGTGGCCGACAACGCGATCACCAGCGCCAAGATCGCCGACGGCGCGGTCTCCACCGCCGACCTGATGAACAACGCGGTCAACGGCGCGAAGATCGCCGATGGGGCGATCACATCGGCGAAGATCGCCGACGGCTCGGTGACGGTCGCCAAGATCGGCGCGACCGGTTCCGGCGCCGGACAGGTGCTCACCTCCAACGGCACGACCGCCTCGTGGCAGTCGATCACATCGTCGGGAGATATTACGAGCGTCACGGCCGGGCCCGGCCTCACCGGGGGAGCGACCTCCGGCGACGCACGGCTCGAAGTGGCGAGCGGCGGGATCATCTCCACGATGATCGCCGACGGGTCGGTGAGCACGGCGAAGATCGCCGGAGGGGCCGTCACGCGCGACAAGATCGCCTTCTCGGCCGTCGGATCGAGCCAGATCGCGGCCGACGCCGTCGACGGTCCCAGGATTCTGGATCGGAGCATCGGCGCCCAGGAGCTCGGCGACGGCGTGGTCCAGAACCGATCGATCGAGAACGGCGCCGTGACCGGCGACAAACTGAGCGGCATGGGGGCCCAGGCGGGACAGGCGCTCCGCTGGAACGGCTCGCAGTGGATTCCCTCCAGCGACAACTCGTGGGGACTGGGGGGTAACAATATCACGACCGGAGGTACCGGCGCCGGGCAGCAGTTCCTCGGCACCTCGGCCGGGAACACGCAGCCTCTCGTCATCGCTACTTCCGGCGCCGAGCGCGCCCGTGTCGACAAGGACGGCGTCGTGATGGTCGGCACCACGACCTCCACCGTCGGTCGGGTCAACGTCGCCACCAATGCGACGACGGCGGGGACTCCTCCGTACGCCATTGATGCGGTGGCGTCGGTGACGGGAGGAACGCGGCAGATCGCCGGCATCTCCGGCACCACCTTCTCCAGTTCCAGCCCCGCGGCCGGCCTTGCCTCCGGTATCGGCGTCATGGGCTTCTCCTACTCCGGCTTCACCGCTCCCAGCCAGACGGCGTCGATCACCGGCTCGGCCGGAGCGGCGATCATCCCTTCGACCAATGCCTCGGTAACCGCCATCGGCACCCTGGGGCAGGCGCAGAGCACGAACTTCCTGCCGAACGTCGGCGCCCTCGGCCAGAGCGCCGGCTCCCTCTTCTCGAACATCGGCGTGGTCGGAGCGGGGAACGCTTCCACGCTCCAGATTCTTGGTCTGATCCCGCAGGTCCAGGGGGTGAACTCGGGCGTGTTCGCCTACACCCCGGGGACGGCGGCGGGCGATTACTCGATCAACGCGGTCGGGAAGATGCGTCTGATGCTGAGCGGCGCAACGGCAAGCGGCGCTCCGTCGCAGCTTCAGTTCGTCGGCGGGACGTCGGCGGCGCAGCGGTATTCCGGCTTCGCGGCATCCGCATCGCAGAGCGATAACATCAGCTACACCCTCCCGGCCTCGATCGGTGCGGCTCCTGCCGGAAAGCTCCTTGGAGTTTCCTCCTCATCCGGCACGTCGCCGAACATGACGGCGCAGCTCGACTGGATCGACGCCAGCACGTTCGCATGGGGGCTGGGAGGTAATAATATCGGAACGGGAGGCACCGGGGCAGGAGAGCAGTTCCTGGGGACCTCGGCAGGCAACACGCAGCCGCTGGTGCTCGGCACCTCCGGGACGGAGCGCGCGCGCATCGACAAGGATGGGGTCATGATGCTCGGCAGCACCACCGCGAACTACGGCCGCCTGAACGTGGTCACCAACGCGAGCGCAACGGGCGCCCCGGGAACCGGTATCGATGTGCTGACGACCGCCGCCGGCGGCACGCGGCAGGTGAGCGGTATCATGGGGACCGTCTTTACGAGCTCGAACCCGACGGCGGGAGTCTCCTCCGGCATCGGTGTCATAGGCCAGACCTACTCCGACTTCGCCGCTCCAAACCAGACCGCCTCGATCTCCGGCGTCGTCGGCATGGCGATCGTTCCCTCGACCAATGCCTCGGTGACGGCGATCGGCACCCTGGGGCAGGCGCAGAACGCGAACTTCCTGCCGAACGTCGGCATGTTCGGCCAGGGAAGCGGCTCGTTCTTCTCCAACATCGGTATGGTTGCGGCGGCGAACGCGTCGACGCTTCAGGTGATGGGACTGATCCCGCAGGTTCAGGGTGTCAATACGGGCGTCTTCGCCTACACTCCGGGGACGGCGGCGGGGGACTACTCGATCAACGCGATCGGCAAGATGCGCCTGATGCTGAGCGGCGCCACGGCAGGGGGCGCGCCGTCGCAGCTTCAGTTCGTCGGCGGGACGGCCGCGGCGCAGCGGTATTCCGGCTTCGCGGCGTCCACATCGCAGAGCGATAACATCAGCTATACGCTTCCGGCCTCGATCGGCGCGGCTCCGGCCGGAAAACTCCTCGGAGTCTCCTCCTCGTCCGGTACGTCGCCGAACATGACGGCGCAGCTCGACTGGATCGACGCCAGCACGTTCGCATGGGGGCTGGGAGGTAATAATATCGGAACGGGAGGCACCGGGGCAGGAGAGCAGTTCCTGGGGACCTCGGCAGGCAACACGCAGCCGCTGGTGCTCGGCACCTCCGGAGCGGAGCGCGCTCGGATCGATAAGGACGGCGTCGTGATGATCGGCACCACGACCTCCAACTTCGGTCGTGTCAATGTCGCCACCAACGCGACGACGGCGGGGACACCTTCCTACGGCCTCGACGTGGTAACGTCGGTCACGGGAGGGACGCGACAGATCGCCGGTGTCTCCGGCACCACGATCTCCAGTTCCAACCCCACGGCGGGCTTCGCTTCCGGTATCGGCGTCAACGGCGTGTCGGTCTCGGGCTTCACTGCTCCCAGCCAGACGGCGTCGATCACCGGCGCGGCCGGAGCGGCGATCATCCCCTCGACCAATGCCTCGGTGACGGCGATCGGCACGCTGGGTCAGGCGCAGAGCACGAACTTCCTGCCGAACGTCGGCATGTTCGGTCAGGGGACCGGCTCGCTCTTCTCGAACATCGGTATCGTGGCGGCGGCGAACGCGTCGACGCTGCAGGTGCTCGGTCTGATCCCGCAGGTTCAGGGGGTGAACTCGGGCGTGTTCGCCTACACTCCGGGGACGGCCTCGGGCGACTATGCGATCAACGCGATCGGCAAGGTGCGCCTGATGCTGAGCGGCGCCACGGCAGGGGGCGCGCCGTCGCAGCTTCAGTTCGTCGGCGGGACGGCCGCGACGCAGCGGTATTCCGGCTTTGCGGCCTCGGCATCGCAGACGATCGACAACATCACCTATACGCTTCCTGAAACCCTCAGCGCCTCCCCGGCCAACCGGGTGCTCGGCATCGTCTCCACAAGCGGCGCGTCGCCGAACATGACGGCGCAGCTCGGCTGGATCGATCCGGCGACGCTCGCCCCGAGCTCGGAGCGGGTCGTCGCGTCGGGAAATATCGGAACCGTATCGGAAGCGATGATCCTGGCGGGGGGGAACGTGGCCCTCAACGCGGGCGGCGTCAGAAACGGACAGCAGATGTGGATCGTGAACACGTCGGGCGCCGGTATCACGGTCTCCGGCGGGTCGCTCGGCGGGTCGTCGGTGACGGTGAACGCGGGGAGAAGCCTCCCGCTGGTCTATCGTGCATCGACAGGTCTCTGGTACGCGGCGGCGCAGTAGCCGCTCCCGGACCATGCGAGTATGGAGTCTAAGAGATGGGAGACTCCAGACAGAGCGCGGCGCATCGATTCGATCGATGCGCCGCGCATCCGTTATGATATATCCTGATGCGATCTCAGGGGTGTGCCTCCATGCCGTACGCGATCCATTCCTCGCGCGAGGGGCCGTAGACACCGGGCACCGGCAGCCCCGCCTGGCGCATCAGCACCGTGATCTGGCCGCGATGGTGCGCCTGGTGATGGACCAGCGCCTGCAGCGTGGCGCCGTACGACCACATCTCGCCGCCGTACATCGGGATCATCTCGGTCAGCTTCTCGTCGGTCAGCGCTCCCTTCACGCCGTCGATCGTCGCCTCGGCGACGCGGGCATAGGTCGCCGTGATCTCCGCCGCCGTCTGCGGCGCCGGTGTTCCCAGCGCCGGTCCGTCGACCGGAATCTTCGCCTGCCCGCCGAGCATCTCGATCGGCGTCAGCGTGATATGCCACATCAGGAAGCCGAGCGACCTCCCCTCCGGCGTGACACGCTGCTCCATTGCCTCGTCGGTCACGTTGCCGAACACCTTGAGCGTCGCCTCCGACTCGTAGTTCCAGTCGTTGATGAAATCCTCGATCGTGCGATACATTGATCTCTCCCTTGTGCTGATTGATAGGATGGTTGAATGCGATATTCTTCTATCGTGATATGACCTTGAGCCGTCCCCGCGCCTCCCGCTTGAGCTCATCCTTGAGCGAGCGGGGAAGCAGGTCGAAGCGGATGTCGCGCAGCGCCCCTTCCTTCTTCATTCCTTCGGAAGCGAGAAGTGGGGGTTCTCGATGATGCCGATGATATTGCCGAAGGGATCGAGCAGCGTCGCCACCCTGATCCCCTCTCCCACATCCTGGATCGGCGTATGCGGGGTCGCCCCGAGCTCCACGAGCCGGGCGAACGCCGCGTCGGCGTCGGGAACCCCCCAGTAGGGCTGGACCCCTCCCACTCCCGTGTTCGAGCCGTTGGGATCGAGCCCCAGCTCGTAGCCTCCCACATTGAAACCGACATAGAAGGGTTGATCGAAATAGGGCTGCGTGCCCAGGATCTCTGCGTACCACGACTTCCCCCGCTCCAGATCGGGCGTGCTGTAGATGACGGTGCGTAATCCCTGAAACATCGATTCCTCGATATGTTGTGAGAGTGGACGATGATGCTCGACCGCCGGCGACGCTACGGAGTACGATCCCTCCGATTCCACCGGAGAAGGAGTGGGGGATCGGTATGCCGCGCCTCATCCGTCGACGTGCCGCAACCTACGGAGGGGATGTGACAGCCGTATGTCAGGAGAAATTCCGGGGGGAAGATTCGGTGGCGTTGTAGCGGTCGGCGATCGCCGTCGAGATGTCGCGCACCATCCGGCGAAGCTCGGGCGGGGAGATGATCTCGGCGGCGGTGCCGAACGACATCACCCAGCCGACGATCCTGATGAACGAAGGGGCCTCGAACCGCATCTCCACCCCTTCCTCCACCGCGGTCTCCTCCACGAACCCGAAGAAATGGCGGTCGGTGGTGAACTTCGCCGCGTTCTTTCGGAACCGGATGACGACCGGTGTGGTCGCGTCTCCGCCACGATCGATCCCTTCCAGATGGGCGCGGATCGAGAACTCGTGTCGATCGGGGAAGGTTTCGTCGAGAATGTCCATCCCGCCGACTCTGTCGGTGCGGAAATCGCGGATCCCGTCGCGCAGCCGGCAATGGCCGATCATGTGCCAGTGGTCGGCGTAGTAGACGAGCCCGAGCGGCTCCACCTCGCGCGTCGTCACCTCGTCGGTGGAGCCTCCCCTGTAGACTATACGCATCACCTTGCGATATGCGATGGCGTGCTGGATCTCATCGAGGTTCTGGTTCTCCCTGTCCGGGTAGGAGGCGCGGCGGATGCGGATGGCGGTCGCCTCCTGGAGCCGTTCGACGAACTCGCGCCTGTCGGCCGGGAGCACGGCCCGGATCTTCATGAGGGCGGATCGCGCGTGTTTCTTCAGGGAGGCGTCGGCGAGAAGGTCGGCGAATTCACCCCCCATGAAGAGGGCGCTCGCCTCCTCCTCGGTGAACATGACCGGGGGGAGATGATATCCCTCCACGAGACTGTATCCCTTTCCCGCCTCCGCCGAGACCGGCACCCCCGCCTCCTCCAGTGCCCGCAGATCACGATATACCGTTCTGACGCTCACGTCGAAATGCTCCGCCAGATCCTCCGCGCGGATCACGCGGCGGCTCTGGAGGTGGAGGACGATGGCGACGAGACGTTCAAGACGATCCATAACGGTCGACAAATTACGAAGGGACGCCCCATACGCGGAGGGTGATCGGATTCTTAACTTGACCCCATGCCGGCATCACGCAAGAGGTTCGTGGCGGTCGATTCGCTCGACGGCCTTCTCGGTTCGTTCCTTCGGGACGTCCCTCCGGACTATCGTTTCGAGCCGACACGTCTCGCGATCCGACCGATCGCCTACTTCCTCCCCTTCCTTCGCGTGCCGACGCCGTTGAACGTCGCCTCGTTCAGCTATCTGATCCTGCAGCGGAAGGGGAGCGGCACGGTGCAGATCAACGGCGAGTCGGTCCTGATACGGTCGCGGGGGGCGATCTTCGTCAATCAGGGGAGCGTCGTGTCGCTCAGGGCGCTCCATCCCTCGACGACCGGATGGATGATCCAGTACGACGACGCGATCCTCTCACGCGCGCTCCGGCCGGAAGCGGTGGAGCAGGTCGTCGGTCAGCGGACGCCGATTCCCCTCCCGGCGAAGGCGCTGGAGTGGCTGGAGAAGCTCTGTCTGCTGCTGGAGGAGGAGACGCGGATCGAGGCGACGGGAGATCAGCCGGTCTCCGAGCATCTTTTCGGCGCGCTTGTGGAACGGCTTCTCGCCGAGGGGCCCGCCCCCCCGCCCCGGCGTATCGACAGAACCGAGTCGCTCGATCGCCGGTTCCGCCGTCTCCTCTTCGAGCACGCGACGACCGAAGGCTCCGTCGGGTTCTACGCGGGGCGACTGAACGTTTCGGAGAACTATCTCCTCCGTTGCGTCAGGAAGAGCTCCGGGCGTTCGCCGAAGGAGTGGATTCTCGACGTGCGGCTGATGGAGGCGCGGAAACTTCTGCGGACCACCGACGCGACGGTCGCCGAGGTCGCGGCCCGGGCGGGGTTCGATGATCCCTCCTACTTCGGCCGTCTCTTCAGGCGGCGGTTCGGGATGTCCCCTAGAACCTTCAGAACAATACCTGCGCAGGATTCGTCCGAATAATCGCAGCATCCGTTCTAGTTCAGGAGGCGCCCCGGGGTGTAAGTTGGGGGGCACTACAGGATATTCGCATGTACGGCTCTCTGCTTCAGATTCATTCCTCGGTTCGCTGGCTGGTCCTGCTCGGGATGGCGACCGTGCTGGGAAGAACATACTGGGGTCTGCTCCGGCCGCGGCGGTTCACAAGGGGGGACAGGCTTGCCCTCATGCTGGGGACCACCGCCAGCCATACGCAGCTGCTGCTCGGGATGGCGCTCTATTTCTCCAGTCCGTTCGTGAAGTTCTTCTGGGGGGAACCGGGGGCGGGTGCAGCGAATCGGCAGTTGCTCTTCTTCAGCGTGATCCATATACTCGGCATGGTCACGTCGGTGGTGCTGATGTCGGTCGGTTCGTCGATGGCGAAGCGCGCCGACGACGACCGGCGCAAATTCCGGTCGATCGCGATCTACTGGACGATCGCCGTCGTTCTGATCCTCCTGCTGATCCCGTGGCCCTTCTCGCCGCTGGCCCAGCGCCCGCTGTGGCGTCCGTTCTGAACCCTACATATCATCCAACGATGAACTCATTCGACAAGCGTCTCAGGCTGCTTCGCATCGTCGCGTGGCTGGAAGGTCTTTCCTATCTCTACCTTCTGTTCGTGGCGATGCCGCTGAAATATATCGCGGACCAGCCGGCGATGGTCAAGTACTCCGGCATGGTCCACGGTCTCCTTTTCGTCCTCTTCACCCTCAACACGGTTCAGGCGAAGATCGAGCAGGGATGGTCGACCGGGCGGATGATGCGGGTGATCGGCACGTCGCTGATCCCGTTCGGGATGGTCATGTTCGACAGGATCCTGCGCGAGCCGGAGCGGAAGCCCGCGTGAGGCGGGGGGCCTAGTACGCCCCCTCGAACCGCACGAACGCCTCTTCCAGCTCCCACTGGAGCTTCGCCTTCGGGTTGGCGTTCAGGAACGCCCGGCACGGGGTCGACGGCTCCAGGGGGATCGCGCCGGAGCAGTCCCGCGTCATCTCGAACGTGGCGGGGTTGCTCCAGAGGCTTTTTCCCGGCAGGAAGGAGTAGTGGAGGCTGTTGCGCGCCATCCGTTTCAGCTCCAGGTAGCCGACCCCCTGCTCCATCGCCGCCTTCACGAACTCGTTGGTCAGATCGATCCGCGATACTCCCTCGTCGTCGGTGGCAAGGGCCATCGGGACGTTGTACTGACGGTAGAGGCTGAGGGGGTGATGGTTCCCGCGCACGCCGAGGATCACGTCGTTGCTGGTCAGGCAGATCTCCACCATCACGTTTCGTTCCGCCATCAACCTGAGCAGGCCGAAGGGATCATCCTCGTAGGCGATATCGACGCCGTGGCCGATCCGCTCGGCGTGCCCCAGCTCGATCGACCTGCGGATATGGCAGCAGAGCTCCTCCGGCGGAACCAGACCGGGTGCCAGCTCACCGGCATGAAGCGATATATGGGCGTTGCGATAGAGGGGGCGGAGAAAATCGATCATCCGCATCTGAAGGTCGAAATCGCGAAGGGGGACGGGATAGTCCTCCGGCTGCACCAGATTGAACCCCACCATCCGGGGATCGATGTCGGCCATCTCGAACCCCGCCAGGATCTGCGCGAAGACCGATTCCGGCGCCCCGCCGCGACCGACCTGGAAGAGATAGCGGATCGGCATGCCGCAGTTCGCGCCGCTCTCCGTCGGGGAGCAGCCGAGGAGACGTCTCATCCCCGCCTCGGCGGAGTCGAGCGCCGTCACGGCGAGCATGAGGGAATCGCGCAGACCGTTCGCCAGCAGGGCGTCGCGCATCTTCGCGAAGTCGTCGTTCCACCCCAGCTTCCGTCCCAGCGCGGAGCTTCGTCCGTTGTCCGGGGTGAGCATCAGCTCCAGATAGCTGATCCTGTCGCGGGTCGCGCGCTTCACCGCCTCGGCGAGCATGTCGCTCGTCCGGTTGTAGCCCGCGTAGCCGAACCTGCCGAAGGTGTCGAAGAAATGATCGTGGCCGCTCTGACCTGAAAGATCCCAGTTGCGCATCGACCAGGCGTCGACCACGCTTCTGTACATGACCGGGTTGTTCAGAACCTGATCGGCCGGTATCGGCTTCGCGGCCGGATCGCCTCCCGAGCATGGAACTGCGGAAAGCGATGTCTGGTCGATGCAGATGTCGGCCTCCGCCGCCCAGCGGAGAAAGCTTTCGGCGTAGATGGCGCCGCTCAGGTGATTGTGGAGATCCGCCCCTTTCGGCATCTCACGCAGGAAGGCGGCCAGCAGCAGCGGATGCGCCCGGATCGAATCGAAATAGCGTGCTGTTCTTGTTTCGCGGGCCCGTTGCGCGTCGCGACGTGTCGACGTCTGCGCGCCGGCGACGACGGGTGAAAGGAGGAGAAGGGCGATCAGTGTGATGATCGTTGTTGAGAATCGGGTCGGTCGGGATTTCATCGGTGTGTGAACCATATCGGTGTGGGAAGGTTCATGCGCGGGCCGCGCCGCGCGATGAATCGGCGCAAACTGCAAAACTCCTCATGATGAGCAAGGGGTGGGGATGATTCCCGTCGCGGTCGGCCTATCTTTCGGCGGTCGCCGCGGAACTGTTCGGCGCGCCGGGTGTTTTCTCCGGCACATGAGGTAACTTCCGCGGAGCGGATCATTTCAGACAGAAGATATTTCGACAGCCGGTATGAACGCCCCCCATGAACACCATATCGCGGTCCGACGCACGGCCCGTTACTACACCCTCGGCCCCGAATCGGGCGCCCCCCATATCTGGTATGTCTGTCACGGCTACGGGCAGCTCGCGCAACGATTCATCGGGAACTTCGAGGTGGTGGAGGGGAAGGATCGGCTGGTGGTCGCTCCGGAGGCGCTCTCACGCATGTATGTGCAGGGGAGCGAAGGGACGGTCGGCGCCTCCTGGATGACCCGTGAGGACAGGCTGACGGAGATCGACGATTATGTGAACTATCTCGACGCGCTCCATCAGAAGATCACGGCGGGAGCCGATGTTTCCACGACCCTTCTCGGGTTCTCGCAGGGGACGGCGACCGTGGCACGGTGGGTACGATACGGGATGGTGCGCCCGAAGCGGCTGGTCCTCTGGGGAGGAGTGCTCCCCCCCGACATCGGGCTGGAGGAGGATGTGCGGACCCTGGAATCGGTGAGGATCATCTTCGTCCTCGGGATGAGCGATACGCTCGTGAACCGTGATATCCTGACCGAACAGCGGTTTCTCCTCTCGCGCCACGGTCTCGATTCCGACCTGATCGAATTCAACGGCGGGCACCGGCTCGATTCAAGGATCCTGCGGTTTCTCGCCGACGTGCAGGAGGTGTGAGAGGGAGCGATCGCATGCCGCTCCCTCCGTGCGCGGGTCTCTACGGCCGCTTCAACCGTTCGGCGAAGCGCTTGCGGAACTTGGCGACCTTCGGCGAGATCACCACGCTGCAGTAGGGCTGGTCCAGGTTGCGCTCGTAGTAGCCCTGGTGATATGCCTCGGCGCGATAGAATATCGAGAGGGGGGTCACCTCCGTCACGATCGGCGCGTCGAAGATCCCCCCGGCGTTCAGCTCCGCGATCGTCTCCTCGGCGATCCTCTTCTGTTCGGGGGAGTTGTAGAATATCACCGACCGATACTGTGTCCCCACGTCTCCCCCCTGCCGGTTGAGCGTGGTGGGGTCATGAACGGTGAAGAAGATCTCAAGAATATCGCGAAAGGTGATGACCTCGGGATCGAACGTGACCTGGATCACCTCCGCGTGCCCCGTCATCCCCGAGCAGACCTCGTTGTAGTGGGGATCACCGGTCGAACCTCCCGAATAGCCGGAGACGACCGACGAGACTCCTTTCACCTTGTCGAACACCGCCTCCACGCACCAGAAGCAGCCCCCCCCCAGCGTGGCCGTCTCGCGTTCGGTCTGGGCGGCGTCCCCCGCTCCATCCCCCGCTTCGTTCGTGGCTCCGGTTGCGTCGTTCATCATGGTTGATTCTCCTGGAGATGTATGCTCCCGCGGGAGCAGTATATCGTGTATTGATGAGTTGCGCGTCTGTTGCCCGGCTTCCTTTCCAACCCACTTCCCCTCTCTTTCGTGCCGCGCCTACGCGGTGGCTCCGCCGCACGAGCTGCCGGCTCCCGCGGTGCAGCCGAAGCAGTGGTCGGCGAAGACGATCCTGCGGGCCAGCAGCGCCTCCAGATCGAAGTCGAAGATCGTCCCCGATCTGCCGGAGAGGGGAAGATCGAGCATCTGATTGAAATCACAATCGCTCAGGCGTCCGTTGTAATCGACGCTTACGAGGGAACGGCACATGATCCCCTCGGCCGCGGCCGGGTTGAAGGCGGTGATCAGCTTCTCCATGTACGCCTCGTAGCCGCCGTGCCGCAGCAGGTCCTCCCGGAACCGATGGATCGGCATGTTGGTGATCGTGTAGAGGCTGTTGAACGTGAGCCCGAACTTCGCCGCCAGCTCCCGCTTGAAATCGGCCTCCAGCGACGACTGGGGCGCCGGAAGGAACGCCCCCGCCGGGTTGTAGACCAGGTTCAGTGTCAGCCCGGAACCGGGAACGCCGTAGCCGACGGCGTTCAGACGGCGCATCCCCTCCACCGACTTCTCGAACACCCCTCGTCCCCGCTGCTTGTCGGTGAAATATTGGGCGTAGTAGGGGAGCGAGGAGATCACCTCGCAGCCATGTTCGGCGAAGAACGCGGGGAGATGCTCCATCGTCTCACCGGTGACCGGGTTGCCGTCGAGCTGTACCGTCAGGTTGTGTCGCACCATGACATGCCGACCGAGCCTGCGCGCCTCGGTCACCATCCAGGCGAAGTTCGGGTTGAGCTCCGGGGCGCCTCCGGTGATGTCGAGCTTCGAGATCTGCGGGTGGGCCGCCAGCACCTCGATGCACCGTTCGGCCGTGGGACGGTCCATCTGCTCGGTTCGTTTCGGGGATGCGTCCACGTGACAGTGGAGGCATGCCTGATTGCAGAGCTTCCCCACGTTCACCTGGAGCGTGTCGACCGAGATGGGGCGCAGATCGAGCTCGTGCCGTTTCACACGCTCCCTGAAATCGAACCGGTGGGTGACCGCCGGAGCGTCCCCCTTCCATGAACCTGCCGTTGCCGGCTCCACGACCTGTAGTTCCATCTGATTCGGATGCTGTAGAGATACACGTCCGCCGTCGCCTCCGTTGGGAGTCCGCGCCGACGGACGTGAATGTACTGACGGATATGACCTCGCCGGTGTTATCGAGAGGCCGGGATCGAGTGGAGATCGGGGAGTTGAATCAGGCGCCGACCTTCTCCAGCACGTTGATCATCTGAACGCCGTGGACGAGCGACGAGCCGCCGCGAACCGCCGCCGCCACGTGGAGCGCCTCGGTCATCTGCGCGGGGTCTGCGCCCGCTTCCAGGCAACCGGTGGTGTAGGCGTCGATGCAGTAGGGGCACTGGATGGTGTGGGCGACGGCAAGGCCGATCAGCTGCTTCTCGCGCCTGCTGATGGCGCCGTCGCCGCCGGTCGCCATGCCGTAGTACTCGAAGAACTTGTCCATCAGTTCCCTGTTGTGCGTGCCGACGTCGGCGAAACGGCCAAGGTCGTTCGACTCGTAGTAATGAGACATCGTGCTGTGAATCCTTGTGGGAATGGTTGTTGAAGCGGGCCGTGATCCGGAGGCGCGGGTCTGTTCCGCGCCTACCATGGATCGGAGAGTGATGTGTCGGAAAGGAAGGCAGGGTCGGTCAGCGCCTTCAGGAACTCCACCAGATCCTCCTCCTCCCGGGGGGTAAGCCCAAGAGGACGCATCAGCGCGTCACGGCTGGGATGAGGTTTTCCCCCGGAGTTGTAATGACGCACCACCTCCTCCAGCGTCGCGAAGCGTCCGTCATGCATGTAGGGGCCGGTCAGCGCCACGTTGCGCAGGGTCGGCGTGCGGAAGCTTCCCATATCGGAGGAGCGCTGAGTCAGTTTGAATCGTCCCTCGTCGCCGGTCGATATGGAATCTATCGCATTGTTGTGGAACATGTTGTCGGAGAAGTTGAAGCTTCCATGGCAGTGGAAGCAATCCCCCTTCTCCCCGAAGAAGAGCTCGGAGCCGCGCACGGCCGCTCCCGACATGGCGTCCCAGTCTCCCCGCTTCCATTTGTCGTACCCTGATTCGGAGCTGAGCAGGCGGCGCTCGAAGGTCGCGATCGACCTGGTGATCCGCTCGAGCGAGATGTCCGACGTCCCCCATGCCTTCGCGAAGAGCTCGGCATAGACCGGCGCCGACCGGAGCCGGGTGACCAGTGTGTCGGTGTGCATGTTCATCTCGTCGGGATGGATGATCGGGGCGATCGCCTGCTGTTCCAGGGTCGGCACGCCGCCGTCCCAGAAGAACGAGGTGTTGTAGGCGACGTTCGTCAGGGTCATGGCGTTGCGCGATCCGATACGTCCCTCGAACCCGCTGCTGAGCGCCGAGGCGTCGGTGAAGGCATGTTCCTGCCGGTGGCACGATCCGCACGAGACCGAGTAGTCGCGGCTGAGGCGTGTATCGTAGAAGAGACGTCGTCCGAGCTCGGCCTTTGCCGCGCTGTAGGGATTGTCGGCGGGAACGGCGATCGCGGGGAACCCTGCCGGGGGCTTCAGGACGTCGTCGGGGTTTTCGACGACGCCCGAAACATCGGAGCACCCCGACAGGAGCGCCAGAGCGAAGAGGGAGGCGATGATGGAACGAAAGGTCAGCATTGCGATACGATCCCCGCTCAGTTCCCTGGGTTGTACATAAGCCTGGTGTTCGCCGAGATGCGGTCGGCCAGCTCCTTGGGGCCTACATGATGCATCCGTTCCGACGGGACCGCGCCGGGCTTCAGCGGGTCGGTTCCGTTCAATCCGGTCGTGAAGAGTTTCGCGTAGTCGACGTTTACTCTCACCGTGTGCGCTTCCCTCGCCTTGACGGTGAAGGTCTTATCCAGTGTGATCTCCACCATCCGCTCATCCTGGCCTACATGATAGGCGAAGGAGACCTCCGTGCCGGCGGAATCGACCCGTCCATGGATCTTATGGAAGATATATCCCGTCGCCCATGACCAGTACATGCCGCTGTTGGGGCCCAGGGGGTAGTCCTGGGTGGCCGCGTCCTTGTGGTTCTCGCTTTCGGGAACACCGATACGGAAGCGGATCGACCTGTACGTGCCGGGCTTGACCGAGTCGGAGATCACCGGGGTCGTCTGGGTGTCCGGCTCCAGCAGATCGATCAGTCGGATCGTGTCGATCGGGACTTCCGTGCCATCCTCGGCGACCAGGGCGATCCCTGAGATGTAGCACTGGAGGGTTGTGAACTTCACGCTTTCGCCGGCGACGGTTGTGTAGGACCTGTCGGTCCTGAGCGAATCGGCGCCGAAGGTCGGCACGAATCTGAGATGAAGCGCCGTGGGGGTCGTATCGGGAACGGCCGGCTCCGAGGGATCCTCGGAACAACCGGAAGACCAGATTCCGGCCACGACAAGCGAGAGAACGGTAAGAATGGAACGGGGGTTCATGGGCAACTGGGCTGCAAGGTTTCTGAAGAGCGTAACTCGCGGATCGGCGTGGAAGACGGAGCAGAGGAAACAGGATTGCGCGTCGAGGAGGAAGAGCGGGAAACCCCCGACCTTCACTACCTCGACGCGTGCAGATCTGCCGCCGTACAACTGGAAGTGCCGCAAGGCCCGGGATAGGTTACGAGCCCGCCGTGTCCCCTGGGCTGCGACGGCTCCGCAGCCGACCGCGACCTTCCTCGATCCCCCGACCCGCCAAAAAAAAGCGCGCCCGTTCTCAGGCGCGCTTTCAGTCCGATCGGTGGGTGGTCGGCTATTTTGCCACGACAAGTTTCATGATCTCTCGTCCCTCTCCCGCATTCACTTCGACAACATACACGCCTGAGTCGAGGGATGTTACGTCGAGAAGGAGCTCATGCGAGCCCGTCTCGCGCATCCCGGCGTCGACCGTCTCGACGGTCTCGCCGAGCGTGTTGCGGACCCTGACCGTCACCTGCGAGGGGCTCTCCACTCCGTAGCGGATCACGGTCTGGCCGCGCGCGGGGTTGGGGTGATCGAGGTTTTACGACCTCCCGTTTCGACCTCGGGAGCATCGCTCATGATCGGGCCCGTGTAGTAGTAGAGATCACGTATCAGCGAGACGAGGGTCGCAAGCTGCGGCTCCACGCTTGCCTTCGCCAGCTCCGAATGGGAGCTGCCGCCGTTCGTCCGGCTGGGGACGGTATCGAGCAGGGCATAGGCGATCGCGAAGTGGGCGGTATCTCCCGGCTTCATGTCGAACGTTCTGGAGGCCATCAGCAGATGCATATCCCCCTCGGCGCTGTCGGCATCGAGTTCTCCGTTGGTCAGGAGGTCGTATCGTTCCTGATCGGTGACGGGGTAGATCTGCGAGTCGCGGCGTTTCCAGGTTGAGAAGGTGCCGGTTCTTCCCTGAATCTTGTAGTTCCTCCGCAGGCTGTTGTCGACCCAGCCGGGGGGGCGGGTCATCGGGGCTTCGAGGAGGATGATCGCGAGGGCTCCGAGGGGGGTATCCCCTTCGGGACTGCTCCATGCGTATGCCGCCCGCAGCTCCTCGCCGCCGTGGTAGAAGGTCGCGTTGTCGTTCTTGTTGTTCTCGCCGATATCGGGATCGGACAACTGGGCGGCCGCGCAGTCGAAGAGGGTATCGGTGGAGGTGTTGATGATCTGGTACTGCACGATGATGATATCCTGCAATCCCTCTCTTCCCCACGAGTAGACATTCTGCTGGATCTGGAGGCCGAGCGGATAGCCGCGCGCGATCGCATCCGACATACCGATCTCATAGCGCGAGAGATCGCCGTCATGATATCGCGTTACGAACTGTTCGTCCGCTTCCCCGACGAAGGCGGGCTTTATGTAGGGATTGAACGTCCGCCGCAGGAGGCGCGGTTCGAACGTGCCGGGAGAGAGCGGGCTGGCGTAGAACTGGTCGGGAAGGAGCCAGAGGGGCCACGCCGGACCGAACCCGGTGTCGTTCGGCGCCGAGCCGTCGAAGCGGTCGTGCTCCACCGAATGATAGACCGTCGCCGGACCGTAGTCATGGCTTGTCAGCCGTTCGCCCGGCGTCGCCGAGCTGTTGCTGGAGAAGGGGTTGTAGGTGTAGAAGACAAGCGACTGCATTCTGTCGCGCACGATCTTGCGTGCGCCGAACCAGAGGCCGCTGCCGAACATGTACCGCTTCTTGTCTGCTCCGCGCGCCTTGAATCCGGCCGTATGCTGTTCAGTATCGTATCCGAAGATGCCGTTGTTGGTGACGACGAAATCGATGTTGCTGAGTCTGCTCGACTTGAGGGAATCTGCATCCCCCTGCCCCCATGCCGTGCCGGAGGAAGAAAGAAGAATCGTCCCGACGGCAAGAAGAGCGGGAACCGCGCGGAGTGCGGAGGGAAGAACGGTTCGGGCTATGATATTCAATAGTCGGGTCACTGTTCGGATCGTTCTGCGCTTCGTGTTCACCATTATTCGACAGGCATTATGACGTATGCCCGGGGGACGAAACGACCGGAAGGACGTTCGTTCACGGATCGGAGCATTCGCGGATATCATCGAGACGGAGGCTGGTCACCTTTACGAGAGAGTGTCGACCCTGACAATCTCTCCACTACCCTAAGACAACAATATCCGTGCTAGTTCTCACTCGGCGTATGCTCGGTCGGAAAATAGGTGGTTGTGCGGACCTGGGATGTCGCATGCCGATATTCCGCCCTGCGGCGGACTTCGGCGCTACTTTATGCGAATGCGGAAGGTGCCTTTGCTGACGGTGATCGTCGTGTTGCTGACGGTGTCGTAGGCGCTGAACCAGAACGTGCCGATGATCAGACCGATCTCCCGATCGATGCTGAGGATATGGATTTCACCCTGCAGATTCCTTGCCTCGTACGATTCCGTCGACCCCTCTATCCTTCGTTCGTAGGTGGCGCCGTAGTAGGCCGGGGCGGTCGTATCGATGCCGTCCTTCGGGGCCGTGAAGAGCCCGTAGATCTTGTAGACCCCGGTGTCACGGATGTCGTCCAGACGGAGCGACATGCTTTCATAGGTGTTGTTCCCTATGTCGTGCGTCGCCTGAATCGTGATGTAGTAGCCGCCGTCGATGCAGCCGTTGTGGTAATTGGGGCGGGTGACCATGCTCCCGAACGCCACGGTGCGTTCGCCCACCGAGGCGTAGACGGAATCGGTCCGTCCGGCAATGAACTTGGTGTCGGTTCGTACCCACTCGTCGTGGCTTATGGTCTCCGTGACCTCGTCGCCGGTGTCCAGCGGATCTACACACGCGCTCAACCCCACGGCGCAGAGGATGCCGAGGATGAACCACTCGAGGAGTATGTGAGGTCGATACAGCCTCATAAACCACCTGCGTCAGTTCGACAGGTTGAATGCCCCCTGCCCGTGCGGGAGGATGCTCCTAAATGGATGGAGCCGGGAGGCAAGTTACGGATTAGTCACATCGTTTCACATAACACATCGATCGAAATATAGTTGCATCAGAATCGGACGGCTGCTCCCCAATATGCGTTCAGGTTCGTGCTCGTGTTCGTCTGATTCCGGATCTGCGTCCAGAGCTGCCATGCGGAGACGCCGACATTGACCGAGATGAAATCGGAGGGGATATACTCCAGGTTGAATCCGACCGTCCCGAACGGCCCGATCTGCGTCCCTCCCGCTCCTATCTCCAGCGCTCCCGCAAGGTTCATCTGTTCCCATGTGAAGAGCTGCGGCGCCACGTATCCGCGTCCGTACCAGAGGAGTCGGGTCAGCTTGAAGATCGTGTCGTTCCGCTCCTGGCCGGTGTTGGAGTGGGCGATGAAGGAGTATTCGGTCTGACCTCCCGCAACCCCGAGCCTCAGGTTCGAAAGGGCGTTCCCCTCTCCCGAGAGCTTCATGGAGAGATAGAGCTCACGGTCGGTCAGGGTGTTCTGCCGGTTCTGGCCGTAGACCTTGGTGACCGCATAGCGGAGATTGTTCCGGAGTCCCGCCTGGAAGAGCGGATCGCGTTCCACCCGCATCTCGTCGGCGTCGAGGCCCGGCGACCGGAGCGAAACGGGGGTCTCCTGCGGAGCGATCGCCGGCGTCGTGGCGTCGCGTCCGGCCAGAAGACGTGCCGGCGTCTCTTCGTCGGTCGTCGTGATCTGTCCCGTCTCCATCGCCGTCACGGTCGCCGCGGGTTCGGCTGCCACCGGCACCTCGATCGTCACGTAGCGGATCTCCGGCTTCGGGGCGGGACGATTCCGCAGCTTCTCGATCTCCAGGATCGCGAGGTCGTACCGTCCGTTCAGTTCGCTGTAGCGGGTTCCGAGCAGGCGGAGCGAATCGTTCAGACCGGGAGCGACCGGCGCGGCGACGGCCGCGGGACGCGGGGTCGACTCCGCAAGGGCGTTCGAGCCATCCCCGCCGAACATCATGTAGCCGACGCCGATTCCGGCCCCCACAAGAAGCGTGGCCAGCAGACCCACGGCTCCCGCGCGAAGTCCCGTGGGGAGCGGAGCCGGGGTTCCGGCGACAGGTGTCGGGGCGACCGGAGTCCGCGCCGGAAGGGCGGCGTCGACGGAGGCGATCTGTTCCCAGAGCGCGGCGTCGGCCGCGCGCGAAGGGGCGATGCCGGTCGCCATGTTCTGGAATGCCCGTGTCATCCGCACCTGCTCCACCAGCAGCTCCCGCTTCTCCGGGGAGACGGCCAGCACGTGCATCAGCTCCGATACCTGCGTCTCGTCGGTCATCTCTCCGTTCAGGAGAGCTATGATCTGTTCGTGGATATTCATTCTTCAGTTCACCGCCTGTTCGTCGTCGTCGTCCCGCAGCAGCGGACGAAGAATCTTCTGGAGCGCCTGTTTTGCGCGATAGATCCGGTTTCGTACCACCGTTTTCCCTATCTGCAGCTGCTCGCAGATCTCTTCATACGAATAACCCTCCAGCTCGAACAGCAGGAAGGCCTCGCGATACTGCGGATGAATCTGCATCAGCGCGTTCTGGAGATGCTCTCCGGTATCGCTGATAGTAACGTCGTGATCGTACGACAGGACGGGAGAATCGTCCAGGGTCGTGTGGCGACGCGTCAGGCGGATCGAGTTCAGGCAGCGGTTGCGCGCGGCCGTGATCAGGTAGTTCCGCACATTCCGTACCTGGTCGCCGTTGCGGCAGGCCTTGTAGAAATTAAGGAAGACCTCCTGATAGATATCCTCCGCGGAAGCCCTGTCCCCCAGCATCAGCACGCAGAAGCGGTAGACGCCCGACTTGTACCGTTCGAACAGAACGCTGAACGCGGTATGATCACCCGCACTCGCTCGTTCAAGGAGCGTCCGGTCGTCTTGTGTAGCCGGTTGCAAGGTCGTCGCTATCAAGCGTGTGTTCTCCGGGAAGTCGTCGGGAACAGTGCATCCCCGTGTCTAATGACACGACAGCGGTGAAAAGTTCTCACCCGGGACCGAAGATTTATTTCGGGGAGAACGGAAGGAATCGGATCGGGAAGCGGGAGGGGAGAATCGGGGAAGGGAGGGCAGTTCCCGCACCGGCCGATCGAGCCGGTGCGGGAGCGTGTGCCGGATCAGATTTCGTAGGTCGGGATCTCCGGAGGAGGAGCCGGCGCGGGGGCTTCGCCTCCCTGCTGGTTGCCGGTGAAGATTCCCATGAGCTGGGCCGAGCTGAGGATCGGAAGGATCAGGGTCTCCACCACCGTTCCGGCGCCGCGGGCCAGAAGGAGGCCGCGGGTCGTGGCGTAGGCGTTCGTGATCAGCAGTTCCAGCAGTTCGCCGGGGATGCTGTATCCCTCGTCGCTCTTGAACCGCTCGATGCCGGTGATCTGAAAGTTGGAGCGCGCCGCGATCTTCGCCAGCGGCTCGGCGACGTTCGGCTCGTTGGCCGTCACTTCGATGATGATCGGGACGATGCTTCGCGGCTCGTCCAGCATCCCCATCTTCATGTTGAGATTGAATCCGATCGACTCACCCTGGGCGGCGGTGTTGTCAAACAACTGCCGCGCCGAGAACATGAGTGTATCGACCGAGTCGAATCGAATGAGGACTCCGTCCTGTTGCTCTTCTGCCATTGTTCCGGTTATTGATGTCGCCTGGGTTCCGAAATCCCGCCTGATGTCCCGCCGCGATCCGATCGCTGACGCATGACGCCGGTCCCCTCGGCTGCTGATGGATGAACGATGTGAGCCCGCTCCGGGTCATCAGGGGGGATCGGCCCGACGGGGGGGAGGCGAATCTAGCAAAACCGACCGGATGTGGAAGCGACAACCGCGTGCCCGGACGATTATATCATTTCGGCCTGATCCACCCCCTCTTCGGCTTCGGGAGACCAGGTCTCGAAGACGACGCAGTGACCGTCGTGCTCGGCCTGGGTGAAGTGACGCAGCGCTTCGTCGTCATGGCCGTAATGGTCACGCGACACATTGCCCGATGTCTCGAGCGATTCTACCTGCCATCCGTACCCGTCGATGTTCGTGCGCGCGGACTGCTCGGCCTCCAGCTGGTTGTGGACGTTCACCCAGCAATGGACGAAGGCTCCTCCGTAATCGAACCGCTTGGGACTGGACCGCTTCGGCTTCGCGAGGAATGTGAAGTAATACATAGCGATTATCCTAACCGCCGGAAGGTCGCCGAGATTCCCGAAGCGTCGCCGCGATCCCCATCCCCCCTACCTGAACGAATACGACAGCCGCCCCAGCACCAGCCGTCCGATCTCCGCCGTGCCGAAGAACTCCGCGTGCCCGTCGGCGCTCTCGTAGCTGCTTTCGGTCGCTCCCGGCTCCTTCTTCTCGACCCATGTGAGAAGGTTCTGGGCGGTGAGGGAGAAGTTCAATCCCTCCACGAACGGAATACGATAGTCGATGTTGAGATCGAACGTGGAGAACCCGGGGACTCCCCCGATGTAGACGCCGGAGTTGATCTTGAACCCGTCCACATGGCGGAAGCGGGCGTTGACGGCAAGCCCATGCTCGGCGCTGCGGTATTCGGCCATCAGAGCGTACTTGAATTTCGGGGCGTTCAGGGAGAGATCGGAGATGCCGTCCAGGTCGGGGATGAAATTCTTATCGACATACGATACCGTTGCGCCGGCGCCGATCTCCTCGGTGATCCCCACCTGCAGGCCGATGTCGTAGCCGTAGAGGGTGATCTCGCCGTAGTTGCGGAACGTCAGCATCACGGCGGTCGGGTCGGCGGCCTGCTCCGCGGAGACGGTTCCGATCGGCACGCCGATGAACTCGGAGGAGAAGGAGGGAATGCCGGAGACTCTCGGCGCGAAGTATGCAGCCTGCAGGGCCGCCGCCGAATCGGTCATCCCTCCCTGGATCAATATCTGACGAAGATATTCCTGGAGCGACGACTGTTCCATGAAGACCGTGGGGGTGATCACCTCCAGCGGACCGACGAAATTCTCGTAGTGCGATCTGTAAAGGTCGATGCTGAGAGAGATCCTCTCCGCGATCGTCCCCTTGTAGCCGAGCTCCAGTGTGGAGGTGATGGTCGGTTCCACCGGCTCGCGGCTCGTGAGCCTTCTCAGGTCGTAGGGATCGAAGAGCCCCGTCTCCGGGTTGACGATCCGCAGCTCCGGCCTCACCACCCCGGCCGGCGGAGCCGGAATCTGATCGACGAAGGGATGGAGAGAGTCGGGGAGGCTCGTCTTCATCAGCCGTTTCACCCCCTCCCACGCCAGATGGACGTCGGCGATCGGGAGCGGAGCGCGCGGGTCGGGGGCGAGCGTCGAGTGCATGTAGGGGTTCCCCTGCGGGTCGAACCTGAAGGAGAAGCCTGTTTCCGGCACGCCGCTCGCCCGCACGTCGAAGACCGGCGTCGTCTGCGCCACGATATCCATGAAGAGTTCGTTGGTCGTGGGGGCGCTGAAGGCGCGGTTGTAGGTGAAGCGGAACGTCTGATCCTTGATCGGCGAGAAGACCAGGGCGGCGCGCGGCGAGAGGACCGGATCGCTCAGGCTGCTGTGCTTGTCGACCCGGACCGCCGCCACCAGATTGAGCAGATCGGCGATCAGCTTGATATCTCCCTGCGCGTAGGCGCCGATCTCCGTGATCCCATCCTTCCCCTCGTTGGAGCCGTTGATCGTGGAGTCGGTGACGGGGTTGGTGAGCTGAAGGTCGAGGCCGTAGGTCAGCCGCGCCACGTCGTCGGCCAGGGAGTAGGTATGCTGCGCCTGCGCCACGAAGAGGTTTGACCTGTCGACGATCGGCGCGCCGGTCCGGAGCAGGTAGGTCTTCCCCGCGTCGCTCTGGTTGAAGAAGCCCTGAACGAAGAGATCCTTGTAGAGAAGGCGGAGCTGATAGTAGGTGTAGCTCCAGTCCTTCACCTGCGCCGCGCCGACGCCGGTGAGGTCGACGTTGTTGATCGCCTGGTTCCGGCCGATCGCCAGGATCGCCGTCATATCCTCCATCGGGATATAATCGAGCCGCAGCTCTCCTCCCGCCCGTCGGATCGCGTTGTCTCGCACACCGATCTTCAGCGTGTCCGGGTTCACTCCCGGTTCAGCGAGCGCGGCGGCCCGGGCGGAGACCTCGGCGGTATCGGTGAACTCCCAGTCGTCGCCGCTCATATACTGTCCGGAGATCTTGTAGCCGAAGTTGTCGCCGATCGTCCCGGCATGACGGAACATCCCCTGCAGCACGCTCCGTTCACCGCCGGCCAGGGAGAGCCATGTGCCGGCCGAGGAGAAGGGAGAACGGGTGATGATATGGAGCACGCCGTTGGAGGCGTTCGGTCCGTAGAGCGCCGAGGCGGGCCCGCGGATGATCTCCATCTGCTGGATATCCTCGTTGACCAGCGGGATGAAGTTGTAGGCGTTGACCCGCAGCGAGGGGACGCTGGCGGTCCGGTTGTCGGTAAGGGTCGTCAGCATGCCGCTGAAGACGTTGTTGAATCCTCGCGTCACGACATTGTTCTGTGTCAGGCCGGACTGCACGATATCGACCCCCTGTACCCCCCGCACATGATCGATCGGCGTGAGGGCGGGGCGCTCCTGGATCTCCCGCGCGCTGATCACCGAAACGGAGGCGGGAGCCTCGGTCTCCTTCTCCGGACGGCGCGACGCCGAGACCACGATCTCGTTCCCCCCCAGGACCTGCGGACGGAGAACGGCGTCGACGGTGACGGTCCCTCCCGCCGTGATCTCCACATCCTTCTTCTCGAACGACGCGTAGCTGATGTAGGTGACCAGCACCGTGTACCGTCCCGGCGTGATCCCCCTGACGGTATAGGTGCCGTCGGTTCTGCTGATGGCGCCGCTCTGCCGGGTGGTGGCGTCGCTCCCCAGGATGCGGATCGTGGCGCCGGAGAGGGGCGTTCCCGTCCCCTCCTCGGTCACCCGTCCGGTGAGGGTGCCGGTCTGCGCAAGGGCGCCGGCGGCCGCGGCGAGGAAGATGACGAGAAGGATCGCGACACGACGCGGATGCGCGTGGCGCTCGAATGCTCTGTGAAGGCTGCGGAAAAGCGGCGACATAGATTGATAGTCTGAGGAGATGTTTCGACGGATGGAGTCGTGGGCCGCGGTCGGGAATCGGATTCACCGAACTTACGGAAGCGGGATATCACTGCATAACGGCGGCGTGTGCTACCTCCCGATCAGCGGCACGAACGCCTGCAGGTCGGCGTCCATGCCGATCTGGCGCTGATACCGGAAGTTGTCGACCAGGAGCATGTACATGTCGTGATCCTCCCATTTGCCGTTGATGAAGAGCATCTGCGGCGAAAACCCGATCTTCGTGAACCCGCATTTCTCAAGCACACGTTTCGATGCGATATTTCTGGGCATGATGTTCGCCTCGACCCGATGAAGCCGGGCGTAGTCGAAGGCGAACCCGATCACGCTCTTCAGCATCCGGGTCATCAATCCCCGGTGCCGGTGGCGGGCGTCGATGGAGTAGCCGAGACGTCCGTTCTGAAACGCGTTCCGTTCTATCGCCACCAGATTGATCCTGCCGACCAGAAGTTCCTCGGAATCCTCCTGTGCGAAGATTCCGAAACGGAACTCCTCCTCCCGTTCCCGCAACTCCACCGTGCGCTCCAGCTGCGCGCGATGGAAGTCGACCGTAAAGAACGCGGGGGGGGGGATCGGCGACCAGTCACGATGGAAATCGTGATTCCTCCGGTGATAGCGGAGAACCTGCTGCGTATCGCTCACTTCCAGGAATCGAACTGTGTGCATGCCGCAAAATAGGGGAAGAGAACCGCAAGCAGGAAAAGATCGTAGGTCGAGCAACTTCTCCCTCCTCGCTTCCCGGGGAACTTTCCCCCGCAGCCGGCGATTGGGGAGACCGAACCCGGACATTCCATTCGTCGAGAACCGTTCCTTATGCCAGCAATCATTTCGGTCGGCACAGCTCTCCCTCCGCACATCCTGGAACAGAGCGACGTGAAGGGGTTTGCCCACGATATCTTCGGCGACGCCTTCCACGGCGATATCGACCGACTGATGGGGATCTACGACAACTCGGAGATCGAACGACGCCATTTCTGTGTCCCGCTCGACTGGTTCAGAACCGGCAGGGGGTTCAGGGAAAAGAACGACCTCTACATCCGGAACGCGCTCGAACTCTCCAAAGAGGCGATCGCGACGGCGCTCGACCGCGCCGGGATGACCCACGGCGATATCGACTACATCCTCTTCGTCTCCACCACCGGAGTCGCCACCCCGAGCATCGACGCCCGGCTGATCCGGGATCTCCCCTTCAGGAACGACATCAAGCGGCTTCCGATCTGGGGGCTCGGCTGCGCCGGAGGGGCATCCTCCCTCTCACGTGCCATGGATATCGCCCGCGCATTGCCCGACGCCGTGATCCTGGTCGTGGTGGTGGAGCTGTGCGGGCTCACCTTCATGCGGAACGATCTCTCCAAGGCGGCGCTTATCGCCAGCTCCCTCTTCGGCGACGGAGCGGCGGCGGTGGTCGTCTGCGGCGACGAGGCGGGGGCCGATGTCGCTCCCGGATCGCCCCGACTGATCGCGTCGCGCACGACGACGATGGAGGATTCGCTCGATGTGATGGGATGGGAGATCACCGACGCCGGGTTCAAGATCGTCATGTCGCGCGATATTCCGACGATCGTCAGAACGTTCATGCGGGAGTCGATCGATACCTTCCTGGCGGAGACCGGCATCCCCTCCGACAGGATCGATCACTATGTGGCGCATCCCGGCGGAGCCAAGGTGATCCAGGCATACCGCGAGTCGCTGGGGCTGGACGACCGGGCGCTCCGCCACACGCGCGATACGCTCCGCGACTGCGGCAACATCTCCGCCTGTTCGGTCCTTTTCGTGCTGGAACGCTTCATGGCGGAACTCGACCGGCAACGGAACGGGACCGAGCATGGAATTCTCTGCGCGCTGGGGCCCGGGTTCGCCGCCGAACTCCTCCTCCTCCGCTGGGAGGAGCAGGGGGCACGGAATCAATCGCCGGACGATGCGGTTGAAGCGAATGACGTTTCCCGATATTCATGACACCGAAGAAGCCGTTCGACATACACGAGGCGATGAAACGGATACGCGTTGCCGTGGAGCCGTTTCCGAAGGCCGCGATGTTCGAGCTCGCCGACGAGGGCTACACCTCGCCGTTCGAGCAGCTCATGGCCTGCATCATTTCGATCCGCACCAGGGATGAGGAGATGGTGGTGATCGCGCGCCGTCTCTTCAAGCTGGCGCGGACGCCGAAGGAGATGATGGGACTCTCCGTCGAGGAGATAGCGGCGATGATTCGCCCTTCGACCTTCTACGAGGCCAAGGCGGGGCAGATCGCGGAGATCGCGCGGCGGGCCGTCGAGGAGTATGGGGGTGAGATCCCGTGCGATGCGGCGACGCTCATGTCGTTCCGGGGCGTCGGACCCAAATGCGCCAATCTGGTGCTCGGGGTCGCCTGCGGGGAGTCGGTCATCGGGGTCGATATCCATGTCCACCGGGTCACCAACCGCTGGGGATATGTCCACGCTGCCTCGCCGGAGAGGACGATGCTTGCGCTGGAGGAGAAGCTCCCCATGGAATATCGTGTGGAGATCAATCGACTGCTGGTGCCGTTCGGCAAGCATATCTGCACCGGCGCCCTCCCCCGCTGTTCCACCTGTCCCGTGCTCGACATGTGCAGACAGGTGGGGGTAGGGAGACACAGATGATCCCGCGTCTCCCCTCGATCATCACTCTCTGAGGCCGTCGATCATTCGGCCGTCATCACCTTCGTCTGCCTGAAGACCCCGAGCTCATTTCTGAACATGGTCGCGTTTCCGCTGAGGTCAAGTCCGTACGGTCCCTCGGTCTCCTGCGGGATCAGGATGCAGTCGGTGGCAGCGGCACGCGTTCCGGTCGTTCCGGCGATCGCGGTTCCTCCCGGCAGCAGTATCGCGCCGGCGCCGGCCGCTCCGAGTGTTCCCATCCCTTTCAGAAGGTTTCGTCCGTTCATCATCGCTCCGGATGAAATGGAGAATCTGTTTCCACACGGAATGATTCCGTCGCTTTCCCAAAGGTAATTCGCGGAACGTAACGAAGTGAGCGCGGCGGCGTTGGTGGTCTCCTCTTCGCGCGGTTATATTCGGCGGCCATGCTCGTGACCGCGTACTCCATCTTCCTGGTTAACTTCGCGTTCGGGCTTTCGGTTCGTGCGGGACTGATCGACAGCGCGCGGTTCCGTTTTGTGCATCATGCGATCTATCTGCTGGTGATCGTCAGCCTTGCGGCGACCGTGATCGTGACGGCGGTCCAGGGGGGGAGGTTCTGGGCTCCGGCCGGTATGATCTCCCTGCTGCTGGTGATGCCGAAATTCCGGGGAAGGGGCCGGGGACATGCGCTCTGGGCGTCGTTCTGTCTGGCTCTCTACACGGTCGTCGTCATGTTGTGAGTCCCGGAGCGATTCCGTTTCCGTGCGCGCTCCGATCGTTCGACCTGCTCCCCTGCCGTCATCCCGGGGCCTTCCTTCCGGGCAACAACTCAACAGACGACGTGGAATTACTCGAAGCAATTCGCAACCGCCGGACCACCAACTCACGTTTCGCCGACAGGCCGATCTCCGAGGAGCATATCCGGACGATCATGGAAGCCGCCCGTCACGCCCCGAGCCATTTCAACTCCCAGCCGTGGCGCTTCGTGCTCATACGCGATCCGGGGCGCCGGAAGGAACTGGGAAAGATCGCAGGGAGAGCAATGGTGGAGGTGATGGGGAAGGGGCATTTCTGGAAGCGGTACCTCCGCTACTTCCGGTTCAGCGCCGAGGAGACCGGCAGGGCGGGGGACGGCATCCATATCGACACGATGCCGGCGGTGCTGCGTCCCTTCATCCGCGCGATCTTCTCCGAGAAGGGAGCGGAGGTGATGAACAGGCTCCGCGTCCCCTACATCCTGGCGATAGATTCGCGCAAGCTGATCTCGACATCTCCCCTGGTGCTCGCCGTCCTGCTGACGAAGGAGGAATATCGTAAAGGGGAACTCTCCGCGATCTACTCGATGCTGGCGCTCGGCATGGCGATCGAGAATATCTGGCTGACGGCGAACTCCCTCGGCGTCGGCGTGCAGTTCATCTCGCTGCCGATGGAGGCGGGGGGGGACTACTGGGAGGAGTGCGTGAGAATGGTGAATCCGCCGGAGGAGTTCGAGATGATCGCGCTCTTCCGGCTGGGGTATGTAGATCCCGATGCGAAACGTCCCACGATCGACTGGTCCAGCACGCAGCGGAAGGAGATCGGAAGCTACTGCTTCGAGGAGACGTTCGGCAACCCCTGGGAGCCCGGGGAGGATGGGGAGATGAGACGCTCTCCGTAGCGACGTTGTTCCGCGGCCTCCGGTGGAGGCGCGCGTCCATTCACACATCAGGAGCCGGGCAGAGGCGATGGCAGACAACAGTTTAGTTCCCAACGTTCCCCATCCCGACGATTACGAGCGGGAGCTTGCGACCGATCTCGACGACGCCACGCCGGACTCGGCCCCGGGCGGCAGGAAGCGGATGCCGCTTCACAACCGGATCCTGATCGGCCTGGCCGTGGGGACGGTCGCCGGGCTTCTGGTCAACTGGATTCTGGGGGATGAGCATCCGACGATCGAGTGGATCATCTACCACATCACCGGTCCGGTCGGTACCCTCTTCATGCGGATGCTCCTCATGGTGGTGATTCCGCTCGTCTTCTCATCGCTCGTGGTGGGGGTGGCGGGGATCGGAGATATCGGGAAGCTGGGGCGGGTGGCCGCGAAGTCGTTCATCTATACGCTGTTGATCTCGGCGATCTCGGTGGTGATCGGTCTGGGGCTTGCCAACACCATCGCCCCCGGCACACGGGTCGATCCGGAGGTCGCGACGCTGATGCGGGAGAAGTTCGGCGGCGACGCCACCAAACGGGTGGAGAGCGCCACGAAGGACGCGGCCGTCACCGACTCCCCCCTGATGATCGCCGTGAAGACGATCGTTCCGACCAATCCGATCGCCTCCATGACCGCCGATCCGCCGAACATGCTCCATCTGATGTTCTTCGCGCTGATCATCGGCGTGGCCGTGGCGCTCGCTCCGGCGCGGCTGACCGAGCCGTTCCACAGGACGATGGAGGGATTGTACGAGGTATCGGCGAAGATCGTGGATATGATCATGAAATTCGCTCCGTACGCCGTGGCCGCGCTTCTCTTCACGAACGTCGCACGGTTCGGCGTGGACCTGCTGATGGCGCTGGGGTGGTTCGTGCTCACGGTTCTGCTGGGGCTGGGGCTCCATATGTTCGGGGTCTACTCCCTCTCCGTGAAACTCCTCTCCCATATCTCGCCGATCGAGTTCTTCCGGCGGATCAAGACGGTGATTCTCACGGCGTTCTCCACCTCCTCCTCCAACGCCACGCTTCCGACCGCGATCAGGGTCACCGAGGAAAACCTCGGGACCCCTCCGGAGATCACCAGCTTCGTGCTGACGGTCGGGGCGACCGCCAACCAGAACGGGACGGCGCTCTACGAAGGGGTCACCGTCCTCTTTCTGGCGCAGCTTGCCGGGGTGGAGCTTTCGTTCGTGGAGCAGTTGACGGTGGTCTACCTGGCGATTCTCGGGGGGATCGGCACGGCCGGGGTTCCTTCGGGCTCGATCCCCTTCATCATCGGCGTGCTGGCGACGGTCGGGGTCGATCCCTCGCTGATCGCCATCATTCTCGGCGTGGACAGGATTCTGGATATGTGCCGCACCACGCTGAACGTGGCCGGCGATATCACCGCGGCGACGTACGTGTCGAGGTCGGAGGGATATACGCTGCTGAAGGCGTGACGGGCATCTCTCTCCTCAACGACGATTCCGTATTCGATCCATGAAGATCCTCTTCTTCACATCCCCCGGTCCCGACAACCTCGAGGACGCCTATCTGCACGGCCTCCGCTCCCTTTTCGGCGCCGACTGCATCGACTATCCGAAAAAGGATGTGATGTACAGGGAGTTCTCCGCGCGCCCCGCCACGGAGCTTTACGGCAACCTCTTCACCCTCTGGCGCACGCTGGACGATATTCCGGTGGACCGGACCGACATCGAGCACCGGCTGCGGAGCGGCTGGTACGACCGGGTGATTTTCGGGTCGTACTACAGAACGCTTCCCTTCTTCCGCTACTATCGGGGGGGTCTTGATTATCGGAAGACGATCATTCTGGACGGTGAGGATTTCATCAAATTGCCGCTGGCTGCGCGCGACTTCGTCTATTTCAAGCGGGAGCTGCATCCCAAGGCGTCATATTACTACAACTACAAGCTGATTCCTCCCTTCTACTACAACCGGCGTTCGCGGCACGCCAACGTGCTGCCGATATCGTTTGCGATCCCGAAGGAGAAGATTACGCCCGGCGTGACCCGCGCCGACAAACGGCAGACCTTCCCTTCGCACATCGTCGACTCCGAGCTGCTGGCGCATCCCAGGGTACAGGGGGAGCGATCGACGACCTACATGTTCACCGAGGAGGCCGGCTACTACGCCGATCTCCGCGCCTCCCGTTTCGGGGTCACCGCGCGGCGCGGCGGCTGGGACTGCCTGCGCCACTACGAAATAGCCGCCAACGGCGCCGTGATCTGCTTCCGCGATCTCGACAGGCGGCCTCCGCTCAGCCCCCCGTACGATCTCGGTCCCGGCAACTGCATCTCATACAACAGCGCCGATGAGCTGCTGAACCGGATCGACAGGCTGAGCGATGGGGAGTATGACGCATTACTGGCCGGCGGCTACGAATGGGTGGCGCGTCAGGCGACGGATGTGAAGGCGTTGGATATGCTGGAGCGTGCGGGGGCGAAGGTGGGGCTGTAGCAGAGGGGTATCTAGCATTAGGGTGCTGCGGTCTTGCTTCGGGTGCGATAGTCGGGATGGTCGAGCATTCGGAGAAATCGGCGGAACGATCGCGAGTTGCGGGCCATTTCTAGAGGGTCAACAACGGATAGTATTCTGGGTGGGTCCTGCGTTTTGCTGTACTTCGTTTTTACCACGGCCTTTTTTAAGATTGTTAATGCATCAAGATTATCAGCTCTCCCGATAATCCCTCGCGTTAACCCTGCTTCAAGCTCGAAGCGTGCGGGCATCTTCGAGAAGGCATGAGGGTCGGCTATCAGCCAGTTCTCAAACATCCGATCCTTAAGGACGACGAAAATCTCAACGCTCCCATGCTTAAGATGGCTATCTTGGATTCTCTTTTGAATCTTTTCAGCAATCTCACCTGGACATTCTGGCCTTTGCTCACGATCGATAAGAACAATAATTCTATTGACCTCCTTCCTTAGAAGAATGGTGATGCCGACGGCAGTTTTCATCGCAATATGATGAAATGAGGCGTTAGGCTGAATGTCTGCTTTAATCGGGGCTAGAACCTTGTTGGTGATTGCTAATTTATCAATCAATTTCGATAGAGATAGAAATTCCCCATCACCATCAACGATGATTCCGATTTTCATTCTTCCTCCGATAATTTTTTATTCGAGGGAAATGGTGGCACGGTCTCACGAACAATGCCGCTGTCAATAAAATCGAATGCGGAGAAATCACCTTCTTGCCAACCCTTCAGAAAATCAGAATCGAGGCTCACAAGGCGCGAGATCCGTGAGAAACCTTCCGCCCGCCATATCACCCAGATCTCGTCGGGGCGGGCCTGGTTCATGACAATAGGCGAATGTGTCGTTACGACAATCTGTTTGTAACGGGATGCCTCGCGGCAGGCCTCCAGGATTTTGCGCACAATCCACGGGTGAACGGAATTCTCAGGCTCTTCAATGACAAGCGGTGAAGAAACCGGGCTGTAGACTGCGGTCAACAGCGCAAGTGCCTGGACTGTTCCGTCGGAAACTTCAGTGATGTTCCACGGACGTGTAAAGCCAAATTCCTGAAAATATAATTCCAACGCCCCTCGAGAGCCTTGAACGACATGGATATTCATAAGATCCGGTAAAATCACTCGCATAGCATCTTCTATCGCTTCCCATTCTTCATGATAGTGATCCTGGAGACCTTTGACAACGGCTGGCAGGTTCTCACCATGGCGATCCAGTTCCAATTCCGGCCCCGTGACACCGGATTCCCGAGTTCTCATTGGGTTGAGCTGGAATACACCGATACGGTAGATTGTGCTGACATATATAGAAATGAAAGGATGAAGACTGCGAGTATAAGTGGTGAGTAGTTCGGTTCGTGGAACTTCTCTGGAATCTTTAAAGACGTACGTTAGGATTTCAAGTTCGGAAAGGAATTTGCTCCTCCGAGCAATGTTTGAGATATCAACTCGGATATCGGATCCTTTTCTCACAATGCTTGCAAGGTGCTGAAATTCTTCTTTCGTTTCCGCCTCGGAAATGCTGATGGTAAGCACCTCATCTAGGATGTGAATCGAGGATTGAATCAGTTGTTTTGAGGCCGCGAAGGAGAAACTGTGTTCTACACGAACTCCAGCGAAATTATCCCAAAGGTCTGAGAAGTAATCGGTATCACTATGGTCCAGTTCGACAGTAACAGCGATATGTATTGGTTCCTTTTGTTTGCCGTGCGCGCGAAAAACAATGTTGTCATACCCTCCCTTCCGAGCAACTGCGATCTCAAGTCCTAATCGGTATGCCTCTGATAGGAAATGGAGACAATCCGCAAAGTTGCTCTTCCCCGATGCATTTGCTCCTACTAACACACTAAGCTGCTCCGGGCTCATCTCAAAACCCTTAAGCGACTTATAGTTGTCTACAGATAACTTGACGATCTTCATGAAGATACCAGTCTATCGATAGGCGGCTGGCAACATGCCCTTCAAACACAGTTAGCAGTTTTGGTTGATGCTGAGGCAGGGTACGACGAGCTTGCATCACTCAAACCCGGCAAAAGATACGGAATCGCCCTCACCTTCCTGTCCCTCATCCCCTCACTGATACGTAAACAAATTCGCCGGATGCTCCCGTACATCCCCCTCGGCCACGATATGCTGTACCGTGATACCCGGAATCACCGCCAGGGCATCGGCCACCCAGAACCGGTGGCAGTGCGATGGGTCGGCCTCGGCGCACATGAGGGCGATCTGTTCGTTACGGGCCATGTCGATCGCCCTCTGCAGGCCCTGTTTGAACGTCTCGGTCTGCATGTATCCGGCGAAGCCGCGGGAGCGTTCGCTGCAGGAGCGGGCGCGGTCGATCACCTCCTGGGAAGGTTTGACGCCTCCCAGTTCGGTCAGGTGCTCGTAGCGGATTCCCGCCTCCGGCATCGTCCGCATCATCTCCTCGCGGTTGAATTGGGGGTTGTGCCTCGAGTATGGAACCCGACGAATGTCGACCAGTGTTCGGATATCGTAGAGGCGAAGCAGCGCAGTCAACTGATCCTGCGTACGCGTGGAGTGGCCGATGGTGTAGATCAACATGACCACCTCCTCCTTCTTGTTTCCGGCATGGGGTTTCCCGTTCAAGCGTATTTTCCGCCCCTGCCGGCGGTTGAGGCGTAAGCAGAGGGCGATTCTTCATCCGGCGTCGAACATACTACAATAATCCTGCTCCGAGCAATCTCATGGAAATCTCAGATAAATCGGTCATCCTTATTACCGGCGCCAGCTCAGGCATCGGACGCGCCCTCGCTCTGCGACTGGCGAAGCGCGGCGGACGAGTCGCTCTGATAGCCCGACGAGAAAGCGTGCTTGCCGCCGTCGCCTCCGAAGTGAACAAACTCGGCGGCGAAGCGCTCCCGATCGCCTGCGATATTACCGAGCGCTCCCAGTTCGAATCCGCCGTCGAGCGGACGATCGAACATTTCGGCGATCTGCACGTGCTGGTCAACAACGCCGGCCGTGGACATTTCTCCTACGTGGAGGATACCCCTCCGGAGGTGCTCGAGAGCGTCTTCGCCGTGAACGTCTTCTCGCTCTGGTATGGAACCGCCGCCGCTCTGCGGCACATGAAGCCGCGCGGTCGGGGACATATCATCAACGTCGCCTCGATGGCCGGGAAGATCGGCTATCCGGGGAATGCGGCCTACGTCGCGGCGAAGCATGCGGTGATCGGGTTCACACGGGCTCTGCGCGCGGAGCTGTCGCCGACCGGTGTCTACGTCACGGCGGTGATCCCCGGCGGCACGGCGACCGGCTGGGCCGAAGCGACCGAGGAGGGACCGATCTCCGGCATCTTCGACTACGAGGCGCGCCGCGGCGTGGAAATAGCCCAGGAACGGGGAAGTTCTCTTCCCCCGATCATCCCTGTCCTCACCCCCGAACAGGTTGCCGACGTCATCGCCGCAACCATCGCTACCCCGGTTCCGGAGGTTTATACCCATCCGGGCTCGCGTGATCTGGTCCGCGACTACGAGAACGACCAGGCAGGTACCGAACTGAAGATGGAGCCGCTCTGGATCGCAAATCTTGAGGGCTACGAAAAACTCAGACGTACCGTATCGGAAGTGGAGAGCGAAGAGGAGGATTGATATCCTCCGACTCCCGGCATGAACGACGGAGGGTAACTCCTCCGACACGATATGATGCGCAAACCCCCTCGCCCGAGTAATCCGAAGTCGAGGGGGTTTCCCTTGTCCCGTACCGGACGTCTTCAGGTTGTTCGCTGAAGGTCCGTCGTGTCCTGTGCCGCAGTTGTCTGAACGACCAAGGGGAGTGATTGCTCACTCCCCTTGTTTATATACGAATGTTGAATCGTTAGCGTTTTTTACGTAATAGAAGTCTGAATTATCGATTCAATTCTTCCAATACTTCGTGCTTTCACTTCGAAGCACATGCGTCATACTATATTCTGCCTGGATTATACCCCGCTTCGACATCCTCATCACTGGATTAGAAAACATATCCAAGAAGCCAGTAAAGAATTATGAAGACAATTATCGTTCCAAGACAGCCACCACCAATCTTCTTTGCTCCGTAGCCTGCTATCAGGCCGCGTACAAGGTTTCTCATTATCGTTTCTCCGTCACAATCACCATAATGTTCATTCAATCAACCATCATCATTCATCTCAGTACATACAACCAACGCCCGGGGGGGGAAGTTCCCGGCGCGGAAGGTTTTCGTCATCTTTTTTTGAGGGATGTTCAGATCGGAAACGCCCGCTCGTACTGCTCCTTCAGCAGGGTCTGAAAGTGATAGACTCCCTCCTCGCATTCCACGGAGAACCGGCCGCGGTCGTAGGCGATCGACGAGAGGCCGCGCTGGACATGTTCGCAGATCTCGATATCCTCGGCCTGTACTCTGTCGCTGTAGTCGATATCCTCCGCAATCGCCGCGGCCCGCCCCTCGGATGTGGTGTCGTCGTAGAAATAGTCGAAGATCACGCGGCAGCGGTCGGCGGCGATCGGGATCACCCGGTTCGTCTGGAGACGGCCCGGCAGGATATTGAGCATGAAGTTCGGGAAGATGAAGTAGTAGTACGCCTCCGATTCCCCGGACGCCCCCTCGTAGATGCTCCTGTCGCGGTTGATGGGGCTGTACTGCAACGAGTAGGAAGGATAGGTCTCCGTGACGTAGTTGTTGTAATCGAGCATCGAGAAGAGTTCGGGATGGACCAGCGGGACGTGATATCCCTCCAGGTAGTTGTCCACGTAGACCTTCCAGTTGCACGCCACCTCGTACTCCACCCTGTGATGAAACCGCTTCGATGCGAGCGATATCGGCGCGATCCTCTCCGTGATTCCCCCCACCGTCGCGGCGAACGGCGTCGGGGCCGGGGAGAGATTCACGAAGACGAGTCCCTCCCAGACCTCCACATGTATCGTACGGAGACAGAACTCCGAGCGGTCGAAGAGTTCCACCCTGTCGAACTTCGGGACGCCGCGCAGGGCGCCGTCGAGTCTGTAGGTCCAGCCGTGGTAGCCGCACTGGAGCATGCCGGCGTTCCCGTCTTCGGTTGCAAGCGGTCCGCCGCGGTGACGGCAGACGTTGAAGAAGGCGCGCACGACGTCGTCCTTCCCTCGCGCCACGATAATCGGGTTCTCCCCCACCGTCGCCAGGAAATAGTCGCCGGGGGAGCGTACCTGATCGGCGCGTCCCACCCCCTGCCACGTGCGGAGGAAGATCGCCTGCCGGTCGGCGTCATGGAAGATAGGGTCGACGTACCAGCTCGACGGGATCGTCTGGGCACGGGGGAGAGGATCGATCCGCAGCGTCTCCCTGGTGAAGTCGGGAAGCCGCTCGGGGTCGAGGATATGCTTTCTCATGCCGGTTCCGCGATGCCGCGCCGCATGCTCTTGAAGCGGTTGATGAGTCCGTTGGTGGAGGAGTCGTGACCGGAGGTCTCGGTGTCCGCCTCCAGCTCCGGCAGAATCGTGGTTGCGAGCTGTTTCCCCAGCTCGACTCCCCACTGATCGAACGAGTTGACGTTCCAGATGGTCCCCTGCACGAAGATCTTATGCTCGTAGAGCGCGATCAGCGAGCCGAGCGTTCCCGGGGTGAGCTTGGGGATGAGGATGCTGTTGGTGGGACGATTCCCCTCGAAGACCTTGTGTGGAAGAAGATATTCGATCGTTTTGCGACTCATGCCGGTCGCCTCCATCTCGGCGCGCGCCTCCTGCTCGGTCTTTCCCCGCATCAGCGCCTCGGTCTGGGCGAAGAAGTTCGCCATCAGCAGCTCATGATGATTTCCGACCGGGTTGAGCGATTCGACCGGGGCTATGAAGTCGGCGGGGACCAGCCGCGTTCCCTGATGAATCAACTGGTAGAAGGCGTGCTGTCCGTTGGTCCCCGGCTCTCCCCAGATGATCGGGCCGGTGGCGTAGTCGGCGCGGAGCCCCATTCTCGTCACGCTCTTGCCGTTGCTCTCCATATCCGCCTGCTGCAGATAGGCGGGGAAGCGGTGGAGGTACTGGTCGTACGGCAGCACGGCATGGGAATGGGCGCCGATGAAATTGGTGTACCAGATTCCGAGCAGCGCCATGATGATCGGCATGTTCCGGTCCGGAGGGGCGTTGCGGAAATGGAGATCGATCTCATATCCCCCCGCCAGAAGCTCCTCGAAATGATCCATACCGATATAGATGGCGATCGAGAGCCCGATGGCCGACCAGAGAGAGTATCGTCCCCCGACCCAGTCCCAGAACTCGAACATGTTGGTCGTGTCGATGCCGAACGCGGCGACCTCGGAGGCGTTGGTGGAGAGCGCCACGAAATGGCGTGGGATCGCCGACTCCTCCCCCGCATGTTCCAGCAGCCAGCTCCGGGCGGTGCGGGCGTTGGCGAGCGTCTCCTGCGTGGTGAAGGTCTTGGAGGCGACGATGAAGAGGGTCCGCGCGGGGTCGAGGGGCTTCAGCGTCTCCGCGATATGAGTGCCGTCCACATTGGAGACGAAATGAGGGGTGAGATGGGGGCTTCCGTAGTGCCGGAGCGCCTCGGTCGCCATGACCGGACCGAGATCGGAGCCTCCGATTCCGATATTCACGACATCGGTGATCGTCTCGCCGGTATATCCCTTCCATTCGCCCTTTCTGACCGAGTCGGAGAACCGGCGCATCTGCTCCAGCACCCGGTTCACATCGGGCATCACATCGCGGCCGTCGACCATGACCGGCTCGTTCGAGCGGTTGCGCAGCGCCGTGTGGAGCACCGCACGGTTCTCGGTGACGTTGATCTTCTCCCCGTTGAACATCTTTCTGATCTCCTGGCGGATGTGGGCGGTCTCGGCCAGGTCGAGCAGGAGCTTCATGGTCTTGTCGGTGATCCTGTTCTTCGAGTAGTCGAGAAAGAGGTTGCCCGCCTGCAGCGAGAACCGCTCGAATCGGCCGGGATCATCCGCGAAGAGGTCGCGCATCCGGAGCCACGAGCTCTCCCGGTAATGATCGGCCAGAGCTTTCCAGGAAGGGGAACTGGTGATTGTGTACATGGCGTGGGACGTCGATAGAGGTTCCGTGTGCGGACACGTCCCGTACCGATGCGGCCGACCGCGCCGATACGGTGGTCCGTATGAGCGGATCAAAAATAGTCTCCGCGGAGATCACATTGCCGCGATAAATCTTGGAGATATGGGGTGAACGGGGTCGGTCCCGAACGTCGGTCGTCGGCGTTGCGGGATATCCGACCCCTATCGGTCGGTCAGTCTGAACGAATTGAAGAACGAATCGGCCTCGGCCGTGAACGCTCTGTCGTCCGGCGCCGAGACGGCGATCTGGTAGAGGCGGGGGCCGACGACGAAGAGACGGGAGCGATATCCCCCTCCCCCTTCCATCAGGCTGTCGGGCAGCTTCATCCGGATCTCCTTCCCCGGGTGCGTCCCCAGGCTTACCGGCGCTTCACCGATCAGCGTGCCGCGCGCCGCGGAGAGGGTTCCCTCCCGCACATCCTCCAGCAGCCGTTCGTTGTTCACGAACCGCGCCACCCGCTCCGGGTAGTCGCAGTAGCCGACGACATATCGTATTCTGTTTACTTCACCCGAAAAGAGGTGAAGGTCGAGAGCCCCCGCCGGCGTGTTGAGGACGCTCGTCTGTACGGAGGGAGTTCCCGGCATCGTCACCATGAACGCTCCCTCACCCGACTCGAACTCCTCCCACTCGACGCCGCTGCACCCGGAAACCATTCCGAGCACGACGAGCGCCGGGAGGAGGGCTCCCCCGATCGATCTCCGTCGTATCATGTTCATATATCGCATCCCTCAATTGCTCCGATTCCCGGTTCATGGTTCGCGCCGGCATGGTGCCGGATCTGCGTGGACACTGGTGGCGTACCCTCATGCACGTTCCTTCCCCTGCTCTTCCGGCTTCCCCGAAGGAGGGATGCCGGGCGCGAGTATATGGACCGCCGTCTGCTGGTTCTGACGTGAACGAGGGTTGGCTGAAGATATAAACACGCGAACCCCCCATTTCGTTACCGAGACACCGTGAAGCGTTGTGCCATGGTAACGTCGGCCGTCCGCAGCACGCAGTGGTAGAGCCCCGGAGGGAGCGCGCCGACGTCGATCGATACGCTCCGTTCGGCCGCCAGATCGTTTTCTCCGATGCGGGTAAGAAGCGTGCGCCCCAGAAGATCGACCACGCTCAGCTCCCATGCGCCGGGGCCGGGGGTCGTGATCCTGACCGTCGTGACGCCGGAGGCGGGGTTGGGGAAGACCGCAAGCTTGTATCGCGATGCGATTTCCGGCGTTTCAGGCGCGGCGCTGGTGCCGAGCGAGACGAGATACTCCGGCGTTCTGCGCGTCAGGCCGTAATAGTCGGCGGCTTCGATATGATAGGTGAACGTCTTCCGCTGGGCCGCCAGATGCGAGTAGCCGATGTAGAGATTCCCGGTGTCACGGGTCAGTTTCACCTCCTCAAGTGTGGGAAGGTTCGTTCCCACAGTGATTCTCGCGGTCGCCTCGTCGATGTAGTCGAGCGTGCTGTACGGGTCGCTCTGGATGATCGCCTCGATTCTTACGGAATCTCCCGGCACGACCTTTATCATCCCCGCCGAGTCGAGCGGCGTGTGGACGATATACGGTCCCGCTCCCCACGCATAGTAGGCATACGGCTTCAGCAGGCTGAAATCGGACTGCCATGTCGTATACATCATGCCGTGGATGTTGGGAAGCCCTTCCACTCCCATGCGCCATGCGTGGATCGCGCTGGGGGCCGGGTTGTCGTAGAAGGGGGTGACGATCTGGTTGAATCCCTGCCCGGCGAACCACTCGGGACTGGTGAAGCTCTCCGCGCTGTTCCAGTTGACGATCGTGACCGAGCGGGGGATCAGGTCCCAGACACCGGTAAGATCGCCGTTGACCAGATAGTAATCGTCGTGGGCGTTGTGGAGCGAGTCGAACATATCGCTCCATACATAGGTGTAGGCGTCGGGGTGGACCGTATCGACGATCGCAAGGGATCGCGTCAGGTTGTCGGCGAGAAGCTCCGCCGGGGTCATGTCGCGCGACGTACAGGCGAGGTCGTGGTTCATCGCCCGGATCTCATCATGTCCCAGGAAGAAATGCGAGGGGGAGTAGAGATCATCGACGCGGGAGATCTGATCGGCGATGAGCGTGTAGAGGGTATCCTCGGAGAGGCAGACCATCACCGACCCGTTCCCCTCGATATCCGCGACGGTCGTCAACGGATGATAGAACGATGCGAGAACCGTGTCGCCGTTCTTGAGAGATCCGCCGGGAAGCCTGCGCAACGTCGGCGGCTGGTGGTAGGGACCGTAACTGCCGTGGTTCTTCGCCATGACGGTGTCGACGACCGGAGCGAAGTCGATCCCCTCGGCAAACGACGTTCCTCCCACCTTTGCCTGTTTCAGCGTGAACGGCGTCCCGTCACGGCGGAGGACGTTGGTCAGCCCCGCCGCGGTCACCGTGACGTCGTCCCACCATATCGTCCCTTCCTCTCCCCCCCAGATCCCCGCGTAGAGTTGTACCTGGGGGAAGTCGAGCGTGTTGAACGGGACTTCCACCTTCGTCCAGTCGGAGGTCGTGGCGGGGAGCGAAAACGCCGTGTAGGTAAGGACGCGCGTTCCTCCCGTGTCGTTCATGCCGATCGCCAGAAGGCGCACCTCGCCTCCGTTCAGATCCTTGGTGCGGACCCAGGCGGAGAGGAGATAATGGCCGAACGGCTGGCAATCGACCTTTCTGGAGAATCGGCAGTTGCCGATCCCCGCCTGGTCGCCCGACCGGAAGTTCGTGCAGCGGGCGCTGGCCGTTCCCGACCGGAAGATCGTTTTGTCGACGAAGACGTTGGCGTCGTTGGTCTGGCCGTCGTAGAAGCTCCAGCCGGTGAACTTCCCGTTTCCGTCCACGGCCTCGAACCCGCCGTTCGGCAGGGTCATCTGCGGATCGGTGATAAGGCGGCCGGTATCTCCTTCGATCCTGTAGGCGGCGTAGGCCGGGAACCCTTCGGCCAGGTTCGGGTCGTGCCAGAGGAGCCCGGAGCTGTAGCCGATGCCGGCGACGCCGGGGATGATCTCGATGTTCCGTTCGGAGGAGAGGGTCTTCAGCCGGGCGACGCTGTCGAAGTAGTAGTCGGGCTGTTCGCCGAGGATGGCGTACTTGAAATCGTTCTGCTGAAGGCCGTTGAGCTTGTAGGCGGCCATCGTATCCTGGATCGATCGGAGCTCCGTGATGGCGTTCGTCCCGCGCAGGTTGTGCTGCGAGAAGACCCAGCGGATCGGGTAGTCCGGGTAGTCCATGATATGTGCCGCGCGGAGCACGGCCGTTCCCTCCTTCGGGTCGATCAACTGGAGGAGCGTGGCAACCCCGTTGAACGCTCCCTCCGCGTCCGTGCCGATCAGCGCCACGGCTCCCTGGGAGATATCGAGGATATATCCTCCGGTATGTTCCGGCATCGTCTCGCCCGGCGGCATCATTCGCCGGATATGGTAGATCATGGCCGAATCGGCGCCGGCGAGCGTTCCCACCGCCATGATCGGTCCTCCCTTGAACTCCTTCACCGTGATCACCTTCAGGGTGTCGCCGATCCGTTCCTTCAACCGGGCCTGGAGCCAGGCCATGGCGCGGAGCGTTCCGTCGTCCGGATGATCGGAGATGAAGAGCGACGTGCTCTTGTTCAGCGTGAACTGTCCGTTCCGCTGGAACGCCGATTTCGGCGGCGGATGGAGCGTGAGGATCGAAGCTGTCTGCGCCGTGCCGGCGACGGCGGCGATCAGGAGAAGGAGCAGGGGGAAGAGGATTCGTTTCATGATTCGGCCATCGGTTGGAAGGGAGTCTCCGCAGGCGCGTAATGTAGCCAGACCGCGATCGGATTCAAACGGATCAAAGCGTCTTGCTCATGATCACGCTCCGATAATTGGTGACGTCCCAGTTTGTATAGTCGATGAAGCGGTAGCCCCGGCCGCTGTAGTAGGCGATAAGATGGGTCGCCCCCTCGGCGGTATCGAGAGCAAGCTCGGCGAAGCCGTCGGCGCGGGCCTTCCGTTCCACGAACTCCAGCAGCGCGGCCCCGAGTCCCGTCCGCTGCAGTTCCGGCTCCACGGCGAACTGTCCGAAATGGGCCACGTCCGGGCGACCGTACCACTCCACGGTCTGATGGGACTTCGGGTAGTAGGCAATCGTGCCGATCACTGCTCCCTTCAGGGTCGCCACGAAGCATTCCCCCTCATCGACCCGTTCCCGCGTCTGCTCCTCCGTCTGATGGGTGGCGAAGAAGCGGAGCCCCATATCCGCCAGCCGCTTGTAGGCCCGGTGGAGCAGATCGGTCAGCTCGGCCAGCGAATCGGAGTCCGATATGGGACGGATGACGATCTCGTCCGACCCGGTCCGGATCGTATGGGTCATGCCCTTCTCCTGCGTTACCTGGTTCTCCATGGTGGTTGTGGGGATATCGTTGAACGATAATGTGTGGATGATCGCTCCGATGCGAAGCGGGGCCGTATGGATGACGTCGGATTGGCCCATCGGTTCCCGGCCCGAAGGTTCGAGCCCGACCGGAGTGTTCCGGTCGAGCTCGAACGGCCCGGCAAATATCCGACTTCCCGGAGGATCTAGTGCGAGACGACCACGGAGAAGGTCTCGGTTCCCTGACGGGTGGCAACCGAGACGATATACGTGCCTGAGGGGATTCCCTCCACATCGATCCTGTATTCTCCTTCGGTGTACCCTCCGCCGTTGCCGGGAGAGGCTGCTGCTACATACCGGCCGCGCGCCACGATACTGCCGAGAAGATCGTGGAGAGTACACTCGGCATCCAGGGGATGCCCGCTTTCCGGGTGTCGGAGTTGTATGGTGATCCGGCTCGATGCGGGGTTCGGAAAGAGGACGGCCGTGACTCCTATGGGAGAGCGGTTCGGTCCATCGTTCGTGCCGCTGGTATGGGGCGCCGTTCCATGGGAGAGGAGCGGCAGTGCGGTCGGGCTGCATTCGGTCATGAGACGGAGAGTATCCCGGTATTCGCCCGGAGATTCCGGCAGAAAGCAGAGACGGATCTTCTTCTCCTCTCCCGGCGCGATCGTCATGGGAAACTGACCGGAGGCTGTAAAGAACGCCATGTTCCTGTCGAGAACGCCGTCCGAGATCACCATCGGAGTCCTGCCGTTGTTGGCGATGCGGATCTCCCCGCAGCGCGGCTGATGCACTTCTATCGAATCGAGGGTGAACGAGCCTCCGGAGAGGGGGGACGCAACGGTCAGGGGAGTGCAGACCGTCTCCAGGATCTCCACCGCCATGGTATGCGATACCGTGTCGCTCTCGCCGCCGATGGCTAGAATGACCGACGCCGTGGGGGTCTCCGGCGACTCGGGGTCGAACGCGACAGGGACCGAAATCGCCTCGAACCATTTGTGTCCGTGCAGGAGGCTCGGGCCTTGGGTCCGTTCGCCGGTTCGGATGTTGATCCAGTCGGTCTGTCGGAGTATGACGTCGTTATTATCGAAGCCCCCCATTGTGATAATCGTGTCTCCGTTCCATTGCGCAGCCGAGCCCCACTGCCGTTCGCTGGCCATGCGGGCCAGGGTGCTCCAGACGCCGCTGTTCTCGATCTGCACCTCGTCGCTGAAATCGATCGGTACCTCCTGGTGCGAGCCCCCTGAAAGGAGGAGTCGCCCATCCCAGAGCCTGAGGAGGTGGGGACCCTGAAGCGGAGCAGTGAGCGTAGCTGCCGAATCCCATGTGCTCGGGGGAGTGAATCGATAGACGGTACGGCTCCGTTGGCCGTTGGGGCCTCCGTCTCTGCCGGCCGTGACGATGATATCGCCCTTGCTTGTCCGCCCTGCCACGGCGGAATTGATGGGGAAGGTGAACGGTTCGATCCTCCGACTCTTCCCGGTGGCGATGTCGAAGATCTCGGCCTCGTTCGTCGTGCTGGTCTCGACATCCCTTCCTCCTGCGACAAGAATTTCGTGGTCGTTGATGAAGACCGCGACATGCTGCCGGCGCGGCAGTAGTAGATTCCCCAGATTTCGCCACTCCTCCTTTACCCTGTCGTACAGATCGACCGTCTTGACGGAGGTACCTCCGTTGAACGTGCCGCTGTTGCCGCCGATGATCACGATGTTCGAGTCGGGCGTATGAAGGGCCACGAACTCCGCTCGTGCTCCAAGCATCGGCGGAGCGGGGGTGATCGTTCCCTCATTGATGTCGATCAGTTCGCATGTCTTGAGCGGTACGGTGTTCCAAGGTTTCGTAACTCCGAATCCTCCCATGACCAGGACCTTTCCTTCTCCCAGAGCGGCAACGGAGAAGCGCGAGCGCGCTTCCAGCAGATGGCCGAAGATCTTCCACTGAGGCTGTTGTGCCTGTGCCGTGGCTCCGGCGGTTGCAAGGATCAACAGCGCGGCGAGCATGAAGACCTCGTGCATCATGCCGTATCGGAGCTTCGAACGCGAGGATAGGAAGCAGTGATGTGTGATCGAGAAACGCATAACGGTAACGGGAGAAGAGTGAGCCGATGTTCCGCCGACGACGGAATACGGCATGGAATAGAAGATCGCTCGGAGTGCCGACAGACGTGGATTAAAGGAAGCGGAGCGTTCGATCGGGCGGTCCGAGAAACAGCCAAAGGTACATAACATGCCCGTACAATTGCGACGCAAAGATCGAGCCACCGGGAGTAGCGATAATGGATTCTGGAGAATCAAGCGGTGAAATCCTACCCCAGCACCACGAACACCCCGCCCTCCCTCTCCTCGACCCGGTAGGTTCCGATCTTCTCCTTTGCCGGGCCGGCTTTGGGGACACCGGTGCGTACATCGAACTGCGATCCGTGCCAGAGGCAGTGGACCGTGTCGCAGATCATCACGCCGTCGGCCAGCGAGCCGCCGCGGTGGGTGCAGGCGTCGTCGAATGCGACATATCCGGAGTCGCTTCGTCCTATCACGAGGCGTCGGTCGCCGATGTGGACGAGCTTCATCTGGTTCGGCTTGAGTTCGTCGGAGTCGGCGACCCGGATCGCTCCTTCGGTCGCGGAGAGGGTCTCCTCCTTCCATTTTCCCGCTCCCGCATGGCGATGGTCAGGGCCGATGAAGTTGCGGAGCACGAGCGTTCCCCCCAGCCATGCCCCACCCCCGAGCGCGCCTGCGGCGAGAAGTTCGAGGATGATCACGACCGTCTCGGGACGCGTCTCCGGATCGCCCCGTATGATTCGGGCCGTGCCGAAGAGAACCAGCACACCGATCATCGTGAGCATGTGCCTGGTGCCGCGTGACCTGGCGGAGCTTCCGGGAGGGACGGTGAAAAGATAGTCGACGAGACCCGGGATCGCCGCGAGCAGGCCGGCGACGATCCCCGCCGTGGCGAGATACGATCCGGTGACCCAGAAGCCCGGGCTGTCGAGCAGGAGGCCGAGAAGATCGAACAGCAGCGCCCCGATCAGAAATCCGATCGGAAAAGGGATGAGCATCTGATGGATCGGATGCCCCTTTATGCTGGCTCGTGTCCTCATGGCGCCTTCCCGCGCGGCGCCGGGCGGTCACTTCCACTCGGTTTCATGGAGGCGCCCGCCGGCAACCGGTTCTGCCGGGAGAACGCGTGCGCCGATCGGATCGTTCCTCATCACGCCCACCGATCGCGCCGTGAGGGCTATATCCCTATTCGATATTTGGCCACCTCCGTCCGTCCCACGATCAGTACCTCGTTCCGGTCGTTGACGACGATGCCGGAGGGGAAGGGGCGGATATCCATCTCGCCGATGAATCGTCCGTCGGTATCGAAGACCTTGAGACCGTTGTCGGCGATGATCACCCGTCCCTTCCCGTCGACGGCGATCGCCTGGGGGAACCTGAACTGTCCGGGCTGGTTCCCTCTGCCGCCGAAGCGGTTGGCGAATTTCCCTTCGGGGCTGAACCTGAAGACGGCGGAGGTCATGCGACCGAGCGCGTAGATGTTCCCCAGGCCGTCGGCGGCGACCTGTGCGTCCATCTCCAGCTCGTCGCTGGCCGAGCTGATCGCCGTACGGATCGTCCTGACCACCTTCCCGTCCGCTCCGAAGCGGATGATATCATCCTTGCTCTTGACGTTGACCAGGATTCCCCCGCGCCAGTGTCCGTCCCATGCCGCCACAAGTCCGCCGTCGGCCGTCGCCGAGGCGAATGTGAACCCCGGTCCTCCCCCGTATCTGAGTTCTCCCAGCGGCTTCCCCGTCAACCCCTCGAAGCGATGGATACGCCCGCTGTGGACCGCGTAGACCGTCCCGCGACGATCGGCCGTGAGCGATTTCAGATACTTCTTCGTCCCGATGCTCCACTGCGTGATAAACGCCCCGAGCGAATCGAAGACCTGAATCCGTCCGCTCCCGTATTCCCCCACATAGATATGCCCCGCGCCGTCGACGGCGATACTGCGGGCGTCGGTGAACATGCCGGGACCGATCCCCTCGCTCCCGAACTTCATGACCGGTTTGAGCAGGCGTTCGTCGGAAGGAGGCTTCGGAGCGGGAGGAGCCGGCGGAGCGGGAGGCGCTTCGATCGGCGGCTGTGTCTCCATCGGAAGGGGCTCCGGCGTATCGGAACCCGAGAAGACCATGAAGACGCTCAGACCGACCCCGAGGAGAGCGATCGCCAGCATCAGCATGACCATACGGGTCGCCCGGCCCCGGGCTTCAGGGAGTGTCGAGGAGGCCGAGTTCCGTTTATGCTTCCCTTTTTCTATCGCACTGAGAACCCGCAGCGCCGTGTCGTTTCTGGAATCGAGTTTGAGGGCGCGGCGGGCGACCTCCTCGGCCCTGGCACGATCCCGGTCGTTGCCGGAGAGTCGCGCGCGGCTCCAGCTGGCGGTTGCGAGCGCGGAGAGAGCGGTGACGTTTGCCGGGGAGAGGGCGACGGCCTGTTCCAGTTCGGAGACCGCGCCGTCCCAGTTCTCATAGCGGATGAATCCCTCCCCCCTGTTCATGTGGTCCAGAAAGCTCCGTTCCACGTAGGCGATGTCATCCTCCGACATCCCCGCCTCGAAGGCGATCTGTTTCAGTTCCGCGTCGGTCAGCGGGTTCTGTTCCCGTTCCCGCTGCAGCTTCAGAACGTTCTCCATGTAGGTGCGAAGTATCTCATCGGAGTTCTGCGGCATAACGATCTCCTGGTACGATGTTCAAGCATACGCGGCCGTTGCAATCTACTCCACTGCCATCTCCCCCCAACGCCGTAAGTTTGTTCTCTCTCTTCTCCTAACTCTGTGTCCTCTGTGACTCCCTGTTTATTTCCTCTTCGTATTCCGGGAGCCACAAAGAGTACCCCAACACCATGCCCCGAACACTCAGACAGATCATCGGCGGCCCCGGCGCACGCCCTCTTCCGGTACACGCGCGTCACGTCGAGTACTCCGCCATCGCCTCCGCGGACGACGAGCCGGCAAAGCCGACCGACCGACTGATCGACCTTGCGCTCCGCGCCGCGGACCGTGCCCGGGGGATCTCGATGTCCCACGTGACCGAGCGGATGCCCGATCCCCCCTACTACCCCGAGGTCTGGCCCGGAGAGCATTACAAACTGCTCGCGGGTCTCATGGAAGAGTGCCGACCCGCCTCCGTGGTGGAGATCGGAACCTCCACCGGACTCTCCGCCCTTGCCATCCATCGTGCTCTGCCGTCGGGAGGACGTCTCCACACCTTCGACATCATCCCGTGGCGGGAGTTCTCCGACACCGCATTGCGCAAGGAGGATTTCGCCGACGGCACCATGGTGCAGGTGATCGGAGACGTTGCCGATCCCGCAACGATGCGGCTCCATGCGGAGCTCTTCCGTTCGGCCGAGATCATCTTCATCGACGGACCGAAGGACGGCGTGTTCGAGCGGGTCGTGATGCGCCGTCTGGCCGAGGTCGGGCTTCCCCGGAACCCGCTCCTCGTCTTCGACGACATCCGTGTCTGGAACATGCTGGCGATCTGGCGGGAGATCGACATGCCGAAGCTGGACGTCACCTCGTTCGGCCACTGGTCGGGGACCGGGTTCGTGGAGTGGAACCGGGGGTGACCTTCTCCGGGGTCATGACACGCTCCCTACCGACGGAATTATACTCGCGATGACATCCGACGTTTCCGACGGGAGGCCCTTCCGATGCACGATTTCGGAGAAGGCCTCGCCGATGCTGCCGAGCGGGAGTGGAACGACCGCGGCATCCTTCACGATCGACCATGTAATCCTTCAACAGCTCATCCGACCATGAACCGTACCCGCTGTTTCCCTCCGGCCCTCGCGATCATCGGCCTTCTCCCCGCCCTCCTCTCCTGCACCCGCGAGCCCGCGCCGATGACCCTCGACGACGCCTGGAAGGTGATCAGCACCAGGAAGTTCGTCGATCTCACGCACGCGTTCGGTCCCGGCATCCCGCACTGGAAGGGGTTTCACGACGAGAAGAGAGATACTCTCTACTGGTATACTCCCGGTCCCGGCAAGGAAGGGAGCGGATTCTTCGCGGAGTCGTTCACGCATGTGGGACAGTGGGGAACCCATGCCGATCCTCCCGCCCATTTCGTGCAGGGGAAGCGGACGTTGGATCAGATCGACGTCAGGGAGATGATCATGCCGATGGTCGTCATCGACGTGCATGAGAAGGTTGCGACGAACCCCGATTACACGATCACGATGGAGGATGTGCGGGGCTGGGAGAAGAAGCACGGCCCGATACCGGCCGCTGCGTTCGTGACGATGCGCACCGACTGGTCGCGCCGCTGGCCGGACATGGCCGCGATGCAGAATATCGGAGCCGACAGTGTGGCGCATTATCCCGGCTGGAGCATGGAGGTGCTGAAATATCTGTACGAGGAACGGAAGATCACCGCATCGGGCCACGAGACAACCGACACCGACCCCGGAACTGCGACAACGAAAGATGATTATTCGCTGGAGACCTATATTCTGCAAACCGATCATTATCAGATCGAGCTTCTGACGAATCTGGATCAGGTGCCGGAATCGGGAGCGCTGGCCGTGGTCACATTCCCGAAGCCGAAGAACGGCTCCGGATTTCCGGCGCGGGTCTTTGCAATTCTGCCGTGACGGAAATATCGAGCAAGGTCGAATTACCGCTGCATTAATCGCCGGAATATCTTTTCCTTGAAGGAAGGGGCACTCCATTGTAGATTAGGCCCCACACTACCGTACGTCCTGATTACATCAACCCGAAGAAATTCATAGGAGGAGATCCCATGGAATACCCATTTCGCACGGTGTCCGGACCTGTTACGGGTCAGGAAGCGAAGGAATTACTGGAATCGATAGAAAACGGCGGCAGCATGACCAACGATGCCGGCCGCGCCACCATTGCGCGCATCCTGGCTCGACGCCGGGAGAACGAAAAGAAGCAGGATGCGACCGATGGGGATGAGGAAGTACGCGAAGATTGATTTCAGGGAAGCCGATGTTGTACGGTGGAGTTCCGAGTCGGGTTGTTCGAGCCAGGGATTTCGATGTCGGCGAGGTGAATTTGTTTCGTTCTGGAAAGGTGAGAGGGTTCACAGAGATATTGGGGCGCATCTCGACCAGCGAGTACATCTGCTTTGGCACGATCTTGAACATGGTCTGAATACATGGCCACCACCGGGTCGTTACCGTACTATTGTCGGGACTTCAACATCCCCCTACACCTTCTATATCTCCACAGATCAACATTAGACAAGTAGTTTTGTCGCGCTACGAGTATATTTGCTGCGATATAAAGATGCTGTGTGAGGTGACTACTGATGCTGGCAGAGGCAAGAGTGGTTCTCTTACATGCGATATATGTCTAACAGTCTGCACAGCAGGCTTCGACGATATCGATTGACGAAGCAAGAACAACAGAATCTAGTAGCAAGGGAAGGAGTCATGAGGAGGAACCTGGATTCTAGCAGGCCTGTTTTCCGCTACCTCTTGGAACTGTCAGACGGTTCCAGTCGGAAGTGTCCTAACCTATCGTGCGTCGGCGACCACGATCTCACCGTACAAGCTTATCATCTCTCCTCTCCATAGGCCAGAACTTCGCCTCATCGATGATGGTGCTACCCTACAAGTGATGCGCAGCTCGTTCATAGGAGTACAAAGACCTACCTGTAAAACAACATGAAGTTTCATTAACTTCATCTCACAGTCAGTGAGGCAGGTTCTTCACGGTATGACAAGCGTGGAAAACGGTCATGAGATGTCCCATATCCCAAAGAGGTTCCAGTATGTTGAGTACGGCATTCAATACCGCACGGGCGAAACTCGATACGCTCTCATTAAATGCTCAGAGGCTTTATATCCTGCTGAATCGTGGGCATCGACTCGCCTACTGTGATCTGGAAGGACTCTTTGGGCTATCGATACGGCAGTTACGACGCCTCATCAAGGAACTCCGGGCAATCGATGTGGTGATCGAATCGGAGAGGAAAACCAAACGTTTTTTCATCCCAGTCGAGCATCAGAGGCAGGAGTATCGACGACTGACGCTGAGCGATGAGGAGATCCAGACGCTAGTAATTGCCGGCCAGGCTGCGTTTGCTACCCTGGAGCGGACGCCCTTGGCTCGTCCGTTGCTTCGAGCATTCGAGGAGTTACTGGCAAAGATTTCGACGCCCGAACTATCTATAGTCGATAAGCAACCCGCAACGGGAAGATCTCCGATGATATCGATTGATGTGGAAGCGCAACGACGCCAATGGTACTTCGGTGAGGCTCCGTCGGCGCCGTTGAATGCGGAGGTGTTCAGGCAGCTTTGGCAGGCAATCAGTGCTAAGCAGAGCATTCGGATCGATTACTACGCGGCGCGTCAGGGTCGGCACTGGCCAGCCCGTCAAGTAGATCCATACTGTCTTGTCGCCCGTAGTGGTTCGTGGGTGCTCGTAGCATACTGTCGGATGCGGAAGGCGATCCGCGAGTTCAACATCGTCGATATCTCGGTGGTGCAGTTCTGCAACCCATCGGAAGATATGTCGCCGTACTATGAAGTTCCCGAGGGATTCAACGTCGAGACGTATTTCCGAGATCGGTTTAATCTTCTGGGCGGCGAAAGTGTGCATGAGGTTCGACTGATGGTGGAAGCGGACCGAGCACGGTACTTCAAGCGTAAGGTTTACCACCCGACACAGCAGATCGAGTCGGAGATGGAGGATGGACGTATGGTAGTAAGCTATGAGGTGGAGGGACTGGATGAGATCCGCAGCTTCGTACAGAGCTGGGGGCCTGGTATCACTGTTCTGGAGCCAGTGGAGTTGCGAACGATTATCGCCCGCCAGGCGGAAGAAGTGGGGCGTAAGTATGAGTGATGAGTAGAGCGTGAACAACATGTGGCCTGCTTACACTACGATTATACGCCAGTAAGATGCCCTGTCCAAAACATAATCATATCCCAAAAATCCATTAGTACGGCACTATGGAAGATCTTGCAAAGGATACACCAGATCCTAACGAATGGGAGCATCTCATAGCACACTCCGTGAACGAATTCGGGAGAGAGCAACCATTCCTGGAGCACTCAGGCAACGTAGCTCGTCGTGCGGGGCTTCATGCCTCAGCTTTCGACTCCGGACACTTTGGAGAGTGGAACGGTTGGTGGCACGACGCCGGTAAAGTTGCTGACGATATTCAGAAACATTTACGTGCTCCGCGTACGGCTGAGCGTGGGCCGGATCATTCCAGTGCGGGAATGCTCAGAGCGATGGAAGTGTGCCATCCGCTGGCATTCAACATTGCAGGACATCATGGAGGATTACCGAATTATTGTGATTTAAAAGAACGTGTTAGGCGAAAGTCGATTGAGCCGGATGAACAACGCGTACGTGATGCGTTAAAGCTGGCTGAGAAAGTACTCAGCGATCATGCTCCGACTCTCGATCTATCACTGATGCCACAGTTTCTCAAGGCTAAGGGAGAGATGGCCTCGAAACGACGTCTCGAAGTGTGGATCCGAATGCTTCACTCAGCGCTTGTTGATGCCGACTGCATAGATACGGAAGCCCACTTCAATTCGGAAAGGAATGCTGAGCGGGAAAGGGCCAGACCAAGCATCGAGGAATTATGGGGCATCTTTGAGAAGAAGCAGAATGCTTTGCTTACATGTGTGGAATCGACAACACTCAACTCTGTTCGACTGGAGATCTACCGTCGGTGTATCGAAATGGCCGATCAACCTCAGGGAATCTTCTCTCTTACCGTTCCGACAGGGGGCGGCAAGACTCGCTCGGCCCTCGGTTTCGCATTACGTCACGCAGTCCGGCATGGTCTGCGTCGAGTCATTGTTGTGCTTCCCTATACCTCGATTATTGAGCAGAATGCCGATGTATATCGTGATATTCTTGGCTCCGATGCTGTCCTGGAGCATCATAGCGCAGCACAATCGAGTGAAACCCCCGAAGATGTAGCGGAGTCCGAACGGCGTCAGCGGATGGCGGCGGAAAACTGGGATGTGCCTGTCGTGGTAACAACATCGGTACAACTTTTGGAGAGTCTTTTCGCTAATCGCAACAGTCGTGTGCGGAAGTTGCATAACATCGTAAAGAGCGTCCTCGTGCTTGATGAGATTCAGACCCTCCCTCCCGCTCTGCTTGAACCGACACTTGATATGCTTCGCCATTTATCGGAGGCATATGGGGTAACAGTGCTTCTCTGCACGGCAACGCAGCCGGCGTTCACCTCCGACCTGGATTTTGAAGGGTTTGAAGAGGTTACTGAAATCCTCTCGAATCCCGGTGAAGTCTATCAAAAATTAAAGCGGGTACGATATCGGATTGACATTACTGAGCCCTGGCCCTGGAACCGAATTGTGCGGGAACTCTGCTCCGCCGATCAGTCAATGGTGATCATGAATACGGTTAAAGACGCATTGCGGCTACTGGAAGAGCTTCGAGGGGAGGAACATGTGTTCCATCTGTCCGCTAATCTCTGTGGACATCATCGTCGCAAAGTGCTTGCTGAAGTGCGGGAACGATTGAAGAACGGTCTGCCGGTCCGCCTAGTAGCCACACAAGTTGTAGAGGCCGGAGTTGACATCGATTTCCCTCTGGTGCTTCGTGCTCTTGGCCCGTTGGACAGTATCATTCAAGCGGCGGGGCGATGTAATCGTGAGGGACGGCTGGCTGAAGGCGAAGTTGTTGTATTCATTCCTCTCGAAGGAGGTTGCCCACCAGGCGCATATAAACTTGGTAAAGACCAGACGCACAGTATGTTGCAGGCATTTTCCTCGAACAGACTCCACGATTATACGTTCCCGACCGAATACTTCAGGAGATTATACGACATCAGCAAGATCGATGAACGTGATATACAGGGGAAGCGAGCACGATTTGAATTTGTGGAAACATCTAAGGCCTATCGACTTATTGATGATGAGCAGACACCTGTGATTGTTCCCTATGGCGTGGACATTAAACTTGACGAATTAATCCGCAAGATCGAAAAAAGAAAAGAGGTTTCGCGTAGCGATTGGCGTCTCCTGCAGCCGTATCTGGTGAACCTACGGAAAAAAAGGTTGAAGGAAGCTCTTGATTCCCGAGTCTGCCGTGAGATCGCCGAAGGATTGTACCTGCTTGATGACATGTTCTACGATCCTATTCGAGGTGTATCGATGGACCGGCCGGGAATCAGTGAACTGATCATTGATGCCTGACGTCGATCTCTCTTTATCGATATATCCGACAACATCCCATAATGCTTTGAACACAGGAGGGACAGTATGCATCCACCATTGCAGATCAAGGTATGGGGCGATTTCGCCTGTTTTACACGTCCGGAGATGAAGGCCGAGCGCGTCTCCTACGACGTAATGACCCCCTCGGCGGCACGGGGACTGCTCGAAGCTATTTTCTGGAAACCGGAGTTCGATTGGCGGGTCCGTTCCATTCATGTACTGAAACCGATTCAGAGGATATCGGTACGGCGAACGGAAGTCAACAGCAAGATCTCGGAGCGTACGGTTCGAGGGTGGGCCGAGAAGGAGCCGACCGGTGCCTACTACTGCAACGACGATCACACACAGCGAAATACGCTTGCGTTGCGCAATGTAGAGTATCTGGTCAAGGCCGACGTGGAACTGAAGTCCGATTGCAGAGAGCAATCGGCGAAATATCGTGACCAGTTTAGGAGACGCGTTGCCCGCGGGCAATACTTCCATCACCCCTATCTCGGCTGCCGTGAGTTCGCTGCTTCGTTCAGCGAACCTGACGGATCGGAACGGGCAATCGATATGACAGAAGATCTCGGCCGGATGCTCTTCGACCTTGACTATTCCGATCCGAAAAGTGATGTCCGCACGCCGACCTTCTTCAATGCCCGTCTCGAACAAGGCGTGCTCCATATTCCATATAGTCTCTATGGAGAGGAGGAAGCATGATACTGGAGCGATTGATTGAGCTGCGGAATCGGCTGCTTGATGATCCTGAGTCAGGACTGACGCCGGCATACCATAAACGCCAGGGGGCGAAGTGGATTCTGGAGGTTACAGCCGACGGGAAGTTCGCGGGCTTCCTGATGAGCGGTCGGACAAAGAAGGAGATCAAAGAATTTGATACTCCGTATGCCAAACGGACCAGCGCGCCCTACCCCCTGCTTCTGGCGGATAAGTCTGAATATGTTCTGGGCGATGGAGATGGTCGTTCCGATTCCAGTCGCCACAGTCTCTATCGGCATCTTGTGGACGATTGTGCAAAGGAGGTGGAAAACCCGGCTCTGCATACGTATGCTGCTTTTCTGCATAATGAGAACGAAGTAGAACATGCTCGTATAGATGCTGGACGCCAGGATATTGCAGCGGGCGATCTCATTCTCCCCCGTATAGATGGTAAGATCCTTACGAACGATCGTCGTATTCAGCGATTCTGGCAGGAGCAGCAGGATCGTGAAGCCGGGGAAAAAAGCTCGCTGGAAGCCCACTGTATGAACTGCGGTGAATGGAAACCGATCGCTCGCACGCATCCTGTTGAACTTCTCGTTGGCGCCGACCGTGTCTCCATGGTCACCGGTAACGCCGATGCATTCCTCTCGTACGGGCTCCAGCAATCAGAAATTGCACCGATGTGTCAGGCCTGTGCGCGTGGTTACGGTGAGGCGCTCAACTGGTTATTGCATAACGAGAATCATCGGCTGCGCACCGGAGACATGACATGGATATTCTGGACTCGTTATCCGAGTGAACTCGATATCATCAAACTTCTCAATGAGCCTACTACAGATGAGGTCCGTCATCTGCTCAAGAGCCCACGTGCCGGAAGTAGGCCTGTTGATGACAAGGTCCCAAATACCTTTTATGCACTGGCGCTCTCTTCGAACAAATCGCGTCTGATTGTACGGAACTGGCTCACGGTCAGTCTCGCGGAAGCGAGAGAGAACCTGCTTCGCTATTTCGAACGACAGCAGATGGCTGGTCGCGACGGCTCCGAGGCTCCTATCAAGCTGATGGCGCTTGCAGGAGCAACCGTACGGGATCTCAAGGATCTTTTCCCACAGGTCGTACCGGCACTACTGAACAATGCCTTCACCGGAGCACCGCTTCCTGACTGGCTGCTACAGCAGGCGATTGCTCGCGCCCGTGCCGAACGAGATAACGTTATGACACGACCTCGCGCTGCTCTTATCAAGATGGTGCTGCTCTCACAATCATACTCAAAGGAGGAGATAATGCCCACGCTCAATCCCGATCATTCACATCCTGCGTATCAGTGCGGGCGCTTGCTCGCGGTCCTCGACGAAGTGCAACGTAATGCAATCAGCCCCCGTGCTACACTGGTCGATCGTTATTACGGTGCCGCATCAGTGACGCCAGCCGTCGTTTTCGGGGCATTGGTGCGCAATGCGCAGAATCATCTCAGTAAGTTTCGAAGGGATAAGACTCATAGAGGGCGTTTTGTGTACTATGACCGTATGATTACCGACATCATGTCTCGTATCGAATCTTTCCCACTGATACTTCCTCTTCGTGATCAAGGGCTGTTCGCATTGGGATTCTATCAGCAGAAAAACCGCTCCCGTCCAGCGGAACGTCCGGATGGGGTCGAGGAGAATGAAGCTGTCACAGTCGAGTAAAACATCTGTATCACTATAGTAACAGATCGAGATCCATCAACATCCAAACAGATAACGACCATGAACAACGAACCGTATCTCAATCCGACAAAGCGACATGATTTCGTCTATATATTCGATGTCACCGACGGCAACCCGAACGGTGATCCTGATGCCGGGAATCTTCCCCGTGTCGATCCTGAAACTATGCAGGGGATCGTCACCGATGTCTGTGTCAAACGCAAGATCAGGAACTACGTCGATGCGGCCCGCGGGACCGAGGAACGCTATAAGATCTACGTGGAGAATCGTGGCGTTCTCAACGCACAGCATGAACGTGCATACAAGGCAAAGGGTATCGAGTCCAAGGGGACGAAGCAGCCGCAGGCCGATATCGACATCGTTCGTCAATGGATGTGCGATAACTTCTTCGACATCCGCACGTTTGGTGCGGTGATGACTACCGGGGTCAACTGCGGTCAGGTGCGTGGTCCGATGCAGCTTACGTTTGCCCGCTCGGTCGATCCGATCATTCCGCTCGACATCTCTATCACCAGGGTTGCGATTACCAAGGCCGAGGATAGTGTCGGGGTACAGAAAAAGGAGAAGAAGGAAAAGAAAGGGACAAAATCATCTGTTGCGGCTGAAGTGGAGACCGCAGTAGCCGTTGCTGCTGCCGACGATGATGAGGAGATCTCCGGCAAGCAAACCGAGATGGGACGCAAGGCGCTGATTCCTTATGGCCTCTATATCGGATACGGGTTCTTCAATCCGCGCCTGGCAAAATCCACTGGATTCGACGATGATGACCTCTCCCTCTTCTGGGAAGCCCTTCGTATGTGCTGGGATCTCGACCGTTCTGCGTCGCGAGGTCTAATCGCATTGCGAGGATTGTATGTCTTCACGCATGACGATGAAAAGGGACTTGGTAATGCGCCAGCTCACAAGCTCTTCGAGCGGATCGCTGCTGGAACGGCTTCCTCTTCCCCGCGGAAGTTTTCGGACTATGAGATAAGCGTTGCTATGGAGAATCTGCCGGAAGGGGTGACTCTCTCGCAACTGATCTGAATGCCGGATATATCTCCGGCAATCGGGGCAGCTATCACCGCATAAGCGAATCACACAACCGGAGTATGGCATGGAATGGACCGATGAGCAGCTCGTTCCGATCTCCGCGTTACAGCATTACGAGTACTGTCCTCGGCAGTGCGCACTGATTCACGTTGAGCAGGTATGGGACGAGAACATCTATACGTTGCGCGGCGGTCGGGCGCACGAGCGTGTCGATGTATCGATGACGGAATGGCGTGACGGTGAGCATCGTGAGTTTGCGTTGCCGATCTGGTCGGAACGTCTCGGCCTGACCGGGCGTGCCGATGTCGTTGTCTTCGAAGACGGCGGGCGCATCTATCCGGTCGAGCACAAGATCGGTGCCCGTAAAGCCAGGCGTGCCGATGATGTACAGCTCTGTGCGCAAGCGATATGTCTTGAAGAGATGTTCGGTTGCCGGATCGGTACCGGGGCCATCTTCCATGTGAAGACACGACGTCGGCGTGATGTGACTTTTACATCGGAGCTGCGCTTACATGTCGAGGATCTGACGCGAGCGGTTCGTCAACTGTTTGACATGCAGAGTTTGCCTCCACCGGTGGCAGACAGCCGTTGTGAGAAATGCTCGCTCATCGAAAGCTGCATGCCGTATATCGCTGAGATGATCCAAATTGATTAAGGAGATCTCGTATGGCAACCGAATTGTTGAATACGCTCTTCGTGCAGACACAAGGGGCATACCTCCATCTGGAAAACGGTACGCTTCGAGTGGAGGCAGAGGACGTTACGAGGTTGCAGGTTCCCCTGCATCATCTGGGTGGGATCGTGATGTTCGGGAATGTGCTTATCAGCCCGTTCCTTCTGGCGCGGTGTACTGAGGAAGGCCGGAGCGTCGTGTGGTTGTCGCGCAGCGGATCGTTTCATGGTCGGTTGCAGGCTGGGGTTTCGGGCAACGTCCTGCTGCGGCGTGCCCAGCATGAGGCGTTCAGCAGCAAGGAGACGACGCTCTCGCTCTGCAAACGGTTCGTTACAGGGAAGCTGAGGAATACGCAAACGATTCTGCAGAAAGGCGCACGCGATAGTCCCGAGGTTGCCGGGATTCTCAGTGCCGCCGCAGAACAGATCGAGGCCGGACGCAGACAGTTGAAGGATGCAAATTCGGTTGAGACGGTGCGGGGTATTGAAGGGAACGGCGCGGCCGTGTACTTCAGCATGTTCCGCTATCTGCTACGGAGCGAGGATTTCTCGTTCAGCGGGCGCTCCAAACGCCCGCCGCGTGACCCGGTTAACGCTGCTCTTTCGTTCGTCTACTCGATGCTTACGACCCAGTGCGAGTCGGCTCTTGAGAGCGTGGGGCTCGATCCGCAGGTCGGCTTTCTTCATGTGCTGCGTCCGGGGCGTCCCGCACTCGCCCTTGATCTGGTCGAGGAGTTCCGTGCATGGTTTGCCGACCGGCTCGTTCTCACCCTGATCAACCGTCGGCAGCTCCAGTCTGGCGATTTCGAAACGCGTCCAGGTGGGGCGGTTCATCTGAACGATGCAGGACGGCGGACCGTAATCGAGGCATTCCAGCAACGGAAGCAGGAAACCGTACAGTATCCCGGCTTTAAAGCGCCTGTGCCGATCGGTTTGGTGCCTTTCATCCAGGCGCGGCTGCTTGCGCGTTTCCTACGGGGAGACATCCCGACGTATCCACCATTTCGAGCGCGATAAGGTATGAGATCTTGTGATCTTGTAGTTACCTACGATGTGGTGACGACAACGAGGGAAGGACGGACACGACTACGTAGGGTAGCAAAGCTCTGTGAGCGATACGGACAACGAGTACAGTACTCGGTCTTCGAAGTGCGAATACCAACGGATATGCGCGAAGAGTTTGAAGAACGGCTTCATGCCGCGATCAATGAAAAGACCGATAGTCTTCGACTTTATGAACTTGCAAATGGCCGCGATCGATCAGTAATAACATTCGGCATTGATAGATACACCAATTTCGATGGAACTCTGGTTATATAAAGCTGCGCGAACCCGAAGTGGTAGTACACTCTCCGAGGTGTTCGCGCACTATTCAGGCCAAAAGCGGCCTGTATCGGGTATAATTATGAAGGAATCGACGGATCAAAAGGTGCAGCTAGCGTTCAAATCGGTGTAGGCTGCAAAGTTATCGGTGTAGCATCCGCCTTCGTGGCGGATGAGGATTGAAAGTCGGAGTGCTCTTTGATCGTGTCGATGACAGCCGGGTAGCATCCGCCTTCGTGGCGGATGAGGATTGAAAGTTGTAGAGTCCCCAGCAGCTCGCATCGACCGCGTTGTAGCATCCGCCTTCGTGGCGGATGAGGATTGAAAGTGTCTACGCGGTGGTAAATGTCGGGACGCGCGATGTAGCATCCGCCTTCGTGGCGGATGAGGATTGAAAGCCCAACGTATTCGGCATGTTAATCCACGCATCGCCGGTAGCATCCGCCTTCGTGGCGGATGAGGATTGAAAGGTCTCGGCGATCTTGCCGGCGCGAACGATCGTCACGTAGCATCCGCCTTCGTGGCGGATGAGGATTGAAAGAAGGGCAGCGCGGAGGGCATAGCCTGCGCGGTAGGGTAGCATCCGCCTTCGTGGCGGATGAGGATTGAAAGGCAATACGAGCCATCACCTGCGCCTGCGTCGAGGCGTAGCATCCGCCTTCGTGGCGGATGAGGATTGAAAGACCAGGTGATCCTCCACGGTGATCCGGTTGCCGGGTAGCATCCGCCTTCGTGGCGGATGAGGATTGAAAGCTTTGGTGAGTGCAAGGCTCACCTCCCTCCGCGCGCGTAGCATCCGCCTTCGTGGCGGATGAGGATTGAAAGACGTTCAGGTCTCCGAATTCGGCAATGAGGGACTGGTAGCATCCGCCTTCGTGGCGGATGAGGATTGAAAGACGTTCAGGTCTCCGAATTCGGCAATGAGGGACTGGTAGCATCCGCCTTCGTGGCGGATGAGGATTGAAAGGGGATCTCATCGTCACACGCTCCGGCAATCCAACGCGTAGCATCCGCCTTCGTGGCGGATGAGGATTGAAAGCTCCCTCCGGCGAGCCAGTTTCGGGGCCTCACGCTCGTAGCATCCGCCTTCGTGGCGGATGAGGATTGAAAGAATCAGTATACGCCGAGTATCGCGCGGTGTATCCAGTAGCATCCGCCTTCGTGGCGGATGAGGATTGAAAGATCCGGACAGGGGGCCGCAGATATACCCGCATGAGGTAGCATCCGCCTTCGTGGCGGATGAGGATTGAAAGATATCGGAGCCGATATCCTCGGCGGGGGTGCCGGGTAGCATCCGCCTTCGTGGCGGATGAGGATTGAAAGCGCAGCTCCATATCGGGCCCCTTGCTGGTATCGATCGTAGCATCCGCCTTCGTGGCGGATGAGGATTGAAAGTTCTGGTAGCCCTCGGCGATCCGGTCCTTGTATTCGTAGCATCCGCCTTCGTGGCGGATGAGGATTGAAAGACGACCAAGACGTTCACCACGACGACCTCGCGAACGTAGCATCCGCCTTCGTGGCGGATGAGGATTGAAAGAACAAGATTTTCACCGACGTTGACGCGGCGCTCAAGTAGCATCCGCCTTCGTGGCGGATGAGGATTGAAAGTTTCTGCCAGTAGCTGTCGATCCGGATGAATCGTCGTAGCATCCGCCTTCGTGGCGGATGAGGATTGAAAGCGGAGCTGCGCCGGGCCGTAGTAGAGGGTCGGATCGTAGCATCCGCCTTCGTGGCGGATGAGGATTGAAAGGTCGAGGAGACCGAGGCGGACGCACGAGCACAGGCGTAGCATCCGCCTTCGTGGCGGATGAGGATTGAAAGGTCAGAGCCTGCTGGTAGACGCCGAGGGTATCGAGGTAGCATCCGCCTTCGTGGCGGATGAGGATTGAAAGACGGTATCCCCAGATACCATTTCGTCTGTGCAATCATGTAGCATCCGCCTTCGTGGCGGATGAGGATTGAAAGACCTTCCGCTCGTCGACCTCCCCGAACGCCGAATGTAGCATCCGCTTTCGTGGCGGATGAGGATTGAAAGTGCGCCTGATGCTTCGTGTAGCCGTCGGATTCAAGGTAGCATCCGCCTTCGTGGCGGATGAGGATTGAAAGGTCTTCTTGACGGCTTTACGCCGCTCGATCGACTCGTAGCATCCGCCTTCGTGGCGGATGAGGATTGAAAGATCGAGTCGATCCCCTACCGCACCTGTGGCGCTGGCGTAGCATCCGCCTTCGTGGCGGATGAGGATTGAAAGTCCGTGGAGAGCTTGGCGATCCCCTTCCCCTCCATGTAGCATCCGCCTTCGTGGCGGATGAGGATTGAAAGACATCGGGCGATGTTTTTGCTCCTGCTATTTCCCGTAGCATCCGCCTTCGTGGCGGATGAGGATTGAAAGCCTCGATTGATAAACATCTTACACCCCGAGCCTTGTAGCATCCGCCTTCGTGGCGGATGAGGATTGAAAGCGGTTCTACGACTACGGGCACGAGTTAAGGGTGTACGTAGCATCCGCCTTCGTGGCGGATGAGGATTGAAAGGTCGCGATCGGATGTGTCGGGCTCTTACTGGACGCGTAGCATCCGCCTTCGTGGCGGATGAGGATTGAAAGATGGCCGACCAGCCATCGCCACGCCCGGAAGAGTGTAGCATCCGCCTTCGTGGCGGATGAGGATTGAAAGCGTTCGATGGTATCCCGGCATTGTACCGGGGTCCTGTAGCATCCGCCTTCGTGGCGGATGAGGATTGAAAGTTGCCGACCTCCTCCTTCAGCTTGGTGTACTCGGCGTAGCATCCGCCTTCGTGGCGGATGAGGATTGAAAGGTGTCCTGCCGGATATCCATGACACCCTTGTCGAGTAGCATCCGCCTTCGTGGCGGATGAGGATTGAAAGGTGGTCATCCCCTTCCGCGTACCGAAGTACGCATGTAGCATCCGCCTTCGTGGCGGATGAGGATTGAAAGGTCGGGCTGCAGGTTGGGGCGAAGACGATGCGGGGTAGCATCCGCCTTCGTGGCGGATGAGGATTGAAAGACGTTCGTCCCCTGCTTCAGAACGAGGAGATCGCCGTAGCATCCGCCTTCGTGGCGGATGAGGATTGAAAGCTGATCTCCGCGAAGATCTCCTCCGCGACATCGAAGTAGCATCCGCCTTCGTGGCGGATGAGGATTGAAAGACCCTGACCAGGTCGCGAAACCGCGCCCAGTCGAGTAGCATCCGCCTTCGTGGCGGATGAGGATTGAAAGGGTACACGGCATTGCGTCAGATCGAGATTGTTCGGTAGCATCCGCCTTCGTGGCGGATGAGGATTGAAAGACACCCTCTGCCGCCAGATGCACGCCAGGGCGGGGTAGCATCCGCCTTCGTGGCGGATGAGGATTGAAAGGACACGTCGAGGCTCTTGGGGAACCCGCTCCCGTAGTAGCATCCGCCTTCGTGGCGGATGAGGATTGAAAGGCCGGGCTGCAGGTTGGGGCGAAGACGATGCGGGGTAGCATCCGCCTTCGTGGCGGATGAGGATTGAAAGGTTGTGGTTGTGAAGTCTTCGCCCGATTCCTCGGGTAGCATCCGCCTTCGTGGCGGATGAGGATTGAAAGGTCTCGATCACCGTCGCGGAGCATGCACCGGACCCGTAGCATCCGCCTTCGTGGCGGATGAGGATTGAAAGACCGTCAACGAATCGGGCCGTGGCTACAACGGCACGTAGCATCCGCCTTCGTGGCGGATGAGGATTGAAAGCACTCGTCGTAGCTCTGGATTGACTTGATAGCCGCGTAGCATCCGCCTTCGTGGCGGATGAGGATTGAAAGAACGGGTGGAACGTCCAGCGGGGGGATGGTGATCGTAGCATCCGCCTTCGTGGCGGATGAGGATTGAAAGCGCGATGCCGGCAAGGTCGCCGACTCCGTCTTCACGTAGCATCCGCCTTCGTGGCGGATGAGGATTGAAAGAACGATCACGGGAGCGACGCTACGCATACGCTGGAGTAGCATCCGCCTTCGTGGCGGATGAGGATTGAAAGAGGCGCATCAACGGGGTCGGGATCGACATGGGACGTAGCATCCGCCTTCGTGGCGGATGAGGATTGAAAGGCCTTATCGTATGGCGATGCTCCTACGCCGACGACGTAGCATCCGCCTTCGTGGCGGATGAGGATTGAAAGAACGCGGCGGCGCTGATCTCGCCTCCGGCGGAGGTGGTAGCATCCGCCTTCGTGGCGGATGAGGATTGAAAGGTGTTCCGACAGGATCAACTCGGCAAGATGCGGGAGGTAGCATCCGCCTTCGTGGCGGATGAGGATTGAAAGATCGTGATCACCCAGATGCCGGACCTCGTGTCCTGTAGCATCCGCCTTCGTGGCGGATGAGGATTGAAAGCCCTGATTCCGATGGACCGCGGGCATGGCATAGCGTAGCATCCGCCTTCGTGGCGGATGAGGATTGAAAGCCTCCTGTGGCGCTGGCGCTGCGGTGGCCACTCCGCGTAGCATCCGCCTTCGTGGCGGATGAGGATTGAAAGCCCATACGCCCCCTGATTGTCGTTTGATCCAGCGAGTAGCATCCGCCTTCGTGGCGGATGAGGATTGAAAGGCCACGTACTGGTCGTATCCTGTAACTCTTGCTACGTAGCATCCGCCTTCGTGGCGGATGAGGATTGAAAGGCCTATCCTCCAAATGATCACGGTCCACGACGACCTGTAGCATCCGCCTTCGTGGCGGATGAGGATTGAAAGTTTCGACAGAGCATCGCCGTTCGATGCCGTAAGGTCGTAGCATCCGTCTTCGTGGCGGATGAGGATTGAAAGGTCCAGCGGGCTGCCGGCATCGGCAAGGTCTTCGAGTAGCATCCGCCTTCGTGGCGGATGAGGATTGAAAGATCTGCGCCGGATGGATGGCGTAGACGACACATCGTAGCATCCGCGTTCGCGGCGGATGAGGATTGAAAGTCGGTCGGCTTGATCTCCAGAGGATACCTGTAGCATCCGCCTTCATGGCGGATGAGGATTGAAAGTTACACATCGTGATCGGAGGCAGCGGCGACGGGTGTAGCATCCGCCTTCATGGCGGATGAGAATTGAAAGGATGATTGGGAATCGTTGGCCGAGATGCTAACTGTGTAACATCCACTTTCGTGGTGGATGAGAATTGAAAGCTCGATCGCCAGGTCCTGCATCTCCTCCCGGGCCTTGTAGCATCCGCGTTCGCGGCGGATGAGGATTGAAAGGGCTTCTACGGTGTCGTCGACCGTATGGCCTGGTATGTAGCGTTGCGTTCGCAGCGGATGAGGATTGAAAGACCCATGTGCAGTTAAGCCGCCGGGTGAGATAGTGTAACCTCCGTGTTGGTGGCGAATGAGGGTTGCAAGCATGACATGGCTTGTCGGAATCTTAATCGCGATTAAGCCGTAACACCCACCTTCGTGGTGTATGAGGATCGATTGAAATTACGAGGCAAAGAACATCAATGCCTCGTAATTTCAATCCAGTGTTGGCCAGCATCTGCCCTCCAGGGCAGATGAGGATTGAAAGATGTTCTGTTATAGGTAAATCACCGATCTTGTTATACCAGCATCCGCTCTTCGGAGCGGATGCATACTTCCTAAATCATTTCGAACTCCGCATCTCTCCGACATTTACAACCCCAGCCGCCCACTCAACCTCAACAACTCCGTCTCCGCCAGTTTTGCCTCGTACTGTGCCGAAAGCAGCCGGCTCTCCGCCGCCACAAGCGCATTCTGTGCTTCGCGCAGCTCCAGCGCGATGATCGATCCTACCCGGAACCGCTCCAGCGCTATGTCGAGATTCTCCTTTGCAAGCGCCAGGTTCTCCCGCTCAAGCGCCATCAGGTCGAGTCGGTTGCGATAGTTCCGGTGCGCCTGGAGCAGTTCGGTTTCGACCTGCTTTTCGATCTCCTCGCGTTCGATCTTCGCGGCGGCTATTTCGATGCGGGCGTTTTCGGACCCTCGGTTCGTGTTGAACCCGTCGAACAGGTTAAGTGACGCCGATACGCCGTAGGTGAGGCCGTTGCTCCGGTTGCTGGTGATCAGCCCCGTCTCGGTTTCGGCCTGGGAGAAGTTGTAGCCCAGATTGAGCCCGAGCCTCGGCCAGCGTCCCGACTCCACTTCCCTCAACTCGAGTTCAGCGATCTTCCCGTCGATGTCGGCGATCCTGATATGTCGGTTCGCGGCGAGGGCTTCCGTCCGGAGCGTGGGAAGATCGAGTCCGGAGTCGACGATGATCGTATCCTCGACCGTAAAGTCGAGGGCGGCGTCGCGCGCCAGCAGCAGATTGAGCGCCGACTTCGCGTTCTGCACCGTCACCTCCTGCCGCAGCACCGTGGAGCGGTCGGCGTTCAGGTCGACCCTTGCCGGCAGCAGCTCCCGCTTGGAGCTTTCTCCCACATCATATCTCGATTGAACGTTCTCAAGGCGTCCCTCGGAGACCACCGCCGCCGCGCGCAGAACCTTGTGGACCTGCTGCTGCCTCACTACATCGTAGTATGCACGGATGACCTGCGCCGTCACATCCTCCGTCGTAAGCTCGACCTGAGCCTGCGCCCGCGTCTCCTGCTGCTGCAGCCTGTCGTATACGGCGCCCGAGCGGAACCCGTCGAACGCCGTCCAGCCCACGCCGATGCCGCTGGAGATCATGCTCGATCCGGCGGCCCCGCCGTCGACGATGTCGCCGGAGGCGTAGGTCTGCCGGGCGTTGTTGAGCTCGCCGGTGTATCCTGCCGTCAGATCGACTCTCGGCATCAGGCCGGCGTTCCCCCAGGTGACGTCGTTGCCGGCGATCTCCAGATCGGCCTGCGCCAGCTTCACCCGGCGGTTGTTCTCGCGCGCCAGTCCGACCGCCTCATCGAGCGTGAGCCGCGACTGGGCATGAAGAGGAGCGGCGGCCGTCGTAAGGAGGGCCGCCGCGGAGATCGCGATAGAGAATATCTTTATTCGATGCATTGAATTTCGTCTCTTCTTATTCCACACGTTCGGCTTCGGCATAGGTCGGCAGTTCCTTCGGTGGATAGGAGATGATCAGATCCTGTTCGTTCACCAGCTTTCTATCCTTCGAGAGATAGGAGTAGATGGCCGGGATCACGTAGAGTGTAAGCACGCCGGAGAAGAGGAGACCGCCGATGACGGCGATGCCCATGGAGACGCGGCTCTCGGCCCCAGCGCCCAGTGCAAGGGCGATCGGCACGACGCCGAGGATCGTGGCAAGGCTCGTCATCAGGATCGGACGGAATCGGGAGACCGACGCGTCCATGAGCGCGTCATACACCGTCAGCCCATCCTCCTTCCGCTGGTTGGCGAACTCCACGATCAGAATGCCGTTCTTGGTGACGAGTCCTATCAGCATGATGATGCCGATCTGGCTGAAGATGTTCAGGGTCTGGTTGAAATACCAGACCGAGAGAAGCGCTCCGGCCAGAGCCAGCGGAACCGTCAGCAGAATGATGAAGGGATCGCGGAAGCTCTCGAACTGTCCGGCGAGCACCAGGTAGATCAGCGTCAGCGCCAGAAGGAACGCGAAGAGGAGCGTCGACGAGCTCTCGGCGTAGTCTCGCGAGGGGCCCGCCAGCGAGGTCGAGAAGGTCTCGTCGAGCGTATGCGATGCGATATTCTCCATCGCCGTGATGCCGTCCCCCATCGTCTTTCCGGCCGCCGGGTTCGCCGAGATCGTCGCCGAAACGTAGCGGTTGAACCTGAAGAGCTGCGGAGGATTGCTCTGCTCGGAGATCTTCACCAGGTTGTCGAGCTGCACCAGTTCGCCGTCGCGGGCACGAACGAAGATCGAACGGAGATCGAGCGGTTTGTTCCGGTTCTCACGCTCGAGCTCGGCGATCACCTGGTACTGCTTCCCTCCCTTGATGAAATACCCCAGGCGCTGTTCGCTGAAGGCGAGCTGGAGCGTCTGCGCAACATCGAGAATCGATATTCCCAGACTCTTCGCCTTCTCACGCTCGATGTCGATGCGGAGCTCCGGCTTGTTGAACTTCAGGTTGACGTCGACGAACTGGAAGGTCGGGTCCTTTCCCGCTTCCTCCAGGAACGTCGGCAGAACCTCCTTCAGCTTCTCCAGGCTCGGCGCCTGGATCACGAACTGTACCGGAAGGCCGCCGCGACGGTCGCCGATGGTCGGCTCCTGCGCCGGGAAGGTGCGCGCTCCGGTCAGGTTGGAGAGCTGCCTGGAGAGGGCGTCGGCGATCTGCTGCTGGGACCGGCCGCGCAGCTCCGGGTCCTTCAGGATCAGGTTGATGAGCCCGTTGTTCGCGCTGTTGTTGCCGCCGCCGCCGGTGATGGCGATCACCGCCTCCTGCTCCGGCACGGAGTCGGTGACCAGCTTGGCCAGGTCGTCCATGTAGTCCCGCATATAGTCGAACGATGTCCCCTCCGGCGCCGTCGCCGAGATGCGGAGTCGGCCGCGGTCCTCCAGCGGGGCAAGCTCGGTCGGAATGGCTGTTCCCAGAACATACGTCAGCACGCCCGAGGCGATCATGATCGGGAACGCCAGCCAGCGATGGCGCATGAACGTCGTCAGCGAGTTCCGGTAGCCCTGCGTCATCTTCTCGAAGAAGGGTTCGGTGGCGGTGTAGAACCGTCCGTGTCCCTTCCCTTTGATCAGACGGGTGGCGAGCATCGGGGTGAGCGTGAGCGCCACGAACGCGGAGATGGCGACCGAACCGGCGATCACCACGCCGAACTCGCGGAAGAGTCGTCCGGTCAGACCTTCAAGGAACATGACCGGCAGGAAGACCGCCACCAGCGCGACGGTCGTGGCGATGACGGCGAAGAAGATCTCCTTCGACCCGATCAGGCCGGCCTGCATCACCGGCATCCCCTCCTCGATCTTGGCGTAGATATTCTCCAGCACCACGATGGCGTCGTCCACCACCAGGCCGATCGCCAGAACGATCCCGAGCATGGTGAGAACGTTGATGGAGAAGCCGGCCAGCGACATGATGAAGAAGGTCCCGATCAGCGAGACCGGGATGGCGAGCACCGGGATAAGGGTGGTGCGCCAGTTCCGCAGGAAGAGAAAGATGATGAGCGCCACCAGCACGAACGCGATGCCGATCGTCTCCACCACCTCGACGATCGACTTCTTGATGTAGATCGTGGTGTCGAATCCGTTCCCCACGCGGATGTCGGCCGGAAGATCCTTCTTGATCTCCTCGATCCTCTTGTAGACCGCGTCGGCGATCGCCACGTTGTTGGCCCCCGGCTGCGGCAGGATCGCCACGCCGATCATCGGAATGCCGTTGAGCTTCAGCAGCGTCCTGGCGTTCTCCGGCGCGAGCTCGGCGCGTCCCACATCGCGCAGACGGACCATCCGGCCGTCGACCGACTTGAGGACCATATTGTTGAAATCCTCGGGCGCCTCCAGCCGTCCCATCGTCCGGACCGTAAGCTCGGTGCTGTTCCCCTCGATCTTGCCGGCGGGGAGCTCCACGTTCTCGCTGACGAGGGCCGCGCGGATATCCTGCGGGGTCAGCTTGTAGGCGGAGAGGCGGGCCGGATCGAGGACCAGGCGCATCGAATATTTCTTTTCGCCCCAGATGTTGATGTCGCTGATGCCGGGGATCGTCTGCAGCCGCTCCTTGAAGACGTTCGTGGCGATGTCGTTCACCTCCAGCGGGTCGCGCTGGTCGCTCTGGATCGTCAGGAAGAGGATCGGGCTCGCGTCGGCGTCGACCTTGGCGACGGTGGGGGGATCGGCGTCCTGCGGAAGAGTCCGGATGGCGCGGGAGACGCGGTCGCGAACGTCGTTGGCGGCCGTCTCCAGATCGACTCCCAGATCGAACTCGACGGTGATCTGGCTCCGTCCCTCACGGCTGGTGGAGGTAAGGGTCCGGATACCCGCGATGCCGTTGATCGACGCCTCCAGCGGCTCGGTGATCTGCGATTCGATCACGTCCGAGTTCGCGCCGGCGTAGGTCGTCGTCACGTTGATGATCGGGGGATCGACCGCCGGATACTCACGGACGCCGAGCGAGAAGAATCCGATCGCTCCGAAGAGGACGACGACGATCGACATGACGAGCGCCAGGACCGGGCGTCGTATGCTGAGTGCTGATAGACTCATGATCTATGGGGTTGAAATCACTTGGGGGTTGAAGTCGGTCCGGCCCGGTCGGGGGGGTGACGTGGGCCGGTCGTTCCGTATCAGTTGCTTGTGGTGTCGACGACCGATGTGATCTTCAGCGCCGAGCCGGGGCGTACCTGCAGAATGCCGGAGGTCACCACGGTATCCCCCGGGTTGAGCCCCTCGATCACCTGCACCTTCTTGTCGGTCCTGATGCCCGCGATGATCTTGCGCGGTTCCGCCTTTCCCTCCTTCGACACGAAGACCTTCTTCCCCTCAAGCTCCGGAATCACCGCTTCCGACGGGACCATGATGGCATCGCCGATCTCATGCAGCAGCAGTTCGATCTGCGCGAACGCTCCCGGTGCGATCTTTCCGCCGCCGTTGGAGCAGAGCGCGCGCACCTGCAGCGTCCGGGTCGTCTGGTCGATCTTCGGTTCCACGGCGTAGACCCGTCCGCTGAACCCGTTGTCGGAGCCCTCCACCGTGAAGGAGATATCGGCGCCGATCCTGACCGAGGCCGCATATTTCTCCGGGATGGCGAAATCGACCTTGACCGGGTCGACGCTGTAGAAGGTTGCGACAGGAGTGGAGGGAGAGATGAAGCTCCCCTCGCTTACGTAGCGCAATCCGATCACCCCGGAGAAGGGAGCGCGGATCTCGGTCTTGGCGATCTGTGCGCGGATCAGCTCGATCTCCGCGACCGCCGTGTTCACCTCGTTCAGCGCCACGTCGTACTCGGACTGGCTGACCGCCTCCTTCTGCAGAAGCTGGCGCTGGCGGAGTTCCTTGGAGTCGAGCAGTTCCTTCTTGTAGATCGCCTTCTTGAGCTGCGCCTGCAGGTCGGCGTCGTTGATCTTCACCAGCAGCTGCCCCCTGCTCACGTATCCCCCCTCCTTGAAGTTGATCGAGACGATCTTGCCGGAGGTCTCGCTGTGAAGCTCCACGTTCTCGTTCGGCATCACGGTTCCGGAGACGAAGATCTTGTCGTCCAGCCGCTCGGGGCGGGCTATATACGCCTGCACGCTGACGGCGCCGCCGCGTCCGCCGCCTCCCCCCCCTTTCGGCTTCTCCTTCGGCTCTTCGCTCATGGAGAGAATCTTGGGGATGGCGAGCGCGCCGATAACGGCCAGCGAAAGAGCTGTAAGAACGATCCGTTTAGTGCGTATGGTCATGGTTTCGATGCGAAGCACCAGGTGTAGAGGAGGGGACAGACGAGCGTGCAGTCTGACGACCGGGATGGAGTCGTGCGATCTAGACGATCCCGGAGGGTGAGAATTATGAAAAATCGGGGATATGTTTTTTTTATCTCGTTTCCGCAAAAAAACGAAAGTGGATATCTCTATCGGACCCATATCGTCCTGATGTTCACGAACTCCCGTATCCCGAACGAGGAGAGCTCGCGCCCCACCCCGCTCGCCTTGATCCCGCCGAAGGGGAGTCGGGGGTCCGATTTGACCATGCCGTTGATGAAGACCGATCCCGCCTCGATCCTCTCGATCATCTCCCGTTCCTCCACCTTATCGCGTGTCCAGGCGGAGGCGCCGAGTCCGAAGCGGGAGGCGTTGGCGACGGCGATCGCCTCGTCGGCGCTCGAGACGCGGATCAGCGCGGCGACGGGACCGAACGTCTCCTCGTCGTGGGCGGTCATCCCGGGACGGATATCCGCCAGGATGGTCGGTTCGTAGAAATAGCCCTTCCCCTCGATCCTCTTCCCCCCCGTTACCAGACGGGCTCCCTCCGCCAGGGAGCGGGTCACCTGGTCGTGCAGGTCGTCGACGAACTCCGGACGGGCGAGCGGACCGATATCGACGGTCGGGTCGAGCGGATCACCCACTTTCAGCTTCCCGAACCCTTCAGCGAACCCCTCTTCGAACCGGTCGGCGATCTCCTCATGAACGATGAAGCGCTTCGCCGCGATACAGCTCTGGCCGTTGTTGATCGTCCGTGCCGTCACCGCCGTGGAGATCGCCGTCTCCAGGTCGGCGCTCGGCATCACGATGAAGGGATCGCTTCCTCCCAGCTCCAGCACCACCTTCTTCAGATGTTCTCCCGCTCCCTTTCCGACATTCTTTCCCGCCCCTTCGCTTCCGGTGAGGGTCACGGCCGCAACGCGGGGATCGGCGATGATCGACCCGACCATCCCCGACCCCACCAGCAGCGTCTGAAAGGTCCCGTCCGGGAACCCGGCGTCGCGGAAAACCTCCTCGATCGCCAGCGCGCTGCCGGGGACATTGGAGGCGTGCTTGAGGAGTCCGACGTTCCCGGCCATCAGGGCGGGGGCGGCGAACCTGAAGCATTGCCAGAAGGGGAAGTTCCACGGCATGATCGCCAGCACCGGGCCGATCGGCTGGAACGCGACCCAGCTTCGGGAGGCGTCGCTCGGGTGGGGCTCGTCGGCCAGGAACCGCTCGGCGTGCTCGGCATAGTACTCGCAGACCCAGGCGCATTTCTCCACCTCGGCGACGGCGGCGGCGATCGGTTTCCCCATCTCGCGCGTCATCAGATCGGCGTAGGCAGAGGAACGAGAACGTAGAAGAGCGGCCGCGCGTCTCATCATGGCGCTTCGCTCGGAGAATGTTGTCCGGCGATACGATGTAAAGGCGGCGTGCGCCGTCTCTATCCGTGCGGTGAGCTCGACCCGGGTCGGCTCGGGATATTCCGCGAAAACCTCTTCCGTGGCGGGGTTGATCGATCGCATGGTGTTCTGGTCTCCGAGTAATGGGTTCATGACCGTCCGGCCGATGTCGAACGTGCGGAGAAGGAACGACGTTCCGCGTCCGCTCCGCGCAAAAAAAATCCCGGCGTTCGTGTCGAAACTACGAACTGCCGGGAGTTCCGGGTCATACCGCGGCTCCCCTCCGCAGGGGATACCGTTCAGGGGATTACTTGAAAATCCCCTCGACTTTCTTCTTCGCCTCTTCGGCTTCCTTTTTCACGCGGGCCGCCTGGTCGATCCGCTGGTTCGCCTTGTGGACGGCGTCCTCGGTCTTGTCGAGCGCATCCTTGTTCGATGCCGGCGTCGCGGCGCTTCGCGAGCCTGATCCCGACGAACTCCGTGATGCCGTCGATGCGGTGCTCGTCGGCGTCAGCCGGGCTGCGATCGGGTTGGAGCGGACCGCGGCCAGCACCTCTTCGGCCAGGAGCGAGTCCGACATGGCAAGCGAAAGCGCGTCGTCGAAGGTTCCCTTGGTGTGGGCCTGCCGCATGAGATCGGCCGTCATCGCCTTGTCGCCGGCGATCGCCGACATCCGTTCCGCCGTCGTTTCGGTCGGCGCCTGCTGCGTCTCGACCTTCCCCTCACATCCTATCATAAGCCCGAACGCCGCGACCAGCGGCGGGATCGCAAGAAACTTCTTCATTGTATGATTCTATCGTAGTTGATGATCGTCGGGACCCCGTCGGGGGGCCCGTTTTCCGTACAACGGTCGAAGAATGTAAAAAGTTCTTGCGCTCCCGGGGATCTACCCCTCCTGTTCGGGATTCGACTCCTCCACCTCCAGCACCTCAGCGTCGTTCCAGAACGGATGGTTCGGGTTGAAGCAGTCGAAGCCGGAGAGGTAGAGATCGGCGCCGATCTCGGCCAGCTTCTGCATGGTGGCGGACTTGAGCCGGATGTTCATCATGCCGTAGAAGGAGCTGAGCGTGAAATAGAAGTGGATCCGTTCCACACCTGCCTCGCGCAGCGATGCGACGTGCGGCTCCAGCATATCTGCGATACAGATGATCTGATGGTCGCGGCACTCGGTGACATCGTCGCTCGACGATACTTCGTACGCCCAGAACCCCTCCTCATATACCGAGTCGGCACGATCCTTTCGGCGCGGCTCCCCGGCCGCTGCGGATTTCGACGGTTCCATGTTGAGAATCGAGGAGATCCGTGAGGGATCGAGCTGCTCGCCCATGAGGCTTACTTCAACGCAATAGTCATTGGTAACACTGTTCGCGGAGAACGACATACGGCACAGGATTGATGTTGAGAGATAGGGATCGAACGAAGAAGTTAACGAATCTTCGGTACCTCGATATTCGATCGGAGAGGAGTATAACCGGGTCAGCGGGTTAGGGGACGCACAATGCGTCCGGAAAATTGGAGGTCGATCGGGAAATAGTTGTGTCCGTCGTGTGCATCCGACCCCCTCATGACGCTTCCTGCAGTTCCGGTATCCGCTCCTCCTCGGCGGGTTCGACCGCCGTCGCTTCCACGGGCGCGCGACCCGGGGCAAGCAGAAGCAGGAGAAGCCCGATGCCGATCACCACGAATTCGCGAGCACGTTTCAACACGACCAGTCCGGCCGAAGTTCCGACAGGATCGGCCACGCCGTGGATCGACATCAGCCCGGTGATCGTCCAGTCCTGTCCCCCGATTCCGATCGGCAGGACGAAGACGACCATACGTACGATACAGCTCACGGCGTCGATCGCGAACGCCTGCGCGAAGGTGATATCGACCTCCAGCCAGCGGAGGATCAGGAACGCCTCCACCCCGTTGAGCGCCCAGGCTGTCACGCCGCAGAGGATGGAGAGGAGAAGAGCGGGGCCGCGGGTCCGGGCCGCATGCGCCACCATCGACTCGATGCTGTGCGCTTCCGCCACGATCCGGTTCCACCGCCGGCTCCAGCGTCCCTCGCCGCCGGTCGGGACGAGCCAGCGGAGCATCGGCTGGAACCAGATCATCGCCCCCAGGAGCGAGACCATCAGAAGCAGAACGAGGAGCGCCGCGCCGAGCACGAAGGTGGCGAAATGCTCGGTGCCGAAGACCCGCTCCGATCCGCCGTTCATCGCCGAATAGGAAAGGGCCACGCCGGTCACCACATAGACGACCTGCCCGACGATGACGGAGAACTTCCCCAGAAGGAACGCGGTGGTCGCCTCCGCGGTGGTCATCGTCCCGGTCCGGAGCAGGAGCATCACCTTCATCGGTTCCCCGATGACGGCTCCCCCCGGCAGCGTGTTGGTCAATGCCTCGCAGCGGGCGCGGATCGAAGCAAGGGTAAGAAGGGAGGGGCGATGATTCCGGTCGCAGACCAGCCACCAGCTCAATGTGTCGACGCCGTAGTTGATCAGCGTCAGCAGCAGCAGGGCCCCGACCAGCAGACCGAGCGATTCCCCCGCCAGGATGCGGGCCGGGTCGACCTCCCGCACCAGAATCACGAACGTGGCGAGACCGGCGAGCGCAAGCACCCCCTGGACGACCCGCCCCAGCATGGTTCCTCCTCCCGGCAGACGTATTGCGGAGCGCGTTGATCGAGTCATCGGGGACAAAGAAACGAACAGTTCGGGAGTCCGTCAAGGCAAACGATCGTGCGGGGGGAGATCCGGAGGTGGTTCCTCCTTCGTCGTACGGTGTCGATCATCGCGCGCCGGGTCGGACAAGAACCCTATCTTTGGGGCACGTCCTCCCCGGAAGAACAGCGGTTCAACACAGCATCAATCCGGTCTATCCCCAATGATGAACAGACTTCTGCTCTCGATCACCCTTCTCTTCCTCGCGGCCGCGGTCCACTCCGCCCGGGCCGACGACTGGCGGACCTTCGTCTCGAAGGCCGGCGCCTTTACCGTCAACATCCCCGGCGTTCCGACCGCCGACAGCACCACGATGACGGCCGAAGGCTCTTCGCTGGTCATGTACACCTACAAGGCGCAGCACGACTCCATCCGCTACGTTGTCACCTACGCCGACTACCCGGCGGAGATCTTCAGGGGGGATACGGCAGTCGAGGAGTTCCTGCTGGGCGCGGTCCACGGGATCGTGAGCGGCGCCAAGGGAAATCTGCTGGAATCGAGACCGATCGCGATGAACGGCCATGTCGGTCGCGACGTCCGTATCGAGGTGCCGGTCTCCGATATCGCCCCTGAAGGGGGGAGCATCCGTCTGCATCTGTATGTCGTGGGGAACCGCATGTATCAGCTTGGGATATTTGCCCGCAGAAACGGCGCGTTCGGCCCGAAGACCGCGCAGTTCCTGGAGTCGTTCAAGCTGCTCGGCAGGTAATTTCGGACACGCGGGGCATATTTATTGCAACGCGATAGAACAGTCCCGTCGCGGTTTTCACCTCCTGCGGCGGGGCCTTGAACGTGAGGCGAAGGATATCCGACAACACCAGTCAAACGATCGAAGTCCAACGAACGAACACCAGCCCATGAACAATTCAGCCCCAATCCCCCTTATCCCACGCTCGGTATTGTTCGGCAACCCGGAAAAGACGCAGCCGCAGCTCTCGCCGGACGGAAAGAAGATGGCCTACAACGCCCCTCTGGAAGGGGTGATGAACATCTGGGTCCGCACGATCGGCGCGGACGACGCCCGACCCGTCACCCGCTCCACGGAGCGGGGAATCCCGGGATATATGTGGGCGGCCGACAACACCCACATCATCTATGTTCAGGATGCGGGGGGGGATGAGAACTACCGTCTCTATTCCGTGAACCTGGAGAGCGGCGAGATCCGCGATCTTACCCCGTTCGAGGATGTGAAGACCGGTCTGCTGGCTCACAGCAAGAACTTCCCGGACGATCTGCTGATCACGATGAACAAGGACAACCCGCAGCTCAACGACGTCTACCGGCTCCATCTGCCGGACGCCGGGCTCACGCGGGTGGCGGCCAATCCGGGGAATGTGGTGGGATGGGCGGCCGATCACGATTTCAAGGTGCGCGGCGCCTTCGCCGTCCGCCCCGACGGCGGCCGTGAGCTCCAGGTGCGCGACAGCGAGGAGAGCGAGTGGCGCACGCTGATCGCCTGGGGTCCGGAGGATCTGATCAGCGGCAGCCTCCTTCAGTTCACCGCCGACGGAGAATCGGTCTATTTTATCGATTCACGATCCACCGATACAAGCCGGGTGCTGGAGATGGATATCCGCACCGGCGAGTTCAGGGTGGTGGCGGAAGATCCCGAGCACGACGTCGCCATGATGGAAACCAACCCCGACACTCACGTCATGGAGGCGGTCGGCTTCCAGCGCGCGCGGTTCGAATGGGTGGTGCTGGATGATGCCGTGCGGGATGATTTCGAGACCCTTGCAACGCTTCACCACGGTGACTTCTCCGTCATCAGCCGCGACGACGCCGACCGGACATGGCTGGTCGATTACGTGGCCGACAACGGTCCGGTCGCCTATTACTCCTACGACAGATCGACCCGAACCGGAACGCATCTCTTCGAGAGCCGGCCGGAGCTTCGGTCCTACACCCTCGCCTCGATGGAGCCGATCTCGTTCGTCTCCCGCGACGGACTGACGATCCACGGCTATATCACCTTCCCTCCGGGCGAGGAACGGCGGAACCTGCCGATGGTGCTCAATGTCCATGGAGGACCGTGGGCGCGCGACTCCTGGGGGTACAACTCGGAGGCGCAGTGGCTTGCCAACCGGGGCTATATCTGCCTGCAGGTCAACTACCGCGGCTCCATCGGCTACGGCAAGCGGTTCATGAACGCGGGGAACAGGGAGTGGGGAGGAAAGATGCATGACGACCTGGTCGATGCCGTCACATGGGCGGTGGAGAAGGGGTACGCCGATCCCGGACGGGTCGCGATCTACGGCGGGTCGTACGGGGGCTACGCGTCGCTGGTGGGGGCGACCTTCACCCCCGATCTCTTCAGGTGCGCCGTCGCCATCGTCGGTCCCTCCAATCTCGTCACCTTCATCGACACCATCCCCGAATACTGGAAGCCGATGATCGCGCAGTTCCATCTGCGGGTGGGGAACCCGGAGACCGAGGCGGAGTTCCTCCTCTCCCGCTCGCCGATCACCAGGGTGGACCGGATCAGGATCCCGATGCTGATAGCGCAGGGAGCAAACGATCCGCGCGTGAAACAGTCGGAGTCGGAGCAGATCGTGGAGGCGATGCGGAGCAAGGGGATCGATCACGACTACCTTCTCTTCCCCGACGAGGGGCATGGGTTCGCGAGGCCGGAGAACAGGATGAAGTTCTACTCTGCGGCCGAGCGGTTCCTGGCCGAGCATCTGGGGGGACGCTGCGAGGAGCCGTGACGGCGGGCCGCGGCGGGCTGGAACAAAGCCGATCAGGATGCGTACCTTGCGCCGTCGTCCGGTGGCCCTATTGTTACGGGGATGACGTGATCTCTGCCGACGAACTCCCCGCTCCTCCGTCACGACATCGTGAACGCATCGCCGCCGGGCAGAGGGGCGGCGCAGGATGCAGATCGTATGGATACGTTCCTTATCATCGTCGGAGCCGTTGCGGTCTATCTGCTTTCCGGAGTCCGGGTGGTACAGGAGTACAGGCGGGGCGTGGTCTTCCGCCTGGGACGTCTCAACAAGATCAAGGGACCGGGGATCTACTGGAACATCCCCCTGATCGAGTGGCAGCAGGGGGTCGACATCCGGACCGTGACGCTCGATGTGGAGCCGCAGGAATCGATCACCAAGGATAGCGTCACCATCAAGGTGAACGCCGTGGTCTGGTACAAGATCGTCGATCCGGTCAAGGCGGTGGTGGCGGTGGCGAACTATCGCTCCGCGGTCTATCAGGTGGCCCTTACGAGCCTGCGGAACATCATCGGCCAGCATGTTCTGGACGAGGTGCTGAAGGAGCGGGATCAGATCAACGAGGTCCTGCGGACGATCGTGGATGTCGCCACCGATCCCTGGGGAATCAAGATCGAGATGATCGAAATGAAGGATGTGGAGATCCCGCTCGCCATGCAGCGCGCGATGGCGCGGGAGGCGGAGGCGATCCGGGAGAAACGGGCGCGGATCATCAAGTCCGAGGCGGAGCTGGAGGCGTCGGAGAAGCTCTCGCTGGCGTCGCAGCGGATCGCCGTGAGCCCCGCCGCTCTGGAACTCCGTCGTATGCAGATGATCTCCGAAGTCGGCGCCGAACAGAACACGACCACCATCATCATGATGCCCTCCGACTTCGTGACGCTGGCGCACGAGATGACACAGCGGTTCAAATCGGAGAGCTGAGTTCCTTCGCTCCCCTCGTTTCGTAACCTCGTGACACCCCGCGTGTTCAGGACAGGGGCTCCGGGAATCATCCCGAGAGCCCCTGCTCCGTTGAAGAATACACCGTGAGGGGATGGCTGTTCGTCGTAATCCGGAACGTCGGCGTCTCTTCCTTCCCGGCCTCCTCCCATGCGGCCGTGGGATCTCTTCCCCGCCGTGCCTTGATGCGTATGATGGTTTTCCGTAGAAATTCCCGCGGGATGGTCCGCGCCCCCGGCCGGGCGTGGGGATTCGTCGTGCTCCTTCTTGCCCTTCTGGTCCCCCCGGCGCATGCCCAGCGGCTGACCGTGCTCGGCCTGGACACGACCTCCTATCCGATCATGCGCGCCAGAATTCTTGCCTACGGAGCGGATGGAACGCCGATCCGCGATCTCTTCGCCGAGGATGTCACGGTGACCGAGGAGGGGATCTCCCGCGAGGTCGTGGAGCTGAGCTGCCCCGATCTGCGCGCTCCAGAACCGATCTCCTCCGTCCTCGCCGTCGATGTCTCCGGCTCCATGACCTCCGGCGCCGGCGCCGATCCGAACATCGCCATCGCGCGCGCAGCGGCCGCCGCCTGGGTCGACGCGCTCCCCCCCGGGGTCTCCGAAAGCGCCGTCACCAGCTTCGACCACCGGAGCTATCTGAACCTCGATTTCACGACCGACCGCACGAAACTTCATGGTGCGATCGATGCGCTCACTCCGCAGGGAGGGACGAGCTACGACGCGGGCTTCATCACACCCGGAACCGGAGCGCTCCACGTCGCCGCCGGAGGGAGAAACCGCCGGGTCGTCGTCTTCCTGACCGATGGACGAGGGGGAGGAAACGAAGCGGAGATCATCGCTCTGGCAAAACGGCAGAACGTGATCGTCTACTGCGTCACCCTCGGCATGCCGATGCCGGAGATTCTCCGGGATATCGCCGAGGCGACCGGCGGCGGGTGGTACGAGAACGTCACGAGCGCTGCCGAGGCGGCGGGGATCTACAGAACCATTCTCGAGCTCGTCCAGGGGGGGACCCCCTGCGTTCTATCGTGGCGGGGGGATACCTCCTGTGTTCGCGAGCGCTGCGTGACGATCTCCTTCCCCATCCTGTCGTTGACCTCGACCGTGGCCTATCTGCTGCCGGACGCGGCGCTGCCGAGGCTCGCGGTCGATCCGGTCTCCCTGGCGTTCGGAGCGGTGGAGCCGGGATCGTCGAGCGAGAGAACGATCACGCTGACGGCTCCGAACAGAATGATCACAGTGCGATCGATTGTCCCGAACGACCCCCGGTTCACGATCACGGCGGGGGGAGCGCCCCGGGAGTTCACGCTCGCTCCCGGTGAGCGGCATGAGGTGAAGATCCGGTTCACGCCGACCGACAGTTCCGTCGCTCTTGCCTCGCTGGCGATCACTGCCGACGCCTGCACGCTCCCGGCGCCGCTTCTTTCCGGCGGCTATCCGGGCAGACGTCCCTCGGTTCCGTCGCTCACGATCGTGAAGCCGAACGGCGGCGAGCGGTTCACGGCGGGGACCGATACGGAGATCGAATGGAGAGGCGTTCTTCCGACCGAAGAGGTGCGGCTGGAGTACAGCATCGACGCGGGGCAGAGCTGGAAGAACATATCGGATGCGGCCGTCGGGCTCCGCTATCTCTGGCATGTTCCGGCGACGCCGAGCGAGCGCTGCCTTGCGCGTGTCCGGCAGGCCTCCCCAAAGGAGACGCGGACCGAGATCGGGCCGTTCCCCGGCAGAACGAACGGCGTCGGGTTCAGTCCCGACGGCCGATATGTGGTGAGCGCCTCGGAGGATGCCGCGCGGATCTGGGAGAGCCCGGGCGGGGCGGGGCTCCATACGCTCGTCAGCCATGCCCGTTTTGTCGCGGGGGGATATTTCAGCCCGGACGGCTCGATGGTCGTCACGGTCGGCGGCGACAACGAGGCGCATGTCTGGAATATCGCGTCGGGATCGATCATTGCCAGGCTCGTCGGCCATGTCGACGCCGTCTCCCATGCCGATTTCAGCCCCGACGGCACGCGCGTGGCTACGGTCTCCCGCGATATGAACGTCGGGATCTGGGACCCGCTGACCGGTGAGCTGAAGACCTCGTTCGGTCCCGCCGGATACGCAAGCGTCAGGTACGCCCCGGACGGCAACCGGGTCGTCGTCGCCGAGCCGTTCGCACAGCAGGCCACGGTCTGGGATATCGCCACGGGAACCATGCTCCTCTCTCTGACCGGACACAACGGTCCCGTCTTCCATGCGGCCTACGGGGCCGGCGGCACGCGGATCGTGACGGCAAGCGGAGACAGAACGGCGAAAGTGTGGGATGCGTTCACCGGCGCCGAACTGATGACCCTGAGCGGACACGACGGGATCGTGCTGGTTGCGGAGTTCAGCCCCGACGGAGGGACGATCGTCACCGGAGGGAACGACAGCACGGTGCGGGTCTGGGACGCCTCGAGCGGGGCGCTTCTCCGCACGTTTACACTCCCCGGCTTCGTCCGATCGGTACGGGTGTCGGCCGACGGCGACACGATCTTTGTGGGGCTCGGCTCGTCGGCCGTGATCCTCGATCTCTCTCCGCTGCAGCACGATCTCTCCGACGACCTCTGGGCGATCGAAGCAACCTCGCTCCGCGGCTCCGACGTCGACTTCGGCGCGGTGACGGTCGGCGCCGAACGGGATTCGGTTGTGAAGGCTCTCCTCTGCAACACGGGGGGCGTGCCGGCGACGGTCCGCGAGGTCTTCTTCACCGGCCCCGATGCCGCCGACTTCGATCTGGTCTCCGGTCCCGTTCCGGCGGTGGTGCCGCCGGGGGGATGCGCGACGGTGGAGATCCGTTTCAGGCCCGGAGCCGCGCTTCCCAGAACAGGGACGATGGAGATCGTCGCCGGGGGGGACACGATCCGTTCGGCGTTGCGCGGGATCGGGGTCGAGGGGGCGCTCCGGCTCGTCGGGGATCTGCTCGATTTCGGGTCGGTCCGCGTGGGGAGCTTCGCCGATTCGATCATGGTTCAGGGGGTGATGAACCCCGGAGCCTCCCCGGTCGAGATCGCCGATCTCCGCCTGATCGGTCCGGACGACGCGCAGTTCTCGATCGTTGCCGGCGGCGGAGCGTTTACGCTCGGGCCGGGAGAGGGACGCGATCTTCATCTCCGGTTCAGCCCCGCCGCGCTCGGTGGAACGAGCGGAAGGATCGGCTTCTTCTCTCCGACCGGAGAGCGTCTTGCCCTGCTCGAACTCTTCGGTCGCGGGATCTGCGGTTCCGGGGTCGACCCTCTTGCCGTGGCGTTCCCCTCGACGATCGAGGCGGCGCCGGGCGACACGGTCGAACTTCCGCTCAGAATCTTCAGGAGCGGAGGCTCCGATGTCGGCGCCGGAGAGTTCGCCGCGCAGATACGTTTCGACGGCACGCTCATGACCCCGCTGGAATGGAACGGTGCGATCTATCTGGAAGGGGATGAACGTGTGCTGGCGATCAACGGGTCAAAATCCTCCGAAGGAGATACGTTGATCATGTTGCGATGCATCGTCGGTCTTGGCGCCGCCGAATCGACGCCGATCACGATCGAGAACTTCGCCTGGCGGGGATGCGGCGGTCCGACCGGGACGATCGACGGCGAGCTGCGGCTGCTGGAGATCTGTCGCGAAACGACCCCGCGCCTCTTCCTGAGCAACGGCTTCTCCGCGCTGAAGCCGGCACGGCCCAACCCGGCCGCCGACGGGGCCGAGATCCCGTACGAGATCATCGAACCGGGAAGGACCCGGCTCTACGTCACCGATCTGGCGGGACGCCGCGTCGTCACTCTTGCCGACGCCGAAATGGTCCCCGGTTCCTATGTCGCCCGTCTCGACCTGACGGGGCTCTCCTCCGGCGTCTATCTCTGCGTGCTGGAGACCCCGACACAGCGGATGACCGGGCGGATTCAGGTGGAGCGGTAAGGCTCCGGGGAACCGGTTCCGCTCCTTGAAGGGAAGAGAATAGATGCTATGATTTCTCATTGTGCCTATGTACTTTCCCCGACGATCGACCGGTCTTCTCCCTCCTCCTCTCCGTGCCGGTCCGATCGTTCCGTTCTCTCTAACTTCAGTCCTCAAACCGTATGTCGTCACCCGTACTGCATGACACGGTTTCCCCCCTTTTCCGACTGATCGCGGCCGGCCTGCTCGGCATTGTCCTCAGCATGTTTCCGGCTGCCCATTCCGTTCACGGACAGGGAAGCTGTCGGTTCATGGATATATCCGTCGAGGATTTCCCCCTCCTCAAAGGGCATTTCTATGCCTTCGACATGGCGGGGAAGATCTTTACCGGGCTGAATCCCCAGGATATCCTCATCAAGGAGAACGGGATTCCCCGGACCGTCACCCGTGTGGGCTGTCCGCCGCCGAAGCCGCCCGATACCCTCTCCTCCGTCCTGGCGATCGACGTCTCCGCCTCGATGGTTGCCTCCGGATACAACGGTATCTCACGCATGGAGGTCGCCAAGGTGGCCGCCCAGGCATGGGTGGATGCGATCCCCAGCCCCTTCGAGTGCGCCGTCACCAGCTTCGACGACGACAGCTATATCAACGCCGATCTCACCAATGACAAGGACAGGCTCAGCGCCGCGATCCGCAATCTGACTCCGGATGGAGGAACCGATTACAGCGCCGGATTCCTCGGCGATCCGGGGGGAGGGATACGGGTCGTGCGTCGCGGCCAGTACAAACGGATCGTCGTCTTCCTGACCGACGGGATATGGCACGGCCGGCCGGACGTCATCATCCAGGAGGCGCAGAGAAGCAACGTCACGATCTACTGTATCGTGCTCGAAATGGGAGTTCCCCAGATCCTCAAGCAGATCAGCGAGAAGACCGGAGGGGCGGCCTACAGCATCAGGACACAGGAGGAAGCGGCAGCGATATATCGTACTATTCTCTATCAGGCGCAGGGAATCGAGCCGTGCGAGATAGAATGGCAGAGCGCTCCCAGCTGCGATGCCGGCCGAAACGTGACGATGGATATTCCGATGTTGTGGGCACAGACCAAGGAGTTCTACGTGGCTCCGGTGACCCGCAGCTCGATGCTGATCAGTCCGACGACGCTCCAGTTCGGCGCCATACGTCCCGGAAGCTCGCGGACGTTCGACGTCAGAATCATCGCCTCCGACGACACGGTGACGGTCGACAGCATCGTCAGCGATAATCCCAACTTCACGGTGAACTATCCCGGAGGACAACTCAAGATTCCTCCCGGCAGGACCGTCGTCATTCCCGTGACCTTCACGGCCGTCGACTCCACGCAGGCATACGGCAGGATCCTCTTCTACAGCAGCGACTGTAAGCCGGCGGAGCTGCACGCCACGGGAGGGTTCCACCGGAACGTGGTCGGGAAATCGACGTTACGGCTTCTTCATCCGAACGGGGGGGAGCGATTCGTGGCCGGCTCCGATACGGTGATCACCTGGACCGGAATCCTCCCCACCTCTCCTGCCAGGCTCGAATTCAGCACGGACGCCGGGGATACCTGGACGACGATCAGCGACAGGGCGACCGGATTGAGTCGTCCGTGGCGCGTGCCGAACACGCCGAGCGAACGCTGTCTGGTGCGTGTTACCGAGCGGCGCCCGGAGACCCCCGTCGTGACCTTGACCGGACATACTGCGGCGGTGCTCGATGCGACGTTCAATCGCGATGCGAGCATGGTGGGGACGATCGAGTACGACGGCACCATCAGGATCTTCGATGCCGCCACCGGCGACCTCATCAACACGATCTCCGGACACCCGAGCGGGATGGTGGCGCAGTTTCATCCGGGAACGGATGAGATCCTGACGGCGGGAGCCGATCTGACTGCCCGTCTCTGGAACGTCGCCGACGGTTCGCTCAACATGGCGATCCCCGGACATGTCGGTCCCCTTTTCGCCGCCTGCTACAACACCACGGGAAGCCTGGTCGTGACGGCCGGGCGCGATACGGCCGTCAAGATCTGGGACAGGGGCGGTCTGGTGAAGGCGTTCCCGATCCGGCAGACCGTGCGGTCGGTTGCGATCGACCTCAACGACGCGGTGCTGGGCGCGGGGGCCGACGACAGTCTCGCCTACTTCTGGAACGTCTCGACGGAGGCCCTGATCCGCACCCTCGGTCCGCATCAGGGACCGGTCACCTCGGTCGATTTCGATGTGACCGGAACGCGCATCGTGACGGCCGATCGAAGCGCCGTCTATCTCTGGGATGCGACGACGGGAGCCCTGGTCTGGTCGGCGCCGAGGGGAACGCCGCGCACGGCCCGGTTCAGTCCCGACGGCCTCTCGATCCTTGTGGCCGGAGAGAACGACCTCTACGTTCTGGAAACGTACACCGGAACCGTCATGCGTACCCTTTCCGGGCACACCCAGAAGACGACCGCGGCGTACTACAACCTGGCCGGGGATCGGGCGGTGAGCGCCGGCGAGGATGGAACGGTCAGGGTGTGGGATCTGAACGAACGTCCGATCCAGACCGATATCTCCGATTCGCTCTTCGCCATCGTCGCTCCGAAGCTCGTTGCGATGAACGTCGACTTCGGGACCGTGGTGATCGGTCGAACGAAAGATTCTGTCGTTACAGGATATGTTAAGAACGACGGCACTCTGGCGGTGCGCGTGGAGAAGTTCACGTTCAAAGGGGCCACCGGCGATTTCTCGATTATCTCGGGCGAACCTCCCTTCATGCTGGAGCCGGGCGCCTCACACGACGTCGAGATCCGTTTCAGTCCCCTCTCCGTCGGTCCCAGAGCGGCGTCGATCGATATCGAGACCGGGTCGGGGGCGCTGCGGGCATACCTCTCGGGGAGCGGGGTCGATCCGCTGCTGAAGATCTCCTCCTCGATGGTCGATTTCGGCGTGGTGGAGGTGGGGGATACCAGAGATACGGTGGTGCAACTCCTCGTCGTCAACACCGGCACGACTCCCCTCTCCATTGCGGAAACACCCCAGTCCGGTCCCGACCTGACGCAGTTCGGCGTCATCGAGGGAGGGGGCGGGTTCCTGCTGCAGCCGAGCGAGGGAAGGACGATGACGCTCAACTTCTCGCCGACGATGCTGGGACGCACAAGCGGCGGGATCGCCTTCCACTACGACGGCCCGGGCTCGCCGGTCGTGGCACGTCTCTTCGGCGAGGGGATTCAACCCGGCGTGAAGAACGCGGCGATCGACGCGGCCGATGTGGTGACCCTTGCGATGAATCCGTGCGCCGGGGGGGCCGACGATTCGATCGTGATCCGAAGTGTGGGGAACGCGCCGCTCGTCATATCGTCGATCGATGTGGAAGGACCTGCCGCCGACGATTTCTCTGTTCCTTCGGTTCAGACCCAGATAGCGCCGGGCGACAGCATCGTGGTGCCGTTCCGGTTCGCTCCGGGGGAGGCAGGGGAACGGAGAGCGAGATTGATCATCAACGGCAATGTTCTTCCGAACGGAACACATGCGATCGAGCTGCGCGCGCGGGGTGAACGTGTGGCGTTCGGGGTGAACACGTCGTATGTCGATCTGGGTGAGATCTGCCCCGGTGAGTCGCGCGATACCGGGGTCGTCATGGAGAACCTTGGGACGCTCCCGCTGGCGATCGTCGCGGGGACTTCCTCCACCACCTCTCACTTCGCCCTGGAGGGGGAGCGCTGGGGGATCGATACCGCCGCGGAGGGAAAAGCCGGGATCAGGTTCAACGGAACGCTTGTCGAAGGGGAATATAGAGACACGATATATCTGACCGATTCGCTCTGCGGATCGACGCAGATCGTCGCCGTGCGGGCCCGTGTGGCCGCGCCGGTTCTGAGGGCCGACACGCTGCTGCTGGAGACGTTCGGTCTGGCGGAGACCACGAAGAACATGACCCTGAGAAATGAATCGGGACGCGATATCGTGATCAGCGGCGTGTTCAGTTCCGCCCGAGAGTTCTCGGTGCCGGGCGACAGGTTCCCGCTGAGGATAGCGGCGGGAGGAACAATGATTCTCCCGGTGCGATACAAGCCGACAGATTCCGCTCCGGCCGCGGGCTCGCTCGTCTTCGTGGGTGATCCCTGCCTGACCTCCTCCACGCTTGTGGCGGGTCTCTCCCGCATCGCCGTCTCGACGGTTGCGCTCGGGGTTGTGGAGGCGGCGCCCGGCGAGCGTGTGACGATCCCGCTGACCCTCACCGAATCGAAAAGCCTTGCCGTCAGCAGCGCCGTCGACTACACGACGGAGATCCGCTTCGACAAGACGCTTCTGCTGCCGGTGGCACCTACTCCGATGGGACGGGTTGAAGGAAAGGAGAGGGTGATCACCGTCACCGGCGGACGCGGCGATACGGTCGGGATGCTCACGGAGCTCCGGTTCATCGCCGGGCTCGGGGCCGCGGAATCGACGCCGCTGGTGATCGAGCGCTTCGCCTGGAACGATACCGCCGTGCTGGTGAGCACGATCGACGGCGAGTTCAGGCTGAAGGGCATCTGCCCCGACCCCACGCTCCGCCTTTTCGACACCGAGGGACGTCTTGCCCTGAAGCCCGCCCGCCCCAACCCGGCCGTTGATGAAGCCGAGATCGAATACGAGACGATAGAGCCCGGGCCGACCCGTCTCTACCTCACCGATCTTCTGGGCCGTCGCGTCGCCGTGATGGTGGAGGGAGATATTGCTCCCGGCCGATACGTATCGCGGGTCGATCTGTCGGGATTGAACGCCGGGATCTACTTCTATGTGCTGGAGACCCCCAGCCGGACGCTGCACGGGATGATCGACGTACGGCGATGAGGCGAGAGAGATCTTCGATCGCTACGGGTTCTAGAGCACCCGTAGCGATCGGATGACGGGTACTCCATCAACCGTTACGCGAACGAAGTAGATGCCGGAAGCTAAGTGAGATATATCGCAGGATATGGCATTCCCCGCGCTTCGCTCGGTCATGGTGACGACTCGGCGACCGAGGATATCATCGAGTGATACGGCAGCCTCCGCGTCATTGCCTGCATCAATACGAATGCGCAGCGGGGTTGAACGTGATATCGGGTTCGGATGAATCGAAACAACCGGCTGTTGCCCCTCGATCCGTCGCATGACGACATCGGAGATATCCTCTACACGGCGAGCCAGGGCGCCATACGCTTGGGCGGCAACACCGCCGTGTTCAGTAATTCCTGAAATGAATACTGAGACGTAGAGGTTGGGGAAATCGGTGCTGTCATAACGCCATGTGACGCCTCCGTCCGACGTTCTCATGATGGCGGATAGCGCTCCGGCTACGCCGTTGAGGGTGTCGGTGAAGATCATCTGGTTGATGGTGATCTCCGTGTGTTTGTAGAGAGCCTTTCTGTGAATGATTGACCACGATATTCCGCCCCCTTCCTTCACTATTATGGCTGTGGCGCTATTGCCTCACGGCCTTCCGCCCTTATCTCACCACCACGAGCTTCGTCGAGATCACATCACCCCTGCTTCTCAGCGTCACATGATATTCTCCCGACGCAAACCCGTCCAGATTGATCCGTGTGCGATGTTCCCCCGGTGAGGCATCGGGGAACGATATCGACGTTACCCTTCTTCCCTGTATATCCGTTACCGTGATTTCGATCGGGGAGTCCACATATCCCTGCATCCTCCAGCCGATCTCGGCCCATCCGCGCGCGGGGCTCGGGACTACCGGAAGAAGGGTTATGCCGGCAGCCGGCGGAGTCGAGACGGGAACGCCGAGCGTCGCGCCTGCTCCATGGCCCGTCACCGTAACGAGCGCCACCGACGGAGATGCGTCGCTCGTAATTCGCAGGAACGTACGATATGCCGCCGCCGCCGTCGGTGCGAATCGTACGTCGACCGGAAGCTTCCCGGCCGGCTGCAGCGTGATCGGGAACGATGTGGGAGCTTCCACGGAGAACCGCTCGTCATCGCTTCCCCATACCTCGATCTTGTTGATCACCAGCGGCGCGTCGCCGTTGTTCGCGATGAAGAAATCGCTCGACGTCGCCGACGAACCGACCTCCACTTCTCCGAACGCCAGCGTGTCGCTCTTGGAGGCAACGACCGACGCGACCCCCTTCCCCCGCAGCATAAAGATGCTGACGGCGTCGGGATCGTCGTGCGTCACTCTCAGCGTCGTTGAGTAGTTCCTCCGCTCCTCCGGCGTGAACCGCAGCCGCGCGGTGTAATTCATATTCGGTGCGATATTCAGCGGTCCCCTGCTGCCGAAGATGAGATAGGCGGCGCTGTCCCCTCCCTCCAGCGAGATGGTGCTGATATGGAGCGTGTCGTTGCCGGTGTTCCGGAGCACCACGCTGTCGATCGCCGCCGTGACGCCGGTTCTTCTCGATCCGAAATCGATCTCCGTCAACTGCTCGGTCGCCAGCGCCTGCACTCCCATCCCCGCGAGGGGAACGGTGGTCGGCGTCGTCGGCGCGTTGCTGGCGATGGAGAGGGTGGCGTTCTTGTTCCCCGCCGCGTCGGCCGGAGCGAACCTGACGACGATGTCGCGCGTCTCCCCGCGGTTCAGCGTGAAGGCCCCTCCACCGGAGACCACCGAAAACTCGGAGGCGTTGGAGCCGCCGAGCGTCGTCGCCGAAACGTTCAGCGCCGCCGTGCCGGGGTTGCCGACGGTCACCGTTCTCTCGACCGTGCCGCCGGGCCGTCTGCGACCGAAGGAGAGGACGCCCGGATTGACGGTCGCCGCCGGCTGCGGGCTCCCCGCCGCCGCCGTGGTGTAGACCGCCGTCATCATGATGTTGTAGCCGGCGTCGGTTCCCTCCGGGTAGTTCCTCCATCCCTCCTGCGTCACCCTGTACGAGCTCCGGCTCTGCGTCGGCTCGCCGTCGTCGCCGGCAAACTCTATCGCGCCGACGTTGTTGCTGGAGAGGACGATATGGAAATGATCGCCGCTGTTGAAGTTGACGGGCCCCCCTATCCCCCGCAGCCAGATCTCGCTCGGCTGTCCCACCGCAAGGAAACGGAACGGAATCGTGACCGACCCGAGGAGGCTCCCCGGAACCCCCGCCAGACCTCCCGCCGTGTTCGTGTAGACCCCGACCGTCAGGTTCCCGTTGTTCGGCATGATGGAACCGGGAAGCAGCTCCAGCTTCATCCCGAGCAGCGATCCCTTGGAAGGGGCCGTGAACTTCGTGCCGTAGGCGTCGACGCCGGGGATCGGGAGCGTGAAGGTGACTGCATACATCGATTTATGATACGCTATCGGCGAGATGGTCGACGACTCGTTGCTGACGAAGTTGATGCTGCCGGTCGTGAGCCCGGCGGTCACCGTCACTCCCGACATCTCGTTCGTGTTGTCCAGCAGCATATCCCCCGACTCGACCCCGCCGTTGTACCACTCCCGCGCGATCGTCGTGTTGATCGGCGTGCTGTAGCTTGCCACGCCGGACCCTCCGGAGAAGAAGGGATCGATCGGTTCTATCCTGACGCAATATTTTCCGGCGGGGAGGCCGGAGATCGTGTACGTTCCCGTTGCCGTCGGCGGGCTTGCGAACATGACGGCGCCCCCGCTGTGGTAGTCGACCACCGAGCTGTAGGAGTTGCCGGTGAGGGAATCGACGGCGATGACGTTCACCCCGCTCAACAGCGCCCCTCCGGGCGAGGTCACCGTGCCGGAGATGGAACCGACCGTTGCGATATATCCGGCGTTCGGGTAGAGAAGCGAGATCGCCGCTCTGTCGTCCGGCTCGAGCGTCTGCTGCGCGTTGTTCTCCACCGACGGGTACATCGTGGCGACGTCGCCGTGCATCGCGACCAGGGAATGTCCCAGTCCGAGGAAATGCCCCACCTCGTGCGTGATCACCGCCTTGAAGATATCCTCGTCCGCCGGCGATCCCGTGCCGCTCAGGTGGCCGTTGATGATCACGAACCCTTCGTCGAGCTGTGTTCCGGTCGCCACCGACGTCGAGAAACCGTAGACGGCATTCTTGGCGCCGACGCCGATCAGCCCGTCGGTGATCGAACCGTCGTTGTCGAAGACCACCGGGTTGATCCCGTCGCTGAACTGCCCGGCTCCGGAGATATAGGGATCGGTCGCCGTCGACACGTTGCGCGGGAGCTGGACCGGAACGGCGAAGGAGAGGGCCGCCGTGCCGACATTGTCCCACTGCGCGAAGGCGTAGTCGGCGATCGATTTCGCCACATTGTTCGTGAAGGTCCCCAGCGCCCCCTGATCGTATCGATATGCGAGGGGGAATGCCACTGCCGGGAACCTGTGAGGCGTTGTTCCGGTGGAGGCGAAGGGACCGCCGGCCCTGACGGGGAGGACCGCCGCGAAGAGGAGAAGAAGGAGAGAGAGGATCGCACCGCGATGGGGCGAGCGGATGAAGCCGAGGGTTCTCATTACTGCTTCCCTCCCTCGCGAATTTCCCAGATCATCGCGGCGAACGTGTCGAGCGGAATCGAGACGGTGCGCTCCACGGTGGAGACCTTGTATTTCTTCAGAAGCGGTTCGAGCCCGACCAGAATACGGGTGTCGATCCCGATTACCATCCCTTCCGGCGAGACTTCCCAGACTCCCTGCGAGAGCCCCACCGGACTGGTGTAGCCGAGCTCGCTCACGGGGTAGAGCATCACCAGCACCCTCTCCCCCTTCTGAAAATATCTGGCGTGCGCCAGTCGCGCCGATCTCCGCCCGTCATCGCCGCCGTACTGCTTGACGGCCACGACCGGCCCCTGGATCGGGGTGATCGGCTGTTCCACCAGGAATGTCGTGAAGGTACAGATGTTGCCGTGCTCGTCGTTCCGTCCCTCCAGCTCCATGACGCTTCCGGTGAAGATCATGCCGGCCGAACCGGCCATTTCCCGCAGGTCGAGCGTTCTGACCTGCGCCCGGAGCGGAAGGGCCGCGGCAAGCAGGAGAAGGGGGATGAGAAGAGATGGTCTCATCCCGTCATCGTGTCGATACTGGGTCATGTGCATAAACTCTTTATGTGACCGATACGTTGATATTCCGGGGAATTTCGGAAACCGCGTCGCTCCTGCGGATCGCGGTCTTCAGGGGAGGGGCATGAAGGGGAGCCGAAAATAGCAAGAACCGATGAACTGGGGCCGACCTGAACGCGACCCGCCGACGGTATCGTGCGGTCGTCTTCCGGTTCCGTATTTTCCCGTCGCGAGGGCTCATCTCCGGCCGGCATCGGCCGGTTCGGGAGGCTCCGGCGGCGATCGTCAACGAATACGAAGACAATGGAACATCAATCCGATATGAAGCTCCTCGTGATCGAGGATGAGAAGAAGGTGTCCAATTTCATCATGCAGGGCCTGCGGGAGGAGAACTACGCCATCGAGTGCGCGTTCGACGGCGAGCAGGGACTGGAGAAGGCGCTGACCGGGGAGTTCGACGGGATCATCCTCGATCTGATGCTTCCCAAGCGTGACGGCATCTCGATCCTGCGCGAGCTGCGCGGACGCGGCATCAACACCCCTGTGCTGATCCTCACCGCCAAGGGGACGATCCAGGACAAGATCATCGGACTCGACTCCGGCGCCGACGACTATCTGGCGAAGCCCTTTCATTTCGAGGAGCTCACCGCCCGTATACGGTCGCTGCTGCGCCGTTCCATCGTGGAGAAGACCACGCAGCTGAAGGTCGGCGACCTGGTGCTCGACACCGTCTCGCACAGGGCGCGCCGGGGGAACAATGAGATCGATCTTACCGCGCGCGAGTATGCCCTGCTGGAGTATCTGATGCGGAACTCCAACCGCGTTCTCAGCCGTTCGGTGATCACACAGCATGTCTGGAACTACAACTTCGCCGTCGACTCCAATCTCGTGGACGTCTACATCAACAGGCTCAGGAACAAGATCGACGGCGCCGGGCCGACAAAATTGATCCACTCGATCCGCGGCGTGGGATACGTCATGCGTGAGAGCGAGCCGGAAGGGATGGAGGAGAAAGGGTGAGTCTATCGTTGCGCGGGCGGCTGACGCTCTGGTTCATTCTGGTGATGGCGATCTCGCTGGCGGTCTTCGGCGCGCTCACCTACACCTCGATCGACAGCCAGTTGCGGGAAAGCCTCGATATATCGCTCGACAGGGTCGTTTCGTCGCTGGCCGCGATCATCGACAAGGAGGCGAAGCAGTCTCCCAACGACGAGGCGAAACGGAAGCGTGCCTCCGGCCGGGATACCGTCCAGGACGAGCTCGCCTTTCTCCGGAGGGATTCCCTGGCGGGGGATTCGGCCGCCGCCGACGCGCACGCGACCGCCTCCGGAACAGGGGCGACCGACGGAGCACGGGTCGATCCCGTCTGGACCGACATCTACGAGTACCTGGTGCTCAACCCCCGCAAGACGCTGATCCAGGTGATGGACACGACCGGCGCCATCGTCTACAGATCGCGCAATCTGCTGGAGGTGCAGGACTCGCTCCGGGTCCCCATGGCGGTGCTCGATGCCGCCGACACCATGGCGCGGTTCACCACGCTGACCCAGGTTGTCAGCGACACCACCTCCGGCCCCCAGGCGATCCGGATAGCGATCTCCCGCACCCGTTCGGCGATCCTGATCGCCGGCTATCCGGTCAACGAGGTGCAGTCGCAGGTGGAGGAGTTCTTCAGCACCCTTATCCTGCTGATTCCGCTCGTCCTTCTGGTCTCGACGATCGGCGGGTTCTTCCTGGCGAAGACCTCCCTCCGTCCCGTCGACGAGATCACCCGGACCGCCCAGGAGATCACGGCGTCGAACCTCTCGCGGCGGATTGCCGTGCCGAACACCAACGACGAGATCGCCCGACTCTCCGATACGCTCAACGATATGATCCTCCGTCTGGAGACCTCGTTCGAACGGGTGCGGCAGTTCAGCGCCGACGCCTCGCACGAGCTCCGGACCCCTCTCACGATCCTGACCGGGGAGCTCGAGCTCGCCCTCCGTTCCAGGAAGACGCCTGAACAATATCAGGATGTGATATCCAGCGCGCTTCAGGAGGTGCTCCGCCTCTCACGTGTCGTGGAATCGCTGCTGCTGCTGGCGCGCGCCGACCGCGGACAGCTTTCGCTCCACAAGGAGCCGACCAATCTGACCGAAATGCTGGCCGATCTGGCCGACGCCGCGATGATTCTGGGGAGCCCGAAAAGTATCTATATCACATTTCGAGCGAATGAGGACCTGATCGTCTCCGCCGACAGAGCGCAGCTCTCGCAGATGTTCCTGAACCTGGTGGATAACGCCGTCAAGTATACGCCGGAGGGAGGGTTGATCTCGCTGACCGTCCACAGGGACAAGAACCACGCGGAGGTGCGGGTGCGCGATACCGGCATCGGCATCAACGCGGAGCATCAGAAGAAGATCTTCGACAGATTCTATCGCGTCGACAAGGCGCGCAGCCGTGAGCAGGGTGGGGTGGGACTTGGACTGTCGATCGTGCAGTGGACGGTGCAGGCGCACGAGGGGACGATCATGGTGGAGAGCGAGCCGGGGCAGGGGAGCACCTTCATCGTGAGGCTCCCTCTGCATGTCTCATCCCCGAAGGCGGAGGTCCCGGTGGTGCCGCCGAAGTCCCGCGGCCGCTCGCATACCTTCGACGTCAAGAAGTTCCTGAAGAAGCCGAAGGGGGAGGCGGACGAGGAGGAGCCGGCGAAGCAGAAGTAACGCGTTCACCGGCGCGGGTCGGCATTCTTCAATGAATCGAAGATCGAAAGGTAGCTCGCATAGCGACCTTCATCAATCTCCCCCCGCTCCACTGCCGCGACCACGGCGCAGCCCGGCTCATGGGTGTGGGTGCAGGGAAGGTAGCGGCACTGCTGCAGATGATCCAGGAACTCGACGAAATAGGCGTCGAGTTCCTCCGGTTCCAGATCCCAGATCCCGAACTCACGCATGCCGGGGGTGTCGATCAGATATCCTCCCGAAGGGATCGGGAGCATCACCGAGTCGATGGTGGTATGGACGCCGCGGCGGTCGCGGTCGCGCACCTCGCCGGTTCTTCTGACCGTCTGCCCCAGAATGGCGTTGGCGATCGTCGACTTCCCCACCCCCGAATGTCCCGCCAGGACGCAGGTCATCCCCGCTATCGCCTCTTTCAGATCCTCCATTCCCTCCCCTCCTCTGGCGCTGACGAAGAGGGTTCTGTACTCAAGAGTCTCGTAGACGGCGAGTTCCTCGCGCAGCAGCTCCTCGATCTCCTCGTTGGCCGTGTCGATCTTGTTGACCACGATCATCGGGGTCACCTCGCCGAGCAGGGCCGAGACGATGAACCGGTCGATGATCGTGCGGCGGAAATCGGGCCGGTCGGCATCGACGATGCAGAGGACGATGTCGACGTTGGCGGCGATCACCTGTTCCATCCCCTCCTGTCCCGCCGCGTCCCGTCCCAGATGGGTGCGTCGTTCCTCGATATGATGAATCAGGCCGCGATCCCCCTCGATCGGCTGCACCCGCACGAAATCCCCCACCACCACGAGTGTGGAGTTCTCGTTCTCCGTCGATGCTCCCCGCTTCACGCGGCAGATCAGCGGCGCCCCCTCCGGGCTCTCCTCCTCCAGCGCGACGTCGTAACGACCGCTCTGGGCAAGGACCACACGACCGCGCGGCAGCCGTTCGATATCCCCCAGCTCGTCGATCGTAATCCCTTTGGGGCGCATCCGTCCGTGCCCCGCCTCGACCAGATCGTTCTCCGGATCGATGCGCGTTGCCCGTTGTCTGTTCCCTTTGACCCAGTCCTTGCGGGCCCGGCGCAGTCTGCTGTGTCTGCCGCTATCTTTTGCGGATCTCGCTGCCATCGTTCATCCGTGGTGTCGTATGAAGCATCGTGGATCGTTCCCGACGTCATGAGTATCGTACAATGTTCCGCCGGTCCGCCCGGGGCTCTCCCCGCGCGTGAAAGCGGGCATCATCCGGAGCGGAGCGTTGTTCGGGATGCCAAATATATCAGGGCAGGTCGAAACGATCGACTTCCATGATGGAGCGTTATATTCGGCCGCCTCCCGCATTGCCCCTCCATACTACAGGAACAACGAATATGGCGGAAAGAACTCCCAGGCGAATCATCGTTACCGGCGCCACCGGGCTCATCGGCCCCGAGATCGTCCGTCGTCTTGCCGGACGGGGGGATCTCGTCACCGCGTTCGTGCGTAATGTGGAGCAGGCGCGGAAGGAGATCCCGCAGGCCGCCGCCTTCGTCCGATGGAGCGATGAGATGAGCGAGGGAGAGTGGACCGACGCCGTCGAGGTCGCCGACGGGATCATTCATCTGGCCGGCTCACCTATCGGTGTGCGATGGAGCGAGGGGGTGAAGCGGAAAGCCTACGACAGCCGGATCAACGGAACACGACATATCGTGAAGGCGCTCGCCCGCCCGGGGAACAGGGGGCGCGTCCTGGTGAGCGCCAGCGCCGTGGGCTACTACGGGGTTGCCCCCGGGGGGAAACTGACCGAAAGCTCCCCGGCCGGTGACGACTTCCTGGCACGGCTCTGCGTCGACTGGGAGCGGGAGGCGCGGCGCGCGGAGGAGCATGGAACACGGGTCGCGATTGTCCGGACCGGCATCGCCTGCTCCCCGAAAGGGGGCGCTCTCGCGAAACTTCTCACCCCCTTCAGGCTCTTCGTCGGCGGTCCGCTCGGCTCCGGGAAACAGCCGTTTCCCTGGATTCATATCGCGGACGAAGCGGAGATCTTCATCTGGGCGTTCGACAACGGGGATGTCTCCGGTCCCCTGAACGGCACGGCTCCCGGCGTGGTGACGAACGAGGAGTTCGCCCGCGTACTCGGCCGTGTCATGGGGCGTCCCGCCTGGTTTCCGGTGCCGGAGTTCGTGCTCCGGATCATACTGGGGGAAGGCTCCTCGGTGGTGACGGAAGGGCAGTTCGCGCTTCCCGAACGGGTCCGGGAGCTGGGGTTCAGGTTCAGCCATCCGGAGGTGGAGGGGGCGCTCAGGGATCTGCTGGCCGATCGTTGAGAGCCCTCGCAAGAGGCACTAAGGCTCCCCCTTCCGCGTCCTTTTTTTGCTCGCATTCCGTTCGGTTCCGGCCAGTCACGGGGGCGGGAGGTCGCGTCACGATTTTTTCACGGAAATGATCGCTCCCTCCGCTAACATTTCCATCCTGCCATGTGTTAAGAACCCGAGCGGCGCTGAAAAGATTCTTTTTCAGATGCTGTAACAAAAGGCGATGTGTGTGTGTCTCTATAGCACGCAGTACTTTTCAACGATTCCTTTACGGTAGGATCTATCGGATTCATTCTACTACGGCTTACTCACATCCGCATCGATGAGATCGTCGCAGACCGCCCCCCGTCTGCGAGTGGGAGCATCCGCTAGTAGAAGCGCATTCGAAATCCGTACCAGGGTTTGCTCGGCCGAATGCGATATGCACTTCGGCATTTTTTTTGCGTCGACCTCTCCTCGGCATCGAGGGAACGGATAGGATTTCGTGGAGAGGGCGACCGGAAGAGCGGAATCTCCGTCATGCGGAGATACCGCACCGTATGCGGGCAATCGGCATACGGCGCCGGGTGCGGGCCGTACAAACCGTGTCAAACAAAATAATTCGTGTCTACATCAAACCAGGGATCGAGGAGTATGACCTATTGATGATCGTTACGATGATTACGCAGAAGCGTCATGTTCTCTCTCAACAGACACGACCCGAACTGGAGGTAAACCAATGGCAGGAACGACCACTCGCTCGAAGATCCGTCTTGCGAAGCTTGCGCAGGACACCCCGGAAGAAGTGATTGCGGACGACGGCTTTACGACGTCGGCGATGCCCGATATGCGTCGTCTGAATCCGCTGGCGGATCTTATCGACGACGACACCTACGCGGTGCTTCAACAGCATAAATTGATCGATCAGAAATCGCTCCGCGATTTTCAGATACGCAAGACATATCGTGAGATGCGCGAGCGCATGTCCGCAAGCGACGCCATCGACAAGCTGCAGCAGATGCATCCGTACCTGCAGTTCGATACGATCCGCAAGATCGTCTACATGTCCAAGGCATCGTAGCGATCGGCATGAGCCTCCGCGGTCCCCTGGACCTGCGGGGGGAGCGACGACGTGGATGGAATGAGAACGCCCCGAGGGACCGGGGCGTTTTCGTTATCCGAGCTCTCTATCCTTCCCGGCCTCCCCTTCTCAGAGCATCGGGATCTTCACGCCGAACCGCCGCGCGTTGTCGGCCGCACGCTCGTAGCCGGCATCGGCGTGGCGCATGATTCCCATGCCGGGGTCGTAGGTGAGAACGCGGCTGAGCCGTGCCGCCGCCTCGTCGGAGCCGTCGGCCACCACGACCATGCCGGCATGCTGCGAGTATCCCATCCCCACTCCGCCGCCGTGATGGAACGAGACCCAGGTGGCCCCGCCGACCGCGTTCAGCGCGAAGTTCAGGAGCGGCCAGTCGCTGACGGCGTCCGATCCGTCGCGCATCCCCTCGGTCTCACGGTTCGGGCTGGCGACGGAGCCGCAGTCGAGATGATCGCGGCCGATGACGATCGGCGCCGAGACCTTCCCTTCACGCACCATGCTGTTGAAGAGCAACCCCGCCTTCTCCCGGTCGCCGTACCCGAGCCAGCAGATCCGCGCGGGGAGTCCCTGCCAGTGAATCTGCTCGCCGGCCAGCCGGAGCCAGCGGTGGAGCGCCTCGTTTTCCGGGAAGAGCTCCATGAGGGCGCGGTCGGTGGCGTAGATATCCTCCGGATCGCCGGAGAGGGCGACCCAGCGGAAGGGCCCCTTGCCGTCGCAGAAGAGGGGGCGGATATACTCCGGCACGAAGCCCGGAATCTCGAACGCCCTCTCGAAGCCTGCCTTGACCGCCTCCGCCCTGATATTGTTGCCGTAGTCGAAGGCGACGGCCCCCGCATCCTTCATCGCCGTCATCGCCTCCACATGATCGCGGATCGACGCGGCGGCGCGGCGCAGATATTCCCCGGGATCGGAGCCACGGAGCGAATCGGCCTCCCCCTTGGAGATCCCGGCCGGATAGTAGCCGTTGAGGGGATCGTGGGCCGATGTCTGGTCGGTCACCACGTCGGGGATGATCCCCCGCCGGACCATCTCCGGGAGCACCTCGGCGGCGTTCCCCAGAAGCCCGACGGAGAGGGCCTCTCCGCGGCTCCGTGCGTCGTTCAGCCAGGCGAGCGCCTCATCCAGATCGGCGGTTTTCCTGTCGCAGTAGCGGTCGTGGATCCGCTTGTCGATCCTCCATTCGTCGACCTCCACGGCGAGCACGGCGCCGCCGTTCATGGTGACGGCCAGCGGCTGCGCGCCCCCCATCCCTCCCAGTCCCGCGGTGACCACCAGGCGACCGGCGAGGGAGCCGCCGAAATGCCGATCTGCACAGGCGCCGAAGGTCTCGTAGGTTCCCTGGAGGATTCCCTGGGTGCCGATGTAGATCCAGCTTCCGGCCGTCATCTGGCCGTACATCATCAGTCCCAGCTCGTCCAGGCGGCGGAATTCATCCCAGGTGGCCCAGTTCGGCACAAGGTTGGAGTTGGCGATCAGGACGCGGGGGGCGTCGGCGTGGGTGCGGAAGATCCCGACAGGCTTTCCCGACTGCACCAGGAGCGTCTCGTCCGGTTCGAGCGAGCGGAGCGATGCAAGGATCGCGTCGAAGCATTCCCAGTTGCGCGCCGCCTTCCCGAGTCCTCCGTAGACGATCAGATCCTTCGGGCGCTCGGCGACCTCCGGGTCGAGATTGTTCATGATCATCCGGTAGGCGGCCTCGATCTGCCAGTTCCGGCAGGTGAGCTCCGAGCCTCGCGGGGCGCGTACCGTGCGGTCGCTTGTTCTGGTCCCGACGACGGGGGCCTCGATGGTTGTTCCGCTCATGGCGCTGTATGGTTGTATCGTAAAATGTTCGTGACATTCGGGGATCGATCGGGGTGATATCCCTCCCCCTCTCCGTCTGCCCAAACTTAGCACTCCCGGCAGTGAATTCCCGTGGGAGAAATCTTGACGATATTATGGCGAGGTCGGATCAAACGTCGTAACTTTTGGCGTCTTCGGATCATTTCGCCTACCGACCCGACCGACGGTCCCATCCTCCGGGATCAGGTTCTCCGGGTCTATCCGCTCAGTCCCTAAGGAACAATCATGATGCAACGACGTCCAACCTGCGCCCGCTCTCTCGGGTATCTTCTTCTGCTCGTCATCTGCGCGCCGATCGGAATCGGCTGTGCCGGCGCGGAGAACCTGTTCTACACGAACCAGGGGAAGCAGGCGATCCGGCGGGATACGGTCACCGGTTCCGGCATGCGGAGCTTCCTTCAGAACCCGCAGGACTCCGTCAACGGCATCATCCGCCTGACTCCCGTGGAATCGCTCGACCTGCGCGAAGTGACCGTCTCGGTCCCGGACGATCTGAACATGCCGCCGTTCGACAAGCCGCGGACGCTGATGGTCCCCCCGGGGTTCACCGTCTCGATCCAGGCTCACGGGCTGGGACATCCGCGTGACCTTGTGCTGCGGGAGGATGGGACGATCTTCTACAGCGAGATCCTCTCGGGTGAGGTGGTCGCTCTTTCGCCGGACGGAACGAAGACCGTGATCGCCAGCGGACTCGACTCTCCGCACGGGCTCGATTTCTACGATGGAGCGCTCTACTACACCGACGAGACGCGGGTCTTCCGCTTCAATTTCTCCTCCCCCACGGCGGTCACCGGCAGCAGCACCCTGCTGACCGACAGAATTCCGACGGGAGGTTTGCACTATACGCGCGCGGTGCGCGTCCTGCCGTCGGACAAGCAGGTCTACATCTCCGTCGGCTCCACCTCCGACCACTCGCCGGAGGACGACAACTCGCATGCGGTGATTCTGCGGATGAAGAACGAGCCGGGAGAATTCCCCGCCACCGCCATCCGCGGTCTGCGGAGCACGGTGGGGATGGATGTGCATCCCGAGACCGGCGAGCTGTGGGGAGCCGATAACGGAACGGACGATATCTCGGTCGATGTTCCTTCGGAGGAGATCAACATCCTGAAGATCGGCCGTCACTACGGCTGGCCCTACTCCTACTCGCAGAACTTCACCGATGTCCGCTACCGTCCCGATTCGGCGAAGTATGCGAAGGTGACCGGAAAGGTCACCCCTCCGGTTGCCGAGCTTCAGGCGCATTTCGAGGTGCTCGATCTGGAGTTCTATCCGGGGACGGCCCTGGGCGCCGACTGGAAGAACGCCATGCTCCTCACCTGTCACGGCGAGAAGGATTTCTTCGTGAAGCCGGAGGGGATGCGAATCCTTCGCGTGCGCGCCAACTCGGACGGCACGAACGCCCGGCAGGCCGACTTCGTCACCGGCTTCAAGACCGATACCGGCGAGATCTGGGGACGCCCCGTCGGGATCGTGATCACCGGCGACGGAAAGACCTTTTTCGTGAGCGATGATCTCAACGGGGTCATCTATCGGATCTCCAAGGGATGATTCCGGAATTTCCTGTTGCTTCATTGCAGGTCTCTGTTGTAGAATAGCATGCCTCATCCCCCAGATGACCATGCCATATACCGTCAGGATCGAATCGACACGTACTACAATGTTTGGAAGAATGAAGACCGTATCACGTGATTTTGCCGAGGCCGTCAGGCGGGCCTTCATGAATTCGTTCGGCATAGAGCTCCCCGATACGGAAACGCTTCTGGCCGAACAGACGGACGTGCTCCTTCCTGCCAGGGTCATCCTCTACAACGACGAGATCCATACGTTCGATGAGGTGATCGTCCAGCTGATCAAGGCGACCTCCTGCTCCGTCAAGGATGCGGAGTACCTTGCGATGGAGGTCGACAGCACCGGCCTGGCGTGTGTCTACGAGGGGGAGATGCCCGATTGTCTCTCCGTCAGCTCCGTTCTGGAGGAGATCGCGCTCAACACAAGCATTCAATTCTAAACTGCGCCTGCGCTCCCTGCAGGAGCATCCCTCAGGCCCGCTTCTGCGGCGGGTGTGTGGGGCGCTGAACGCAATCATATCCATATCATTTCGAGGACCATCCCATGATGAAGCGTATTGCAGTAATGGCGGCGGCAGCGATGCTGTTCGTCGGCGCGGGAAGTCTCTACGCGCAGCAGGACAAGTCGTGCTCCGACAAAGGCAAGGCAGCAAGCTGCTGCGCCAGCAAGAAGGCGGCACTCACCGAGTACAAGAGCGTGACGAAGGATGAGCTCAAGTCGATGATCGACGCCAAGAGCGTCTTCGTCGTCGATGCGCGCGACGGCGAGTCGTTCGCCGCGGGCCATATCAACGGCGCCGTGAACTTTGCCGACATGAAGCTTCCGGCCGACAAGAACGCGAAGCTCGTCTTCTATTGCGGCGGCGTCAAGTGCCCCGCGGCATCGCGTGCCGCCAAGAAGGCGCTCGACGAAGGCTACAAGAACGTCATGGTCTATCGTGGCGGCTGGGCCGAGTGGAGCAGCAACAGCTGATTCTACTCTCTCTTCAAGGCCGGCACATGACCGGCTGAACGTATGAAAACGCCCTTCGGGATTCATCTCCCGAAGGGCGTTTTGTCTGTTCTGTCTCCGACCGATCGTCGAAAGGATCAGGCTTGACCAGATCGGTCAGCGATACGGTTCCTTGAGATGCTTCTTCGCGTTCTCGTGCGAGTTGTTGTAGTCGTTCATGGAGAGGACCTCCTCGTACTGTTCGATGGCGTCGTTCCGCCGTCCCATCAGATCGTAGGTGTAGCCGAGCTTCAGGGTGGAGAGAACGATCCAGCTCGATTCATCCTCGTTGAACTTCTTGCTGATCATCAGCGCTTCCGAGAACTCGTGGATCGCATCCTGATATCTCCCCAGGCGGAGCCGGGTGTCGCCGCGGTAGTAGAGTCCCTGGCGGGCGAGGGTCGCCTCGTAGCCCGGCACGCGGTTCTTCACGCGGCGGAGAATCTCGGTCCATGCCGAATCTGAGGAGGCGTAGTTCCTGGTCATGTAGTAGTTCTTCGCCAGGTACTTGTGGAAGATCGGATTGTTCGGGTACTTGGCGTAGAGCTCCTCGGCCACGGCAAGCGCGGAGGGATAATCCTGCTGAAGGTTCGAGAGGATCTCCAGAAGCGAATACCGTGCTTCCACCCCCGCGTACTGCGCGCGCTGCCCCGAGATGCGGAGCATCTGGATGCCGAGCTGACGGTCGCCGGGGCCCAGGAAGCTGATGAACGGCTTCGCCGTGGGATATTTCTCCGGCACGTAGGCCGCCATGTAGTTGTAGAGACCCGAGCCGAGGAGGATGTCGCTGTTACTGGGGGCCATCCGCTGGCATTGCAGGATGATGTCGTACGCCTGCTTCCCCTCGGTCAGCGCCGACGCCCAGTCGAAGACGGCGGTGGCGCTGAAGTTGCGGGAGACCTTCAGCCGCGCGCGATATCCCAGGGCGCTCCCCTTGAAGAAGAGCCCGACGATATCGACCGGATTTTCCTCCAGCCGCGCCTCGCAGATCTCCAGGGTCTTGTCGATCCGGGTATCGAACGACTTGGAATACTTCTCCACTCTGTTGTCCGAATCGATGTTCGGGACGATCCGCCACCAGTCGACCAGCGCAAGAAGGAAATAGCCGGCCGGGTGCTGCGGATACTGCTTGACCAGTTCGTTGAATGTGGAATCCGCCTTCTCGTAGCGAAGATTGTACATCTCGGTCAGACCGTTGCGGACCATGGCGTCCGACTTCGCGTCGAGAAGCACCCACTGCGCTTCCGCCCGTTGCGGGGCCGCCATCACGATAATCGCCGCCGTGATGCCGAGTGCGGCCTTGATCATTCCGTTCATTACCGTTCTCCTGATTCTATCTATGCCCGCCATGATCTATATACACTACAGGGCCGTGATAATTACGCGCGACGGGCGTACTGGGTCGGCGCTGAGGCCCTTGATCGTCCGTTCGTGATCTCCCGCGACCGGACAACTGCTGTGACAGGGAAATCCCCGGCAGGTTTGCAATGGTTTCCTCCCCGGAACCTCGGGGATGCTTCATAATGACGAACCGCCCCTCCGGCCGATTGGCTCCCTCTTCCTGCGAACCGCATGGAAAAGGGTTGCATAGGTGTAGGGAGAATATCTGACGAGAGACGTTCCGGCGATAAGGTAGAGACCCGCAAGGAGCGCAGCCGTCGCCCCGATCCCCCCTTCCGGACCGAAGCTCCCTCCCGTGAGCCACTCCGGCCCCGCCGGGCTGGTCAGCAGGAGCCCGGAGCCGAGATCCCGTCCGCTGACAGGGAGACCGAACAGCCCCGCGAGCGCAAGGTTCCACGTCGCGTGAAGGGCGATCGGCAGCCAGAGCGATCCCGTGCGGATCCAGCAGACCGAGAAGAAGACCCCTCCCAGAACAAGATTGACGAGCGCCAGCGGGGTCATCTGCGGCGCGCCCAGATGCGCCAGCGCGAACCCCGCGGAGGCGAGGAGGGTCGCCGCCGTCACCCCGCAGAGCTCCACAAGCCGCTGATAGAGATAGCCCCGGAAGATCAGTTCCTCGAACGCCGCCGCCAGGAGGATGTAGGCGGCGAGATACGCGAGGAACGAGAGATCCCCTCCGCCCGGCCTGATCTCCCCGAACATCAGGGCCGGCGCCGACGCCAGCGACGCCGTGAGGAGTCCGAGCAGAATTCCGGTACCCCACTCCCGGAGCATCCATCGGTGAACGCCGAGCCCGACCGATGCGGCCGGCATGCGGTCGTAGAGGGCGACGGTAAGGAGCGTGGCGCCGAGAAGCTCGGCGACCATAAGAAGAGGCGCCGTCAGCAGCCCTCCGCCGAGTTCATCCGTCAGACCGTTCCCGACGGCATGGAGCGCGAGCCAGCTCAGCCCCATCAGCAGGGCGCCGATCAGGTTACGGCCGGCGGGGCGGCGCGCCCAGAATTCGATGCTCACGCGCCGGCCCCGGTTGATTCATGGTACATGGGGCGCCAACATACACGACAGCGATGTCGCGCGCAACGGCTCGCGATCGCGGGGGATAAACGAAGAAGGGGGAGATGGCATGCATCTCCCCCTTCAGCAGTAATATATCGTGGCAATCGGATCGCTATCTCTTTTTCTCCTCGGTCAGTTTCTGCAGCAGCTTCCGCTGCTCCACGGTCAGGAGCGCCTCCAGTCCTTCGCGGTAGCGCGTAAGTTCCAGCGCCAGCTCGATCTCCTTGTCGGCCCGCTTCTTCATGGTATCCTTGAGGGCGTTCATATCGGGAGGCTGAACGGACTTCTGCTTCTTCTCGACCTCCAGCAGCCGATTGATCTCGGTCCGCAGCGGCGCCGTTGTCTTGCGGAAGTTTTCGTTCAGCTCCTTGATCTGCTCACGCTGCGCGGAGCTCAGCTTGAGCTTCTCCAGGATCGAATCGTCCTGATCCTGGGCATGAACGGCTCCGGTCATGGAAATCAGACCGACGATCAGGGCGAGCAGCGGGCGCGGGAAGTTCCATTTCATATATCGGCGTCCTGTGGACTACTGAGTAGTATCGAAATATAACTGATCTCTTCGGCGAACGGGATCGTTTTTCACGACGATCTTCCCGTTGCAGCGAAGATATGACCGGAACCCGCCCGCCAAGTTTAAGGGGAAAAGCGTGCTTACCTCTGCTTACGCGCCGGTCGTTTCGCGGGGGCGGGAGTCGCGCGGCGTCCGACGCCGTTCGTGGCCCCCTTCTTGCTCTTCTCCGGCGTCATGTCGCGGAAGATGTGCGGCACCGCCTCCTCCAGCGTCTCCACCGGAATGATCTCCAGCCCTTCCTTCACCTTCTCCGATATCTCGGCCAGATCCTTCGTGTTCTCCTTGGGGATGATGACCGTCCGGATGTTCACCCTCCGCGCGGCGAGCAGCTTCTCGGTGAGGCCGCCGATCGGAAGAATCCTTCCGCGGAGCGTGATCTCACCGGTCATCGCCACATCCGAGCGGACGGGACGCCGTGCCGCGGCGGAGATCACCGCCACCGCCATCGTGATGCCGGCCGAGGGACCATCCTTCGGAATCGCCCCCTCCGGAACGTGGACATGGACCTCCTTCCCCTTCAGAAAATCTTCCGGGACGTTCAGCCGCGTCGTGTTCGACCTGATGCAGGTGACGGCTGCCGAGACCGATTCCTTCATGACGTCGCCGAGCTGCCCGGTAAGGGTCAGCCGTTCGGTGCCGGGGACGAGCGAGACCTCCACCGTCAGCGTGTCTCCTCCGGAGGAGGTCCATGCCAGGCCGGTGGCGGCGCCGATCATATCTTCCTGTTCACCCCTGCGGTTGCGATAGCGGGGGACTTTCAGATAGCGCTCCACCGACTCCGCGGTGATGACGATCGAACGCTCTTCCTCCTTTACTCCCTTCTTCTTCCGGGTTCCGGCGCGTGATCCTCTGGCGGGGGCGTCGCTCGGCATCTTCATATCCATGGCGCCCGCGATCGCCGGGTGCCCCTTCTTCTCGACGATCTCCTTGGCGACCTTCCGGCAGAGGGAGGCGGTTTCGCGCTCCAGGTTTCTCACCCCCGCCTCCGACGTGTATTCACGGATGATCTTCATGATCGCGTCGTCCGTGAAGGTGATCGGGAAGGCGTTGAGGCCATGTTCGGCGAGCTGCTTCGGGATGATATGCCGCCGGGCGATCTCCATCTTGTCGTATTCCAGGTAGCCGTTCAGCTCGATGATCTCCATCCTGTCCTGCAGCGGCAGGGGGATGTTGAAGAGGACGTTGGCCGTCGTGATGAAGAGGACCTGGGAGAGATCGTAATCGACCTCCAGATAATGATCGTTGAACGCCTGGTTCTGTTCCGGGTCGAGCACCTCCAGCATGGCGGAGGAGGGATCGCCGCGGAAGTCGGCGCTCATCTTGTCGATCTCGTCCAGCAGCACCACCGGGTTGACGACCCCTGCCCGTTTCATTGACTGGATGATCTTTCCCGGCATGGAGCCGATATAGGTGCGGCGATGTCCGCGGATCTCCGCCTCATCCCGGACGCCTCCCAGCGAGACGCGGACGAACTTCCTGCCGAGCGCGCGCGCTATCGATTTCCCGAGCGACGTCTTGCCGACGCCGGGAGGACCGACCAGGCAGAGGATCTGCCCGCGCATCTCCTTCACCAGATTCAGCACGGCGATATGTTCAAGGATCCGCTCCTTCGGGCGCTCCAGGCCGTAATGATCGTCGTCCAGGACGCTCCGGACATGGTTGATATCCAGATTGTCGTCGGTTCTCTGCGACCAGGGGACCGAGGTGAGCCATTCCAGGTAGTTCCTGTTGACGGCGAACTCCGGGGACATCATCGGCGTGCGGCGGAGCTTGTCCAGCTCTTCGTAGGCGCGGGTCTCCACCTCCTTCGGCATCCCCGACTCCTTGATCGCCTCCACCAGCTTCCCCAGCTCCGGGGAGAGTTCCCCCTCCTCCTCCAGCTCCGTCTGAAGCGCGCGGATCTGCTCCTGGATCAGGAACTGCCGCTGCGACTTCTGGATCGTATCCTGAACCTTGGTGTCGATCTCCTGTTCCAGTTTCAGGACCTCGATCTCCTCCCGCAGGATCTTGATCAGTTCCAGGAACTGTTCCTTGATATCGCGCGATTCCAGGATGCGCTGTTTCGATTCGACCCGGCTGATGAGGTTGGCGGCCACGAAGAAGAGGCGGCGCGACGGCTCGCTGATGTTCTCGTAGGCGACGAGCATCTCCTGCGGGAGCCCGCGGTGGAGCCTGATATATTCCTGGAAGAGTTCGGCCGACTGGCGGAGCAGGGCCTGCATCTTCTTGTCGGTCGGGGAGGTCGGAACGACTGTTTCGATCTCGGCTTCCAGAAACTCCTCGGAGGGGGTGAACCGCTTGATGAAGCCCTGGGCTTCACCCTCCACCAGGATTTTCATGAGGCCGTTCGGCAGCCTGAGCATCTGGACGATCTTGGCGACCGTACCCGACATGAAGACATCCTCCGCCCCCGGCTCATCCACGGTGGAGTTCTGCTGGGCGACGAGGAAGATGTACTTGTTGCGGCTGAGTGCCTCGGCGGCGGCTCTGAGCGAGGATTCCCGGCCCACGAGCACCGGGAAGATCATGCTTGGGAAGACGACCACATCACGAAGCGGCAGCACCGGCAGGATCGTCGGCGCCGCGTTCTCATCTCTATTCTGCTTCTTCGGTTCTTTCATAGGTAAGCCGGCAAAGATAGAGGCCCTCGTTCCGATATGCAAGGTAAGGAGTTGTGAGTTCCCGGCGTCCGGGTGGGGAGGGGGCGGCCGATTTTTCCGGTAACTATTTTTCCCCTGTTGTGTATGTTCACTTCAGATGGCGCAAGACCGTACCATACGAAGCTCGGAACTCGCTGACGACGATCTCTTCTGTCTGGCACAGAACGGAGACGTGGAGGCGTTCAACGTCCTCTTCAAGCGCTACGAGCGGAAGGTCTACATGTACTGCATGCGGGTCCTGCTGGATGAGGATGCCGCGCATGATGCGTTCCAGGAAGCCTTCCTGCGCCTCTATCAGCATCGTAAGAGCTACGACGGACGGAATTTCATGGTATGGTTCTTCACGATCGTGCGGAACGTCTGCCTGAATATGCGTCGTAACAAAAAGACGACGGTTCCGTTCGAAACCTCGCATGTCAACTCCACACCGGCCCAGGTCAAGGACGTGGTGCTGCACGAGCAGGTGGCGGCGGCGCTGAACCAGTTGCCGCTCGATTATCGTGAAGCGATCGTGCTCTACGAATACGACGGCTACTCCTACCAGGAAATCGCGGATATCATAGGCGTTTCGATCGCTACGGTGAAAATCAGGATTTTCCGCGCGCGCAAAATGCTCAGAACGATACTTTATCCTGTGGTCTACGACAATGGACTTCGATCATCTCCTTAGAAAATATCTGAACGGCACGATCTCCGACCCGGAGCTCGAGCAGCTCCAGAGGCTGCTGGAACGGGTCCCGGAGTACAAGGTCGAATTGCGCCAGGTCCTGGAGTTGCGATCGCTGATCCATGACGACGCGCTGACCCTGATGCCCCCGGAAGACCTTTCCGAGCGGACACGCCTCTCCGTGGCCTCGCAGTTCGCCGCGCTGGAGCCGTCGTACATGCAGGCACGGGTGGAGGAGGAGCGTGGGCGTTCGCGTCGTGTGATCTTCCCGTTCCGCGCCGCCGCCGGCATGATGGTCGCCGCCGCGCTCGTGACCACCGTTGCCCTTACGCCGACCATCCGGTTCGCCGCCGGGAACGGACCCGTTCCCCTCTCGACGGAAACCGTCAGGTCGACGACGGATGATCCGAAGCCCTCGACGACGATCGCCGCGGCCGGGACCCGCGCTCCCCGTTCCCACCGTACCCCCCGCGTCCCCCTTCCGGCAGCGGATAACGTCCCCCCGGCCGATCCGGGAGCGGATGAGCCGGTCGCGACCGATCAGGTTGAAGCGACCCTTCCCCTGGTGGCCGAGCTTTCCCCCGCCGAGGTCGAGAAGACGACGGCGGCTGTGCCGGTCGGACCGGAGGTCAAGAGCCCGGCGGAGGTCATGCCGAACGTGAACTACATCGATCCGCTGGCGTTCGGCGGGGAACTCGGCAGAGGAAGAGAGGAGGAGCCCGGTATCTACTCGGCGCTGACCGACGAGAACCTGGCGTTCGTGGTGGAACCGATGTCGATGGGAAGCGGACGCGACACGCGGGTCTTCACCGTGGGTGTCGCGGTCGGTTCGGGGGACGGTTCCAAGATGGAGGCTCCCTCGGTGCTGATGCAGAACTCCTACTACTTCTCCTTCAACGTGACGGGGAACGACCGGGTCGGCATCGAGATGGGGGCATCGACCTTCGGCGGGTCGGCGGTGGGATCATCATCGTCGTTCGGGGGGATGTCGAAAGGAACCGTCGGTTCGCCCGACAGCGAGATGTCGACGCCGAACACCGGTGCGGCTCCCAGCTCCAGCGGAAGCTCGGCGGCGCCTCCGCGTCCCGATCCGCAGGTCACCTACGGCGCCGTCTACTACGACCGCCGGGTGCAGATCGACAGGGCCCTGGATCTCTGCGGCCGCGTGGCGTTCGGCGGAGCCGACAACGCGCTGATGGGAACCGCGCGCGCCTACGCCGCCTACTCCCCGTCGAACAAGGTCACGCTCACGCTCGGCGTCGGCGGTTCGGCCCTGATCAACATCTCCTCCAAGGGAGCCCCGGGGGTCAACTACGGTATCTACTATGGGATCGAGACCGGCTTCTAGAGCCGTTCGATAACCACGTTCACTCTGTCGGGCGCCATCCGGAACGTACTCAGGCTGGCGCCCGTTCCGTTTTCGAACCGACCGAACGTCGCATCGGGCACGGGGCGACCTCGTCCCGCCACTCAGAAGCACACATGAATATTCGCCGCATCGTTCCGACCCTTGCTCTTCTCCCTCTTCTTACCGTATTCTGCGTCTGTTCGCGTGCTCTGGCGAACGGGCCGATCATCCTGGAGCCCGGGAAGGGATTCGTCCATATCTACGGGGGAGCGGGGACCACGGGGAACTACTACAATATCGACGGCGTCGTCAAGCCGTTCGATTCGGTGGAAACCAAGTTCAGCGCGATCATGTTCGGGGTGAACTTCAACTACGGAGTGATCGACGGACTGGAACTGAACCTCGAGCTTCCGATGGGATACTTCAGCGTGACGAGCGCCCAGAAGTTTCCCGACAGGAGCATCTTCAGCCCGGTCTATCTCGGGATCGGAGGAACCTACCGTCTCCTCGACGGAACCTTCTCCTCGACCGTCTCATCAATGGTGAAGATCCCGCCGGGGTTCCACGAGGGGATCTACGACGACCCGGCCCATCCCTCCTTCCTGAGCGACGGCTATCTTCAGCTCACGACGGCGCTGAACGCCAAATATGTCGGTGAGACGTTCTGGACCAAGGGGGGCGTAGGGTACAACTGGCGCGGCGAGGAGCCGCTGGATGAAATCCTCTACAACCTTGAGCTGGGATTCTCGCGGGTGGAGGGGACCGGGATCTTCGTCGGCGTCAACGGGGTGGCCTCCACCGGCGACGTGACGCAGCCGCTCCGTCCCTTCTACGCCGGGGCATCGGGGGAGAGGGACGACCTGGGGCGCCTGGACGGCGGCACCGGACGGTTCAGCACGATCGACCGGGAGAGCTATCTGGCAATAAGCGGCGGCGCGTTCGTCTTTCTCACCGATCAGCTCATGCTCGACGGCAGGTACAACGTCCGCCTGTTCGGGAACAATTCCCTGAATCTGCAGGCGGCCTTTATCGGCGCCGGATATCGATTCTAACCGGTCCCGTCCGGATAATGCAAGAAAGTCCTCATGTGAACGCGCGCGCATTCGGCCGGCGTATCGTCGTACTGGCGATACCGATCATCCTTGCGACCCTTCTCCTGCCCGCGCGTCTCTTCCCGCAGTCGATATCGATCTATCCCACCGTCCTCTATCCCGGAATGAATCTCATCACGATAACATCGCAGGATGGGATCGGGAGCATACAGCGCCGTCTGCCCGGGCAGTGGGTGAGCATCATCACCGGGCAGACGACCCCCGGAATGCGGATCATCACCGCCCCCTTCTTTACCACCTGCGAGCAGCGGACATCGTTCCTGGTGCTGGTGACCACCATCAGCGAGTCGGTCAACCTCCAGTTCCGGGTGACCGACTGCCACGGCGACGACCGCGATTTCGCGCTGCAGCTGACGGAGGTGTGGAGGGTATCGCGCGAGGATTTCGGCACGATGCAGGTGGGGGATGTCAGTTGCAGGGAGTTCAAGGTCGAGACCACGAGCGGCGGCACCAGCTACAGGATCGATTCGGTCAGGAGTCCGTCGAAGCAATTCACGATCCGATATACCGACAGAAGGCCTCCGCTGCTCTTGCGGCGCGGTCTTACCTACACCTACAATGTCTGTTTCACGGCGACGAAGCCCGGCCGGTATCTTGTTCCGATCCATGTCTTCCTCAAGCGGGAGCAGCCGGCGGGGTCGTTCACCAACTTCATCGTGGCGGACACCGCGTTCGTCACCGTGATTCCGGCGCCGAAACCGGTGCGGCCTCCCGTCGTCCGTCCGCGGCCCCCGAGACCGCCGCCGCCGGTCATCCCTCCCCCCCCTCCTCCCGTGGCCGATCTCGACACGCTTCAGTTGCGGCGGGAAGATCCGATCGAGGCGCGACCCGATACATCGGTGATCGCTCCCGCCGTTGCGGAGATCCCGCTCCCTCCGGAGCCAGAGTACCTGAGCGACCCGACGGCGTTCCGGCTGGCGCTCGGCCCGAACGCGCGATCGATCGGGGAGGGGAAGGGGTTCGTCGCCAACTACGATGTTGCCGGCTGGCTCTTCGGGTTCGGGGCCACCGACCGTCTTTCGCTGATCGGCGGATTCCTCTATGTGCCGGAGTTCATCAGTTACTCGCTGACGATGACGGCGGGGGGACGCTACGAATTCTATCGCGACGGACCGTTCCAGGCGGCCGTCGGCGCCCAGTTCGACTATTCCCGCACGACCCAGTCGACCATCGTGCTGGCGGCGCCGTTCGTGACGCTCAGCGCGGGGGACGACGACGCGCGGGGGACCCTCACGCTGGGATATTCCTGGCGGCGGCATACGCCCGTGGTCGATATCCCGTTCAGCAGGAGCGCGGCGGTGGTCGGCGGCGGCTTCGACTACCGGTTCGCTCACCACTGGAAGGTCGTGGCGGAGGGCTATTACATCCAGGAGGCCGACTTCGAACCTCTCACCCTCGGGCTCCGATACTTCGGCGACCGCTGGGCGATCGACGCCGGGGTCGCGGCGAACGTGAAGGGGGGCTCCGGTACGCTTCAGGTAGGGCCGCTGGTCAGTTACATGTACACATGGTAGGCGGATACGGTTTACCTCTTTGACCGATCCGCCGTTCACCGTACTTTCATCATCGTTTCTCAATATCCGCTAGTTCGCCAGGTCATGCATACACATATCGGGTCGTTGCCGTTCACGGTCGAGAATCCCCACCACGGCCTTACCCAGGTCGAGGGACTTCTCCGTCTTGAGCAGGGGAACCTCGTGCTGGAATATCGTACCACAGATTCGGTGTTCGGCATCCTGAAGACCGAGCTGAAGGAGGTCTGGGTGCCGCTGGGGGAGCTGGAGACGGTGCTCTATCGCAGCCGGTTCTTCGGTTTCTACAGGCGGGTGGTCATCAAGGCGCGCAGACAGAGCGCCTTCGGAGAGTTTCCGGAGGCGGCCCACGGAGCGCTTGAACTGCATGTGCGCTGGAACGACCGGGAGGCCGCGGAGACCTTCTGCATGGAGATGAAGCAGCTCGTGCTCAGATTGAAGAACGAGCAGCTCTCCAACGAACTGGACCGCGAGCTGGGCCGGCACATGGATCGTGAACTGAACCAGTGATCCGCCGTCGCGTCGTTGCTTCGACCGGGGGCCGCGAATCCGATCGACTTCCCTTCATGACATCCTGCGACCTTGACGGCGGTTTCAGGCTCTATACCGATATGCGTACTCTCCTTTCGATCCTTCTCGTCTCCTTCTTTCTTCTCTCCTGCGACGATCGTCCGGGAGATTTCCGGAACGCGCCCGCGCCGGCGACTCCTCCCGCTGCGGCAACTCCGCCGCCGCAACCGCAGGTGAGGGTGGTGCCGCTCGACAGCGTCGGATTCGCCGAGCAGATCAAGACGATCTATGCGAAGCAGAAGACCTCGATCCCTCGCAAGCTGATGGACAGCGCCATGCGGCTGGGGCATCCCGACAAGATCAACCGGGTGCTGGAGCGCTACATGGAGGAGCGCGACTCGGTGATCCGCGCGCAGATGGCGGAGAAATATCTAATCCCGATTGATTCGTTGAACCGTATTCTCGGCAAACGGAAATCCTCCTCGTAGTGGGAACGATCGGTCTCGCCCCTTCATCATCGGAAGGGGGCGGATTGATCCGGCGGTAGTATGAGGAAGCGGAAGCCCCGGGAGGAACTTCTCCCGGCGAGGGTTATATTGTATCCAGTTGCAATCCCTCCGTGGGTTCCCCTTCCTCTGCCTCCCCGCTCTCAAGAAGGAGCATCCGATGAGATCCCCCCTCGCGTCCCTTCTCGTTGTGGTCCTGTTGATTCTGCCTGATGCAGCCACGGCTCAGAAGCAGAACAACATCTGGTATTTCGGCAAGTACAGCGGGATCGATTTCAACACCTCGCCGCCGACCTCTCTCACCAACAGTGTTATGTCCGCGATTGAAGGATGTGCGGTTGCCTCCGATCCTTCGACCGGCGCTCTTCTCTTCTACACCGACGGTGTGACGGTCTGGAACCGGAATCATCTCCAGATGGTGAACGGGGGGGGATTGAAAGGGAGTGAATCTTCAACCCAGGTGCTTGTCGTGCCGCTGCCGGTGCCGATCAAACAAGCTGCTCCGGTGCGCCCGTGCAGTTGAACGCCACCGGCGCGACGACCTACATCTGGAGCCCCAATATCGGACTGAGCTGTACCGATTGCCCCGACCCGGTCGCCTCTCCCACGACCACAACCACATATCGCGTGATCGGACACGATCCCTCCGGCTGCATCGGCGAGGATTCGGTGACCGTAACGATCGCTCCCACGTTTACTGTTGAAGCGTGGGGGGATACGACGATGTGCGTCGGAGGAACGGCGATGCTGCACGGCGGCACCGATGCCGTGTCGTGGAGCTGGAGCCCATCCGAGGGAGTCGACTGCCCGACATGTCTGACGACCGCAGCCCGTCCGACGACGACCACACGCTACTACCTCAGAGCCGAGGACAAGGAAGGCTGCACGGCGGTCGACAGCGTCGATGTGATCATGAGCGATGCATCGATGATCATTCGAGCGACGGTGGACCGCGGGCAGCGACTGGTGCCCGCCTCGGAGGCGGCGGTCGCGGTCCGCCTGATGGATCGCCCAGATCCGGCGGGGATCGAGGAGTTCCGGATGACGGTGAGGTTCGATCCGCAGATGATCAGGATGGATGAACTCGATCTGCGATCTTCACTTCTCGACGGCTGGAGCGTTGAGGAGAAGAGTGTGGACAATGTGCGGGGAGAGCCGACGGCACGTCTGCGAGCACCGATCGGCGGGAAGTTGCGGGGAGATGGAGTGCTGTTGTGGCTGCGACTGCGTGGGTATCTGGGGAGCGTCGATTCATCGGAGCCGGGTCTGAGGATCGATCTATCGGATGCGGAGTGTACGGTGATTGAGACGAGTCCCGGCCTGATCCGAATCGACTCGATCTGCGGCCTGAGCCTGCGACTGATCGAGGGGAATGCCGAAGGGTATGCACTTGAGCCGAACCGACCGAACCCGTTCAACCCGACGACGGAGCTGGAGTTTTCGCTGGGGCTTGACGGGGCGACGAAGCTGGAGATCCGAGACGCGGGAGGGAGACTTACAGCACTACTGGTGGATGAGATGATGGAAGCCGGAAAGTATATCGTGACGTGGGATGCGGCGAATCAGGCATCCGGCGTGTACTATTATCGACTCACAAGCGGGGCATGGTCCCGAACAGGAGTGATGACATTGATGAAATAACTAACGGATGAAACAACGCGGAACCGTTCCGCGGAAAAGAATGCGACGAGCAGTATCTTTCTATGATATACCGAGGAGGTGCCCCCCATGAGATCGTATATCGTCCCGATACTTTCTCTGATGCTGCTGATCCTTCCCCATGCCGTAGAGGCGCAGAAGCAGAACAACATCTGGTACTTCGGCTACAAGGCCGGAATAGATTTCAATACCTCGCCGCCGACCCCCCTCGGCGACGGTGTGATAAACACACGGGAAGGATGCGCCGCCGTCTCCGACGCGACGACCGGCGCTCTTCTCTTCTATACCGACGGCGTCACCGTCTGGAACCGTATCCATCGCCCCATGCCGGGGGGGATTGCACTGTTCGGTGGAGTCTCCTCCACACAGTCGGCCGTTATCGTGCCGCAGCCGGGTCATCCGGAGATCTACTACATCTTCACGGCCGCGCAATATGAAGGGGGGAGATTCCGCACCGAGGGTTACCGATATTCGATCGTCGACATGCGGAAGGATAGCGGGCGCGGCGATGTCGTCACCAAGAACGCGGAGCTGCTCGCCCCGGGGACCGAAAAGCTTACCGCCGTCTCCGCATGCAACGGAGCCGATGTGTGGATCATCACCCGCAAATCCGATACCGACAAGTTCCATACCTATCGGTTGACGTCGGCCGGGCTCTCGCTTCAACCGGTACTCTCCTCGGCCGGTCCGGTGCTCTCCGACTCCCTGGCGGTGGTCGGCTATCTCCAGGCCTCGCCGGACGGACGCAGGCTGGCGATGGCCGGCCGTGAAACCACCGATCCGCTGCAGCTCTACGACTTCGATCCGGCCACCGGACAGATCTCCAATCCCCTTACCCTGGCGACCGACGATCTCTATTACGGCGCCTGTTTTTCCCCCGATAATTCGAAGCTCTATGCCACTTCCGTCAGCGGGGTGATTCAGTTCGATCTCTCCAGCAACCAGCCCGCGCAGATCCTCGCCTCCAGAGTGGTACTCCTTACCAGAAACGAGACGGTCTTCGGAATACAGAACGGCCCGGACGGTCGTATCTATGTCGCGGCACGAAACTCGTTGCTCGATGTGATAATGCAGCCGAACGCCAGGGGAACCGCCTGCGGATATACCCGTTCCGGATATTCGGCGTCGGAACCGGGCTGGATCACCTACGCGGATCTGGGCCTGCCTCATCCCGTGGTGACGCTCTCGGCGCCCGCCGACCCGGAACCGGATCTGAAGGTCGATCGTGATACGACTATCTGCGCGGGTGACGCGGTCCGGCTTACGGCATCGACCTCCCTCAACTGCTTCTGGAGTCCTCCCGACGGATTGAGCTGCACGAACTGCTCCGGACCCTTTGCTTCACCCGACACGACCACGACCTATATGGTCCGCACGGTCGGGGGAAGCTGCCTCGGTGAGCCGGACACGACCTACGTGACGGTGACGGTAAAGCCGAAGCCGGTGGCCGCCATCGCTCCGGTCGATACGCTCTGCCTGGGAGCCTCGGCGCGTCTTGTCGCCTCGGGCGGCGTCCGGTATTCCTGGAAGCCGTACGCCGATCTGAGCTGCGCCGACTGCCCCGATCCGCTGGCATCGCCTCCTGTGACGACCCTCTACCATGTCGTCGGCCGCGATCCCCGCGGCTGCGTGGGAGAAGATTCGGTACTGGTCGTGGTCGGACGGGCGCCGACGGTCGATGCAGGGCGTGATACGATCATCTGCACCGGCGGGATCGCGCTGCTGCGGGGAGTTGCGGATGTCGAGTCGGTGAGCTGGAGTCCGTCCGAAGGGCTCGACTGTCCCACCTGCCCCACAACGCAGGCGCGACCTTCGGCGGCAACCCGATATATCCTGACGGCGATCGACAAGGATGGCTGTATCGCAACCGACAGTGTGGATGTGATCGTCGGCAGGGGAGATATCATCGTGCGGGCGGCCGTGGATCGCGGAGGCAAGGTCATCCCCGCCTCGGCGGTGACGGTCCCCGTGCGCCTGCTCGACCCGGTCGATCAGGCATCGGCGGATAAGATCCGGATCTCGGTGACGTTCGACCCGCGTGTCGTTCGTGTCGATGATATCGATCTGCGATCTTCACTTCTGGAGGGATGGAATATCGATGAGCGGATTATCGACAGCATCCAGGGGAGATTGTCGGCCCGTTTCACGGCCCCTTCCGGCAGAACGCTGAAGGGGGACGGCATCCTGCTGTACCTGCATCTGAGGGGATATATCGGCAATGCCGATTCATCGGAGCTCGGCCTGGAGGTAGAGCTGCCGGGAAATGAATGTCTCGCGGTGCACTCGTCTCCCGGCCTGATCCGAATCGACTCGATCTGCGGCCTGAGCCTGCGACTGATCGAGGGGAATGCCGAAGGGTATGCACTTGAGCCGAACCGACCGAACCCGTTCAACCCGACGACGGAGCTGGAGTTTTCGCTGGGGCTTGACGGGGCGACGAAGCTGGAGATCCGAGACGCGGGAGGGAGACTTACAGCACTACTGGTGGATGAGATGATGGAAGCCGGAAAGTATATCGTGACGTGGGATGCGGCGGATCAGGCATCCGGCGTGTACTATTATCGACTGACAAGCGGAACATGGTCCCGGACCGGAAGCATGACGCTTGTGAAGTGATCTCCGCATGAAACGGCGATGCTCCGCCGATCGGGTCGGCGGAGCATCACGACGTCGCGGACGGAAGCGTATGCGGCCTCCGTATCCGTCTGCGATTCTTCTAGAACTCGAACCGTATTCCTCCCACCGGAAACACCCCTACCTGGTTGATGGTATCCACCCGGTCGTAGCGCGGATTGTAGACCCGCTCGTCGACGTTCCTGCTGTTGAGGACATTCTGCACGGAGACGTATCCGATCAGCGACCAGGTGCCGAAGTTGTTCCGGAAGTCGGTCTGAATATCGAGGCGCGAGTAGTTCGGATTCCGCTCGGTGTAGCGCCTGCCGATGTCGTTGTAGGTGGCGCTGTAGAGTCGTGACTTCTCCATGTCGATCGGCGTGTAGGGAGCCCCGCCGGAGATCGTGTACTTGCCGCTGAACTCGATGGTGAAGCCGGGGCTCACGTTCCACTCGTAGCCTGCCAGTGCGTTCGCGATATACCGGTTGTCGAACGCGCCGTTCTGCAGGATGCCGTCCGATCCTCTGTACTCCTGGCGGACGTACGATCCGGTGAGGGTGAGGTAGTAGCCGTCGGTGAAGTGTTTCGTCACCGTCAGTTCGGCGCCGTAGTTCCTTCCCGTTCCCATGTTGACGAGATTTCCCGCCGCGCCGACCGATCCGAATCCCGCTCCGGAGTTCAGCAGCGAGTAGCTTGTGGCCGAGTCGCGTTCCACCGGAGCGCCGGAGATATCCTTGTAGTACGCCTCGACCTTCCACTGCCAGTCGGGGGCGGGACGATTGGTATATCCCACGATATAATGATCCGCGCGGGTGAAATCGAGTGTGCGGTTCTCCGGCGTCTTGAAGTAGACCAGCAGCGGCTGCGCCTGGCGGTGGACGCCGAATCCGGCGCTGATCGCCTGCGTCGGGGTGAGAGCGTAGGAGGCGGAGATACGGGGCTCCACCGACGTCCTGCCGCTCACTCCAAGGTGCTGGACGTGAACTCCCGTGTTGAGGGTGATCCGCTCGGTCGGCCGCCAGTTCCAGTTCACGAACCCGAAGAGATGCTCCGTGCTGCCGGAGTCGAGGATTACCGGCGGCGCCGTCTCCGTCCGCACCGTATAGCGCTCCTGGTTCAGGTTGTAGCCGAGCAGACGCCCCTCCAGCCCGGAGGTGAAGAAGTTCGAGGGATCGGGTGCGTACGAGAGAACGTATCGAGCACCGATGTAGTCCTCCGTGTTCCTCGATTTCGACCAGGGGTCGGTCGACGTCACGTTGTTCAGGCCGTCGGTGGTGAGTGAATCTATCGTGACGTGAAAACGGCTCTGGACGGTGCTGAGCGTCAGCTTCCCCACCATCTTCTCAGAGAAGAGACGTTGCCAGGTCACGCCGAGCACTCCCAGGTCGGTGCCGTTGGTCAGGTCCACATCTCCGGTGAAGACCGAATCGAGAGCGCTCGCGTGGACGTCGATATCGCTGAGACCTCCCAGCGCCGTCACCGTGATGTTGTCGCTGGTGGTGACGGGGAGATCGAGCTTGACCATCGCGTCCTGGTAGCGCGGGACGGCGTCGATGCCGATATCGATGCCGAGCGTGCCCAGCACCTGCAGCGTCGATCTGCGGTAGCCGGCGATGAACGATCCCCCTTCAAGCCCCGGTATGGGGCCTTCCACCGTCCCTTCGAAGCCGTTGAATCCCATCTGCGCCACGAACTCGTACTTCTCGGCGTTTCCCCGTCTGGTGCGGAGATCGAAGACCCCCGAGAGTCTGCCGCCGAACTCTGCCGGGAACGCTCCGGTGAGGAAATCGCTGTTCGCCAGCATGTTCGCGTTGATGGCGTTGACCGGCCCGCCGGACGCTCCCTGGGTGGCGAAATGATTGGGGTTGGGGACGTCGATGCCGTCCAGACGCCACTGGAGTTCGGTTGGGGAGCCGCCGCGGATGATGATATCGTTCCGGAAGATATCGTTGCCGAGCACTCCCGCGAAGTTCTGCGCCATGCGGGCCGGATCGCCCATGCTTCCTGCATATCGCGTTACGTCGTCGACGGAGAACGCGTCGGCGCTGACAAGCGCCATTTCGTTCAGCACCTTCAACGGATCGCCTCCCGATACGACCACCTCCTTCCCCTGAATCGCCCGTTCCTGAAGTTCGAAGTCCATCACCGCCTGCCGTCCGGAGGTCACCACGATCTCCGCGGTTGCCGGCTCGTAGCCCACCGAGGTCAGGCGGAGCGTATGTCTCCCCACCGTCACATTCGCTATCCGATATGTTCCATCCGCTTTGGATATTGCCCCCAGCTTCGTTCCGACGACCGCGACGCTCACTCCGGCGATCGGCTGTCGCGTCTGAACGTTGACGATCGTTCCCTTCACCGTCTGCGTCAGGCCCTCTCCGGCCTCTCCTTCCTGCTGTGCCGCTGCCTGCCGGCCCGATGCCAGAACCGCTGTCGCGATCATTATCAGGGCCGTGCGGAGCCTCTTCTCGTTTCGTGATGCGTTCATGAATCTTGTGGAGTAAAAAACAACGTGGGTTCCGTTTCCCGTTCGAGTAGCCCATTGACAAGCCGCGGAGAGAAAACCTGACAGGGGATGAATCGGGAGTTGTCGATCGGAGGCGACATGCCGAAACGGAGGGCGGGAGGTCGAGTGACCTCCCGCCGTATTATCCGAATTCGATATGGCATTCTATCAGTGCAGAGCCATCCAGACCGACCCGTCGTATCGCTCGAACCTGCCGAGCGTCATCTCTCCGTCGATCGCCGCGTTCCCGGCGACGAAGAGGTCGTCGTCGGCCGGGAGACGACGAGGTCTGTCGACACAGGCCCTATGCCGGCCGGTGAGGAGGATGCCTGAAGCCGAACGACGTTCGAGGGGGGAAGAAAGGCTTTCAGATATGGAAGAAAACCGTCGAGGGAAATGGGGTCTCGTCAGTAGATTGAGGGGCGTTATGCGCCCGGGGCGCCCGTTCCCTTTTCATCAACAGAGGCAGGAAAACCTTTCGTGAGTTCCCTCTTGAATCCTCCCAGCGATCCGCGCAGAGCAGTCGTGCTCGTCAGCGGCGGCATGGACAGTTGCGTCACGGCCGCGATCATGCGCGATCAGGGGTACGAGTTGAATTTCCTTCATACGAACTACGGCCAGCGGACCGAGCGGAAGGAACTGGAGTGCTTCCATGCCCTGGCCGACCACTTCGGTGCGGAACGGCGCCTGATCGTCGATCTGCGTCACCTGGGGATGATCGGCGGTTCCAGCCTGACCGATACCATGATCGAGGTCTCTCCGGCGAGTCTGGAGAGCGGGGAGATTCCCTCCAGCTACGTCCCGTTCCGCAATGCCAACATGCTTTCGGTGGCGACGAGCTGGGCGGAGGTGATCGGCGCCGGGGCGATCGCCATCGGCGCCGTGGAGGAGGATTCCAGCGGTTATCCCGACTGCCGTCAGGTCTTCTACGAGGCGTTCGAACGGGCGATCGATCTGGGGACACGGCCGACGACACGTATCAGGATCGTGACGCCGGTGATCACCATGTCGAAGGGGGAGATCGTGGAGACCGGCCTGCGGTACGATGCCCCCTTCGCTCTTACCTGGTCCTGCTACAGGAACGAGACGGCCGCCTGCGGCGAGTGCGACAGTTGCGTCCTCCGCCTGCGCGGATTCGAGCGCGCCGGCGCTGTGGACCCGCTGCCGTATGCGGGTTAATGTATCATGTAGTCATGCTCTCGCTCCGGAAAAGATGGAGGTCTCAAGACCGCAACCGATCAGAACCTACCCGGCAATCTGTAGCCCCGAAGGGGCGAACCCTTTGTAGCAGCGACAATCCCAAAAAGATCTCCAGCGCCGAAGGTGCGTACCATTCTTCCTTCCCGTGAAAAAGAAGAATGGTACGCACCTTCGGCGCTTCAAGAAATAATAACATCGCATCGTTCTACAAATGGGCGCTCCCTTCGGGAGCCGCGGAAGGGGGGGGGTGCGTATCCGTGATCGATATATAATGCGGAGCGTAATCCCGAGCCTTAAGCTGAATGAGATCCGGAACGCGGTCCGGAACGTTACTGCAGCATACCGCATTCCTCGCGGCTTCCGTCAAGCCCCGCCAACCGAGCCGGCAATCAATGAAGTCCGTCACCTTGTGATGTGATATATCTCCACTCTTCCGTACGTCGCATCATCCACCGCTCCTGCCAGCACGACGGCATGCCGATCCATGTAGCGCTCCAGCTCCAGGCTGTGAGCGTGGCGAGGGTTCGCGGGGTCGGCGACCTCGGCGAAGTATTTCCGCATGTGCAGGTCGATGAGGATCACGTCGGGCGCGGCTTCCTCCATCGCCCGGTCCAGGGGGATAGGATCGCGGGTGAAGGCCGAGTCGGTCCGGATGACCGGCAGCAGCCAGCTTCGGTAGTCGTACCGGTGCAGCCCCAGCCAGTAATGCTGAAGTCCCAGCACCCTGCTCCCCGGCGGAATATATCGTGCTACTGCATCCGTGTAGTCGGTGTACGGCGTTGAACGGGATATGGCCCTGCGTACCTGGATGATCTTCACACCTCCTTCCACCCCTGTCATGACCAGCAGAAGAAGCACGGCGATCCGTACGGCCCGGGGCCGTCGTCCCATCAGCACGCCTCCGAGCCATGCAATGCAGAGAACGGCCAGGGGCCAGAGAGCTATCGCATAGTTGAAGAATTTGATGGAGAGAAGAAGCGCGAAGAGAACCGCCTGAACCGTCAGGACCAGCGCCACGGAGAAGGGACCGTCGTACCGGGATATTTTTCCACGACGGAGCATCATGAAGAGGGCTGTGGGGATTGCGATCAGGGCGATCCATGCCCCGGGCCGCAGAAGGTCGACGGCGCCGTCGCGGCGCACCAGTCTGAGGGCCGCATACCGATCGATCTCATGAAGAAGGTTGTGGAGATAGAATCCCGGATCGAACAGATCGAACCGTCCCGCCACGAACCGTGTCTGCCCCAGAAAATCGTCCCATCCCGTTGCGATGTAGATCGCAAGTGGAACCCACGGAAGGATGAACCCGGCGATCATCAGATATGCCCTGCGGTCACGGAGAATACGCGGGCCTTCACGAACAAGCATCAGGACCAGAAGCGCGGGGAGCCAGAACGCGCCGTAGAGATGGAAGAGTGAGGCCACCCCGATAATAGATCCCACAGCGATGTGCCTCCATCCCCCCGTATCGTTCCTGCTCCAGCGTTCGAACAGAAGAAACGCGATCAGTCCCACGACCGGCACGGCGATATCGGGACGACCGATGCGGGCGATGTCGAGCAGCGGAATGCCGAAGCCGGTGTCGAGTCCCGTCAGACGTAGAAAGAGGAGCAGATAGAGGGTGCGGTTGACGAACCACTTCCCCAGTATCTGCCGTGCCGTCAGAGCGGTCACGATCAGCAGGGCGAGCCCGAAGAGGAGGGGGAGCGCGCGCATCTGCGGCACGCCGACTCCCGCCATGCCGAAGACTCCCGCCAGGAGATAATGATAGAGGGGATTGAGATTGTAGAGATGATGCTCGCTGCCGTAATACCCGGTGAAGAGATCGGTGCCGTACACCCCTTCGGTCGCCAGCTTGTACGAGGCCGACGCGATCCACGGCTCATCCTCCCCGACGGGAGGATAGATCGCAAGGCCGATGATCGAGACGGCAAGGTAGATGGCGATCGCCATCCCCATCTGTACGCTCCAGTGGCGCCATGAAACGGATGGTGATGCGCTCTTCGGAGGAAGATGTTCCGGTACGGGAGAATCGACGGATCGAGACGGGATCGAGTCGGGCATGGGAGCGTCCGGTAATACGGAAGAGAAGCGCCGGGTTCGGTCGCCCCCGAAAATACGGGATGCGGCGTCGATCGGCGATTACTATCCCGTCAGCGCCTGCCCGAGCGCCGTCACGGCCAGCGCCGTGCAGAGGACCGGGTCGTCCTCCTTCATCAGAATGCTGTGGTGATTCTCGAACCGTCCATCCTCGAGCTGCTCGTCGGCCAGAAGCTCGGGCATCGCCTGCTGCCACCGTCCCTTCACGCCGATGATTCTGTAAGCGCTTCCTCTGGCCGCCAGATGATAGTGTCGAAGAGCGAGATGCCACGGCTCGGGATCGATCTCCGGGATTCCCTCCGGCATGTCGAGCCGGGCGTGGTTCATCAGCCAGTTGCGCGCGGCGGTCACCCGCTCGTCGTCGTGCGCGACCCCTGCGGCCGTCAGCGCCTGAAGTCCGTCGCAGGTCGCCGACGCGTAGCTCCTGAAGAACTCGCCGTCCCCCTTCCGTTCGGTCATCCCCTTGTTCGCGCCGAGCACGACCGGGGAGAAGTAGAAGCCGCCGTCATAGGTCGGGGCGACCGTCGCCTTTTCCGCGCCCGGCTGCGGACGCGTCTCAGTCGGATGTTTCTGGAGCATCCGGAGGAATATCTGGGCGCGAGTGAACGCGACCGGGTCGACACCCTCCGCCTCGCGGAGCGCGGCGATCACGGCGCGTGTGTGGGAGAGATCCACATGTCCGGGGCTCCCTTCCGGAAGTCGCGGCGCCCCGAAACCCCAGGAGCCGTAGGCGGGGGACGACTGATCGAACCCCCGGTTCTCGGCGAACTGCTCTCCGGCCAGGTACGCCGTCATCCGTTCCATCAGGGGGCGATCCTCCGGTCCGCCGGCGCGGAGCAGGACCCGCAGGGCATAGGCGGTGGAGTAGTTGGGATATTCAAGGATATCGGGGTCCGATGCTCCTATCCTTCCCGAGGAATCGACGCTGCTCCGTATGAACGTCAGCCCGCGGCGGACCGTCTCCCGGTCGGGACCGGAGATCCGCGGCGGCAGGTTGAGCAGGGTGAAGAGGACGAACGGCGTGTACGCCTGGCCGGAGCGGAGTACCGCATACTCCCTGCTTCTCCACGAGCCGTCCGGTTCCTGACGCGACAGGAGCCAGTCGACCGCGCGGCGGAGCGTATCGGTATCCTCCCTGCCGATCCCGCATCCGGTATGGAGAAGGGCCGGCACGACAGGTGTAAGAACCATCGTGCCGGCCATCAGTCCGCGCAGAAGAAAATCGCGACGCGTCATTCCGTCAGGGTTGCGATTCATCGAATCAAAAATATCGTTATGTGATTCGCGTGCCGTCTCTCAGCGGACGTTCGCTCCGCGGCTCTTTGCCGAATGCTCGGCCTGGATCACCTGAAGATCGCGATCCGCCGTGAGAGAAAGAAGCACGGCCGCCGTGCAGAAGACGGGGCTGGTGATGCAGTGGTGGCCGCTCCAGCTTCCGTCGCTGTTCTGGATCTTCTGCAGACGATCCTGCATCTTGCCGTTCCATTTCTTCCACTCGCTGCCGCCCGCCATGACCATCGACTCGCTGGTGAGCATATAGCTGAGGAACTCCTCGCCGCCGTTGTTGCCGAACCCGGCCAGCACCCTCTCATCTTCCATCTTATCGGCCGCGGCGCGATACTGCTGGTAGGCGCGCGACCAGTTGTCCGCATCCTTCTTCGAGGCGCCCGCCTTCACAAGCGTTTCGTAACTGATATCCGCGTCGTTCTCGAGCTTCCCCTCCTTCTTCGCGTTCCACACCAGATCCTGTGCCCGCTTGGCTTCGTCGGCGCTGGCGCGCTGACCGCTGGAGGTTGCGTAGAGCTCGACGCCGGCGCCGGCTTCGGAACGTACTTTTCCGTCGGCTGCATTGTAGTTTCCTTTCTGGTAGTCGCGTGAGCGCTGCAGAATGGAGGTGTCGACCTTCCGTCCGGCGACCTGCGCCATCTCCAGGGCGTTGTTCGCCATCGACGACTGAAGGACCGGGGCCCATCCGCCGTGGTTCCAGCTTCCGTCCGACTTCTGCGATGCCTCGATCTTGGAGATGCACTTGTCGAGCGCGTCCCCGACCCGTTTTGCAAGCGTCTTGTCGTCGGCGACGGCGGGGAGCGCGCGGCCGAAGAATTGAGCGCAGAGCGATACGTCGACGTAGCTTCCCAGCTTCGCCTGCGGCTGCGTGCCGGTGACGTCGCTGATCATCGGGCCTTCCTGCTTATAGTTCTCGACCATCGTGAGAAGGTGATCGAGCGCTTTGCGGAGCGCCTCATGATGCTTCCCCGAGAGCGGGTTGTACCCGGCGCGCAGGAGCGCCATGGCGGCAAAGGCGGTGGTGCCGGGGTCGGTGACGACTTTATGGGGATCGCGCATCTGCTGATTGCTGGAGCTTCCCGCTCCCCACCCGCCGCTCTCATGCTGTGCATCCACCAGCCATTCCACGCCTCGGACCATGAACGGTTCCAGTCCCGGCGGCGCGGCCGAGAACTTCGGTCCTTCCTCCTCGGGGGTATAATAATGCGCCTGACGACCGTATGGTCCCATGCCGTCGTCGCGGAGTCCCGATAACAGAAGGGACCCGCCCGCGGCAAGCGCAACGGCGACAAGCGATGCGGAGAAATAGACGCGGCCTGATCCGCGGCCGTTGCTTCGTGCGTAAGAGCTGTTCATGGTAAACCCTCGTGTGGTCATGTGACATGAATGGAATGGACCGTCCCATTCGGAGCAACCGGCGCCGCATGGGGTGCCGGTTGCGCTGCGCAGACGCTTCCGGCCGGAGTGTTCACCGCGGGAACAACGGGAAGACGAGGGGAAATCGTGATGTAACCGGTCTTGTGAAGATTTTTTTCGGAGAAAATTTCCCCCTCGCCCTTTTCCCTGTTTTCAGGGCGACAGAGGATGATCGGGACGCGGATGGCTCCGGCCGATGTGGTGAGTATGTTGGCGATCCGGCGGCAGTATGTTGATAGTGCGATATTTTGTGTTTGCATATCCGATCCGAGAGCGATACGTTTTCATCGTGTTCCTGCCGGGCGAATGGAAATGGAACGTTCACCCGAAACCGGAGGGTCTATGTCAGTCGGATCTGCCGACATGCTGAACAGAAGAGGAATCACGACCACCGCATTGCGCTCCCTGCTTACCTGCATCCTGGGGATGTTGACGGCCACGGCCCTCTCCTCCGCGCAGATCGTCGTCGATTCGTCATGGGACGGGGAGCTGCATCCCGAACTGTGGGTCACCATCGAAGACAGCAATACGATACTGCTGCTCCGCCCAGGCGGAGACACGACCGATCCGCTCGACGTGGCCGCGCAGCTCGGCTTCTACATGTCCTACGATTCTCTCTGTCTGGTGGAGTACATGATTACGGAGTTCAGGAACAACCGCACGAGAATTCCCCTTTCGACATGGAAGGAGGGCTCGTTCGTCAACGCGCCGACATCGTATCTGAACGCGAACAATTGCACCGACACGTTCACGGTTCATCACGGCGACACTATCAGCTTCTATCGTGAGTTCGGGTGGATGAATCCTCTGACCCGGCTGCAGGACACGAACAACTTTTATTCACTTGACACGCTCGACTACAGCGTCGAGCTGGTGAGAAGATCGGATTCGACGGTCGTTGCTCTGCTGGACAGCATCGGTGTTCTGCCGAGAACGCAGATCGGGCGTCCGGCCGTGCACGGAAGCCGGCCGCTCATGGCGAGGGCGAACTATCGTATCCCGCCCGCTCTGGAGGGAGAGCAGGTCTACATCCGCGTGCGCCTCTATCATCGGGGGCCGGGCCCCTACTGGTTTTCGAGGGAGGATGAGATCGGGATCGGGATCTCGAAACGGCTCGACAATCCGATCTGGCAGGAGTACCTGGCGATGACCGGAGGATTGTTCGCGCGCTATGCTCCCTCCGAACTGGAGCGGGCGACCGGTGATGACCCACGTCTCGCTGTGCGATATGTGCGCGGCGATCCCTCGGTCGTGGAGATACGGTTTACGCCGCCGGAGGGAGATGCCGCCTCATCGATCGGCGTGTACGATATCAACGGGGCGCTTCTCTACCTGCCGTTCATGGCGTCCGCGGCGTCGGGAGAGCAGAGGGTGCGTCACAGGTTCGCGGCTCCCGGCGTCTATTTCGTGGCATGCTTTGCCGACGGGGTTCTTGTGCGGTCGCACAAGGTTGTGATTTCCGAATAGTCCGGTATCCACTCAACTTCTCAACAACGACATTTCATGATACGATCCATTATCGCGAGCGCGATCGGCTGTATCGTGCTCGGAATCGGCCTTGCGTGCCCGGCATATTCGCGCGGTGAGATTCCGCCGCAGCCTGTTTTCTCGGGCGGCGGTATCGGTTCCTGGATGGGGGGCGGCTCGCTCTCCGGGTTTCTCGACTGGTGGTTCGAAGGGGGGGACTTCGGCGGAAACGGATGGAGAGGATACGGCAGCGGAGGCGGAAGCGGCGGCAGCGGAGGAAGCGGCGGGAGTGGAGGAAGCGGTGGGAGTGGAGGAAGCGGTGGGAGCGGCGGCGGCATGGCCTGCGGCTGCGGTCCGTGCAGATGCTGCGAGGCGATCATCATCAATGGAAACTGCGTCTTCCTCAACCTCTGCGACTGCGAAATCCTCATCAAGGGGAAGCCGCCGAAAAAGGGAACGATCGTCCACGGCAAATGCATAGAGGGCTACAAGATCCCCGGCGGCAACTGCTGCAAACCGGGAAACGACTGCTCCGCCCCCTGGTAGGGGAATATCGCTTTGCGTAAATGAACGCGCCGTTCCGATCGATGAGCGAGCAAGGAGCCTATATCGCAAGGGGATGCATCGAACCGCCGATGCATCCCCTTTCACATCTCATAATGATGATCACTTCTTCGGCGGCTCACCCTCGTCATAGATCATCCCCTTGTTCCCCTTGACCACCGCCTGGCCGGGGATTACCCGCGGTTCGACGTAGTAGTCGGTCCCCTTTCCCATATCGAGGAGCAGACCCAGGGAGCCGTGGGCGCGGGGGCGGTTGTAGTTCCCTCCTCCCTGGCTGTGGGTGGTGTCGCTGAGTTTGGCGTAGTATTCGTCGTTCCCCTCTCCGTCGAGGAGCCAGGCGTAGGAGACGTTCAGTGCGGAGCCCTGGCTGCTGCCGGCGCCGCGGTAGGTGTCGTTGCCGGCGGCGTCCTCCAGACAGCCGGCCGACCAGTCGTGCGCGTTCCCCTGCTCCAGTCCGGCGTAGGCGTCGTACATATCGTCTCCCGAGTCGTCGAGAAGCGCCCCGAACGAGAGGTGGATGCCGCTCCCCTGCGAATACTGTCCCGCCGTGTAGCGGTCGCACCCCTCGCCGTCATGGAGGATGCCGAGCGCGTACCAGTAGCTGCTCCCCTGGCTGAAGAAATCGGAGGCGTAGAGATCGTGTCCCTTCCTGTCGCTCAGCATTCCTATGCCGCCGTCGGTCCCCACCCCCGTGGTCCAGGGACGCATGCCGTAGCCGAAGCCCTGCGAGAGCGCCAGATGCGCCCGGCCGGGGTAACGGGAGTCGGTATGCTTCCAGCCCACCCGGTAGGTGTCGTTCCCTTCATCGTCCATCAGCGCCCCGAAACCGCGGGCGTAGCCGAAGGCCTGGGAGTATATCTCGGAATTGTAGATATCGCCTCCCCGCCTGTCGTAGAGCACCCCCACTCCCAGAAACGCCGCTCCCTGCGAGCACCAGCGCGCCGTGTAGATGTCGTCTCCGGCGAAGTCCGCAAGCACGCCGACCCCCAGCAGACCGGCTCCCTGAGAGTACATCGCCGATCGATACGTGTCGTTCCCCGCGAAATCGGCGAGGACGTCGATCGCCCCGAACCCCGCTCCCTGGCCGACCGATTCGCTCGCATAGAGATCGTTCCCTTCCAGATCGGCCGTGAAGCGGATCGAGGCGGGGGGAGTTGCGGGAACCTCGTAGACGTCGTCTCCCCCGATGTCGATGATGAGCCTGTGTTCCCCTGTATATCTGTTCGGGCCGGGTCCGCCGATCACGCAGCGTCCGAACGAAGCGTCCCAGGCGCGGAGGACGGTCCCCTCCACACCCGGCTCGCCGGCCGCTCCGCCGGAGGTTGTTCCCGCCATCTCGCGAAGCGATGCGATCATGGCGGTATCGGCCAGCGACGCGACCATCCCGCCGGCCTGAAGCAGATAGCTCATCGTCACTCTGTCGGCGGCCGCGAAGATCTCCACGAGCTTCCGTTCAGACTCCTGACGGGCCCCCCGGCGTTCGATCCGATCGGCGATCGAGTCGAGCTTCACCTCCCAGTCGTTGTTCATGTCGAGAATCCTCGCCAGATGGGCCACCAGCGAATCGAGCTCGGAACGGACCGGCATGTACCCCTTGTCGGCAAAGGCCTGCGCGTCGGCGATCCGCGCCGTCAGCGCCTCCGCCGTGGAGGGGAGGACGACCCTGTCCTCACGTCCCGTGGGGAAATCGAGGTATCTCCCCATCTCCTGAATCGCCCCCCGGAATCCGGCGGCATCCATCCCCTTCCATACGTCATCCGATATTTTTCTGGAATATGCTCCAACCCTTGTGGGATGGTTGTGGAGATAGGTGACGGCCGTCAGCCGCCACGGGTTCGGTCGCTCGGTGAATGGGGCCGTGCAGAAATCCTGATCGGCCACGATCCGCAGCTGCTTGCCGATCGTCCTCGACCACTCCGTCAATCCCTTCTCCTCCAGCGTCTTCTGAAGCCAGCCTCCCTTCCTGATGTCGCCGAACGGATCGCTCCGCCGCCCCGCGCGGTCGAACCCGAGCTCTCCCATCGGTGTTCTTTTGCCGGTTTCGAGCCGGACCGGGATCACTCGTACGGCTCCGTCCCGCTGGATCGTAAAGCGAACCGTGTCGCCGGGCGGAATATCTCGTGCCTTGATGCTTACGAACTCGTCGCCGTAGTAGAGGGAGTCGCCGATCGGTTTCCCATCCATCATCAGGACGATGTCGCCGATGTAGAGTCCCGACTCGTCGGCCGGCCAGTGCGGCATGATATGCCAGATCCTGAACGCCTTCGCGCCGGCCGGGAGATCGGCTCCTTTCACGATGGAATCCCCCGGCACCTCGTTGGTGTAGAAACCGATGCGGGAACGGAGCGGCTCCGGATCACCCTCCCATTCGAAACGGGGGAGGTCCACGGTCCGCAGGCTCCGCTCGATCAGCGTGTCGGCGGGGATGGTCTGCGCCAGGGCCGTACGCCCGGTTCCGGCGACCATGAGAGCGATGATACAGAGGGACACGATGAGGGTGAAGAGATGTCCGGGCACGCGGTCGGGGAGCGTCTGGTCCATTGGGAATCGTTGAGAATTGTCTGAAAAGGATTGAGCGTGAGCGGAGGGAGCGCCCCGAAGGGCTCGCCGTGTTCGAGTTGCGTCCCGAAGCTACGGTGAATGATTACGGCTTGCAACGCTTCCGCTCCCCACTCCCTCCCGGCACGGCTACCAGGTCTGCCGCTCCTTTCGTAAGTTCGACTCCCTGTCGCGGTCGGCATCTCCAGGGACTGCACCGGAAGGGGGGATCGTGTACGGTCGGGTTCCGGAGGGGCCCGGCATCTTTTACTCTACGTCAAGCATTATCTCTTCATGGCATATATAGATTCGAACGAGCGCTCCGGAAAGGGGGGCATTATCTATCCCAGAACGAGAAAGGTCGACCAGGTCGACGACTACCACGGCGTGTCGGTCGCCGACCCCTACCGCTGGCTGGAGGATGACAATGCCTCCGAGACGCTGGAATGGGTGAAGGAGCAGAACGAGGTCACGACCGCGTATCTCGATGCCATCCCGCATCGCGAGCCGATCCTTGCACGGCTCAGGGAGCTCTGGAACTATTCGCGCAGAAGCGCTCCCTTCCGCAAGGGGAACCGATATTTCTTCCAGAGAAACGACGGCCTGCAGGACCAGCCGGTCCTCTGCACCCAGACCTCGCTCGACGCCGAGCCGACCGTCCTGCTCGATATCAATCTCCTCTCGACCGACGGCACCACGGCGCTGACCGACTACGCCGTCAGCCACGACGGGCGCTATCTGGCATACGGTCTTGCCCATGCCGGCTCCGACTGGGTGGAGTACGGCGTGCGCGACGTCGAGACGGGGGAGGATCTTCCCGACGTCATCCGCCGGGTCAAGTTCTCCCACACCGAATGGACGAACGACGGTCGCGGCTTTTTCTACTCCCGTTTTCCGGAGCCGACGGACGGAAGTGAGCTCAGCGGGCTCAACAGGAACCACAGCCTCTACTACCATCGGCTTGGAACATCGCAGGAGGAGGATCTTCCGATCTACTCGCGTCCCGATCATCCCGACTGGTTCGTGATCTCCGAGCTTACGGAAGATGGTCGTTATCTGCTGATCACCCTGGCGCTCTCCAGCTCGCAGAACAGGCTCTACGTCGTCGACCTGCTCGACCCGCTCGCCCCGAACCTGACGGGCCCCGCCGTCCCGGTGGTGGACGAGTGGAACGGCTACTACCATCTGGTCGGCAACGACGGCCCTCTTCTCTACCTCATGACGAATCTCGGCGCGGCGCGCGGGAAGATCATCGTGGTCGACATGGAGCGTCCGGAACAGGAGAACTGGAGGACGCTCATATCGGAGAGCGAGGATGTGATCTCCTCCGCCACCATCGCCGGCGATCGTTTCGTCGTCACCTACATGCACAACGCCTGCAGCCGGATCGCCCTCTTCTCGATGGAGGGGGAAGCTCTGGGAGATATCGAACTGCCGACGGTCGGCAGCGTCGGGGTGGCGAGCGGGCAGCGGGACGACACGGAGATCTTCTATTCCTTTACCTCCTATCTCTATCCGGTTTCGATCTATCGCTACAATATCGCAACCGGAAAGAGCCGGCTCTACTGGGCGGCGGAGGTGAAGTTCGACCGCGACGACTATGTCAGCCGGCAGCTCTGGTTCACCAGCAAGGACGGCACTCGCGTTCCGATGTTCGTGACCCACCGTCGTGATCTGGAGCTGAACGGTCTGAACCCCACGCTCCTCTACGGGTACGGCGGGTTCAACGTCCCCCTCACCCCCGTCTTCACCGTCGGCGATCTTCTCTGGGTGGAGAACGGCGGCATCCACGCGGTCGTCTGCCTGCGTGGCGGCGGCGAGTTCGGGGAGGAGTGGTACAGGGCGGGAACGCTGGAACGGAAGGAGAAGGTGTTTGAAGATTTCGAGGCGGGGGCGGAGTATCTTATCGCTGAAGGATATACATCGCCGGCGAAGCTCGCCATGACCGGCCGCTCGAACGGCGGTCTTCTGGTGGGCGCCGTCATGTGCAGACGCCCCGATCTCTTCGCGGCGGCGAACCCCGGCGTGGGGGTGATGGATATGCTCCGATATCATCGATTCACGATAGGAATCGGATGGCGGGGCGATTACGGGATCAGCGACGACGAGGAGCAGTTCCGGACGCTCTACGGCTATTCCCCGCTCCATAATCTTGCCGAGGGAACGAGCTATCCGGCGACGCTGGTTACCACGGGTGACCATGACGACCGCGTTGTCCCCGCGCACTCGTTCAAGTTTGCGGCCAGGCTGCAGGAATGTCACGAGGGGGAGACGCCGGTTCTGATCCGTGTGACGACCAACGCCGGGCACGGCCTTGGGAAACCGACGTCGCTGATGATCGAGGAGGAGGCGGAGGTCCGCGCCTTCCTCATGAGCGCTCTCGGCATGCCGGTTCCGGGATAAGGAACCGGAAGAGGAAACGACGACAACATCTACTTTTCATAAGCAGGCAGGAATCATGTCAGAAACCACATCCCCCTCGGTCGCCGAGGAGACGAAGCTGAAGCGTACGGCGTTCTACGATCTTCACGTCCGCCACGGCGCCAAGATCGTCGGGTTCGCGGGCTTCGAGATGCCGGTCCTCTACAAGGGGATCGTCGCCGAGCACACGGCCGTCCGCGAGCGCGCGGGCGTCTTCGATGTATCGCACATGGGCGAGGTCACGGTGAAGGGACCGGGCGCGCTGGAGTTCATCCAGAAGATCACCGTCAACAACGCGGCGGCCCTGACCGACGGCCAGGCACAGTACAGCGCGATGTGCTACCCCAACGGCGGCATCGTGGACGATCTGCTGGTCTATCGTAAAGGGGAGGAGGATTACCTGCTGGTGATCAACGCCTCCAACATCGAGAAGGACTTCACCTGGATGCAGGAGAACGTGATCGAGGGTGTGGAACTGAACAACGTCTCGGACGATTACTCGCTCCTGGCGGTGCAGGGACCAAAGGCGATCGAGACCCTCTCGAAGCTGACCGATACCGATCTCAACGCGATCGAATATTATCACTTCGCCGAAGGGACGATCGCCGGGGTCCCCGCGATCCTCTCCCGTACCGGTTACACCGGCGAGGTCGGATTCGAGATCTATTTTGCCAGCGACGTCGCCGTCGGCGAGCAGGTCTGGAACGCGATCATGGAGGCGGGCCGGGAGTTCGGGATCGAGCCGGCCGGGCTCGGCGCGCGCGACACCCTCCGCCTGGAGATGGGCTACTGCCTCTACGGCAACGACATCGACGACACGACCAACACGATCGAGGCCGGGCTCGGCTGGATCACCAAGCTGGAGAAGGGAGAGTTCAACGGAAGCGACGTGATCGCAACGGCCAAGGCGGAGAAGCCGGCGCGCAAGCTCGTCGGGTTCACCATGAACGAGCGGGCGATCCCCAGGCAGCATTATCCGATCTCCGTCGACGGGAACCTCGTGGGAGAGGTTACCAGCGGCACCTCGTCGCCGACGCTCGGCAAGGGTATCGGTATGGGATATGTCGATGCGGCCTACACGAAGCCGGGGACGATTATCAATATCATAATTCGAGATAAGGAGTCGCCGGCGACCGTCGCGCGGCCCCCCTTCGTCAAGAAGTAATGCCGAGCACGCACAAAAGCAGGGGAACGTTCAGACGTGTCCTGGGAGCCCTGGTCTTCGCGGCGGCGCTGTGGGGAGTGGCGGCTCTTTCGGACACGTATGTCTCCACCATTCCCGTTCCCCTGCGCGTGTATCTTCCCCCCGATCAGGCGCTGATAGAGCCGGTGCAGCAGTATATCCATGTGACGCTCCGCGCCGACGGCTGGTCGCTGCTGAAGCTTGCGGCGACCGGCGCCACCGAGACCACGCTCCGCCCGATCGTCTCGCCGAACCAGGAGGAGCGGGCCGTCTCGATCGATCGGAACACCCTGCTGCTGAGCGTGCGGGAGAGCATCACGAACGTGCAGCAGATCACCAGCATCTCCCCCGATTCCCTGACGCTCGTTGTTGGGAGGGTCGCCCAGAAGCGGGTCCCTCTCTTCCCCGATGTGGTCATCAGCACCCGGCCGGGGTTTCAGGTGATCGGGAAACCGGAGATCCGTCCCGACAGCGTCACCCTGACCGGTTCGGCCAAGGCGCTGGAGGAGATCACGACATGGACCACGGAGCCGGTGAAGCTGGAGGATATCCACAACCCGATAGCCCGTCGCCTGGTGCGGGTGAGCGATACGTTGCAGGGGGTGGCGCGGCCGAACCTTCAGGTGGCGGAGCTGAGCGCCGACGTGCAGGAGATCGCCGAGCAGAGGTTCGTGGAGATCCCGATCCACAACCGCGGCTCCGCGCACGACCCCGGCCTGGAGCTGGTCATAGAACCGCGCCGGGTCGATGTCGTGATCCGCGGCGGCGTGCGCGACCTGAGCGAGCTGAACCCGAAGATGCTTCAGGCCTATATCGACGTGGTGCAGGGATATGATACGCTCGGCCTTGCCCGCCCCCGCATGTGGAACCTGCCGCCGACCCTGACCGTCATCCGTGTGGAGCCGGACCGCGTCCGTTACCGCTGGCGCAGAGGGCTCGGAAGTCAGGCCGCACGGTAGCGGGCCCGCGGGGTACGTAGAGATCACCCGATATCACATCACCTGGAGCAGACTCCACATGCCGCGTCATATCATCCACCATCCGAAATACCTCGGCGAGAACCTGAAGCGTCTCCGCAAGTCGCGCGACTGGACGCTGGAACGGGTGGCCGAGGTCGCCGGCATCTCCAAGGGCTATGTCTCGCTTGTCGAAAGCGGGAAGCGTACTCCCCACTGGAGCACGGTGATGCGGATCGTCCATGGTCTTGGGGAGACGCTCTGCAGCTTCTTCACCAGAGCGGAATCTCTCCCCGCTCCCGAGGACGGCATCCGCACCCGTCGCGCCGACCGGATCGTGGTCGACGGCGATATACCGGACGACCGCGGCAACCTGCCGTCGACGGTCAAAGGGTACACGCATATCCTGACGCCCCATCATTCCGACCTTCGCGCCGAGGTCGTCGAGATCATGCTTCCTCCCCACAGCGAATGGACCCCGGAGCCGATCAGGTTCAACGCCGGCGTCACGGCGTACGGCGTGCGGGGGAAGCTGCTGCTGGTCTGCGGCGGCACCGAGTATGTGATGCACGAGGGGGAGACGATGGAGTACGACGCCGGGAACACGCATCTTCTCAGAAACTACACCGACCGGCCCACGCTGACGCTCCTGAATATCGCGCCGGTGGGGTTGTAGCCGATACGATCACGGCGTCAGCGACGACACCGTGTTCACCGTCCCGGAGGGTCCCACGATCCGCAGTTCCTGCGTCCCCCCCGACTCGTAGATGTAGAGCTTCCACACCCCCGCCGTTGCCGCCGGGTCGCTGCTTCTCGATGCCAGCGAGATCGTTCCGTTCCCCGCGACGTGCAGTTCCGATGCCGGGGTTCCTGTCCTGATCCCCACGTCGGCGTTGTTCCCGAGCGCGATCGCGTTGCTCTGACCGACCGTGGCGTTGACGCCGATCGCCGCGGCGTTGAAGAGATTCCCCGCCGAGGCGTCCGCCGATGCTCCGATGAAGATGTTGCTGTTCCCCGAGATGTTTGCCTGCCCGGCACCCATGCCGATCGCCATGTTGTTCGAGCCGTTCACATTGTTGAGCATCGCTCCGCTCCCCATAACGATGTTGTTGCCCCCCGTCGTGTTCAAGTAGAGAGAGTTGAATCCAATCGCGATGTTCCCGGTACCGGAGGTGTTCCCCGTCATCGCACCGATTCCCATCGCCGTGTTGTACTCCCCCGTCGTGTTCGCCGAGAGGGCGAAGGCTCCCACGGCCGTATTGGAGTTCCCCTGGTTGAGGTAGAGCGCGTTCATGCCGACTGCGACGTTGCCGCTGCCGGAAACGTTCGCGATGAGCGCGGATGCGCCGACCGCCGTGTTCTGCTTTCCGTCGCTGTTGTTCTCCAGCGAGCCGAATCCGATCGCGGTATTCAGGAACCCCGTCGAGTTGTCGGTGAGCGCACTCGTTCCCACTGCCGTGTTCTGATTCCCGTTGTTGTTCCGCAGGGCATAGGCGCCGACCGCCGTGCAGCTCGATGCCGTTGAATCGTTCCGCAGCGCATAGAGTCCCACCGCCGTGCTCAGGATGCCGGTCTTGTGCATCCGCAGCGACTCGCTGCCGACCGCCGTGTTCCCGCCGCCGGTCGTCGTCGTCTCCATCGAGAACGCCCCGATCGCCGTGTTGGAGGGGGCGTTGGCGTAGTAGAGCGCGTTCATCCCCATCGCCGTGTTGTTGGAGCCGGTGGTGTTGGAACGAAGCGCGGAGACGCCGATCCCCACGTTCTGGATGCCGGTGGTGTTGGAGGTAAGGGAGACATAGCCGAGCGCGGTGTTCCAGTAGCCGGTGGTGTTGGCCCGCAGCGACCGCCCGCCGACCGCCGTGTTCTGGCTCTGATTGTTGTTCTGCAGCGCATATGATCCTACTGCGACATTTTCGACACCCAGCGAGTCGTATCGCAACGCGTGGAACCCGATCCCGGTGTTCAATCCCCCCATCCGGTTGTCCCGCAGCGCCTCCATCCCGACCGCCGTGTTCGCCGCCGACGAGGTCGTGTTCTCCATCGCGAACGCTCCCACGGCCGTGTTCTGATGCCCCGTCGCGTCGTAGAGCGTGTTCATTCCCACCGCAACATTATTGCTCCCCGTCACATTGGAACGGAGCGCCGAGACGCCGATCGCCGTGTTCTGGATGCCGGAATTGTTCTGGTTCATCGCCATGTGTCCCGTCGCCGTGTTCCAGTAGCCGGTGACGTTCGCGGTCATCGTGTTCGACCCGATCGCCGTGTTCTGGTTACCGTTGTTGTTCCGTAACGCCTGGGCTCCCACTGCCGTGTTCTCCGCGCCGATGGAGTCGTTCCGCTGGGCCAGGAAGCCGATCGCCGTGTTGGAGTTGGTCGTGCGGTTGTGGCGGAGCGCGTCGATTCCCACGGCCGTGTTGAAGTCGCCGCTGCTGCTGAACAGAAGCGAGAAGGCTCCCACGGCCGTGTTCGAGATGCCGGTGGAGGAACGGAGCGACTGCGCCCCCACGGCCGTGTTGTATGTCCCCACCTGGTTCATCCGGAGCGCCTCGTATCCGATGCCGGTGTTCCCTGCTCCCGTCGTGTTCTGCTCCATCGCGTACGCGCCGACGGCGGTGCTTACGCTCGTCGTGTTGTTGAGCAGGCTGTTGAATCCCACCGCGACATTGTTGTTCCCCGTCACGTTGAGCCGGAGCGCGGAGACGCCGATTGCCGTATTCTGCGCCCCTGTCTCGTTGTTGTACATCGCCGCGGCTCCCGTTGCGGTGTTTCCGGTCCCGGTGGTGTTGAGGGCGAGGGTCTGGGCGCCGGTTGCCGTGTTCTGGTTGCCGGTCGTGTTGAAGCTCAGCGACCAGCCGCCGATCACGGTGTTCAGCTGGCCGGTGGTGTTCCCGAACAGCGCGCCCTGGCCGACTGCGGTGTTGACCATTCCCGTTGTGTTGTTCTGGAGCGCTCCCTGACCGAGCGCGCTGTTGAAGGAGCCGGTCGTGTTCGCCGCCCCCGCAAGCCCGCCGACCAGGGTGTTGTAGGTCCCCGTGTTGACCGTTCCGGTTCCCAGACCGATGAAGGTGTTCTCCGTTCCCGGCGCGCTCACCATCCGTCCGCCGCCGAGGTTGTACTGGGTGGAGGTGTTGATGTTCCCTCCCACATTGAGTCTGTCGCCGGTCGGGGCGGCTCCCACTCCCATCTCCCCGGTGACCGCGATCCGCACCCGTTCGACGTTGTTCGTCCGGAGCACGAGCGGCTGCGCGTCGGCGGTTCCGAGGAAATGGAGGGCCGGATCGGTGGCCGTGTTTCCGTCGAGATTCCAGATGAGGCCGTCGATGCTGAGCGAGTCGAGGATCGGCACCCAGAGCGGAGTCAGGGAGGTGCCCAGATTATAATCGATCCTGCCGGCATCGAGATTGAAGACCAGGAGTCCGTGGGCAGGCTCCGGGATGGCGTTCCGCTGATCGGCCGACATTCTCGGCAGCAGCAGGCCCGCCGCCGTCCCCGTAAGATCGAGCAGCGCCGACCGGTCGGGGGCGACGGTTCCGATCCCGAAATGGCCGCGGATATCGGTGACCGGCTGCGGGCCGAACGGCTGGGCCGTGGTTCGGGCGGTCATCAGAAACGCTGTGACGGCAAGGCAGATCACGACAAATGTGCGTAGCATGGACATCGCTGATTCTTATTGGAGTTGGAAGGTTCTTGAACTACCGATACCGTCGATCGCGGACCCGGAGACGATTCCCGTTGATCGATGTCGCGCGGCTCATATCAGTCCCGAAGTTGTCCTCTCAAGATATCGGCGCCGATTACCGCTTCCCCTGCATTCGATTACAGTTCCGCTCCCAATCGATTTCAGTGGAATTTCGCCGGGAATGCAGGGATGATGGAGAGATGAAACGGTTGCGGTGGGTATGGGCAGGGGGGTGAAGGAAGAGGATGATGGGAATCGCCGTCGACCGGGAGTATCGATCGAAAGGTCGATGACGGTCGCGTTGCGAAGCGGACATGTTCCGTTCCGGCGGGTTGATAGCGATGCTCCGCCGGCCGTCGTCTCAAGGGATATTGCCGGCACAGGTTCCATGAGATGGGATCGAGAAGGAGGTCATGGTAAGGGAAGGCATTGATGAGGAGAGATCTCAACGAGAGAAGGATCGATAAGGGAAAGCTCCGGGGCCCAATGCACACCCGGTCTCCGTGCAGGAATTCCGCCTCACACCATACGCGATATCCACATGGTTTTCCACCAGCGGAAAAATTTTCCACACACGAAGTTTTCTCTTGACATGATCGCGCTGGGATATGTAAATTCACTCCAGTGATTTTCTTCTGCTTTTTTGATTTCCAGGCAGAGGATACTACCACAACCCGATTGTCAATTCACACGTTCGGATATCATGTCCTCCAGGCATGAACCGTATGCACGACTCTGTATGTCGGGCGCGGCAGCGCATTATCCTCAGGTTCCTATTGGAGAATATTCAGGATGCCGTCATCCTTGATGATGATGTATGGAAGCCGATAAATCGCGATAAAATACCACCGTTCATAACGGAAGCAGATGATTCGCAGTAATTCACGAGGTTGAAATGCCGCTGTTCATAATAGTTGTTGTAAAATGATTGAAGGATTTCCGGAATAATTCATGCGTGCCTCGCATGCTGTTCCATGACATCCGTATTGACGGATCACCAGGCAAAGAAACGATCCGAGGGCATATAGTGAGGGGCCCGGCGCGGACTGCTTCCGCCGTCGGGGCATTTGGGGGCGGGATTCACCACAATCACGATTCCGCCGATTACACCACTCAAACTACAGGATTACCGCCATGTTCCTGAAAGATCTGCGCGTGACGACGCTTCTTGCCGTCACCCTCTTCCTATGCGTCGGCTGCGGCGACTCCGGCTCGAACGATACTCCGGTCGGAATGAACAAGGATGTCGTGCAGTCGCGTCCCGTCTCCTCCGTTCCATCGGCACGCCCCGCCGTGAACCGGTACGACTGGGTCGGAGTCCGTCACAACGAAGGGCTTGCCTTCGTGCTGAGGGAATTCGATCACAAGACCATTCCATCGCTTCCCGAGAAGATTCCGTCGGCGCAGTTCAACGCCGAAATCGACAGACAGGTGCTTGCTCATATCTATGCGTCGGGGGAGGGATCATCGGTGACGCTGGACGATGTGCGCCTCGTCACCTCCCATATGAACAATGTCTATCATGACATCGACGCGTTGTTCGCAACCGCGAACAATCTGCTTATTCACTCCCGCTCGCTGACTCCCAGAGATAAATACTACACACGGCGGGTCATGACCCTTGCCCGCGCCGCGCTCGATTCCGGATTTACGTCGTCGTCGCTGGCCGAGCGGATCAATGCGCTGGAACGTGAGATCATGGAGCAGCCGTGGCAGGAGAACGAATGTCTTGCGCTGGCCGGCATCGCGGTCTACAGGCATTCCGCCATCTTCTGGAATGAACGCATGCCCGATATAGCGAACAAGGAAGGGGCGGTGATTCTGAAGACGACCGACAAGCGCGCGAAAAAAGCGGCGATTATCGCCGGGGATTTTCTCGGCGCCGTTGTGGGCGCGGGAATTGCAACCACGGCCCCTCCCCCCGTTGCGGCGATCGTGATCGTCAAGGCGGCGCTCAAGGGATCGTATGCCGCATCGGGGGCGGTGTCGTTTCTGATCGGGCTCTTCGAGTAGTCGATCAGGCCGCCGCCGGCCATAATGGTTTCGACGTAGCCCTTCGTTGAGGAAAACGAGAGAAAATATTTCCGGGATATATCTCCGGGAAAAGGTTCCCGGAATTACATCTCCGGGAAACATACTGCTTGCAGAGAGGGATTCACGGGAGGAGGGATAGCGCATCGGATGATTCGGGCCCAGGCCGGAATCATCCGGCGGGCGACGGACCTTGCACCGGCCGTCGACGCCCGATATACGGTTCTCCGCATGCGTGGAGATAACCCACGCGGAGATGGCTCACGCGGAGATGCTTTGCCCCCGTGGAGGGACGTGGGGACTAGCTCCACCGGAGCGGCTGCCGTCATTGTCCAGGGCGGCAGCCGCGAGCGAACGGATCGGGCCGTCCCCCTCCCGTGAATGATATACGATGCGGCGGTATGGATCGCCGGGACGGTTCCCGGCCCCTATTTACCTGTCGGAGCTTCGTGCTCCTTTACATAGAGCGAGAAGAGAGTTCTCCACAACGTTCATCTTCCATTGAGACACCTATGACCACGACAAGAGCATATAGAGATCTGCCGGGAGGGATCATCGCCCTGGGATTCATTCTGATAGGGATCCTGTCGCTGTACAGGTTCATCGAGGGGGGAGCGGGTGATGCCGCGATGATCACCTACATGTTTGTGCAGTCGTCGATTGCCGTTGCCGTCATCGGCATGAGCTCCACGGTCGATCGCGGAGCGGGAACCGTGCTGGAGCTGTCGGCCCGTGGGGTATATGGTCTGGCGGCGCTCACGATCATGTACGGCGCATATCTCGCGGAGTGCGGCTTCATGCTGTTCGATCCGGCGCCCCGGCTTCCTGTCGTGCGGGGATGCGCGGCGGCCGTCATGCTCGCCGCATCGTTTCTTCTCTTCTACTCGATGGCCTCGCGCCGTCGGGCGGCACGGGAGAAGGCGGGAATATGACGGCCGATGGAGATAGATAATAGAGTCGCCGGTCGCGGCGTTTAACACACGCGCGACAACCCCACGATAGCGCCGATGCCGCCGTGATGTGTTCACGAGAGAGGAGGCGTGACCTGTGATCCGTGCGGATCTACCGCCCACCGCACACCGATCACCTTCATGTGCGCTCGGTGACGGGCGTACGGCAGCCTGCGGGTCAATCACCACCAGCCCGCATGCAGCCGGTTATCGTGGGGTTGTCGATCGCGAATCAGTATTTGGCAACGCTCGGGTCCACCCGGTCGGCCCAGGCCAGGATTCCTCCGGCGAGGTTCTCCAGATTGTTGTAGCCGAGCGTCTGGAGGTACTGCACCGCCTGCCCCGATCGTGCGCCGGAGCGGCAGTGAATGATGACTCGTCCCTCCTGCGGGATCTCGGAGGCGCGCTCGGCAACCTGTCCCAGCGGGATCAGCGTCCCCCCAAGGTTCGCGATTTGGTACTCGTGCGGCTCGCGCACGTCGATCAGGATGTGAGGTTCGTTGCTCTCGCGGATGCGCGCAAGCTCCTCCACGGAAATCTCCGGTACTGGCATCGTTTCTTCGTTGTGTTGCTGAGTGGATAGGGAACGGTCGTGCGCCGGCACGCCGCAGAATTGTTCGTAGTCGATCGGCTCGGTGATCGTCGGGTTCTCGCCGCAGACCGGACAGGCCGGGTCTTTCCTGAGTTTGAGCTCGCGGAATCGCATCTCCAGGGCATCGTAGAGCATAAGCCTGCCGATGAGCGGCTCGCCGATCCCAAGGAGGAGTTTGATCGCCTCCGTCGCCTGCAGCGAGCCGATCACTCCCGGCAGGATTCCGAGAACACCCCCCTCCGCGCAGCTCGGCACCATACCGGGAGGGGGCGGGCTCGGATAGAGACAGCGGTAGCATGGTCCCCTGGCTCCCCAGAAGACCGAGACCTGCCCCTCGAACCGGAAAATGGAACCGTAGACGTTGGGGATTCCGAGAAACACCGAGACGTCGTTGCTGAGATATCGGGTCGGAAAGTTGTCGGTGCCGTCGATCAGAATATCGTATCCGGTCGCGATCCTCATCGCGTTGGAGCCGGTAAACGGTTCGTCGTGGGCGATCACGTCGATCATCGGGTTGATGTCGAGCATCCGCTCCCGCGCCGATTCGACCTTGCGCCTTCCCAGCGACGACGTCCCGTGCACGACCTGGCGCTGAAGGTTCGACTCGTCGACCACGTCGGCGTCGACGATCCCGATCGTGCCGACTCCGGCGGCGGCCAGGTAGAGCGCCAGCGGTGAGCCGAGCCCTCCGGCGCCGATCAGGAGGGCTCGCGAGCCCTTCAGCCGCTTCTGCCCCTCCGGGCCGATCTCCGGCAGGAGGAGATGGCGGCTGTACCGGCGCACCTCGTCGTTGGTCAACTGGTCTGTCATGATCGATCGGTCTCCTCTTCATCCGGGCCGATTCCGGCGATCTCTGTACCGGAACGGCGACGACGCAAAATAGGGGACGCGTCTCATGCGACAAGGAGTTCACGCCGCTCGGCGTGTCGCGCGATCGGGGCCGGGGAGGTGACGATCTGCCGCCGGTACTTCCGTTGCGCGACGATGTCGAGCAGATCGCTCACCACCGCGTTCGCCGTCGGGATGGAGCCTGCTCCCTTGCCGGTGAACCGCTGCGCCCCGACGCCGTCGCAGTCGAGCTCGACGATGTTCACCTCGTCGCGGACCCATGCCAGGGGATCGCTGTTCGGCACGACTCTGGGAGCCACGGAGGCGACGATTTCCCCCAGGCTCTCGGTCGCCTGCGCCACCAGCTTGATCGTCCCGCCCGCCGCCTTCGCCGCCGCCGCGTCCGCTGCGGTGATCGCCTCGATGCCGGTGGTCTGGATCTGGTCGGGGGTGATATGGACGCCGAACGCATGGAAGATCAGGATCGAAAGTTTATGAGCGGCGTCGGCGCCGGAGATATCCGCCGTCGGGTCCGCCTCCAGGAAGCCGAGCTCCCGCGCCAGGTCGAGCGACTCGTCCCAGGTGTAGCCGTCGCTGAGGCGCGACAGGAGAAAGTTCGTCGAGCCGTTGACGATCCCGCGGAGCGAGAGTATCCGGTCGGTGCCGAGAGTCTCGTCGATTACTTTCAGGATCGGGATCGAACCGCAGACGGCGGCGCCGTAGGAGAGCTGACCGCCGTGCAGATCCTCGAGCCGTTTGAGGCGCGCCAGATGCTTGGAGACGACGACCTTGTTTGCCGTCACCACCTTCAGGCCGCCGACCAGCGCTCGGGAGATGATGCCGAGCGCCTCCCGTTCCCCGCCGATCACCTCGACCACGATGTCGATCGACGGGTCGTCGAGGATGTCGCTTCCGTTGGTGGTGACGACCTCCGGCGGCAGATCGACGGCGCGGCGTTTCTCCGGGTGGAGAACCGCGACCTTCGAGATGTTCAGCCGGACGCCGGTCTGTTCCGTGATCCTGGCCCGTTGTTCCTGAAGAATGCGGTAGACGCCGCTGCCGACGACACCACAGCCGAATAATCCGATGTTGAGCGTGCTCATGAGTAGGTTCCTGGTATATCGAATGTTGATGTTGCTTGCGTCGATATCGTCATGCGGGGGAAAGCTCCGCCCCGGCCCGGCTCGGCGCCGGATGGGCGGCGAGAAACTCCCCCACATGACTGTTCAGTTGTGCGAATTCGATCAGAAAGGCGTCGTGGCCGCAGTCGGAGGTGATCTCCCGATAGATCGCATCGGGAAGAAGTCGGGCCAGATCCCTCTGCTCGGCCGCCGGGTAGAGGATGTCGCTGGTGATGCCGATGCAGAGCGCCGGCTGACGGATCGTCCCGAGCGTCACGGCAAGGGGACCGCGTCCGTGGGTCACGTCGTGCAGATCCATGGCGCGGGTGATGGTGTTGAACGTCGCGGGGTCGAATCTCTCCACCAGCCGTTCACCGTGATGCTGCAGCCAGCTCTCGACCTGGAAGCTCCCGTCGACCTCATGGTGCGGCCCCTCCTTCCTGTCGCGACCGAACCGGCGCGAGAACTCGAGGTCGTGCCGGTAGGTCATCATGGCGACCTTGCGCGCCAGCCGGAGTCCGGCATCGGGATCACCGGCGCGGGCGCCGAGCGCGATCGCTTCCCGTGCGATGGCGTTGAAGGCGACGGCCCACGGCGAATGGCGCGCGCTGGTGGCGATCGGTATCAGGAGATCGATCGATTCAGGGTAGATGACCCCCCATTCCAGAACCTGCATCCCCCCCATCGAGCCGCCGATCACGACCCGAAGCCGGTCGATGCCGAGTCGGTCGAGCAGAAGGCGCTGGACGCGGACCATGTCGCGGATCGTCACGACCGGGAACGCGTCGCCGTAGGGAACTCCCGTTGCGGGATTGATCGATGTGGGACCGGTGGTGCCGTAGCAGCTTCCAAGGACGTTGGGGCAGATGATGTGCCAGTCGGCGGGATCGAACGCGCGTCCGCGTCCGATCAGTCCGTCCCACCACCCTGCTCTCCCCTTCTCGTCGAGGCCGGCCGCATGAGCGCTGCCGGTGAGGGCATGACAGATGAGAACCGCGTTCGAGCGATTCTCGTCCGGTCTGCCGTACGTTTCGTAGGCGACGGTGAGCCGCTCGAGCGTTTCCCCACACTCCAGAGTGAAAGGGGAGTCGAACTCGATGATGTCGGCGATGCGGTTCGTCCTGTCGGGCATGTCTGCTCTTCCTGCTGGTTCCGTGGATCGGGAAACTCATCAGGAACGCCCGGCGGGGTTCGGGGAGGAAACGAAAAAGCCTCCCGGATTCGGAGAATCGAGGAGGCCGCGTATGCACGTTACCCGGTTGAACGGGGGATGTTGCAACGTTGCCGCCTCATCTCCCCTGAAACGCAAAACCCTCCGCGAAGGAGGGCTCGGAACAGACCGCGCACATATATGCGACGCCTGCGTTGCCCTCATCTTCCCTGGGATTCACGATCCAGGCAGGATTTAGCACCTGGGCGTTCCGGAGTGTTCCTCCGTGAACCGGTTGCTACGACGTCATCGGGCCTGATCCCTCGGTCGTTCTTAATGAGTTGCGGTAAACATACAGCAGCGGCGGGGCCCTCCGCAAGCTCTTTCTCTCCATGTGCAGAACGTAATACTTCCGGACCGGAAGGCGAACGAAGGGGTGCTAGCCGTTGCGCGGTTCCCAGACGTCGGTCAGCACGCAGTCCCACGGGAACTTGAATTCGTCGGCGGCATCGTACGGGAGAGTCTGGAAGTTGACGACGATCGTCTCGGGCTGCGAGAGACTTTTCCAGCCGTGCATCACGCCGGGGGGAATCAGGATCAGAGCCGGCCGCTGCACCCCGATCACGAAGCTGTTGACGTCGCCGTAGCTCGGGGAATCGCTCCGGAGGTCGACGCAGACCACCTGCATCTTTCCCCGGGTGACGGTGAACTGGTCGGTGTGCTTCTCGTGAAGGTGCCAGCACTTCACCACGCCGTAGTCGGTCGCCGACTGGTAGGCATGCTGCGGCACGGCCAGTCCCTCCGATTCAACCCAGGGGAGACTCCAGAGTTCTATAACATCACCCCGGCCGTCGACGATCGGCTTGAGGGCCTTGAACCTGACTCCGTCGATCGTCGGTCCGGAGAATGTCGAGCGGGTGCGGAACGGGACGGCGAGAAGGTCGTCCACGGTGATTTCGGATGGTCGTTTCATGAAGGAAATGATGGGACCTGTCGGTCCTGATGTCCGTTTGGCTGCGGGAAATATCTGCGACGTGAGATCAGGCTGTCTCTCTGGAATGATCCGCCTCCTGTCGCAAGGGGTGCCTGGGGCGTAATCTAACATTTCCGGCAGATGTCGCGATGCGTCAGGTTGCGGGGTGCGTCGTTATCATACGGAACAACAGGGAGTGAAATTCCTTCACGCCGGGCGTTGGGTCTGGTCAGGTTCGGTTGTCATACTAGGTAAGGCCTTTCCTATCTCCGGCTCCGGAAGTATGAAAAAGCTTACCTGATACCGGGTCGCGTTACCCGAATCGGGGCGGACGTATCGATCATCCCGTAGAGGCGAAACGGTGGAATGCCGGCCGCCGATCCACACGACATCGGAGGGAACATCGGATGAAATCGGTCGTCCCCGATCAGGAGCGCGATCCCGGAAATGCGGTGACACAAAGGCTTCCGGCGGTTTCATAGTGTGACGAATCAATTTGGTCGTAATCCGTACCTTGGCCCCCTTGCCGATTACTACGGTTTTCCCTCCTCAGTTACCAGGAGCAGCCATGGACCAGACGACCGAAACCGCCGGATACGATACAGCGCTTAACGACGATCAGATCGCCGTACGAAATCTCGCCCGCGATTTTGCGGACCAGGAGATCCGGCCGGTCGTAATGGAGTACGATGAATCACAGGAGTTTCCCAGCGAGATTTTCCGCAAGATGGCGGAGCTGGGGTTCCTGGGAATAATGGTCCCGGGGGAGCTTGAAGGCTCCGGGCTCGGCGCTCTGGAAGCGGCGCTGATCGTGGAGGAGATCGCCCGCGTCGACCCGTCGATCGCTCTCGGTGTCGCGGCGCACAACGGCCTCTGCACGGGACATATCCTGAAGTTTGCCTCGGACGAGCTCAAGAGCCGGTATATCCCCCGTCTGGCGACCGGCGCCTCGCTCGGCGCCTGGGGACTGACGGAGCCCGGTTCCGGTTCCGACGCCGGCGGCATGCAGACCACGGGCCGGCGCGACGGGAACGACTGGATTCTCAACGGCTCTAAGAACTTTATAACGCACGGGACGGTTGGCGATATCGCGGTCATCATGGCCGTCACCGACCGCGAGAAAAAAGCAAACGGAGTCTCGGCCTTTGTCGTAGATAAGTCGATGCCCGGCTTCTACGCCTCCAAGAAGGAGAACAAGCTCGGCATGCGCTGCTCCGATACCTCCAGTCTGGTGCTGGAGGATGTGCGCGTCCCGGCCGAGAACCTGATCGGCGAGGAAGGGATGGGCTTCAAGCAGGCGCTCCAGATCCTGGATGGAGGCCGTGTCTCGATCGCCGCTCTTTCGGTGGGTCTTGCCCAGGGCGCTCTCGATGCCGCCCTGAAGTACGCGAACGAGCGCCGCCAGTTCGGCAAGCGCCTTCTCGACTTCCAGGCGATCCAGTTCAAGCTCGCCATGATGGCGACCGAGCTGGAGGCCGCACGGCTGATGACCTACAAGGCGGCCTATCTGAAGGACCGCGGCGATGATTACGCGATAGAGGCCTCCAAGGCGAAATACTTCGCCAGCGAGGTATCGGTTCGCTGCGCCACGGAGGCGGTGCAGATCCACGGCGGGTACGGATATATCAAGGAGTACCCGGTGGAGAAGTTCTATCGCGACTCCAAGCTGCTGACGATCGGCGAAGGGACGTCGGAGATCCAGCGGATCGTGATCGCGCGATCGATCCTCAAGTGACCGACCCCCCCGGCGGCACATGTCGTCGGGTTGCGCTCCCCTCCGCGCGAAGGGGGAGGATGGATGGAAGAACAAGACTCTGCGAAAAACTCATAACCTGAAGGAGTGCATATATAAGGTCGTTAGGTACACGTTGTTACGGCAGGGAGGGCAACACCGCTCCCGTTTCAGATGTTTTTTCACATAGATCTGTTTACCCATGTCTAAATCAGTCGTGAGGAGGAAGGACGATACTATGGAACTTGGCCTGCAGATCGAGAACCTGTTTAGGCGCGACAAGAACAAGCTCGTCGGGTTCATTCGTGAGCGGGTGCGCTCCAAGGAGGAGGCGGAGGATATCCTGCAGGATGTCTTCGCCAACGTCCTCGCGGCCGCCGCCGAAGTCACGGAACCGATCGAGAATCTTGGCGCATGGGTGTTCACGGCGGTGAGAAACCGTATCATCGATTCTTACCGGAAAAAACGCCCGCAGACGTTTACCGACACCATATATAGCGACGAGGAAGGCGATATCGCCGCCTTCGAGAACTTTCTCAGCGATATCTCCCTCAGCCCCGAGCGGAGCCTGCTCAGTCGTACCATCCGCGAAGCGGTCGTGGAAGCACTCGACGAGCTGCCGCCGGAGCAGAAGTACGCGTTCGTCAAGAACGAGTTCGAGGGGGTCAGCTTCCGCGAAATGGCGGAGGAGACAGGGGAGAATATCAACACGCTGCTGGCTCGCAAGCGCTATGCCGTGCTCTATTTGCGCAAGAGATTGAAGGAACTCTACGCGACCCTGCAAGACTAGAAAAGATCATCCGTCGTAGGCTAGGTGATTCGAGCAAGGAACCTATAAGATCCAACTCTACCTTCTCGCCCGCCTGACCTATGAGGCTGAACTCCGATAGCCGCATGTATCGTCCCCTGCTCTATTTCATCGGCGCATGCACTCTGGTGTCTGCGCTGATGGTGTTTTCAGGGGTCTGCTGGGGGGTCCTCACCCTCTGGGGAGACAAGGAGTCCGGTCTGACGATCGGCTACTGGGAGCTCTTCTGGATCGCCACCACCATGGTGATCGGCTCTCTCGCCGTTCGCCTGGTCCGCCGGCGCCCTGATTCCGCTTCCCCCGGGTTTTCCTCCTCCGACTGGTCTCCCCCGGACTGGCCTTCCCCCGATCCCGCCTCCCCTCACTGGCCTTCCCCTGATCCCGCCGCCGTTGCAGCTGTTGATCTTCCTCCCCGCGGCGAAAAGAACTGGCGTGAACTCTACAAGGAACTCTCTCCCGAGGAACGACGCGAGATGAAGCGGCTTCTGGACAGATACTGTTCGGAGGAGTGTACTCCCACGACCTGCAGCGATTCCTGCCTCAACAATGAGGGGGCCGCCGGGTCCGATACCGGGGAAACGGGGGGACGGCGGCCGGAATAAGGATAGGTCGGGCGATGCCGTTGCGTGTCGGATAGAGGAGCGGGTGGATGACCCCGTAACGACCGGTCGATCGTTACGGGTGTTGCCTGTCACGCCTGAACGGAAACTCTCCTGCTATGCCTCGTCGATGTACGAGGGAGGAACCGTCTCCGTCAACCAGACCCCGTTCGCCGATACATAGAACGCGAACCCCGCCCCCGCCATTTCCCCGGCGCGCACCCGCAGCACCACGGCCCGCCCATGCCTTCGCCCCACGGCCAGTGCCGTCTCCTCGTCGCTCGACAGGTGGACGTGGTGTCGGTTCCCCTTCAACAATCCTCCCATACGGATGGAGTCGAGATTTCGGGTTGCGGTGCCGTGGTAGAGAACCTCGGGAGGCTGCGACGACTCGTATCCAAGCTCGATTTCCATTGAATGTCCCTGGCTCGCCCGGATACGGAGGCCGTCGTCGCTGAGGGCGAATCGCTTCTTTTCGTTCTGCTCCACCACATCTTCCAACTCCCCCCGCGTGATCGCGCGGCCATGTTTCCGGGCTGCGGTAAGAAGATCATCGATCCCCACCCATCCCTGTCTGTCGAGCTCGAGCCCTATATCACCGGGGTTGTGTCGAAGGATGTAGCTGAGAAATTTGCTGATGTTCGTGAGATGTTTTTCCATTGCTGTTTGGTTGAAAACTGTGAATTCATACGTGTGGCTCATAGAAAGGAGCCTGGTAAAGAGATAATTCCTGTGGATTCCGCCGCATGGTGGTCGACCGATTTATTGCACGCGTATTGCTCGTTGTTGATACGTCAATCAGACAGTAGTTCCTGCAATCTATTCACGTGATGAATAGATTTCATTCACCACGTGAATAGATTACAAGGTTTCTACCTCTTGAGACATGGATGTACGTACAACTCCTGCCGATATGGAGCTTCCCAGGATCGCTGCCGACATGATCGAACGATCGCTTCGCGTTTCGCCGGTCGTGGTCGTGATGGGTGCCCGTCAAACAGGTAAGAGTACCCTGGTTCGGGGGCTCCCGATGCTTCGCGACTACCCGTATCTCACGCTTGAGGACCTCGATATTCGTGAGGAGGCCCGCACGGCGTCCGACGTTCTGGTGGGCCGCGCACCCCGAATGGTAATCGACGAGGTACAGAGGGAGGCGGATCTTGTGCTTGCGATCAAGAGAGTCGTGGATCAGGGACGCCCGCGTGTTCGCGGACAGTTCGTGCTGACTGGGTCGGCCAATCTGCTTCTTATGAATCGTGTCTCGGAGACGCTTGCCGGGCGCGCGACGTATGTGACGTTGCGTCCTCTCACCCGTCGTGAGCGGCTGGGTCAGGGAAGGGCCGGCAACTGGGATCTCCTTTTCACGACTCCCGTGCACGACTGGTACGACCTCATGTCGGCGGAGAAGACGGTCCTGAGCGACTGGCGTGACGAAGTTCGACTTGGAGGATATCCCACGCCCGCCTATGAGCTTCAAACGAACGAGGAGCGGGCGATCTGGTTCGCAGGCTACGTGAGAACATATCTGGAACGCGACCTGCAGGACCTGGCGGCGATCGACAGTCTGGTCGATTTCCGGCGATTGATGCGGGCTGTCTGTCTCAGGGTCGGCAATCTCATGAATCAGAGCGAGCTGTCACGCGATACGGGTATCCCTCAACCTTCCGTTCATCGCTATCTGAACCTGCTGGAGACCTCGTACCGGCTCATCCGTCTTGAACCATACTCGGTGAATCGCACGAAGAGGCTGGTGAAGACACCGAAGGCGTTCTGGAGCGATACGGCGCTTGCGATGTTTCTGGCCGGTGAAAGCGAGCCGCGCGGAGCGCATCTCGAAAATCTGGTGCTGACCGATCTGGTCGCCTGGTGCGACGCTCTGATAGAAACTCCGAACGTTCTCTACTGGCGCACGTCGTCCGGCACCGAAGTCGACTTCGTGGTCGAGCGCGGCGACGAACTGCTGGCGATCGAAGTGAAAAGCGGAACGCGGCCTTCGCATCGCGATACGGCCGGTATTCGCGCCTTCATGGAGGAATACGGTGAGCGTGTCCGCGGCGGCCTGATTCTGCATACCGGTGAGGAAACCTATAGGCTTGCCCCGAATATCGTGGCGACCTCGGTGTGGAATGTGCTGTGAGCAGGGCATGCTGCGAATGTTCCGGCCCCCGATTCCTCGGAGCTTCGTATCGTTGCCGATTCACGTGATACAATGAACCGTCGCAGTTTCCTCAATACGGTGATCGCCGGAACCGTGGCCGCCACGGTAGCTCGTCCCACGATTGTTCGGGCCGGGACCGGACGCCGTTTCGCGGTCTCGATCGATGATCCGCATGTCGTAGAGACGCCGCTCCTCTCCCCGGAGAAGCGTGATCTCGCCATCCTGGATGCCCTGGGCGGTTCCGCCGCTCCCCCCTCGGCGCTCTTCGTCTGCGGAATGCGGGTCGATCATGCGGCCGGTCGGGGACTTCTGGGGCGATGGAATGACGCAAAACATCTGATCGCGAATCATTCGTATTCGCATCTCCATTACCACTCCCCCTCCGTGACCTCCGCCGCATATATCGCCGATATCGAGAAGGGTGAGAAGGTGATAGAGGATCTGTCGGGGTTCGTCCGCCTCTTCCGTTTCCCGTTTCTGAAGGAGGGGGAGACCGTCGAGAAGCGGGATGCCGTCCGTTCGTACCTGCGGAAACGGGAATATCGTACCGGGCATGTTTCCATCGACGCCTCGGACTGGTATATCGACGACCGTCTCCGGAAGCGGCTGCATGAGAAGCCGGAGGCGGATCTGAAGCCGTACCGCGACTCTTATCTCGCGCATCTATGGGACCGCGCCTCCTACTACGACGGGCTCTCGCAGGAGCTGCTCGGGCGCAGCGTCCCTCATGTGATCCTGCTTCACCACAATCTTCTGAACGCTCTCTTCCTCTCCGATCTGCTGGAGATGTTCAAGCGGCAGGGATGGGAACATATCGGCGCCGATGAGGCGTTCGACGACCCGGTCTACGCCTCGGTTCCCGATGTTCTTCCGGCAGGTGAAGGGATCCTCTGGTCCCTCGCGCATGCGTCGGGCAGGTTCAAGGAGAGCCTGCGGTACCCCGCCGAGGATTCGGAGTATGAAGAGGAGAAGATCGATCGGCTCGGGCTGTAGGCTCTCGCGGATCGCGCCTCGTTATGGTCGTAGTGCAAGCGGAGTCCGGGTCCGGCATCGGCGCGTCGGAACCGCCGGTTGTCGTACCTTGCTCCGCTCATGCGGACCTCGTCCGCTCGTTCGACCGCGTTCTCATCTATCCTTCCGTCTCACATGGCGTCATCAACCCGCTTCCCGGCAATCTTCCTGCGGCTGTCGGTTATTCTGATATCTCGTACAGCGATTTTTACGGCTCCCGAAGCCGGGGCCCAGGTTCTTCCGGCCTCCGCCCAGCACTTCCGCTATGTCTTCGATATCCCGCAGGGATATATCAACGATCACAGCCTGATCAACGCGCAGGGGTTGTGGCATCTCTTCTTCATTCAGGGGCAGAGGAGGAAGAGCCCGTGGGATTCGGCGGGGAACGAGATCATCATCGGTCATGCAACAAGTCCCGACCTCCTGACCTGGACCCTCCACGACCCCGCTCTGAAGGCCGGTTCAGGGGGATGCGATCTCGACGCCGGGCATATCTACGCGCCGAGCGTGATCGAGCGGGAGGGGAAATACTACATGTTCTACACCGGGAACGAAGGATCGTTCTACCAGGGAGAACGGATCTTCATGGCGACGTCGACCGATCTGTTCAAGTGGACCCGCAACGCCTGCGCGCCTGTGATCACTCCCGACCCGAGCTGGGCCGCATATTATGCGAAGGGATATGCGAACGGGAAGGGAGGTCCGGTATCGGGACGCGATCCTTTCGTCTTCAAGGACCCGAGGGGAGGCTATATCTGCTACTATGTGGCGCGGTTCAAGGTCGATTCCAGCAGGATGGCGGGGAACGCGATCGTCGAGGAGGAACGGGAGGACTTCGCGTGCGTGGCTGCGGCGACCTCGACCGACCTCGTCAACTGGGTCGACCGCGGGCCGGTGCTGATCCGTCCGGTCGGCGCGCACGAGGCGTATACGCACGGCCATCCCGAGTCTCCCTGCGTGATCGAGCGGGACGGCAGGTATTATCTCTTCTGGAAGGGGGGAGCGGGGACGCGCTACGTCATCAGCCGCGATCCGCTGAACTTCCGGGACCGGAGCGAATATATCCTCTCGACCTCCCACGCGAGCAAGATCTTCCAGTGGAACAACCAGTGGTATATCACCTCCGCCAGCCGCGATATCGACGACGTGGCGCACACGCGCAGCGACAGGTCGCGCGGGCTCTTCCTCGCCTCCATCAGGTGGGATGCGACCCATCCGATCGTGACCTCCCTGGAAGCCCCCGCCCCCCAGGGCGCGGCGGCAGCGACCGAGGAAGTACCCGACTGGGCGAAATAACATATCGTAGAGGGATTCAAGTGGAGGTGGACTCTACTCCTCCGCCACGACCCATCGTTCCGCGATATCCTCGGTGATGTCGGCGATGAACCGTGACGGCTTCGAGAGGACCATCCCGCTCTCGCGGTCGTAGACGTTGATCGGGTAGGTGATGATCAGTTTATCCTTGGCGCGGGTGGCGGCCACGTACATCAGGCGGCGCTCCTCTTCCATCGCATCGAGACTCTCCGCAGCGTAGAACGACGGGAACCGTCCATCCAGAGCCCAGATGATGAAGACGGTGTGCCATTCCAGCCCTTTGGCGGAATGTATCGTGGAGAGAACGAGCTGCTCATCCTCGCGGGTCTCCTCCATGCCGATCACCGATTCGGTCGGCGGCTCCAGCGCCATATCGGCCAGGAACGAGGTGAGCGATCTGTAGCGGCCGGCGATCTCGGCGAACATCTCCACATCCTTCAGCCTCTTGGTGTAGTCGTCGTACTTCCCCTTCATGATCGGACGGTAGTAGGTCACCAGCCGGTCCACCATCTCCGGCACCGAGAGCCGTTCTCCGGCGAGGGAGGCGAGCATCGTGAAGAGGTCTCCCACGGCCGCGCTGCCGAGTCGCGCCGCCTTCTCCGCTCCCTCCGGAGTGAGATCGAGCTCCCCCTCGGCGATCCCCTCCACGACCCGTTGCGCCGTGCGCGGCCCCACCCCCGGCAGCAGCAGCAGGATCCTGTTCCAGCTCACCACATCGCGCGGGTTGTGGACCACGCGGAGATGCGCGATCAGATCCTTCACATGCGCCGTCTCGATGAACTTGAATCCCCCCATCTTGACGTAAGGGATATTCGCCTTCGTCAGTTCGATCTCCAGATCGAACGAGAGATAGCTGCTTCGGAAGAGGACGGCGATCTCGTTCAGATCGATCCCCTGTTCCCGCAGCTCCAGGATCTGATGGACGATGAACTGCGACTGAAGCTGCTCGCTCACCGTGGAGACGATCATCGGCATCTCCTCCCCCAGCCGGCGGGTGAAGAGATGCTTCTCGTACTTCTCTATCGCATGACGAAGGATTTCGTTCGTGAAGGTCAGGATCGGCTGGATCGACCTGTAGTTCTCCTCCAGCGTGATGACCGTGGTGCCGGGGAAGAGGTCGGGGAACTCCATGATGTTCCGGAAGTTGGCCCCCCGGAAGCTGTAGATCGACTGAGAGTCGTCGCCGACCACCATGACGTTCCGGTGGCGCTCGCCGAGCAGGCGGACGATCTGGTGCTGAAGTTTGTTCGTATCCTGATATTCATCCACCATGATGAATCTGTGCTGCTCGGCCATTCTGTTCCGCACCTCCGGGAACTTCTCCAGCAGGAGCGCCATGTTTACCAGAAGGTCGTCGTAGTCCATCAGGTTGTGCGACCGCTTGTACTCCTGGTAGGAGCGGGCCAGCCCCTCGATCTCCTCCACGTCGCGGCGGTAGTGCGGGTATTCCTCCTCGATGATCTCCCGGATAGGAGTCATTCTGTTGATGGAGGCGGAGATCATCGAAGCGATCGTCTGTTTGCGGGGGAAGCGGCGGCCGCGCGAGTCGAGCCCGAGCCGGGAGCGGAGCAGATTCACCACATCCTCGCAATCCCCCTGGTCGAGAATGGTGAAGCTCCCCTCGTAGCCGAGCATCCCCGCGTATTTTCTGAGGGTGAGATTGGCGAAGGAGTGGAACGTCCCTCCATGAACCTGTTCCGCCTTCCCTCCCACCAGCACGGCGGCGCGGCGGAGCATCTCCTGTGCTGCCTTGCGGGTGAAGGTGAGGAGGAGTATCTGTTCGGGATGGATGCCGAGTTCGATCATCCGCGAGACGCGGTAGACCAGGGTGCGTGTCTTCCCTGTTCCCGCTCCCGCGATCACCAGCAGCGGGCCGTCGGTCTGTTCCACGACGGCGAGCTGGGCGGCGTTCAGTTCGTCGGCGTAGCGGATGCGGAAGTGAGGAACGCCCTCGACCTCGTTCCGTCGCTTCAGCACGAACGTTTTCCGCGCCGGGGTCTTCTCCGGTCCCGTCCCCGGAGTGATGCTCTGTGATGGGATATCCGCCGTCTCGTCGATCATGATGAAGTATACTGAAAATGTTCCGGTGAGCCTTCCCCGCCATGACGGCCAGAGGGGGAGAGAACGTAGATTGCGCCCGGAACGGGCATTGGCGGCCACGGTCACGAGAGACGGATGAGCGCCTGTCTTCCAGCCCCGAAGGGGAGAGCTATCTGTAGCAACGATGTTTCCCATCAAGATTCTTAGCGCCGAAGGCGCGCACCGTTCTTCCTCGTCGAGGAGGCGAAGAATGGGCCGCCCCTTCAGGGCTTCAGAAATAATGATATGAACGGTCCGGTGCTACAAACGGTTCGCCCCTTCGGGGCTGGAAGAAGATGAACGATATGTCCGTTGTTGTGGACGTTTCATTCCCTGGGGTTGGAAGAACATGGGTGCGATTTCGATCGATGTTCATACGTCAGGAGTTCCGGCAGGGGGTCACCTGCCGGAGTTATGCCCGATACGGCGAAGAAGAATACACCGATGAAAAAGACGAAGAAACAGGACGATATCCTCTGGCAGATGCTCGACCGTGAACTGAAGATGCCCGACGTGCGGGAGATGCAGGAGTTCCTGGCGGGGGAATCGGAGCATTTCGAGATGGGTTACGGCGACCTGCTGATAGAGCCGTACGATGCCCGGGGGGGCCGCAGCAATATGTTCAAGCTGCGCCATCGCGAGCTCGGCGAAACCGTTGTCGGTCGTGCAGCACTCAGAAGCGTGCTGCACGATCTTGCCCACGAACTGATCCGACGGGAGAACGAGTGAAGCGCCGCCGCCGGGCGCAGACGGGGCGCCGATGCTGAACCTGATTCTCTCCATCCTCTCCTCGCTTGCGATCTCCATCATCCTCAAGGTGAGCGAGACGCGCGGAGGACGTCGATCGGTCGTGGCGGGGTCGAGCTACATCTCGGCCGCCGTGCTCGGCCTGCTGCTCGCGGAAGATCCCGGAGCGGGGCTGGAGCCGCTCTGGATGCTGATGGGAACCGCCGTGGGGATCGGCTTCGTGGCCGGCTTCATGCTCCAGATGAAGGCGATCCGGCGGCTCGGACTGGCGGTCTCGATCTCCGTGGCCCGGATCGCCACCCTTGGTCCGGTGGTCGGCGCCATGATCTTCTACAACGAACAGCCCTCCCCCATGCAGACGGCGGGGATCGGCGTCGGGCTCCTCTCCTTTCTTCTGCTCAAGCTCGCGCAGCGCGGCAGACGCCATGACGGCTCGCACAGGGCCGATATGGGAGCGGTCGGTCTTCTGGCGCTCCTCTTCGTGGTGATGATCGCCAACGACTTCTCCATGAAGATCGTGCAGGAAGCGGGAATCGACTTCGGTTCCTTCCTCCTCTTCGTCTTTGCGACGGCTGCGCTGATCTGCTGGGGACGGGTAGTGATCCTGCGGACAAAGGTGCGGCGGCACGATCTGCTGCTCGGGCTCCTTCTCGGGATCCCGAACTATCTCAGCAGCTGGTTCCTGATCCGCGCGCTGAAGAGCCTGGGGGCCGCGACCGTCTTCCCCACGGTGAGCGCGGCCGGTGTGGTCCTTACGGCCCTGGTCGCCGTCCTTTTCTGGAAGGAACGTCCGAACAGGATCGCCTGGATCGGCATAGCGCTCGCGGCCGTGGCGGTCGTGCTGCTGGGAATGCCCGGATGATCGGCTCGCGATCTATCGCGGCGTTGCCGAGGCCTGCGGGGCGCCCCCGACGGAATCGGAGGGAATCCCGGCCTGCGGCTGGGTCTGCGCGACCGGCTCCAGCTCCAGCGCGAACCTGTCCCCCACCAGAAACTCGTTGTTCACATACATTACCACCTGCGCCTCGATCGCCGTCGTCGTGACGAAGAGCCGGATGTAATGGAAGGGACGGAGCGTTCCGCTGTTGTATTCGTTGTTCTGGAAGAGCCTGTCAGGGGTGATGATCACCGACCGGCGAGGACCGCCGCCGCCGCCGCTGACGACGAACATCTTCTCCTCCGACTTGAACCGCTCGTACGAGTGAACGTGTCCCGAGAAGAAGAGCCGTGTCTTCTTCGACGCCAGGAACGGCACGGCGAAATTCTCGATCACTCCCTGATCGGGGCCAAGGCTGCTGTTGGTGTAGGGAGGATGATGCGACGCGACGATCACCGCCCGTATCGCCGGATCGGCATCGAATTTCGCGAGCGCGTCCTTGTAGAGCCTCGTCTGTTCCCTGATGACGGCCGGGGTCATCTGGTCGAAATTCGAGTCGACGGTGAGGAGGCCGATCGAGCCCATCCCTATGACATCGGGCCTGTTCTGACAGCGGGGGAAACGGCGGAAACAGAGCTGAAGACTGCCGGCTCCGCGCTTGACGAACCCGTAATCGTGGTTCCCCAGCGCCGCGTAGACCGGGATCTGCGCCTTGTTGATCTCCGACATCAGCTCGTCGAAGTATTTCCAGTCCTTCTCATCCTCACCGGCCGATACCATATCCCCAAGCAGGAGCATCGCGTCCGGTTTTTCTGCGGCCATGGCGTCGACCACCTTCTTGCGGACCAGATCGTTCTGTTCGCGCGAGAGGAACATCCGTTCGACCAGGCTCGTTCGCTGGAGATCCCCCACGACGACGATCTTGGCCGGTGTCCCGATGTTCTCCTGCAGGTAGGTCGCTCCGATCTCCGTCTGCGCGCCGGTCCGGGAGAAGACGCCCGGCAGGCCCACGCCGACCAACCCCAGGCCGGCCATGAATTTCCGGCGGCTCATAATGGAATGTGATCTATGGTTCTCTTCGCTCATATCGCATCGAACTTCTCCTGCCGATCCCTCGACCACGGATCGCCTCCGGCGCAACCTTCGTGCCCGATGATCTCAACATTATTCAAGACTCGCCTCGTCATCCGAGTCGAGAAACTCCCCCTGAATCAGCCGCACATCCTGCGGTCTGCGGGGGTGGATCTCCAGATGACCGTCGCCGTCCCACATCAGGTTGCCGGCGATCTCCACCCGTGATCCCACTTTCGGAATCTGATCCAGCGGCCCCTTCGCCTCCGGAAAGAGCTCCGAGCGGAGATATCGCACCCCCAGCCCATCCTTCGGCCGGAAGGCGTATTCCCCCTGCTTGATCCGCTCGTCGACGATCTGCTGCAGAGTTGGAGACGTCTCTCCGGCTCCCGTTCGTTTCCGCGTCAGAAGATATTTCATGGCGCGGGTGGAATCGAGCAGCAGCGCCGTTCTCCAGACGCGGAATCCGCGCTGATCGGCCGAGTCGATCCGTATGTCGATCGCCGTAATATTTCCCGTCGACGCCCGGGAGGATGCCACTACCGTTCCCCGGACGATTCCCCGGTGCCCCAGATCGTACCAGCGGAACGCCGAGAGCGGCTTCAGCTCGGTGTTGATCACATCCAGATTGCGATCGAGCCAGCTCAGCGGCGACGGCGGCTCCTTCATCAGAAGCTGCACCACATCCTTCGCCCCCAGCACCAGCGGCGGCACCCAGCGCTGAAGCGGAAGATTCCGATCCACCGAGAGAACCACCTCCAGGCCGAAGGAGAAGTTCCAGGAGAAGATCCCTTCGTCCCGTCCCCGTGTGGGGATGAACCACGTGGGCTGCACCGTCGTCTGCAGCACGAACTTCTGGCCCAGTCTGTAGCGGAGACCGAATCCCGGCTCCACCGTGATATATCCGGCGCTTATCCCCCCTCCTTCCTGCGTGAACGAGGCTGCCCCCAGGCTCAGCATCATCGGCGACGAGAGGAGCGGCGAACGATACGGCAGCCCGAAGGCGACACCGAGCCCCAGGTTGTACAGCGTCCCTTCGTTCCCGATCGTCCCATCCCATCCGGGAACGCTGTTCATCATCGTGAACCTGTTGGCCCGCGCGCTGAGAAAGACGCCGTAATCGGCCTGCAGCAGCGGTACCGCCAGGTTCAGCTCGACGCCGGGTCCACCCCGGAGGGCCTCACCCGCGTAGGTCCGGTACGAACCTCTGACGACCGCCGACAGATCCGATCTGGGCCAGTAGAACGGCAGATACCGCTCGTCCGACAGCCAGATCGGAAGCGCTCCGATATCCCGCAGCGAATCGTACTGTTGTGAAGTCGGTCGGGGAAAGAGAACCCCTTTCTCGTAGCCTTCGTTCTGCGCTGCGGCCGACATACCTCCGCACAGCAGCAGGGCTGCATGAACCATCCATCGCTTCATATGTGTTAGCAACAACGTCCCATGCGCGACATCGGTTCCGTGACGGATGGATGACCGCCGACGGCCGGAACCGTAACAGGGGGGCGGGGAACGTCCGTATCTTCCCCCTGAGACATCTCTCTCGATCGATTCCTCAACAGGATACCTCCATGAACCACGAACGCAACATCAACACACTGCGTCTTCTGGCCGTCGATGCCGTGGAGCAGGCGAACTCGGGACATCCCGGTCTCCCGCTCGGCGCCGCTCCGGCGGCCTACGCGCTCTGGACCGATCACCTCCGTTTCTCCCCGGATGAGCCGGCATGGCCGAACAGGGATCGGTTCGTTCTCTCGGCAGGGCACGGATCGGCGCTTCTCTACGCCCTCCTCTACATGTTCGGGTATCCCGAGATGACACTGGAGGAGCTGCGGAACTTCCGGCAGTACGGGAGCATCACGCCGGGGCATCCGGAGTACGGCCTCACGCCGGGGGTGGAGGTCACGACCGGTCCGCTGGGACAGGGGATCTCCAACGCCGTGGGGATTGCCGTCGCTGAACGATATCTTGCCGCGAGATTCAATGCCGACGATTTCAACGTCGTCGATTTTCATACCTACGTCCTGGCGAGCGACGGCGATCTGATGGAGGGGGTCTCCTCGGAAGCGTGCTCGCTCGCCGGCCATCTGAAGCTGAACAGACTGATCGTCCTCTACGACGACAACAATATCTCGATCGACGGTTCCACCGAGCTTGCCTTCACCGAGGATGTGACCGCCCGCTACCGCGCCTACGGCTGGAACGTGGAGGAGGTCTCCGACGGAAACGACTTCCAGCGGATCAGCGAGGCGATCGGCCGCTGCCGGCTTGTCGAGGATCGCCCCAGCCTGATACGGGTCCGTTCGGTGATCGGCTTCGGCGCGCCGAAGAAGGCGGGAACCGCCGATGTTCACGGTTCCCCGCTCGGCGGCGAGGAGCGGGACGCGGTGGTCAGGGCGTTCGGATTCGATCCCGCCGAGAGATTTCATGTCGACGACGAGGTGCGCCGGGCGTTCGCCGAGATCGGATCGAGGGGGAAGGCGTTTCGCGCCGAACATGAGGAGCTGCTGAGGCGCTACCGCCAGGCGCATCCCGAACGTGCGGCGCAGTACGATGCATGGGTCAGGAGGAATCTGCCGAACGGCTGGGCCGCCCAGCTCCCCACGTTCGAGGTCGATGAGGAGATCGCGACCCGATCGGCAAGCGGGAAGGTGCTCGACGCGATAGCCCCGCTGCTCCCGATGATGGTCGGCGGTTCGGCCGATCTCACCCCCTCCAACAACACAAAGTTCAAGGGGAGCGAGGATTTCTCGCCGGCCAACTACGCGGGACGATATATCAGGTACGGCGTCCGCGAGCATGCGATGGGGGCGATCATGAACGGCATGGCGGCGACGGGGCTCATCCCCTACGGCGGCACCTTCCTGACCTTCAGCGACTACATGCGCCCCGCGATCCGTCTTGCGGCGCTGAGCGGCTACAGAACGATCTTCGTCTTCACCCATGATTCTATCGGACTGGGAGAGGACGGGCCGACCCACCAGCCGATAGAGCATTATGCCGCGTTGCGAGCGATCCCCAACCTCCGTTTCGTCCGTCCCGCCGACGCGAACGAGACGGCGACCGCCTGGGTGCAGGCGATCGAACACCGCGACGGGCCTACCGCGCTGGCGCTCACCAGGCAGAAACTTCCGGTCCTCCCCGGCACCGACGGGGGGGACTCCGACCGGGGAGCCTATGTTCTGAGGGATGCCCACGATCCGGCGATCACCCTGGTCGCCAGCGGGAGCGAGGTCGCGTTGGCGCTTGCCGCCGCCGATATTCTGGAGGAAGAGGAGGAGATCGAGGTCCGCGTGGTCAGCTTCCCCTGCTGGGAGATCTTCGAGGAGCAGGATGAGGATTATCGTCTCTATGTCTTCGAGTCGGGGGTCCCGGTGCTGGCGATCGAGAGCGGTGTTCCGTTCGGCTGGGAGCGTTACGCCGACCGGATCTACGGGATCGATCATTACGGGGCCTCGGCGCCGGGGGAGGTCGTGATGGAGAAATTCGGGTTTACCCCCGAACGTGTCGCCGACGCCGCGCGGGAGATGCTGCGTGAGGCGGGCGATATTGCCGAATCTGTCGATTGAGCTTCCCGTGCGCGATCCCTTCACGATCGGGGAGCGCGCGGGAGATCTCCTCTCCCCCGTCGATCGTTCTCCGCGAAGTGATAGGTTCCACGGGCCGGCATTGTCTTGAAAGTGAACGGAAGAGAGAAGCCCAGGCAATGGGCTCTCTCTTCCGCCGAGACCGTGATGCCGGCTGCCGCACCCACCCCCAAGCTCCCGGCGGTTCTCCGGGACCTCCTCGATCTCCTTCCATATCTCCGCCGTCGGAGATATCAACGGTATGATGACGATGTAATATGAAGACGATTCCGACACAGATGCCTCGGGTCGGGTGGATCGCGGCAACGATCATGCTTCTGCTGGTCATGGCGGCGGGGGATGCCCGCGCGCAGCGTGCCCCTTCACCCTTCGGTCGCCGCTTCATCGTGGGGTTCCCGCGCCTGACGACTCCCACGGTGCCGATGTTTGCGGCGCCGGTCCGTCCCGACGCGCGCCTCATCATCTTTGCGTCGCAGCCCGCCGACGTCTCGATCACCATGGCCGGATACCGGCGGAACGTGAAGGTCGCGGCGGGAGCTTCCACCGTCGTATCGCTTCTCGATCCGTCGATGACTGCTCCGAAGATCTACTTCGACAAGGTCGGGACGGCGGCGCGGGATCTCTTCCAGGTGACCTCGAACGTCGATATATCGCTCTATTGCTATTTCGTCTCGGTGGCCGGCACAGAGGCGTACTCGCCGCTCCCGGTCGAGCGGTGGGGGACCTCCTATATGGCGATGACCGGAAGCGCCACCACGGTGAGGGACGTACAGATGACCGGCGACGAGCGGCTCAACCACGATCCGTACGTGACCCCTGCGCAGACCCTGGTGATGGCGTCGGAAGACGGCACGCAGGTGACGGTCGACACGCGCGGGCTGACGTCGGCCGAGCTCGCCGGAGGGGGAGGAGACGTACGGACCGTGACGCTTCAGGCGGGCGAGGGATATCTGGTGGAGACGAGCACGAACTATCTTACCTCGAACTTCGATCTATCCGGCGTCCGGATCACCTCCACGAAACCGATCGGGGTGATCTCCGGCAACATGCGGGTCGGCTCGCTCTTCCCCCTGACGGGCAACACCACCCGGAACTGCGTCTACGAATGGATGGTGCCGACCGATGCCGGCGGAACGACGTTCGTCTATCGTTCCCTCCTTCCCCCCGCAGTTTCCGATGCGCGCGACCTCATGACGGAGGTCGTCCGGATCTATGCCACGGCCCCGGGCGGCACGCGCGTGACCTTGGCGGGGGGCGGGGGAATGACGGTTCAGCAGGGATTGTTCCGGGAGTTCCGTCCGGTCTCGACCTCCCGTCCCTTCTCCATCACCACCGACAAGCCGGCGCAGGCAATGGTCTTCTCCGCCTCGCATGCCGAGGATATCACGGCGCGCATACCGGGCACGGCGGATTTCACGACCTACGATACATGGGGCGCGACCATGTCCCGCATGCTTCCGCGGGAGCAGTGGATCAACAGGGGACGATTCCATTCCCCCGCTCATCCCTCTCTGATGACCCATGCGGTCTCCATCGTGGCCGAACAGGGGACGGAGATGACGCTCGACGGGAAGCCGGTGACCTTCTCCGCCACCCAGGTGACGGGTGGAGGATTCCAGCAGGTCTGGCTGCCGGTGCCGGCCGGCGATCATCTCCTGGTCGCGACGCGGGGACGCTTCGCCGCCGTCGCGTTCGGGCAGATGTCCGGATTCGAGCTCTACCGTCCCCCTCTCTCCAAGAAGGATGACGCGGCCTCCCCGCTCCATCCATCGGAATACGAGGAAATGCCCGGGATGACCTACTCCTACCCCGTCACCGGAACGCAGGAGAGCGCCGAAGCGCCCGCCGAGGCGGGGATCTGCGCGCGCGGAAAGGGAGGTGTGACGGTAACGAACTCCGGAAGCGACCCGCTCGATATCACAACGGCGACGGTGATCGATCCCACGGGGGCGTTCAGACTGAGTCCCGTCACCTTTCCGATCAGGATACAGCCCGGCACCTCGGTCGTAATCCCGGTCGAGTACAACCCGGCGGCGGGATCGGCGACGAAAGGAGCGCTTCGTTATACGATACGCTCCTCCGACGGACGGAGAAGCCCGGTGGAGATGGAGACGATCCTGACCGCCGCCGAGCCGACGACGGTCGCCGCCTCCTTCCACAGCCCCTTCCCGGCGACGCCGGGGGATACGGTGACGATGCCGCTGGTGCTGGAGGATTCGCTCGACGCCGCCTTCGTCACCGGCTTCGAGTTCAGGCTGACCTACGATACGCTCCTCATCAGGCTTCTCAACGGAGACCCCGCGCGGATCGCCTCGATCATCGACTCCACGACCCGTCTCAAGGGGTGGACGATCAAGCCGGTGAAGAACGTCCCCGGAGAGTTCGCCGCCACCCTGACGGCGCCGCAGGGGACGAGCCTTCGCGACACCGGCACCCTCATGAAATTTCGCTTTGCGACATTCCTCCGTCTCGTCGACAGCGCCGACCTGACCTGGAGGGACAGCGCCGATCTCACCTTCTCCTTCCAGTTGCAGAGCCGGCTCTGTACCGAGGTGGCGGCGGATACCGGCGTCCTCCGGCTGGAACTCTGCGGTCTGCGGCACAGGCTCTTCGAGCTGGGGGATACCACGTACGCGCTGCTGCCGAACCGGCCGAATCCCTTCAATCCCTCCACCGAGATCAATTTCTCGCTCGGTCTGGACGGACCGACCCGGCTCGATATCTTCGACGCGGGGGGACGGCTCGTGACGACCCTGATCGACCGATATCTCCCCTCCGGCGGATATGTCGTAACGTGGGACGCAACGGCATATCCTTCCGGGATGTACTACTACACGCTGAGATCGGGCGACTGGAGCCGGACCGGCTCGATGATCCTGAGGAAGTAGGATCCCCCTGAACGACAACGTCCGCCGCCGGTAGAGTCGGCGGCGGACGTTCTGTCTCATCACGATACCATTACGACATTTCCATCCCATCCATGAGCCTCGCCAGCCCTTCGGCGTCCGAGGCGAGCGTCCGGAGCAGTCGCCCCATCGATTCGGGCGAGTCGGCCGAGGAGAGGAGGCGGAGCGTCTCTTCCATGCGTCGCATCAGACGATCGATCTCGGCGTTCTCCCCCGCGCACGACTGACGCGCGACCGCGTAATCGGCGGCAAGCCGCTGGAAGATCGGCCGGAGGATCCCCGGCGGATCGGGCTGGGGGTTGAACCCCTGCGCCTCACCGGGGTTCGTCGGTCTTCCCGGCGGGTCGGGCTGGGGGTTGAACCCCTGTGCCTCGCCCGGGTTTGTCGGCCTGCCCGGAGGATCGGGCTGCGGGTTGAACCCCTTGATCGTGCCGGGGTGGAGGAATCTTCGTGCCAGGGTCGCCAGTTCGCCCGCGGTCGCCCGCGCGCTCGTGAGGCAATCCGACGCCAGAGCCTGCGGCGCCAGTGAGAAGATCGACAGCAGGGCGACTGTCATCCCCCCGCGTAATGATGCTCGCATCATGATGGTCTCCGAATTGGTTGATTACTGGATCGTGATCTTGACCGTGGGGCTGTTGTTCCCCTCGTCCGTCTCGGCGACCTGGTTGGCGTCGTCAAGAAGGACCTTCACCTCGTTCGACCCCAGATCGAAGGCGACGTTCTTGTGGGTGATCACCTTCGCCTCCCCCGCGTTCAACGTGATGCCGGTGACTCCCGCCATCCCCACGCCGTCGTCGACGACCCGGTTGTTGAACGGGCCCGTCGCGGCATTTCCGCCGTTGACGGCCGTGTAGCTCAGATCGAACTCGTACTTGCCGGTCGTGGTGTTCAGTGTGCCGTCGTTGACGCTCAGCGTGATGGCGTTGCCGGGGAGGACCGAAAAGACCTGCTTGACTCCCTTCAGCGCGAAGCGCCCCTTCACATAGATATCCCGTGTCGGCGCCGTGCGCGTCGGGGTCCGGGTCGGGGCGGTCGTGGGCTGTGCCGCCGCCGGAAGGGCGAAGAGTGTCGTGAGGAAGAGTGCCGCCGGAAGGGCGAGCTCCCTGATTCTGCTGTTCGTGCGGTTCATGGTGTTCTCCTTTCTGTGGTTTACTGCTGAAAACATTATGGTTCGCGCCGTCTCCCGGCGCCTGTTCGGTCGGGCTCCCGGCTCTTCCGGGCCCGTCCGGCGCTTGTCGCGCGGTGATGGGAACAAGATATGCGGGGCGATTAGCGGCCTGCCTGCTTGGGCTTGCTGTTGCGGCGGGATACGATTGCAGGAAGAGAATTCGCTCGAAATCGGTGTCGAATTGCGTAGTATGCGCTCCTTTCTTCGACGGATATCAAGTCTTGAATCGATTTTTTCCTTTTCTCTCCAGGAAATCACCAGAGGCATCGATGCGCCACGTTCAGGTTCTCCCCTCTCGATCGTTCTCTCTCCCCCTTCTCACACTCTTCCTCTGCTGCGTAGCTCAATCGTTCACCCCCGGACGACTCGCCGCGCAGCCGATCTGGGGGAGCGAGGGCTTCGACCGTCAGGTTGCCCTGGAAGTCGTCAAACCATTTCTCGACGTGGAGAACATCTCCATCTCCACCGCCGCCTACCTTCTCTCGGTCCGGATTCCGGTGACGAGACGCTCTTTCTTCGAGGGGGATATCCCCCTCTCCCATGTCGGCTTTACCGATAACGACAGATCGGTCACCGGCGTCGGAAATGTCCGACTGGGGATGGGATTCCGTTCGCGCGATACCTCGTGGGTCGGCGGAATCGGGATGCGGCTGCCGACCGGCGTGACCAACGATCTTGCCGTGGTTGCCGGCAGTCTGGGAGATTTCGTCGACCGTCTGGAGGCGTTCCGCAGCACCACCCTCTCCCTGGATGGGGCCGTCGGGTACAACTTCCGGAAGAACCGGAACCTCCATGTGCGGCTGCATGGGGGGCCTCTCGTCCATATCTTCTTCACGGAGACCGGGCGGGGCGAGCCCGACGCCTATCTGAGCACCTTCTTCCATTATGTGGCCCAGGGGGTCTATCTCTACAGGAATTTCGAGTTCGGCGGCGGGGTCAGCGGACGATACCAGATGAACTACGTGGAGAGATTCGATCAGCGGTGGCTGAATCAGCTTGGTCTGACGGGGAGCATCCGTTTCAAGCGGGCGCAGCTCGGCCTGAGCCTGAGGATCCCGCTGGCGGGGGAGATCGCGGAGCATGTCCCGATAACGCTGGGGCTCAACGCGGCGCTGAATCTCGACTAGGATGGGAGGGTGAACGAGCCGGGAAGGGGCTCCCTCCTACAGCTCGAAATCGAAGACGGCACCGAACCCCATCGAGAACGAACTGCCGAAGATGTCGTTCTCGAACCCGTTCTGCGTCGTCGGGAACCAGAACGTCGCCGAGGGGAGCGCCTCGATCCCCAGCCGGAACGCTGATGTCTGCACCAGCTCCGTTCCGATCCCGGCCGAGAAGCCGAATCCGTACAGTTCATCCTCCCGAACCGTCAGCGAGCCGGCCGTGACCGCGTTTCTGTAGCTCCATCGCATCGCGCGCGCGTGCAGCCCGAAGAGGAAATAGAGGCCGGAGGAGGATGGCGTCTGCGAGGCGTCGTAGCCGTACTGGACCCCGCCGCTCATCACCATCAGCGGGTCGTCGATCGACCGGGCCAGTCTGCTCGTCCGGGAAACGGCCGCCAGCGCCAGATCTCCGGTGAAGGAGATCCTCGACCGATCGGATACCGGCAGGCCGAGCCGCAGCCCGATTCCATAGTGGCCGAACGTCTCACGCAGGTCGATAAGCCCTCCCCCCGTCGTCAGCGCGAGCCATCCGTGGCGCGTGCCGGAGGAAGGGGAAGGAGTGCGGGGTTCGGCGATGATCACGATGATATCCGCGATCGTCTGAGCGATGAAGGAGGCGGAATCCTCCTCCTCGATCGGTTCCTCCACGACGGGATCATGCCGGATCTCCACATTGCGCTCACCGTTGTTATCCTCGGAAGCCTTCTCCATCGCCTCGCTCAGTTTGCCGCCGTGGGCGGGGTGTGCGCTGCCGCAGCCGGTCGCCAGAAGCGCCGCCAGAAGGGGAAGCAGAAGAAGGGTGGAGGATCGCTGAAGATTCATGAGGTACGGCATCGAAGGCATCACGGGAACCGGCTCGACATATTCATCGGTACCGGGTGAGACCCGGCACTGGAAGACACACGGAGCGCGTCGAAGATAACGGCGCGTTACCTCCTGCAATCGATCCCCTCGACTCTACGTTTTCCCATTGTCGGCAGACCCGTATCTTCGACCGATAAATCCGTCGACGGCCGCGCGGAGGAGGCGCGATCCGTGACGATATTCCATTGAACCCGACGTGACCGCGATCATTCTACATCCGGACGTCCTGCTGCTTCGCGAGCGTATCGAGGAGCATCGCCGGGCTCTTGCCGATCTGTTCGACGAGCGGATGGAACTGAGCTTCGAGACCCTTCCCCGGCTCCGGAGCGCCTATTCGGAACTGTTCGGCGAGCTTGAACGGAAGATCCAGGAACGGACCCTGGCGATGAGCGAGCGGCGTCGGATGGTGGAACTCTTTTCCCTCAAACTCGACCGGGGCCAGAAGCTGGACGGCAAGATGGTCGATCTTGTGCTGCGCGCCGTCCACAACGAGTTCGCGCGGATCAGGTCGAGGCTGGAGCGGACCTCCGACCGGAGCCGCCGGGGATATCATCCCCGATCGGGACAGAGCGGCGAGGGGTTCGAATCCCCCAGGGAACGGGCCGAACAGACCCGTCTTCTCTACCGTCGCCTTGCCAAGCGCCTCCACCCGGACATGGGGAACGCCCGCGACAGCGTCAACGCGAAGTACTGGGATCTGGTGCAGAAGGGATACCTTCGGGGCGATCTGGAGATGCTCCGCACGGTCGCCAACCTGATCGATTCGATCGGGGGGGATCGGACCGGCTCGTTCGAGTCGCTGGTGAACGAGGAACGGCGGATGGCCGCGGCGGTCCGGAACGAGCGGACCCGTCTTGCGTCGATCAGAAGCGAGGAGCCCTTTACCATCGAGGCCGGCCTGAAGGACGCCGCCTGGATCGAGCGCCGCCGGGGCGGTCTGGAATCGGAACTGGCGAAGATCGATGAGGAGATATCGAAGTGCGACAGATTCCTCACGCCGGTGCTGGCGGCCGTCCACAAGGTCAATTCTCCGGAGGCCGTGCAGACCATCTGGTCCGGCTTCGTGGAATCGATGTATTTCAACAACAGATAGATTCCGGCAGAAGAGAGCCGAACCACCGCCGATGAGACCGATCCGCCTGGAAATCAAGGGATTGAACAGTTTCCGTCAGCCCCAGACGATCGAATTCGACGATCTGCTGCGCGACGGACTCTTCGGCATTTTCGGTCCCACCGGCAGCGGCAAGTCCTCCATCCTCGATGCCATGACCCTTGCCCTCTACGGCGACGTGAAACGCGCTCCCAGACGGCACGGCGGCGTGGTCAATATCAGAGAGAAAGGGTGCGCGGTCAGCTTCACGTTCGAGATCGGCGACGGCGGCGAACGCCGCCGCTATACTGTCGCCAGAAGCCTTGCCCGGAACAGGCAGGATGCCACCGAGACGAAAAAGGTCTGGCTCCGGGAACATGCCGAAGGACGCCAGGTGACGATCGCCGATAAGGAGAAGGAGGTTGCCGAGAGGATCGGAGAGATCGTCGGTATATCGCTGGAGGATTTTCTTCGCGCCGTTGTTCTCCCCCAGGGTTCGTTCGCCGGCTTCCTTTCGTTGAAGCCGAAGGATCGCGGCGAGGCGATGCAGCGGCTCTTCGGGCTCGATCAGCTCGGTGAGTCGCTCACCCGCCGGCTCGGTCGCCTCTCCGCCGACCTTCAGGGGAACCGCGCCGGCACCGCCGGCCGTCTGGAGGGACTCCGCGAATACGACGATGCCGCCCTGGCCGCCCGCGAGGTCGAACTCGCCGAGGCGACGAGCCGTAAGGAGAAGAGCGGGAGGGAATCGGAAGCGGCCTCGACGGCGCTGAACGAGGCGCGAACGCTTCGCAGACTGATCGTGGAGCGATCTTCCGCCGGAGAACGATACGAAGCGTCGCGCGACGGCCGAGCGGCGACGGCCGCGGCCCGACTCCGGATCGAACTGGCCGAACGAAGCCGTGCCGTCGAGTCGGTCGTGCGCGCGCTGGAGGAGGCGGAGCGCCGTCTGGCCGGGGCGGAGAGGGCGCACGAGGAGGCGACAACCGCTCGAGAGGGAGTGGCGCCGAAGCTCGCCGCCGCCCGGACCGCATGGGAACGCGCCGACCGCGACTACGACCTGGGGTACGGACCGCTGTGGGAGGAAATCCAGGCCCTGGAACGGATCAGGAACGAGCAGGAGGAGATCCACAGACTTCGTGAGATGCGAAGCGCCCATCTCCATCGCTCCGAAGAACTCGCCCTGGAGATCGAGCGGCTGCGGGGAGAGCTGAAGGAGCTCGGCGATGCCGCCGCCGCTCTCGACGACGAGATCGGCCGCTGCTCCGATGAATATCGCTCACTGATCCTTTCAGTCGACGACCGTGAACGGATCGCCGCTCTTCGACGCGAGCTGGACCGGTTGAAGGGGATCGATCAAAGCATATCGAAATGCGATAACGAGCGGGAGGATCTCACCGCCCTGATCGCGACGCGACGCGTTCTGCTGGATGGGAAGATGGCGGTTCACCGGGAGCATCTGGAAGTCCTTCGGAAACGTCAGGCGTCGCACGCCCAGGCCGAGGAGCGGCTGGAGTCGCTCAGGGGGAAGGAGATCCGTCTTCTGAAGGTCCGGGAGATCCTGAACAGCGCCGGCGCGCGGCTCGAGGGAAGAAATACCGCCGCTCTGGAAGGTGAACTGCGTGAACTCGAAACGCGAGCGGAATATCTCGGCACGACACTGGAACGATCCGTTCTCGACGTGGCGGAGCTGACCCGACTGCGTGATGAGACGGCCGCCCGACGGGAGGAGGCGCGTGATCGCTACGCTCTCTCCTTCCTCGTTCCCAGACTCTCCCCCGGCGACCCCTGCCCTCTCTGCGGCGCCCTCGACCACCCGGAACCGCATCGACCCGACGACGACGGCCGCCGCCGTCTGACCGAACTCGAAGGAGAATTGAAGGAACGGGAGAAGCTGCTGCGCGAACGCTCCGACGGCCTGCAGCGCGCGACCGCCGATCTGGACGCACTCCGCGCTCATTCTTCAGCGCGCGCCCGCGATCTTGCGGCCGCGCGTACGGCCGTGGCGGAAGCGGTGGAGCAGGCGGCGACGGCGCTCGACCGCCTCGGCGCAGGCCCGCTCACAGGCGCCGACGATATTCGACGGGCCGTCGAGGAGACGAGAGAGGAGGAGGATCTGCTCCGGGTAGAGATCGGCAAGGCGAAGAGCGCGGCCACCGATCTTGAGAAGTTCATTGCGGATCTCAACCGCAGAGGCCCGGATCTGGCGGCCGTCGTGGCGGCTCTGGAGTCGGAGATCGCCGCTCTCTCCGGTCGTCTGGAGACGCTGGAAGAGGAACGGATCGGTCTTCTCTTCAATCGCGACGTCGTCCTTGCCGCTCTCGAACGGCTCGCCCCCGACATCCCTCCCGCCGCCCTCGAGGATGAACTCGGGCGGGCTTCCGTGCGGGAGCGGGAGGCGGAGGGACTCGGCAGAAGGATCGATGAACTGCGTCGCACCGCTCTGGAGGAGAAGGAGAAGCTGGGGAGAACCGAGGCCCGATATCGCGAGGCGGAGATGAGACGGAGCGGAGAGGAAGATCGCATTGCGACGATCGACACGGAGGTCGAGGGACGCACGGGATCGGTGAACGCCCGGCTCCGCGCGATCCTCCCCGTCGACGAGATTGATCTGCCGACAGAGGCCCTGATCCGCTCCCGCGAGGAACGGCGCGATCTGCTGGCGGGGGGAAGGAGCAGGGCGAAGGAGGATCACGACCGCCTGCTGAACGAGTCGCGTCTTGCCGCCATGCGTGTTTCCGATCTTGCCGAACAGGTCGATCGCGAACGGACCGGACGTGATCGCGCCGCCGCCGCCTGCTCCGCCGCGCTCCCCGACCACGGCTTCGCGACGATCGAGGAGGCGCGCGCCGGACTGCTCGATCCCGCCGACCTGGCCGCGCTCCGCGCCGACGTGGAGAAGGCCGAGGCGGATGCCCGCAGACTCGACGAACAGATCGCCGACCTGGACGAAAAGATCGCGGGCCGATCGATCGATCCCATCGAACTCGCCTCCCTGGAATCCGCCCACGAGAGCGCCGACACCGAGTATCGTGAAGCGATGGGAGCGTTCGGTATCGCCACCGACAGGCTCCGGGAGTGCCGCGAGAAGAACGCCGACTGGCGGCGGGTGATGCGGGAGAACGAGGAGTTCGAGAAGCGCGCCGCCGTTGCCGACCGGCTGGCCCGCTACCTGCGCGGCAACGCGTTCGTCAACTATCTGGCGAACGAACGGCTGGAGGAGATCTGCCGCCGGGCCTCCAGACTGCTCGCCTCCCTCAGCTCCGGACGTCTGGAGCTTGGAACCCGTCCGGAAGACGGCTTCTTCATCAGGGATAACGCGAACGGCGGACTCGAACGCGCCACCACCTCTCTCTCCGGCGGCGAGACCTTCCTGGTATCGCTTGCCCTGGCGCTTGCTCTCTCCGACACCATCCAGCTCGGTCGGGCTCCGATGGAGTTCTTCTTCCTCGATGAAGGTTTCGGCACGCTCGACACCGAACTGCTCGACACCGTCATGAACGCTCTGGAGCGACTGCGATCGGATCGCCGGGCGATCGGCGTCATCAGTCACGTGGGGATGCTGCGCGAACGGATCACGCGACGCCTGATCGTCATCCCGCCGACCGACACGGAGGGAACGAGAGTGACCTATGAGCATGTATAGCAAAGAACCATGGAGGACTTCATGCCGATCACCATCGTGACCATCGATTTCTGGAATACGCTCTTCAACTCCGAGGGAGGGGACGCGCGGAACGAACAGCGGCGGAACGCGCTGCGGGAGGCGATCATCGGTTCGGGACATGCGTGCGACGACGAGCGTCTGCATCAGGCCTACGCCGGCATCTGGGATTACTTCGACCACCACTGGCTCGAGCATCATCGGACGCCGACGAGCGCCGAGATGATCTCCGAGATCTGCCGCCGCCTCGATATCACTCTGGCGAGCGAATGGGAGACGAGCGCCGCCGAGATCTTATGTCGCGGGGTGCTCTCTCATCCTCCGGAACTGCTTCCCGGCGTCCATGAGGGGCTGGCGTTTCTGGCCGATCGCGCGCAGCTTGCGCTGATCTCCGATACCGCCTTCTCCCCCGGCTCGGTGCTCCGCGAGCTGATGGAGCATGTCGGCATCGACAGATATTTCTCCGCATGGGTCTTCAGCGACGAGACGGGGGTTGCCAAACCGCACCCCGAGGCGTTCGCCCGCGCTCTTCAGACCCTTGGAGGAGGTCCCGAGTCGGCTCTCCATATCGGTGATATCGAGCGGACCGATATCAAGGGGGCAAAGGCTGCCGGAATGCGCGCGATCCTCTACAAGGGGAACCAGGTCCACCACAAGTATGCAGAAGAGGGAACGAGCGCGGACGCGGTGATGAACCACTGGAACGAAATTCCGGAGATCTTCGCGGCTCTCACCGACCAGTAGAGGGGATAGACGAGGGGAAACGGCGCAGGTCATCTTTCGGTTCGAATGACCTATATTACTCCGCGTTCGCGCCGGAGCGTCAGTTCGCAGAGAAACCTGGGCATTGTGACACACGATCCACGTCAGCAGGATACCCTCACCCCCTCCGACCTTGCCGAGGCGTTGCAGCGGCGGGAGAGGCGCGCGCTCGAGATCGTCTACGACCGATATTCGGCGGCGCTGTTCGGGGTGATCGTCAGGATCGTGGATGTTCAGGAGATGGCGGAGGATGTGCTCCAGGAGGTGTTCGTGAAGATCTGGGTCAACTCCGCCGCATACGATCCGACGAAAGGCTCCTTCTTCACCTGGATCCTGAACATCGCCCGCAACGCCGCGCTCGACAAGGTCAAGTCCAGAGAGTACAAGGACCTCCGGAGAATCCGAAGCATCGATTCCGTCGTAGATGAAGCTGACGGTCGACTGTCGCAACCGGACACGTCTGATCATATCGGTCTGCGAGAGCTTCTGAACGAGTTGAAGCCTGAACAGCGGGAGCTTGTGGAGCTGGTCTATTTTCAGGGATATACCCAGAGCGAGGCGGCGCGCGAACTGAATATTCCGCTCGGCACCGTGAAGACACGACTGCGGGCTGCCATCAACATCTTCCGCGCGCTCATCTCGGCGAAGTCCGGGCCATAACCGTGGGGCCGCCCGAGCCGGGCCTGAATATCGATACCCGAACTAATCGTGATGTAGGGAAACAATCGTTCCGTCCCAGTTGAACAGAGAGGAATACATATCGTCCGGCGTGCTGGAACTGTACGTCATGGGTGCGCTGACCCCGGCCGAGGCTGCCGAGGTTGAAAGCATCGCGGCGCAGTATCCGGAGGTGCGTGCGGAGATCACCGAGATCCAGGAGGTCGTCGAGCATCTGGCGATCGCCGCCGCCGTATCCCCCCGTCCGGAGCTGAAGGGGAGGATGCTGGGGCGCATCGACGAGGCCGACGGCGGGGAGGCTACGACGGGATCGATTCGGAATCCGGTTGCCGCGGCATCGGCTGCTCCATCCCCTGTCGTCTCCGAGTCTCCGGCGCAGCGTACCGCGGTGATTCCTTTATATCCTGATGCGAGAGTTGAGCCGAGACGTTCCGGGGCGAGCCGTTATATGCTGGCGGCATCGCTGGTGCTGGCATTGTTGAGCGCGTCGGCCGCCGGGTATTTCGGGATGCAGTGGAAGGAGACGGAAGGGAAACTTACAGCCGCCGTTGCCGAGCGGGAGAGGATCGCGCACGATTACGAGCAGTTGAAAAACCGTGTCAACACGGTGATGGCGGATATGCGGAATCTGGAAAACCCCGACAACGTCGTCGTGAAGCTGGGGGGCCAGGAGCCGGCGCCCGATGCGCGTGCCGTGGTCTACTGGGACCCGACCTCGAAGGATGTAATGTTCGCGGCGCAGGCGCTCCCGGAGCCTCCCGCGGGAAAGCAGTATCAGCTCTGGGCGCTCTACCAGGGGAAGCCGATCGACGCGGGGATGATCGATCCCGCGGGAAGCCCGAGCGGTCTGCACCGTATGAAGCGGATCGAGGCGGCCGATGCGTTCGCCGTCACGCTCGAGCCGGCGGGGGGCGTTCCGTCGCCTACGGGGGCGATCTACGTGCTCGGCAAACTGGAGGTATGATTCTCCTCCGTGAAACGACTGCTTTTCATCTGTAGCAGAAACCGCCTCCGCAGCCCTACCGCCGAATCGGTCTTCTCCGAATATCCGGGTCTGGAGGCAATCTCCGCCGGTCTCGACAACGACGCCGAAACCCCGGTATCGTCCGATCTGCTGGAATGGGCCGATATCATCCTCGTGATGGAGAGAAAGCACAGGAATAAACTCACCACAAAGTTCAAACGCTTCCTGACCAGGAAAAAGATCATCGTCCTGAACATCCCCGACGACTACGACTACATGCAACCCGAACTGATAGAACTCCTACGCAAGCGCGTCCCACAATACCTCTAAATGTGCTCCCCCACCTCTCCTCCTCTCTTCTTTCTTACCTCTGTGTCCTCTGTGACTCCCTGTTCATTTCTCTTCTCCCCTGTCCGAATCCACCCCACAGTCCGACTTCCGTACACTCCCTCCGTCTGAAAATCCCCCATCCCTTCACAATTTCGCCGTTTCAGTTCCTGGCACAATTATGCAGGTGTTAGAACACAGAACGGCAATCATGCCGCTCGACC